>NZ_CP104275.1:1387284-2080926 GCF_025244925.1 Arthrobacter zhaoxinii
GCACTAGAGGCACCTAGGCTACGGAAACCCCGGTGGAGTGGCCCGGACCGCGCACCAGCGGTTCGGGCCAGTCCGAACGGCGCCCGGTCATGGAGCCCGGCGGGCCGGAGCAGCAGGAAACCCAATTGACGCCGCACAGCGGATCAATGGCCCGCCGGCGTTGAAGCCCGGAAAGGGCCGGAGTAGCCTCAGGATGGGTATTTTCCCCGATTCCCCAAGACATAGCGCCGTATTTTTCGGCGGGGACCCCGGGCGACCCGTGCGCGTGGCCGCAGCCCGCCACGGTGCATGTGCCACCCATCCTCGAAGCAAGGAATGATTGCTCGAATGCGACCACAATACCTGCGCTGGGGCCCCATCGGGCTAGTCGCCCTCGGAGGCGCAGCCGGTGCTGCCAGCCGCGAGGGCCTGTCCCTGGCCATCCCGAACCTCGGTGAAGTGCCGGTGGCGATCCCGATCATCAACGTGGTCGGCGCCTTTCTGCTCGGCTACCTCTACGAGGCAGTCACCCGCCTGGACAGTTCCGGCCCGACCGGCAAGAACCTCAAGCTGCTGCTCGGGACCGGCTTCTGCGGCGGCTTCACTACCTACAGCTCCCTGGCCACCGACACGGCCGTGCTCTTCCGCGACGGGTTTCCCTGGACCGCCATAATCTATGCCCTCGGCACGGTAATTGTCGGTGCCTGCGCCACCTGGGTGGGCATCGCAGCCGCAAGCAGTCTCCACGCCCGTGGCCCGGGCCGGCAGCATAAGCAGGAGGATGCTTCATGACCCCCGGAATTTTCCTGCTGCTGGCGCTGGCCGGCGGGATAGGTGCAACAGCGCGGTTCGTCATCGACGGACTCATCCGCGCCCACCTCAAGACGCGGTTTGCGTGGGCGACGACAATCATCAACGTCTCCGGGTCCCTGGTACTCGGTCTGCTCACCGGCCTCACCATCGAGCACTTCGTGTCGACCGACCTCAGTATCGTGATCGGGACGGGGTTCCTGGGCGGCTACACCACCTTCAGCACCGCCAGCTACGAAACGGTGCAGCTGATCAAGGAGGGCCGCTACGGTGCCTCCTTCATCAGCGGCATCGTTATGCTGGTGCTCTCCGTCGCCGCCGCCGTGATTGGCCTGTGGGTGGGGGCAGCGCTCTGAAAGTCCCGCTTACGTGCGCCTGGCTGCGGGAAGGTAGTGGGCGATCACCAGGAACACCCAGGTGGTGAGGATATACGGCCAGGTGTAGGTGGGAGCTGAAAGATCGTGCATAATCACCGTCACCACCGCCGTCACCACGGTTCCAATCACGGCCAGAACCCATGAGAGCGTGCTGCTGCGGAGGAAAACCACCGCGAGGGCAATCGCGGTGAGCACACCGGAGTAACCGGCCAGGCCGTTCGCCGTCTCAGTGAGGCTTTCGCCCATTGCCAGTGCGCACAGGCTCCCCACCACGCTGCCCAGCAGCCCCGCCAGCCCTACTTTCCAGCTCGCCACGAACAGCCCGAGCAGAATCAGCGCCCCGGACCAGACGTTGTTGATCAGCACCACCTCGGACACATTCGTCAGCAGGGAGCGTGCAAAAGCGAGCGGTTCTGAGTCGATGGTGGCCGACGGCGCCGAGGTCACGTGCAGTGCCTCCGTGCTGAGCAGTATGCCCGTCGCCACGATGCAGAACGGTGCCGTCGTGGACGGCAGGGAGAACACCCTCAGCGGTGTCTTGGTGAACAGCGCAACCACCAGCCATGTCACCGGGGCGCAGAGTAAACCGCCGATCAGGGTGATCGGATATGCCGCCCACTGACCCCCAATGGTGGAGAACGTCGCAGCACCGACGAGAGCGCCGCAAAAGCCTTCCAGGCCCGACGTCACCGATGACGAATCGGCCTTGAGGAGGCGCCCGGCCACCGTGTTTCCCGCACAGCCGATCAGCACGAGCAGGGCAAGACGCCAGTCGACCACAACGAAGGCGGCCAGAATCAGCAGCGCCGTGTAGATATTGCTCTGGAAGAAGATCTGCGAGAGACCCTGGCACCAGCCCTTCAGCCAGCCCGCACCCGAGATGGACGGGTTCGGCGATGCCGCGCTGGCGCTGCTCATATCTGTTCCTTTCGCGGGGCCTCGTCCGGCGGTGTTCCCGGCCCGCCGGGGCCGGCCGCGCCGCCCCCGGCGCCGGCCCCGCCGCTCGCCAGCGCCCATCGCTCCTCCACATGGCCCAACCGCCAGTACGCAGTGGAGGTCAACCAGACCAGTATCAGCGTGGCCACGACAATGTAGCCCACGTTCTCGAGGTCGATGCCGGCTACCCACCCGGTGAGCGGGTCCCGCAGCCCCAGTTTCTCGTTCAGCAACCCGACCAGCTCAATGCCGCCGATCATGACGGCAATCATGACTGAGAGCCCGGTAATGGTGAGGTTGTAGTACAGCTTGCGAACCGCGTTAACGCTTGCCCAGCCATAGGCTTTCACCATCACGGCCGAATCGAGTGTGTCGAACAGGCTCATGCCTGCGGCAAAGATCAGGGGCAGGCAGAGGATGGCGTACCAGGGAAGCCCCGTAGCCGCCCCGGTCCCGGCCAGCACCAACAGGGCAATCTCGCTGGCGGTGTCGAAGCCGAGCCCAAACAAAAAGCCAACGGCATACATCTTCCCCGGGCGGTCGATCGTCCGAAGCATCGGCCGGATGAGGCGGCTGATGAGGCCCCGGCCCTGCAGGTGCCGCTCCAGCTCCAGCTCGTCGAGGTCGCCGTTGCGCGAGGCCCGCCAGACCTTGAGGATTCCGATGAACGCCACGGCATTGATGAGTCCGATGAGCAGCAGGAAGACTCCGGAGACGACCGTGCCGAAGACACCGAGGCCGTTGCGTACCTCGTTGCCGTCATCGCTCAGCCCTACCGCCCAGCTCACCCCGAGCGCCAGCAGCGCCGCCATGAGGAAGACGATGGTGGAGTGCCCCAGGGAGAAGAACAATCCGACCCCGGCGGCCGGCTTGCGCAGGTCCACGAGTTTGCGGGTGGTGTTGTCGATCGCAGCGATGTGGTCGGCATCGAAGGCGTGCCTCACGCCGAGGACGTAGGCCACCACGGCGATGCCAACCCCGAAGACCGAGGAGCCCAGCTGCAGATGCAGCGGTTCGACCAGGAAGAAGAACAGTCCGAAGCCCGCGATGTGCAGCAGCGCGACCGGAATGAAGGCGAGCACCACCTGCGCCCGGTAGGAGCGCCCCGGGCCGACAGCCTTCTCTTGCGTGTTCGCTTGTTCACTCACCGTTAGACCCCTCTCTAGCTCTTCCGAATTGCGGGTGCCCGCTTCCCGGTCAGCAACTCGTGCACCGCCGATGCGGCGGCCGTGTTTGCGGCCGCCACAGCTACGGTGTCGTTGCCCACCAGGCGCATCCACACGCCGGCATCACCGGGTAACGTGCTCACCCCGAAGATCAGGTCACCGCCGCTTTCACCAAGCGCACGATGCAGGGTATCAGCGAGCCGGGCCGCCGGAACAAGGGGTGTGAAGACGTACAGCATGGCGAGCACATCGTGGTTGGCAAGCACGCCGAGCCCGGTGGCGCCGGAGACCGCTCCGTCGGCTCCCGCTCCCGGGCTGAGCCGAACCCGGTCCAGGGCAACCAAACGGCCGTCGGGCCGCCGCACCTCGAGGTCGGAGGCGTACACATCGTAGGCGTGCCGCTCCCCGCGTGCGAGCCTGCCCGCGTACATGGTGTCGCCGAGCAGCAAGGTTGCGGACTCGTCGATCACCACCGATGTCTGCTGGTAATGGCGCGAAGCGGCGAAGGGCACCACTGGCTCGGGCAGGTACTCCACATAGGCGCCTTCTTCGACCGTGATGTTCATCAGCGCGGAGGCGTAGTCATGGTCCATGCGGTAGACCCGGGTCTGGGTCTGAGTGGTGATGTGCGCCGAAGTGCCGGGACCGAAGCTCAAATCGGTGCGCAGCCGGTCTCCCTGCAGAATGCCGCCGCCCGAGGACATGAGGTAGGTGTAGGCCATGTCGGGGCGGAGCGGGTTGAAATAGAGCGGATGCATGATCTGCAACGGTGACTTCTGGTAGTGCTGCACCAGCTCGGTACGGCCCCGGTTGCAGGCGAACCCAAGCTGCAGAATGCCGACTTTGCCCGGGCTGCCGACGGGCAGGTTCCTCCACTCTTCCTCGGTGTGCCGCCGAATTTCCGCAGGCACCCGGCCGGGCTCATAGAACGCCGGCTCGAGTCGGTAGCCGCCCGCGTTGGGTTCTCTCCGTCCGGCGTCGCGGGAAACCGGCGGACGGGGGAGAGGGCTCACGCTCGCGAGACCGCCGGCACCCGTCGCGGTGTTCCCGCCGGGTGCCGGCGCACTTCGCTGTTCCGTCGCTTTGAGGGTCATCCGATGAGCTCGGTTCTGGCACCGTTCCACTGCGACATGATTTGTTGGTGGAGTTCATCGACGCCGAACCCGGTGAGGGAATTGGTCAGCACCACGGGCCGATCCTCGCGTACCCGGTGTGCGTCGGACTCCATCACGTTGAGGTCGGTGCGGACGTACTGCGCGATGTCGATCTTGTTGATCACCAGGATGTCGCTGTCGGTGATGCCGGGACCGCGCTTGCGCGGCATCTTCTCGCCCTCAGCGGTGTCCAGTACGAACACAAAAACATCGGCAAGCGCCGGGGAGAAGGTAAGCGTTAAGTTGTCGCCGCCCGACTCGTAAATGAGCGTGTCGATGTCGGGAAACCGTTCCAGCATCTCCGCGCCGACGGCGAGGTTCATGGTCGGATCGTCGCGCACGGCCGTATGCGGACAGGAGCCGGTCTCGACGCCGATCACCCGCTCCGGGTCGAGGATGCCGGCCAGCTCCCTGCGCACGTGGTGGGCATCCTCCTGGGTATAGATGTCATTGGTGATGACGCCGGGGGTGCGCCCGGCCTCGATCAACAACGGCACCAGCGCTTCCGTCAGCGCCGTCTTGCCGCTGCCCACGGGCCCGCCGATGCCAATCCTCAACACGTTCTCACTCATGAAGTCCTCGTTTCCGGTGGATCTGCTGTTTTCATGTGGGCGCCCATCGGCGCCGTTTCGTTCGTGTCCCGACTGCGTCCTAACTGGCGAACAAGCGTGCCTCGGCCCTCTCATGCTGTGCTGACATGACGTCCGCCATGGGCGCAAAGCCGCCAAGATCCGCGAGATTGCGCTCCAGGGCGGCCTCCGTCACCTGCTCCATGACAGGGGATGTCTGAAGCAGAATGGCCTGCGCCTGCCGGTGGTCTGTCAGCCGCAGGCGAAGGGCGGCCCCGACGAAGCTCGCCGAGAAGGCGAACAGGTCCGATGCAACGGCCTGCCGGGTCGCGACTCCGTTGGCTGCGTACACCACCGCCGCCGCGACCGGCTGGCAGCCGGGCGTGCTACGCCGCCGTACCCGCTCGGCATACTCGGCGAGGAGTCCCTGGTCAATCAATTCGGCCCCCAGATCAATCAGCTGGTGGCCGCTGCGTACGGAGGCGGTGCGCATTTCGGCGTTTAGTTTCGAGGCGAACAGCCGCTGGTCGACCTCCTGCACGAGGCCGACGTCGCCGTGGTCCGCTGCGCGGTGCGCTGCAGCAAGTGCCGTTGCGTCCCCGGGACCGACGGAGTGCAGCAGCAGATCGGCCAGCAGCTGCTGCACTCCGTCGGCAGACACGAGCCACGCCTGCCTGTAGCCCTCGAGCCCGTGCGACATCGTATAGAAGCCGCTGGGAAACGCCGAGTCAGCGAACTGCAGGCTGGTCAGCAACTGGCGTACATCCGACATGCCGTGTCCCTACGCGAGAAAGAACAGCTGGGTCATCGGCAGGGACTGGGCCGGCGGGATGGTGGCCAGCGTGCCGTTGTACGTCACGTCGTATGTCTCCGGGTCCACCTCGATCACAGGCGTCGCGTTGTTGCGGACCATGTGCTCCTTGCCGATGCCGCGGCAGCGTTGCACCGGCAGCACCTGGCTCTCCAGCCCGAGCCGCTCCGGCACGCCCTTGTCGATGGCCGCCTTCGACATGAAGGTCACCCGTGTGCTCTGCAGCGCCTTGCCCTGCGCACCGAACATGGGCCGGTAAAACACGGGCTGCGGGGTGGGCAGCGAGGCATTCGGATCACCCATCAGTGCCCAGTTGATCAAGCCGCCCTTGACGATCAGCCGGGGCTTGGCGCCGAAGGATTGGATCGGCCAAAGCACGATATCGGCGATCTTGCCGGCCTCCAGTGAGCCGATGTAGTCGGACACGCCCTGGGTGATGGCCGGGTTGATCGTGATCTTGGCGAGGAAGCGCAGCACCCGGAAATTATCGTTGTCGCCGCTCTCCTCCGGCAGCGCGCCGCGCTGGTCCTTGCAGTGGTGGGCGATCTGGAAGGTGCGCATAAACGATTCGCCGATGCGACCCATTGCCTGGGAGTCGGACGAGACCATCGAAATGATCCCTTCATCGTGGAAAACCGTCTCCGCGGAGATCGTCTCGGCCCGCACCCGGGAATCCGCGAAGGCGACGTCTTCGGGGACGTCGTGGGAGAGGTGGTGGCAGACCATCACCATGTCGAGCAGCTCATCCACCGAATTGACGGTGTAGGGCAGGGTCGGGTTCGTCGAGGACGGGAGCACGTTCGGGTGGCCGGCCACCTTGATGATGTCCGGGGCATGGCCGCCGCCGGCACCCTCGGTGTGGAAGGTGTGGATGGTGCGGCCGTCGATGGCGTCAAGGGTGTCCTCCACATAGCCGGCCTCGTTGAGGCTGTCTGTATGCACCGAGATCTGCACATCATAGTCATCGGCCACGGAGAGTGCGTTGCTGAGCGCAGCCGGCGTCGTGCCGTAGTCCTCGTGTACCTTGAGTCCGCATGCGCCGGCCTCGACCTGTTCTATCAGGGCATCGGGCAGCGAGCCGTTCCCCTTGCCGAGGAAGCCCATGTTGACCGGCATCCCTTCGGCCGATTCCAGCAGTCGGGCGAGATTCCAGACGCCGGGAGTCGTGGTGACGCCGTTGGTGCCGTCGGTGGGTCCCGTGCCGCCGCCGAAGAGGGTCGTGATGCCGTTGGAGAGGGCGGCCAGTGCCTGTTCCGGCGAAATATAGTGCACGTGTGAGTCGATGCCGCCGGGGGTGGCGATGAAGTGCTCGCCGGCCAGCAGCTCGGTCCCGGGGCCAACCACCAGGCGCGGATCGACTCCGCTCTGGGTGTGCGGGTTGCCGGACTTGCCGATACCGGCGATCTTGCCGTCACGCACACCGATGTCGCCCTTAATGACACCCAGCACCGGGTCCAGGATGATTGCGTTGGTGATCACCAGGTCAAGCACGCCTTCAGCGGAAGTTGCCTGGGGATCGGCCGCCATGCCGTCACGTGCGGTCTTGCCGCCGCCGTAGACCACCTCGTCACCGTAATGGCCCTCGTTGTAATCCTTCTCGATCTCGATCACCAGATTGGAATCGGCCAGGTGGACCCGGTCGCCGGTGGTCGGACCAAAGAGGTCGGTATACTGCTTGCGCGAGATTTTCGCCATCACTGCTTCCCCTCTTCTGGGCGGCCCGTTTGTGCTGCAGGGCCCGCGTTGTTTGCACTGGGTTTGGAGCCCGGTTTCCCGTCGGAAAATCCGAGCTCCTTCATCCGCGCCATGGCCCGGATCTTCGTTGCCGCAGAGTCGAGCCCGCCGTCGACGAGGTTGTTGAAGCCAATGACCCGCCGGTTTCCGGCGTACGCGGTGAGGGTCACCTCGCGGGTGTCACCTGCTTCGAAGCGGATTCCGGTACCTGCCGGCACATCGAGGTGCATGCCGTAGGCCAGTTCGCGTTCGAACAAAAGCGCCTTGTTGGTCTCGAAAAAGTGAAAATGCGAGCCGACCTGCACGGCCCGGTCGCCGGTGTTGCTCACCAGCAGGGTGACGCTCGGCCTGCCGGCGTTGATCTCGATCTCTTCTTCGCGGTGGTGGTAGGTAGGGCTGCCCAGCATGGTTGTTCCTTCCCTTGCGGCGCAGCGTCGCTGCACGCGGTGTTCCGATCAACTCAAGGTGATCGGCGTTGGGTGGGGATGGGTGTGGCCGTCGGCCGCCCCGTGGTTGTGGGGATGGCCGCTGTCCGCGTCAAAGGCGTGTGAGTGCGCGTAACCGTGACCGTGATCCGCCTGCAGTCCGGCGTCAATACCGGTGGAGCCGTGGCCGAGGTTGTGCAGTGCGTCGCGAACACGCTCGCCGATAACGCGAAGCACCGCCTGCTCGCTCAGCAGTGCACCGTAGAACCGGGCCTCGGCGAAACCTCCCTCGCCGAAGGGCACCGCTTCACCGTGCACGGTGGGCACCCGCCGAAATCCTGCGGGAACAACCACCGTCTCCGTGCTGCCGAGAAGACCCAGCCTCCGTACGGCCTCCAGGAGTGCCTCCGCGTCGGTGACGGCGGCAACCTCCACCAGGTTGCCCGCCCCGTGCGTGCGCACCAGATGCGCGATGCGGTAGAGCTCCGCATCATCGAAGGGATTGCCTGCGTCCGCGACGATCAGCACTGCCGCCTCCGGGGCCAGCCTGCGCACCTCCACGGCGGCGGCCCGAAGCCACGCCGTGAGATGGTCGGGGGTGCCGAATTGGTCCGCCAGGGCCAGCGGGGCCGGGGCGGCACCGTGCGGGACGGCCCCTGCTTCCAGCCAGCGGAGCGTCTTCGCCGTGTCCGCGACGAGGGTCGGGTTACGGCCGAAGGTCATCGGCAGCACGACGACGGGTGCCGTGTCCGCTCCGTCGGCAGTGTCCTGGCGCAGCCGCGTGAGGACATTGTGCAGAGGTCGGCCGGCGGGAGTAACGAGGGCGTCCGGAAAGGAAGCCGTGACGAATGAAAGATCCGTCCCGTTGCCGCTCTCATGTCCTCCGACCAGCACCACCGTTGCACGCGGCTCGGTGGGCCAGGTCAAGTCACACCCCGATGGGATCGTGACAGGAGACGAGCTTGCTGCCGTCGACGAAGGTCGCCTCGATCTGCAGGAGGGGCAGCCGCTCACGGACGCCGTCCATACACTGGCTTTCAGAGACAATGGTCTTACCGAGTTCCATCACCTCTGCGACGGTCCGGCCGTCGCGGGCACCCTCCAGGATCGCCTCGCAGATGAGGGCGGTGGCCTCGCTGACATTGAGCTTGGTGCCCCGCTCGCGCCGCTTACGGGCCAAATCCGCCACTTGGTATACGTAAAGCTTGTCTATTTCCTTGGGAGTGAGGTTCATACCTTCACCTTCAGACGCAGTTGCGATCATATCTGGCCCGCTTGCCCGGCGCACCGGCCTGGCTCGCTTACAGAAAACCGTACGCGCACGTACCAGCAACGACCACCCGTTCCCGGCCATCTACGCCCGTGCCCGGGAAAATGGGGACCGGCCTGTCCAGCAGCACAGAGGGCCCCTGTTCCGAACGGAACAGGGGCCCTCTGTGCTGCTGGGAGCGGGCTGCTAGGACTCCAGCGTGGCGTCCATGGTGATTTCGATGCCGGTCAGTGCCTGCGAGACCGGGCAGCCGGTCTTCGCCGACTCGGCAATGTCGTCAAACTGCTCCGCCGTCAGGCCGGGAACGACGGCGGTGACCTTGAGGTGGCTGCCGGTGATGCCCGTGCCCGGAACGAAGGTCACGTCTGCGGATGTGGAGATCCGCTCTGCCGTCTTGCCTGCCTCGGCAAGCGCGTTGCTGAAAGCCATGGAGAAGCAGGCCGAGTGGGCCGCGGCAATAAGTTCCTCAGGGCTGGTCTTCCCGTTGGCCTCCTCGGCGCGGGCCTTCCACGTAACGTCGTAGGTTCCAAGGCCGGAGGAGTCGAGGGTGACGTCTCCCTTGCCGTTGAAGAGGTCGCCGTTCCAGACGGTGTGGGCTGAACGGACTGTAGCCATGGGGGTCTCCTTAAAACAGTGATGGGACGGGGCCGGCAACAAGCCGGCGCACCATCCCATCCTATTTCCGCTGTTGTGCGGACTACCACATAGTGGCTACGGCAATGTTGATAACCGCGAGGATACCCACACCGTTCGCCAGTGCCGGGGAGACCTTTTCGTCCTTCTTGTAGCGGCGCTGTCCGATGAAGGCCAGCACGGCAATCACCAGGGTGATCAGCAGCTTGATGCCGACCTTCATGTGGTTGACGTCGCCGTCGCCCATTTCATTGACGGCCACCAGCGCCAGGCCGGTGACCAGCTGCAGCAGGGCACCGTGGAACTGGCCGGGCAGTACCGTCGGATTCTTGATTCGGGCAATCCAGAGGCCGACGATGATGGCTGCACCCAGGATGTGCAGGAAAACGAGGAAGTTGTGAAGGAAGTCCATACTCCGAGTTTATCGACTCGCAGTCAGTAACCCGCCGGAAACCGGGGGTTGTGCGGTAACTTTTCTACAACTTGTAGAGAAACTTCCGCCGGGCTGCCGCCGGTTAAAGACGCAGTGCGCCCTCCCGGTAACGGGAGAGCGCACTGCCTAAGCGGAACCGGAACTAGAGCCCCAGGTCTGCCTCGAAGTTGCCTTCTTCCAGACGTGCCTTCAGCGTCTGCAGGAAGCGGCCTGCATCGGCGCCGTCCACCAGGCGGTGGTCGTACGTCAGGGAGAGGTACATCATCGAACGGATGGCAATGTTGTCATTGCCCTCGGCGTCGGTGACCACCATGGGACGCTTGACGATCGCGCCCGTGCCCAGGATGCCGACCTGCGGCTGGTTGATGATCGGGGTGTCGAAGAGGGCTCCGACGCTGCCGATGTTCGTGATGGTGAACGTGCCGCCGGAGAGCTCGTCGGGGCCGATCTTGTTGTTGCGCGTGCGGCTGCCGACGTCGGCGATCTTCTTGGCCAGGCCGGTGATGTTCAGGTCACCGGCGTCGTTGATGACCGGAACCAGCAGGCCCTTCTCGGTGTCCACGGCAATCGCGAGGTGCTCGGCGTCGTGGTACGTGATTTCCTGCGTCTCGTTGTTGTACGAGGCGTTGAGGACCGGGTGCTGCTTCAGGCCCTCGACCACTGCCTTGGCAATGAACGGCAGGAAGGTGAGCTTCGCGCCATTCTGCTGCTGGAAGTTGTTCTTGGCCTTCTGGCGGAGCGCCGCAATGCGGGTCATGTCGACCTCGTGCACCTGCGTCAGCTGTGCCGACTCCTCCAGGGATTCACGCATGCGGCGTGCAATCGTCTGGCGGATGCGGGGGGCCTTCACCGTGGTGCCGCGGAGCTTGGCGCTGGCTTCGCTGATCTGCGCCGGTGCTGCCTTTTCAGAGGCGGCGGGGGCGGCAGGAGCTGAAGCAGCCGGCTGGGAGGACGCAGCCTTCTTGGCCTCTGCGGCCTCGAGGACGTCCTGCTTGCGGATGCGGCCGGCGACGCCGGAGCCCTTGATGCCGGCGAGGTCGACACCGTGCTGGTTGGCGAGCTTGCGCACCAGCGGCGTTACGTAGGTGCCGCCGTCGTTGGAAGCGCTGGGCGCTTCCTGCTTCGGAGCTTCCTGCTTGGGAGCCTCGGCCTTGGGGGCTTCCTGCTTCGGAGCCTCCTGCTTGGGGGCTTCCTTCTTCTCCGGCTCAACGGCCGGCGCTTCGCGCTCGTCCTTGGAGGCGGCCGCTACGGGCTCGGCTCCCTTGGGCTCGGCCTTGGCGGGGGCAGCCGCACCGGAACCGATGACGGCCAGGACGGAACCGACCTCAGCCGTGTCGTCTTCGTTGACCCGGATTTCCAGCAGCTTGCCGGCTACCGGGGAGGGGATCTCGGTGTCGACCTTGTCGGTGGAAACCTCGAGCAGCGGCTCGTCCATTTCGACGTCGTCGCCCACGGCCTTGAGCCAGCGGGTGACGGTGCCTTCGGTGACCGACTCGCCGAGGGCGGGGAGGGTGACCTCGGTGCCCTCACCGGAGCCGGAATCGGAGGCGGGAGCTTCTTCAGCGGCCGGAGCCTCTTCAGCCGCGGGAGCGGGAGCTTCTTCGGCAGCTTCCTGTGCCGGAGCTTCCTGGTTGGCGGCGCTGCCGCCGTCGTCCTTCTGCTCGCCGGAACCGGAGCCGTCACCGATGCGTACGAGCGCAGCGCCGACCTCGGCGGTTTCGTCTTCGGTTACGAGGATTTCCTCGATCACGCCGGCAACGGGGGAGGGGATTTCCGTATCGACCTTGTCGGTGGATACCTCGAGCAGCGGCTCGTCGACCTCGACGCGGTCGCCCACGTTCTTCAGCCAGCGGGTGACGGTGCCTTCGGTGACGGACTCGCCGAGGGCTGGTAAGTTCACGGTTTCAGACATATTGTCCCCGTTTCTCCTTGATAGATCTTTTTTGTGACCAGCCGTGCCGCTGGTGCTGGTGATGATTTCCCCCGGGCCGCAGCCGCAAGGCGGGATGCGGCCCGGGGGAGTGAATCTCAGGTGCTAACCGTGAAGGGGCTTGCCGGCAAGTGCCATAGCGGCTTCGCCGATCGCCTCGTTCTGCGTCGGGTGGCCGTGGATCAGGCTGGCAATATCCTCAGGGTACGCCTCCCAGTTGACGATCAGCTGGGCTTCACCGATCTGCTCGCCGATACGGCCGCCGATCATGTGCACACCCACGATGGGGCCGTCCTTCTCGCGGACCATCTTGATGAGGCCGGAGGAACCGAGGATGGAGGTCTTGCCGTTGCCGGCCAGGTTGTATTCCTGGACCTGGACGTTCTCGGCGCCCAGCTTGTCCTTGGCCTTGGCTTCGGTCAGGCCGACGGAGGCGATTTCCGGCTCGCAGTAGGTGACCTTGGGGATGTTGACGTCGTCAACCACAACGGGCTTCAGGCCGGCGATTTCTTCGGCAACGAAGATGCCCTGCTGGAAACCGCGGTGGGCCAGCTGCAGGCCGGGAACAATGTCGCCCACGGCGTAGATGTTGCCGACGCCGGTGTGCAGGCGGTCGTTGGTGATGACGAAGCCGCGGTCCATGGTCAGGCCGGCTTCTTCGTAGCCCAGGTTGGCGGTGACGGGGCCGCGGCCCACGGCGACGAGCAGCAGGTCGGCTTCGAAGGTCTTTCCGTCGGCCAGCGTGACGACGACGCCGTCGTCGTTCTGCTGGACGTTGTCGAAGAAGATGCCGGTGCTGAACTTGATGCCGCGCTTCTTGTACGCGCGCTCCAGCTGCTTAATGATGGCTGCGTCTTCGTTGGGGACCAGGGAGGGCAGGCCCTCGACGATGGTGACGTCCACGCCGAAGGAGTTCCAGACCGAGGCGAATTCGACGCCGATGACGCCGCCGCCGAGGATGACCGCGCTCTTGGGCACGGTGTCCATCTTCAGGGCCTGGTCGGAGGTGATGACCTTGCCGCCGATTTCCAGGCCCGGCAGTGAACGGGAGTAGGAGCCGGTGGCCAGGATGATGTTCTTGCCGGTGTAGGTCTCGCCGTTGACCTCGATGGTCTTCTCGCTGGTGAGCTTGCCTTCGCCCTCGATGACGGTGATGCCCTTGGACTTGATCAGGCCCTGCAGGCCGCGGAACTTGCCCGCAATGATGTTGTCCTTGTAGGCGTTCACGGCAGTCATGTCGATGGAGTCGAAGGTGGCGTTGATGCCGTACTTCGAGGCCGTCTTGGCATTCTCTGCGATTTCCGCGGAGTGCAGGAGCGCCTTGGTGGGGATGCAGCCGTTGTGCAGGCAGGTCCCGCCCAGCTTCCCCTTTTCAATCAGACCTACGGAGAATCCCAGCTCCACGGAGCGCAGTGCCGCGGCGTAGCCGCCGCTGCCTCCGCCGAGGATCAGGATGTCGAACTCTTGCGCAGCTGCCTTATCGGCCACTTGGACGCTCCCTCGCGTTTTCGTTGGACGCGCCCATGCGCGCCGGTGAGTTATTGGGCGTTTGTGATCAGTCCTCACCCTATCGCCCCCCACCACCGGCATCCACTTGAACACAGGCGGTAGGGGGCGAAGTGTAATGAGAAACACCTGCCACAAGCGTCAGTTCCGTTTCACGGAACCGTTTTGGATGCTATGAGGCGCGCGCCACGACGTCTTCGGCGTAGGCCACCAGCGTACGGACGGCGACGCCGGTGCCTTCCTTGGGCGTGTAGCCGTAGGGGGAGCCGTCGTTGAAGGCCGGCCCGGCAATGTCCAGGTGTGCCCACGGGATCTTGGTGCCGTTGATTTCGCCGACGAATTCCTGCAGGAAGGTGGCAGCGGTCATCATGCCGCCGAAACGCTCGCCGTGGTTGGCGATGTCGGCCACCTGGGAATCCAGGCTGGCCCGCAGCTCCTCGGGAATCGGCATCGGCCAGAACAGCTCGCCGGCGCGGTCCGCTGCCGCCTTCACGGCATCCCGGACTCCTTCTTCACCCATGACGGCGGACACGCGGTTGCCGAGGGCGATCATCTGGGCGCCGGTCAGGGTAGCGACGTCGATGATGACGTCGGGGGCTTCCTCGCTGGCGGCGACCAGGCCGTCAGCCATGACCAGCCGGCCTTCGGCGTCGGTGTTCAGGACCTCAACCGTGCGGCCGCCGTAGGTGGTCATCACGTCGGAGGGGCGCTGGGCGGTGCCGGAGGGCATGTTCTCGGCAATGCACAGCCAGGACGTCACCTTGACGGGCAGGCCCAGTTCCGCGATGGCGAGCAGGGCGTTCAGGACGACGGCGGCGCCGCCCATGTCCGATTTCATGGCCTGCATGCCGGCAGCGGGCTTCAGGGACAGTCCGCCGGAATCAAAGGTGATGCCCTTGCCGACGAGGGCCAGCGTGGCCTTGGGACGCGCCGGCGCGTATTCAAGCTTGACCAGGCGCGGGGGGCGGG
This sequence comes from Arthrobacter zhaoxinii, assembly GCF_025244925.1. Lineage (NCBI taxonomy): Bacteria > Bacillati > Actinomycetota > Actinomycetes > Micrococcales > Micrococcaceae > Arthrobacter > Arthrobacter zhaoxinii. The sequence goes on from NZ_CP104275.1 coordinate 1,401,987, forward strand.
CCGAGCCCTTGCCCACACCGAGGATCCCGCCGAAGCCTTCGCGCTCGAGCTTCTTCTCATCCATGACGGTGACCTTCACGGGCAGCGCCTTGGCCAGGTCCTTGGCGGCGGCTGCGAAGGTCTCCGGGTACAGGTGGCTCGGCGGCTGGTTGACCAGGGTACGGGTCGCATTAACGGCCCGGCCGAGAATGCGGGCGCGCTCGAGGGCGGGCTTCAGGGCCTTCTCGTCGGCGGCTGCAGTAATAACGGTGATCTCGGAGACCGGGGCGGGAACCTTGCCGGCGGTCGCGGCGCTGCGGTGTTCGGTGAAGCTATAGGCGCCGAGCAGGGCACCCTCGGCGACGGCGGCGGCGTCGGCCACGGTGCCGGCCGGCAGTGCCAGGGCGACCGATGCGGTGCCGGCGATCTGGCGGACGGCCGATCCGGCGGCGCGGCGCAGGGCTTCCTCGGTCAGGGCGACCCCGGCCGAAACCTTGCCCAGGCCGGTAAGGACCAGCATGTCGGCGTCGGCCTCGGGCAGGCCCGGCAGGCGGTGGACTTCATCGGCGGCACCTGTGACGCCGAGCAGCGGCAGCGAAGCAGCCAGGGCAGCAGAGGCCTTGGGCGAAAGCGGGCTTTCGACGAGGACGGGACCGTCGGGGGTCTGGCCGACGCCGATCACGAGGGCGCTGGCGGCAACCTTCCGCCCGTCCCTGGATACTGCCGACAGGCTGGGTTCACTGGCTTTGTTCACGAAGCTGCTTCCTCACGTTTCTGTGTTGCTTTGCGCTTATTCCACCGATCGTAGTCTGAAGAACGCCCGCACGCCGCAACGTTGCGCCCGGTCCTGCATCCGCCGGGCCCCTTCGTGCCCGGCCCCGGAATGAAACACACGTGTCCGGGCGTTTACCCTTGAAGAAGGGCACAGCAGCGGTCAGCAGCAGCCGAACACCGGCGGACACCGTCCTGTGCCGAGAGCGCACGTGAGTTCCCGGAAGGGGTAAGACATGCTTGATCCGTTGACCCTGTTTAATCTGAATCCTGAGGTCGCGGAATCCGGGGACCTGTCCGGCCTGAAGCTCCTTGCCGGTTTCACCGGCTTTGCCGAAGCCGGCCACGTGGTCAGCCAGATCCGGGATGAGCTCTTCGATGCCCTCGACCATGACCTGGTGGCCACGTTCGACGCGGACCAGCTGATTGACTACCGCACCCGCCGGCCGCAGATTTCCTTTATCGAGGACCACCTCAGCGACTACGAGCCGCCGCGGCTCGAACTGCACCGGATGTACGACGGGCTGGGGGAGCCGTTCCTGTTCCTGACGGGCTTTGAACCCGACCTGCAGTGGGAGCGCTTCACGGCGGCCGTGCTGCACCTGGTGAAGGCCTTCGACGTTTCCCTGGTCTGCTGGGTCCACTCGATTCCCATGCCTGTCCCGCACACCCGGCCCATCGGCGTGACGACGCACGGCAACCGGCCCGACCTGGTGGAGGGGATCAGTTCCTGGACCCCGATCGCCCAGGTCCAGGCCGCCGTCGGTCACGTCCTGGAGGTGCGGCTCGTGGAGGCCGGGGTCGACGTCGTCGGTCACGTGGTGCACGTACCGCACTACCTGGCCGAGGCTGAGTTCCCGCCCGCCGCCGTCGCCGGACTCGAGTACCTCGGTGCCGCAGCGTCACTGGTGCTGCCGACCGACCGGCTGCGTGAAGCGGGCCGCGACGTGGAGCGCCAGATCACCGAACAGGTGGACGCTTCCGCAGAGGTCAAGGGCGTCGTGACCACGCTGGAGAAGCGTTACGACCAATACACCGAAAGCACAGTCCGGCGTTCCCTGCTGGTCAAGGGCAACGACGAACTCGCGGATGCCGAGGAAATCGGCGCCGCGGTGGAGGCCTACCTGGCCAGCCCGCAGGCCGAAGAGGAATCCGAGGCACTGTGGCCGGAAACCCAGCAGGCAGCCGGGCCCGACAGCAGCGAACCGAGCGAAAACGCGGATCAGGAGAATGCACCACATGCCACCGAGGGCACGGCTGAGGGCCACGGCAGCGACGACGGGAACGAACGGCCCGGGGCGGCCTAAAGCCCCGGGCCGCCGCCCCTGTCCGGGGCAGGTCTGCCGATGAACGGAACCCGTGCCTGGATCGTCTGGGGTGTCGGCGTTTTCGCCTATCTGGTCGCGGTCACGCAGCGCACCTCGTTTGGCGTGGCAGGTATCGAAGCCACCGAGCGCTTCTCCGCCACCGCATCGGTCCTGTCCATCTTCACCGTGGTTCAGCTGCTGGTGTACGCCGGACTGCAGATACCCGTAGGCGTGCTGGTGGACCGTTTCGGTCCCCGACTGCTGATCGCGGGGGGAGCGGCACTGATGTTCGCGGGGCAGTTCCAGCTGGCCACTGCCGAATCCGTCGGCGCCGGCATCCTGGGACGCTCGCTGGTGGGTGCCGGGGATGCGCTGACCTTCATCTCGGTGCTTCGGCTGCTTCCGGCCTGGTTCTCCGGCCGGAAGATTCCCGTCCTGACCCAGTACACCGGCATCGTCGGCCAGCTGGGGCAGATTGTCAGCGCGATTCCGTTCGCCTTCGTGCTGCACCGGTTCGGCTGGAGTCCGGCCTTTCTTTCGGCTGCGTCCCTGTCACTGCTGTCGCTCGTCCTGGTCCTTGCCTGCGTGCGGAACCGGCCCCACGGCGGCGAGGCGCCGGTGCCGCTTCCGCTGCGGCAGACCGGCACCTCCCTGGCGGAGGCCTTCGCCCAGCCCGGAACCCGGCTGGGGATGTGGACCCACTACACCGTCCAGTTCCCCGGCACGGTGTTCGTGATGATGTGGGGGTTCCCCTATCTCGTCAGCGCGGAAGGCGTGTCCTCGGCCGTCGCCTCCGGGCTGATGACCTATTTCGTTGTGGTCGGCATTATCTGCGGTCCCTGGATGGGTTCGTGGGTGGGCCGGCACCCGCTGCGCCGGTCCACCATGGTGCTGCTGATCGCCGCAGCAATGGCCGCGGGGTGGGCGGCCGTGCTGCTCTACCCCGGACCGGCCCCGCTGTGGCTGCTGGTCCTCCTGGTGACGCTGCTCGCCGTCGGCGGTCCGGGATCCATGATCGGCTTCGACTTCGCCCGGACGTACAACCCCAGCTCCCGGCTGGGCACCGCCACCGGAATCGTGAACATCGGCGGCTTTATTGCCTCACTGGTCAGCATGTACCTGATCGGCGTGGTGCTGGACGTGCTGAACAACAGCGGTTTCTCCGGCGGCAACCTCTACGCCCTGGGCTCGTTCCGGATTGCCCTGTCGGTGCAGTTCGCCGTCATGGCGGTGGGCGTCGTGGGTATCCTGCGCACCCGCGGGCAGATCCGCGCACGGCTGGCCGACGAAGGATCTCCGCTGCCGCCGCTCCGTGCCGCCCTGGCCCGTGAGCGGCAGCGGCGCCGGGAGGAACGCGGCGGGCCGGGAACCCCGTAGCTCTCCGCCGCCGGTGCCGGCGTCGCCCCCGGCGGTGCGCCCGGTGCCGGCACTCTTGACCCTCCGCGGCACCGCCGCCACAATTGTCGGCATGACCAGGGCGCAGCTGCCCACCGGCACAGTGGTAAGCGTGAACGGACTCGCCAAATCCTTTCGGAAGGTCGCGGCCCTCGAAGACGTAACGTTTTCCATTGAGGCCAATGAAGCCTTCGGAATCCTCGGTCCCAACGGGGCCGGCAAAACCACCACAGTGGAGTGCGTTGCCGGCACGCTGCGGCCCGACGCCGGCCGGGTCACGGTCCTCGGGGTGGATCCTGCGGAGGACAGAGAAACGGTGCGCGGGCGCGTGGGCTATCAGCTTCAGGCCGCCGCACTGCCTCCGGCCCTGCGGGTGGAGGAGGCCCTGCGCCTCTTTGCCGCCTTTTATCCCGAGCCTGCGGACGTGCCGGACCTGCTGCGGACCGTCGGGCTCGATCAACACCGAAAACGCCCCTTCGGCAAGCTTTCCGGGGGCCAGAAGCAGCGGCTTTCCATTGCCCTCGCGCTCGTAGGGAACCCCGACGTCGTCGTTTTCGATGAGCTGACCACGGGGCTGGACCCCCAGGGCCGGCGTGACGTCCGGCAGCTGATCCAGCAGGTGAAGGATGAAGGCATCACGGTAGTGCTCGTCACGCACTACCTGGACGACGTCGAGCGACTGTGCGACCGCCTGGCAATTATCGACGCCGGCCGGACGCGCTTCGTGGGCACCACGGCGGAACTGCTGGCCGTCTCCGGCACGGGTACCGGTGGGCCCGGCGGCCTCGAGGACGCCTATCTGGCCTTCATCGAGCAGACGACAGCCGACTGAGGGGGAAGCATGCGGGCGCTGGGAGCCTTGACTCGCACTGAAGCAGCACTGTACCTGCGTAACCCGCTGAGCGTTTTCATGGCACTGGTGCTGTCCTCGGCGATCCTGCTGCTGCAGGGTTTCGTTATTCCTGGCACCAGGGCCCCGCTGGGCGGCACCGATCCCGTCTATGCAGCCCTGCGCCCCATCGATCTTCTCGTGCCGCTGTCCATTGCGGTGGCCTTGGCCAGCGTGGCGGTCACCAACTATCCGTCCGCCATCAGCGGCTACCGGGAGAGCGGGGTCCTGCGCCGCCTGGGCGTGACACCCGTGGGGGCACACCGCATCCTTTTTGCCCAGTGGATCGTCAGCGCCGTGTCGCTCGCCGTGGCGGTGACGGTCACCGTCCTGTTGGCCCGAGTCGCCTTTTCCAGCCGGATGCCCGGCAGCGGGACACTGGTGGTCCTTGTGCTCCTCTTCGGTGCTGCCGCCATGATGGCCGTGGGATCGCTCATCGCCGCCCTCGCCGGGACCGCCCAGAATGCCTACGCCATCGGGTTCCTGGTTTTCATGGTGTGCATGTTCAGCGCCGGACTGTGGACGCCGGGACCGCTAATGCCGGAGGGGGTCCGGCAGGTCGCCGCCTTCACCCCGCTCGGTGCCATGACCCAGGCACTCACCGCCGCCTGGTACGGAGGGGCAGTCACAGCCGCTCCCTTTGCCGTCATGCTCGGCTGGACGGTAAGTTGCGCCGTGGTGGCCGCGAGGGTTTTCCGCTGGAAATGACTCCGGCGGGCTGCCGGGGATCACTCGTCCTCCACCACCCGCGGACGCGGCGGTCCGGGCTGCGGCGGATGCACAGGTATCGGTCCGGATCTGCGGCGAAGACAGGTGCCCGCGGACCCTTGTGGCATGAGCACAGAACCGGCCGACGGCACCCCGCGCAATCCCTACCGCGTCAGCGCTCCGGCAGACATCCTCAGCCTGATTCCCCATACCCTGGGCTTTGAGCCCCGCGAGTCCCTGGTGCTGATGGCGCTGTGCGGAGGCCGGCTGGGAGCGACGCTTCGCCTTGACCTTCCCCACTGGCCGGCGGCCAAAGCGGGAACCGCCGCGTATGCAGCCACCGCCCGCCGGTTCCTGACCTCTGATGCCGAGGCCGACGGTGTCCTCCTGGCGATGTACACGGAGGCACCCTGGGAGAACCCGGCACACCCGCCGTACCGGCAGCTGGTCCGGAAGCTGGAGAAGGAACTGGCCGCGGCAGGCATCCCGCTGCAGGACGGCTGGCTGGTCGGCGCCCGGACCTGGCGGGACTATTTCTGCGTCCGGCCGGACTGCTGCCCCTGGCCGGGGGCTCCGCGGTCGCAGATAGCGGACAGCATGCTCAACACGGAGCTGGTGTATCGGGGGAGTGCGTTCGCCGCGACACTCGAGCGGGCGGTGCGGGACTCCTTCCCGGAGCAATGGCCGAACCGGCGGGAGGTAGGCAGCGAACAGGCACGCTTTGCCGGCGTGCTGGCCGGGCGCTGGTGTGAGCGGGACCAGTTCCGGCACTCAATCCGGCTGTGGACCGAGTGCTTCTCCGGAGGAGGGGATCGGCTGCGCCGCGATGCCGAATGCGCAGGATTCCTCCTGGCCAGCCTCGGCGACCGGGGAATCCGGGATGCCCTGCTGGTCCTGGCCGCTGTGGGCGAAGCGGCAGCGGTGGACGGCGCCGAAGCCAACGGCATGGTCCGCCCGCAGCTGCACCCCCTGGTCCTGCCCGGGGCTGCCGGCCCGCCCGCCGGGGAGTCCTCGGTGGTCCCGCTGATGCCGCGGGCGCGGCGGCAGTCTTCCGCCGCGGCGGATTTCCGCAGCATCCTGGTGGGCCGGGGTGCCGGCGCCCCGGACTGGACCCTGCTGGACCGGGCTCACGCGGTGTTCACCGACCTCGTCCCGGTGGCCGGCGGTGATTCCAAGGCCGCCCTGCTTTCGCTGCTGGCCTGGATGGAGTGGGCCAGGGGACGGGGGTCCCGGGCGCAGATCTACCTGCAGTACGCGGTCGAGGCCAGCCCCGGCTACCGCCTGGCGCACCTGCTGCGGGAGCTGCTCGGCACCGGAATCCTTCCGGACTGGTCCCGCTCGCGCGGCGGCTCCTGGCCGGGCATTCCGGACGACTGACCCGCGGAGACCGTCCGCCGCACGGCCTGCGCCTTGCTGTGGAGAAACGGAAAACGTGCGACAATGGGAACCGAGACCCGGTCGGGTTCGTGTATCAAGTGTCCTTTGAACTGCCGGTCCCTGTGACCAGCGGAACAAAACACCGGCACGGTGTGTTCTATTAGGACATGCCAAGCCGAGCACTTGGAAATAAGCACGGACTTGACAGGGTCATAGTGGTGTTGCCCCCAATGGCGGTGCCACAACCCGCCGTATGAAAGGTTTTCTGTGTCGCCGAGAAAGACAACTGCAGTCGAAGAGACTGACACTGCAAATAAGCGCACTGCCGCAACTGAGGCCCCGTCCGCGGCGGCCCCCAAGGAGGCTGCTTCCGGCGAAAAGACCGCTGCCAAGACGGCCCGCAAGCCCGCTGCCGCCCGTAAGGCTCCGGCGAAGGCCGGCACCACTGCAGCCGGACGCAAGACCGCTGCGAAGACCGCCAAGGCTGCCAAGGCCGAGGCTGACGAAGAAGTCGAGAGCTCTGATGTTGAGCCCGACGCCGACGCCGTTGAAGGCGGAGACACCGCAGCCGCACCCACGGGTTCCGGTTTCGTGTACTCGGATGCCGACGACGACGATGCACCTGCACAGCAGGTTGTTTCCGCCGGTGCAACCGCGGACCCGGTCAAGGACTACCTGAAGCAGATCGGCAAGGTAGCCCTGCTGAACGCCGAGCAGGAAGTCGACCTCGCCCTGCGGATCGAAGCCGGTCTGTACGCCGAAGAAAAGATGGCAGCGGATCCGGACATGGATCCCAAGCTCAAGCGCGAGCTGCAGTGGGTTTCCCATGACGGCAAGCGTGCCAAGAACCACCTGCTCGAGGCCAACCTGCGCCTCGTGGTGTCGCTGGCCAAGCGCTACACCGGCCGCGGCATGCTGTTCCTGGACCTGATCCAGGAAGGCAACCTGGGCCTCATCCGCGCCGTGGAGAAGTTCGACTACACCAAGGGCTTCAAGTTCTCCACGTACGCCACGTGGTGGATCCGCCAGGCCATTACCCGTGCCATGGCAGACCAGGCCCGCACCATCCGCATCCCGGTGCACATGGTCGAAGTCATCAACAAGCTGGCCCGCGTGCAGCGCCAGATGCTCCAGGACCTGGGCCGCGAGCCCGCCCCCGAAGAGCTGGCACTGGAACTGGACATGACCCCCGAAAAGGTGGTGGAGGTACAGAAGTACGGCCGCGAGCCGATCTCCCTGCACACCCCGCTGGGTGAAGACGGCGACTCCGAATTCGGCGACCTCATCGAGGACTCCGAAGCCGTGGTTCCCGCGGATGCCGTCAGCTTCACGCTGCTGCAGGAACAGCTGCACTCCGTACTGGATACGCTGTCCGAGCGCGAAGCCGGTGTTGTGGCCATGCGCTTCGGCCTCACCGACGGCCAGCCGAAGACGCTGGACGAAATCGGCAAGGTTTACGGGGTCACCCGTGAGCGGATCCGCCAGATCGAATCCAAGACCATGTCCAAGCTGCGGCACCCGTCCCGGTCCCAGGTCCTGCGGGACTACCTGGACTAGGCACCTGCCGGCAGGTCGAACGAACAGCACCCCGTCCGCTTCCGCGGGCGGGGTGCTGTTGTCTGCCGCAGCGCTGTTGGAGGACGGCAGCGTTGTTGGAGGACGGCACAGCCCGTTGATGCGGTGCAGGGCGTCGTCGACGCCGGCCGACCCGCCGGCGCAAAAAAAGAAGTCCCCTTCCGACCCGGAAGGGGACTTCTTCAAGCTTGGTACGCTGCGCCGCCGCCGGACTTTACTCCGTGGCGCCGCAGACCGCGCAGGCGACTGCGTGTTTACTCTGCGGAGACGGGTGCCTTCTCGTTCAGGCGTGACGTCTCATCCTGCCATTCCGAAGTGAGCGGACGGAGGTTTGCCTCCACCGCGCGGGCGTGGTGCCCGCAGAAAAGCAGTTCCCCACCGGAGGATTCCAGTACGGCACGTACGTAGGCCTGTGCGCCGCAACGGTCGCAGCGGTCCAGGCTGTTCAGCTCACGGGTTGCTACTGCTGCTGTCATGAGTTGCCTCCTCAAGGGGTGTTGATACTTTATATAACCACCTTTGACACCCACTCCCGCGCAGGAGGGTCCGCCTTTCGCTCTACGCGTAGGAAACCGGCGCGGCACCTGTGGGCAGTCTCACGCAGCTGAGTCGTTGAGCGGAAGTGTCACCGCCTGGGATTAACCTTGAAGGAGTCCCTGATTGTTCCCGGATATCTCTACCGGCAAAACGGCCGGCACCAAGGAGTTTCAACGCACGTGGCGCCCCCTAGTTCTGATTACACCGCCCGGCACCTGTCCGTCCTGGAAGGACTGGAAGCCGTCCGCAAGCGTCCCGGCATGTACATCGGGTCCACCGACTCCCGCGGCCTGATGCACTGCCTCTGGGAGATCATCGACAACTCGGTCGACGAAGCCCTGGCCGGCTTTGGGCAGAGCATCAAGATCATCCTCCACCCGGACGGCTCCGTGGAGATCCACGACGACGGACGCGGCATCCCCGTGGACATCGAACCGAAAACCGGCCTGTCCGGCGTCGAAGTCGTCTTCACCAAGCTCCACGCCGGCGGAAAGTTCGGCGGCGGGTCCTATGCTGCCTCCGGCGGCCTGCACGGCGTCGGCGCCAGCGTGGTCAATGCCCTGTCCTCCCGCCTCGATGTGCAGGTGGACCGTGCCGGCAAGACCTACCAGATGGCGTTCCGCCGCGGCGAGCCCGGGCATTTTGACGACACCGGAAGGAAGCCCGGCCCCGAGGCCAAATTCTCTCCGTTCCTGGACAGTTCACGGCTGGAAGTGGTGGGCAAGGCCAAGCGCGGCGTCACGGGCACGCGCATCCGCTACTGGGCGGACCGGCAGATTTTCACGCCGGATGCCAAGTTCTCCTACACGGAACTGCAGGCCCGCGCCCGCCAGACCTCGTTCCTGGTGCCCGGGCTGCGGATCACTCTCCGGGATGAACGGCGCCTGCCCGGCACGCCGGGGGAAAACGGACCGGTGGAGGAAGTCTTCCACCACGACGGCGGCATCGCCGAGTTCGTCGACTACCTGGCCGCCGACGCCGCCGTTACCGATATCTGGCGCCTGCACGGTTCGGGCAAGTTCAAGGAATCCGTACCCGTGCTGGATGACAGCGGGCACAGCCGGATCACCGAAGTCGAGCGCGAGGCGGAGGTGGATATCGCCCTGCGCTGGGGGATCGGCTACGAAACAAACATCCGCTCGTTCGTGAACATCATTGCCACGCCGAAGGGCGGAACGCACCAGGCAGGGTTTGAGCAGGGACTGCTGAAAACCTTCCGCAAGGTCATCGAAGCCAACGCCCGCAAGCTCAAGGCAGGCAATGACAAGATCGAAAAGGACGATGTCTTCGCCGGCCTCACCGCCGTGCTGACCGTCCGCCTGGCCGAACCGCAGTTCGAAGGCCAGACCAAGGAAATCCTCGGCACCTCCGCGGTGCGGGCCATCGTGAGCAAGGTCGTGGAAAAGGAAATCACCGCCCGGCTGAACTCCACCGCCCGCGCCGACAAGACGCAGGCTTCGCAGCTGCTGGAAAAGGTGGTGGCGGAGATGAAGTCCCGGATCTCCGCCCGCGTGCATAAGGAAACCCAGCGCCGGAAGAACGCGCTGGAAACCTCCACCATGCCGGCGAAGCTGGCGGACTGCCGCATCGATGACCAGGAACGCTCGGAACTGTTCATCGTGGAAGGCGACAGCGCCCTCGGCACAGCCAAGCTCGCCCGGTCCTCGGACTACCAGGCGCTGCTGCCGATCCGCGGCAAAATCCTCAACGTGCAGAAGGCGTCCGTTGCGGACATGCTGTCCAACGCCGAATGCGCAGCCCTGATCCAGGTGGTGGGCGCCGGTTCGGGCCGCAGCTTCCAGCTGGACGCCGCCCGCTACGGCAAGGTCATCTTCATGACGGACGCCGACGTCGACGGCGCCCACATCCGGACCCTGCTGCTTACGCTGTTCTTCCGCTACATGCGTCCACTGGTGGATGCCGGGCGGGTCTATGCCGCCGTTCCGCCGCTGCACCGCGTCGAGGTCATCAACGCCGGCTCCAAGAGCAACGAGATGGTCTATACCTACAGCGAAAAGGAACTGCACCAGGTGCTGACCCGGCTGGAAAAGGAAGGCAAGCGCTACAAGGAACCAATCCAGCGGTACAAGGGCCTCGGCGAAATGGATGCAGGGCAGCTGGCCGAGACCACCATGGATCCGAGGCACCGGACGCTCCGGCGGGTGCGCATTTCGGAAGCGGCTGCGGCCGAGCAGGCGTTCGAACTGCTGATGGGCAGCGACGTGGCGCCGCGCAAGGACTTCATCATTGCCGGAGCCGCCATGCTGGACCGGGACCGGATCGACGCGTAGCGGCACCTTCCGCCCGCTTGCGCAGGTTTTCCCACGCAGTGGTGCTGCTGTGTCCGGTGGGATCGAGTGGCCGGGTTTGGTTCCACCGGGGTGGGATTTCCTGGGCAGGTAGGGACTGGTGCCCTCGCTGGCCAGCCAGCGCACATGCTCGCGGCGATGGGAGGCCCGGGTCTGGATAACGGCCAAGGCCGGATCTGCCAGTTAGCCCCGGAAGCCATTATCTACTGAGCAGATACTGGGGTTACCCCGCCCGCTAAACCCCGTTATCTGCTCACCGGATCCGGCTAAACCCCGTTATCTGCCCAGTAGATGGCCGCCCGGGTTCATAGTGCAGAAAATGCTGCTTGCGGACTGATTCGAGGGCATCTACTGCACTATGAACGCGTCAGATAGTGCGGCGCGGAACGCTTCGTCCGGGCCCCACCGGGTGGGATGTCCTGCCGGGTCCGCCGAATCCCGCGCGCACCAGGGGTGTGCCCTAGTTAAGCAGTCCCGGGGCGATCAGCAGCGTCGTCGGTACGGCCAGCAGCAGGATCGAGAGGCACAGCACGCTCCACTGCTGCCAGCGCGGCAGCGGCGGCTGCGGCGTCAGCAGGCGGCTGAGCCGGCCTGCGGTGCCCAGCGGTTCGGACGCATCCGGGCCGCCCAGGGGCAGGGGAGTGTTCCCCGGGGCGGGCAAGGCCGGCGGAAGCCTCGCTTCAGCTCCGGCCCCCGGCGCGGCGCTTCCCGAACCGACAATGGCCACTGCGCGGACGAGAGTCATCCTGTCCGCCTCGTGCAGCGCCTCGTCGTCGGCAAGCATCTCGATCAGCTCGTTGACCGAGCGCTGGGCCAGCAGCGACGTCGGCAGCCACGGCAGGGCGGCCCGCCAGGCGGCAAAAGCCCACAGCAGGAGATGGTGGTGCTGGGCCAGATGGGCGCGCTCGTGGGTCAGGACCGCACCCAGCTCTTCCTTGGAGAGCATGTTCAACAGTCCGTCGGAGAGCACGGTGACGGAACGCGCACCGCCCGGCAGGCAGTAGGCCACCGGGGTCGGATGCTGGATCACGACGGTGGCAGGAGTGTCCGCCGACGGGCTGCTGAGCAGGTTCAGCATGTCCCGGTGCCGGTGCCTGCCGCGCTGAATGCGGTAGTAGGTCAGCAGCAGGGTGAAGACCAGGTGGGCGCCCAGCAGGGTCGCGGCGCTCAGTGCGAAAACGTGGACGAGGCCCAGAGTGCTGGCAGGGGCACCCTCCAGCAGGATGCGCCAGAGGCCGTGCAGGCCGGCCAGGAGGTTGTCACCGAGCGGTTCAAGGCCCCAGGTAAGCATGGCGCCGATCATTGACAGGCCGCCCGCGAGGGCTATGGCCTGCCAGAGGACCATCGCGGTGAAAGGGGAGCGCGCGGGCCACTGCGCCCGCGAAAGGAGAACCGGAACGGGCCACGCCAGCACGATCGCCAGCGCAGCCAGTGCGTAGGAGGCCCAGAACACCCGGGGTACTAGGCGCCGAGCAGCCTGCGCAGCATTTGGGCCTCGGTGTCGGAGACGGACCCGACGAACCGGGCCAGCACGGCTTCCCGGTCATTCGCGGTTCCGAGGGCTTCGTGCATAAGTTCGGCAGTGTGTTCGGCGCGGCTGGTCACGGCACGGTAGCGGTGGGGGCGGATATCGCGTTCGCGGACCACCAGCGACTTCTTCTCCAGGCGGGAGAGCACGGTCAGCACCGTGGTCACGGCCAGGCCCTTGCCGTCCGCAGAGTCTTCGCGCTGCGCCAGCTTCTCGCGCAGTTCATTCGCGGTTGCTGCTTCGGTCGATTCCCACAGCAGATCCATCATCGCGCGTTCCAACTCACCGAGCGTTGCCATGTGCATCCTTTTTTGATCGAGACCCCGGCGGACCCCGGTATCAGGTCCAGACTTACTAATGTACCGTGTTTCATCCGTTTGTTCTACATCACGTAGAAATCTCTGCCGAGTTGTTCTACGCTGTGTAGAAGTAAGGGGTTCTACAACGTGTAGAAGTCGTTCCTCGACTGAAGGACAGAAGCGTGGAAGCACTGGATATCGCCCGGTGGCAGTTCGGCATCACGACCGTCTACCACTTCCTCATGGTTCCGCTGACCATTGGGCTGGGGATTGTGGTGGCAGCCATGCAGACAGCCTGGGTGCGCACCGGCAAAGAGCAGTACCTGAGAATGACGAAGTTCTGGGGCAAGCTGTTCCTCATCAACTTCATCCTGGGCCTGGCAACCGGACTCGTTCAGGAGTTCCAGTTCGGGATGGCGTGGAGCGAGTACAGCCGGTTCGTCGGTGACGTGTTCGGCGCTCCGCTGGCGCTGGAATCACTCCTGGCCTTCTTCACCGAATCGGTATTCCTTGGGCTGTGGATCTTCGGCTGGAAACGCCTGCCCCCGAAAATCCATCTGGCGTGCCTGTGGATCACCACACTCGCCTCCATGCTCTCGGCCTACTTCATCCTCGCCGCGAACTCCTGGATGCAGCACCCCGTGGGTGTGGAAATGGTGGACGGGCGCCCGGTCATGAACGACATCTGGGCCGTCCTGACCAACAACACCCTCCTCGTTGCGTTCCCGCACACAATCTTCGGTGCCTTCGCCGTTGCCGGCGGATTCCTGATCGGCATCGCCTGGTACCACCTCTGGAAGCGGCGCCGTGACGGCATCGACACCGTCGACGCCAAAGGCAACGTGGTGGTGGGCGAGCGGCCCGAAATCGGCCGGGACAAGACCGACCATTCCGTGTGGCTGCGGTCCCTGCGCATCGGTGCCGTCGTCGCCATGATCTCCTTTGCCGGCGTAGCGGTGAGCGGTGACCTGCAGGGCAAGCTGATGTTTGAGCAGCAGCCCATGAAGATGGCCGCTGCGGAAGCAGCATGCCATGACGGCACCTCCTTCTCCGTCCTGTCCATCGGTGACCCGGGCGCGAAGAACTGCGAGGACGTGCAGACGCTGGTGGAAATCCCGGGCATGCTGTCCTTCCTCGCCAACGGTGACTTCGACACCGAAATCCGAGGGGTGAACACCCTGCTGGAGCAGTACCAGGATGCCTACGGCACCCACCTGCCCGCTGACGAGATGTACGGCGCCAACTCCGGCATGGAAATCGACTACACACCGAACTTTGCAGTCACCTACTGGGGCTTCCGCATCATGATCGGTTTCGGCGGCATCGCCGCCGTTGCCGCAGCCTTCGCCCTCTGGGTGGTCCGCAAGGGTACGGTTCCTGAATCCAAGTGGCTGATGCGCCTGGCCGTGTTCGGTATCCTCGCGCCGTTCGGTGCCAACTCCGCGGGCTGGATCTTCACCGAAATGGGCCGCCAGCCGTTCGTTGTGGCACCGAACCCCACCGGTTCCGACGGCGTGTTTATGTTCACCGCCGCAGCCGTCTCGCCCGGGGTGAGCATGGCGGAGCTGCTGTTCTCCGTCATCGCCTTCACCGTCGTGTACCTGGCGCTGCTGATCGTGGAGGTGCGGCTGCTGTTCAAGTTCGTCCGCGGCGGCGTTCCGGCAGCGATGCCTGACCTGCTGCACGGCGACGACGGCGGCACGGGCGGCCTGGATTCCGCCGGCGGCGATCCTGACGGCAGCCCCGGAAAGAAGAAGGGCGATGTCCTCGACTTTGCCTACTGAGATTCTCCGGAGGGCAACCGCGCATGCGGCCGCCCTCCGGACCCTGTCCGACCACCCTGCAATCTGCCGACCGCCGGCATTTCTGGAGCTCTGAAAGTAATGTCGCTACCGCTGTTCTGGTTCATTGTGATTGCCTTCCTATGGGTCGGGTACCTGTTCCTGGAGGGCTTCGACCTGGGCGTGGGCATGCTTATGAAGCTCATGGCCCGCAACGAGAAGGACCGCCGGGTGCTGCTCAACACCATCGGCCCGGTCTGGGACGGCAATGAAGTCTGGTTGATCACCGTGGGTGCAATGACTTTCGCAGCCTTCCCGATGTGGTACGCCTCGTTGTTCTCCGCCCTGTATATCCCGCTGGTCTTTGTGCTGATGGGACTCATCTTCAGGGCCGTCTCCATCGAATACCGCGGCAAGCATGACAGCGACAAGTGGCGCAACCGCTGGGACTGGGCCCATGCCCTCGGCGCGTTCACGGCCGCCTTCGGCGTCGGAGCCGCGCTCGGCCTGACCACCACCGGCCTGCCGCTGAACGAGAACGGCGACCGCGTGGGCGGAGCCTTTGCCTGGCTCACCCCGTACGCGGTGCTGGGCGGCCTGGCCGTAGTGGCCTTCTGCCTGATCCACGCCTGCGCGTTCCTGATGCTCAAGACCGACGGTGAGATCCGTGAGCGCGCCAAGCGCATCGTGACGCGCTGGCTGCCCGTGGGCATCCTGCCCCTGGCGGCATGGGCCATCATTGTGCAGTTCATGAACGGCAAGGTGGAGACCCTGCCCCTGCTCGTGATTGCCGTGGTCGGAGCCGTCCTGGCATGGATCTACGCACGCCGGGACCGTGACGGCCTGAGCTTCATCAGCCTCGGCGTCTTCCTGGTGGCCGGCGCGGCGACGATCTTCGCCTCCATGTACCCCGTGGTGCTGCCCTCCACGCTGGATGCCGCCTGGAACCTTACGGTGGAAAACGCTTCCGCATCGCCCTACGCCTTGAAGGTCATGAGCTGGGTGGCCCTGTTCGGCCTGCCGGTTGTGGTGCTGTACCAGGGCTGGACCTACTGGGTGTTCCGTAAGCGGGTCACCACCGAGGCCATCCCTGCCCCCCACAGTTTCAAGAACCAGTGAAGCCGGTACTGCCGGTCAGCGCCACCAGCCGCCGGGCGCTGTACCTCCTGGGGCTGCTTGCCGCGGTCAAGGCTGCGGGGCTCGTCCTGCTGGCCGACGCCGTGGCACACGGCATCGCCGGGCTGGCGGCCGGCGGCCCGGACTGGAACCGGGTGTTCCTCCTCGGGGTCGCTGGCGCCGTGCTGCGTTCCGTGGCCGCGTGGGGCCAGGACAGCGTGGCCCAGCGCGCCGCCGCCGGGGTGAAGGACGAACTGCGCCGGCAGCTGGCCGAACGCGTCCTGGCTGACGGGGGCACGGTCCCGGGAATGGGCAGCGGTGCGCTGAGCGTCCTGCTGACCCGCGGCCTGGACGGGCTGGACAACTACTACTCCAAATACCTTCCCGCCCTGGTGACCTGCGCCGTCGTTCCCCTGCTGGTGGGAGCCCGGATCCTTGCCGCGGACTGGGTCAGTGCCGTCACGATTGTGCTGACCGTTCCCCTTATTCCGGTCTTTATGATCCTGATCGGCCTCCACACCGAGGACAAGACCGCCGCTGCGGTGGACTCGCTGAACCGGTTGTCGGACAACATGCTGGAGCTGGCCAAGGGGCTGCCCGTGCTGGTGGGCCTGGGCCGGGCCCGCGCCCAGACCCGGGCGCTGCGCGACGTGGCCGACCGCTACCGCGTCACCACGCTGGCGACCCTGCGGGTGGCCTTTATGTCCTCGCTTGCCCTGGAACTGATCGCCACCATCTCGGTGGCCCTGGTCGCCGTCTTCATCGGCGTTCGACTGGTGCACGGCGGCATGCCGCTTGAACTCGGTCTGCTTGCCCTGATCCTCGCGCCCGAGTGCTACCAGCCGCTGCGCGATCTGGGCACCGCACACCACGCCAGCGAGGACGGCCTCGAAGCGCTGAACCGGACCAACGCCGTGCTTGAGGCCCCGGAGGCCCGGCCCCTGACGGTCGACGCATCGGCCCCGCTTCCCGGCGCAGCGCTCCAGGTCCGGGACCTGACCATCGCCTACGAGGGCCGGCCGCACCCGGCCGTGGCGAACCTCAGCTTCGCCGTGCCCGCAGGTACCATCGCCGCCCTCACCGGCCCCAGCGGGGCAGGGAAGACGTCCGTGCTGGAAGCCCTGGCCGGGCTGCGCCGGAACGGCGGAGACACCCGGCTGACCGGGACCGTCGACGGGATCACCCGCACCACGCAGGCCTGGATTCCGCAGCACCCCGTGCTCGTCGAGGAGACCGTTGCAGGGGAGATCGCACTCTACGCGGGCTTCCCCGTCGCCGAAGCCGCCGACGCACACCCCGCCGCCGACAGCGACAGCAACAACAGGGATACCGCAGGCCGGGCGGCCGCCCGCGCCGCCCTGGAACAGATCAACGCCGGACACCTCCTCGACGCCGCCACCGCGGACCTGAGCCCCGGCGAGCAGCGCCGGGTCGCCGTGGCCCGTGCCCTGGCCCGCATCGAAGCACATCCCGAGGTCCGGGTCCTGCTGGCGGACGAACCCACCGCGCACCTGGACGCGCACAGCGCCTCCGCTGTCCGTGCAGCCCTTCGGGCACTGCGCGGCCGGACCACCGTTCTGCTGGTGGCCCACGACGCCGAAACCGCGGCCATTGCCGACGTTATGATCCCCGTCGATCCGGAAGCTTCCGGGGCAGCGACCCCGCGCCGCAGCCAGGGCAGGAACACCCTGCCCACCGCCGCAGCAGGCGTCGATCAGTCTGGTCCGCACCTTGCGGCCGGTACCGGCGCGGCCCCTGGATCCACCGGGGCGGCCGCAGCTTCCGGCCCCGCCGCCGCGGAGGCCTCCGCGGAGCCCGCTCCCCATGAACCGCTCTGGAAGAACCTCCTGGTGCTGAAGCCGTGGAGCAGGCAGTTCGTCCTGGCCCTGGTGCTGGGCACCGGCGCCACCATGTTCGCCGTCGCGCTCACGGCCCTGTCCGCGTGGCTGATCGTGCGGGCGGCGGAGCAGCCGCCGATCCTCTACCTGCTCATGGCGATCGTCGGCGTGCGGTTCTTCGGCATCGGCCGGGCACTGCTGCGTTACCTCGAGCGCCTCTCCCTGCACGACGCCGTCTTCCGGGCCACCAACACGCTGCGGGTCCGGCTCTGGAACGGACTGCTGCAGCGCCCCGAAGGCTGGCGCCGGGTGGCGCGGGGCTCGGGCGCCCTGGAACGCCTGGTGGGTGACGTGAACGAACTGCGGGACATTGCTCCCCGCGTGGTCTTCGCACCCCTGACCGGGCTGCTGACCGCGGCCGGCGCCTGCCTGGTCACCTGGCTGCTGGTACCGGAAGGCTTCGCCGTACAGGTGGCGCTGACCGTGGTGGGCATGGTGGTTGCCCCGCTGCTGGCCCTGTTCGCCGACGCCGCCGCACGCGCCGCCACCGTGAACCTGCAGGCCCGGTCCATGTCCTCCATGGCGCGCCTCCTCTCCGCGGCCACCGATCTGGAAGCCAACTCGAGCTCCGCCCCGGTCCTGGCCCGGCAGCAGGAGTACGAAGCCGCCGCTGCCCGGGCGGTCCGGCGCAGCGCCTGGGCCCAGGGCGCAGCCAACGCGCTCACCGCCCTGGCCTGCTCCCTGGCAGCCGTCTACATGATCCGCGCCGCACAGGACGCACCGGCCACCGTGGCCGCCGTCGTCGTCCTGGTCCAGCTTGCCCTGATTGAACCCTTTGTGGCGGTCAACGGATCCATCCAGCAGTTCACCGCCTGGCGGACCCTGGGGGACAAGGTCCTGCCCGATCTGGGCACCGAGGACATCGACGCCGACACGACCGGGGAGGACGCCGCAGCCCGTCGCAGCTTCGGAGCAGTCCGCACCCTCGAACTGAACGACATCCGTTACCGCTACCCCGGGGCGGCGGAAGACGTCCTGACCGGGGTGGACCTGCGCCTCTCCGCTGGGGAGTGGGTGGCCGTCACCGGCCCGTCCGGCAGCGGCAAATCCACACTGCTCGGCGTGCTGCTGGGCTTCCTGCCGCCCCGCAGCGGTTCCTACCGAATCAACGGTGTTCCCGCGGGGTCGGTGCCGCCGGCGGCCCGGCGGATGGCGTGGTGCCCGCAGGAAGCGCACCTCTTCGACTCCACCCTGCGCGGCAACCTGCTCCTGGCCCGCGACCGCGCCCTCGCCCCGACGGAGGCGGAAATGATCGGTTCCCTGCGTGCCGTCGGCCTCGGACCGGTCTTCGATACGCTCCCGGACGGACTCGATACACCCATCGGCGCCGGCGGGCATTTCCTCTCCGGCGGCCAGCGCCAGCGGCTTGCCGTGGCCCGTGCGCTGCTGGCGGAGGCCGACGTCGTCCTCCTGGACGAACCGACCGCCCACCTGGATGCGGCAGCCGGCGCGCAGCTGATGGCGGACCTGAAATCGGGGCTGCAGGGCAAGGCGGTTGTGGTGGTTACGCATAATCAGGCCGATGCCGCCTGGTGTGAACGGGAGGTCTCACTGGGGGCGGTACTTCTGTCCTAGGGTGGATGGATGCAGACGCCATCCCCACCCCTTTTCCCCGGGCCGGAAACCGGCCTCCGCTGGCGGTCCATCGGCGCTGACGACGTGGACGCCTGGTACGCGCTGATCCGCCGGATGGCGGAGGCGGACAGGCCCGGATGGGTGGAGGACCGCAGGGACCTCGAGCAGGCACTGGAGACCACGTCCGGCAACCCCGCCCTGGACACCCTGATCGGGCTGGACAAGACCGGGGCCGCGCGGGCCTACGGCCGGATTGCGCTGAACCCCGGCTCCGAGACCGGTTCAGGGTTCGGCGGCGTGGACCCGCAGTGGCGCCGGCGCGGCATCGGCGCACAGGTATACCGCTGGCAGGAAACCCGGCTGCGCCAGCGCCTGCTCACCGAACACCGGAAGCACGGGGTGCTGCGCACCTACGCCGAGGAATCCAATGCCTCCCAGGTGGCACTGCTGCAATCCGAGGGTGCCGTCGTGGTCCGGTACTTCACCGAAATGAGCCGGCCGCTGGCAGGGGAGCTTCCCGACGCCCAGCTGCCGGAGGGGATGGAGTTCCGGACCTTCAACGAGGAAATCTCCGACGCCGTGCGCCGGGCGCACAACGAGGCATTTCGGGACCACTGGGGGAGCGAGCCGCGCAACAAGGAACGCTGGGGATTCACCGTCGACCATCCGCAGTTCCGGCCGAAGTGGAGCTTCGCCGTCGTGGACACCGGTTCCGGGGAAGTGGCCGCCTACCAGCTGGCCAGCTTTGATCCGGAAAGCAAGGACATCCACGGGTACAAAGAGGGCTACACCATGCTCCTCGGGGTGCGGTGGGAGTGGCGCGGAAGGAAACTGGCGCCGGCCATGCTGCGGGAGGCAATGCGCCGCTTCCGGAACGGCGGCATGGATAATGCCGGCCTCGGCGTCGACACGGAGAACCCGTCGGGTGCCCTGGGCCTGTACGAAAGCCTGGGCTATCGGCCCACGCACCGGGAAGTGGTCTTCGACAAAACCGTGCTGTAGGACCGGCGGCTACAAGGCCGGGGGAGCGGCAGTGTCCGCGGCCGTGAGGATCCAGATGGCCTCCGCCGCGGGCAGGCCGAGGTCCAGCGTGCGGCCGCCGGCCTCGATGGTGATGGTGCCCGCATAGGGCTGGCGCTGCACCACCGACACCATGGTGTCCAGGTGCAGGCCCAGCCCGGCGATGTAGCGGAGCAGGTCCGGCTCGTTGTCGGAAACGCGGGCCACCTGCCCGCGGGTGCCCGGTTCGCAGCGGCTCAGCCGCTTTGCATCCAGCGCGGGGTAGCTCCCGTCGCGGGCCGGGATCGGATCCCCGTGCGGGTCGCGTACCGGGTGGCCCAGGCGGGCAGCCAGGGCATCCACCATCTTGTCCGACACGGCATGCTCGAGGTGCTCCGCTTCGTCATGCACCTCGTCCCACCGGTAGCCCAGGTACTCCACCAGGAACGTTTCAATCAGGCGGTGGCGGCGGACCATGCCCACGGCGGCCAGCTCGCCCGCTTCCGTCAGTGCAATCGATCCGTACCGCGCATGCGTCAGCAGGCCCTGGCCGGTGAGCTTCTTGACCGCCTCGGACACCGACGACGGCGAGAAGCCCATGTGCATGGACAGTGCGGACACCGTCAACGGCTCATCCGTCCATTCCTGCGCGGTCCAAATGACCTTCAGGTAATCCTGGCTTGCTGTCGAGAGTTCGCTGTGCACCACGGGTTCCACCTTACTGGAACCGCCCCGCCCGCTCCCGGAAAGATACCCCCAGGGGGTACTTGACGCATACCCCAAGGGGGTATAACTTCGGAGGTGTCGAGATTGGAGCACCCCATGGAAGCAACCACTGACGGGATCTCCGGAACCCTGGAGAACCACGAAGGCCCGCACGGATACACCTCGGACAAAGAAGCCTATCTGCGGCGGCTGCGCAGGATTGAAGGACAGGTGCGGGGCATTGCCCGCATGGTCGAGGAAGATCAATACTGCATCGACATCCTCACCCAGGTCGCAGCCATCAACAAGGCACTGCATGCAGTGAGCCTTGGACTGGTTCAGGACCACATGTCGCACTGCGTCGTCGGAGCTGCACAGGAAGCCGAGCGCACCGGCAACCCGGAGATTGTCTCGGCGAAGATCCAGGAAGCCGCGGACGCGATCGGCAGGCTGCTGCGCTAGGACACGCAGACCCCATTCATCAACAGGAAGAAGAGCACCATGGAAACCACCACACTGAACATTTCCGGAATGACCTGCGGACACTGTGTCGCCTCGGTGACTGAGGAACTCGAAGCACTCGACGGCGTCGACAAGGTTTCGGTCGACCTGAACGCCGGCGGCATCTCCACCGCAACCGTCACCGCGAACCGAACCCTGACCCCCGCAGAAGTGGGCGAGGCAGTGGCCGAAGCCGGTTACTCGGTGGTGAACGCCGAAGCCTAGCCGGCACACTCAGCCGCGCACCCCCGGGGATCCAGCAGAAGGGAATCATCATGGACACTCGTGAACAAGAAGTATCCAGGGCAGTTGAGCTCGACATCCAGGGGATGACGTGTGCTTCCTGCGTGGCCCGGGTGGAGCGGAAGCTTGGAAAGATCGAGGGAGTAGAGGCGTCCGTCAACCTGCCGCTGGAAAGCGCCCGGGTCACGGTGCCGGCATCTGTAACGGACCAGCAGATTGTCGACGCCGTGAATGCTGCCGGTTACAGCGCCCGGCTGAAAACCCGGCACGCTGCCCGGCCTTCCGCCCACGGGGGGCACGCCGCCTCGGCACCCGGAGCGGACACCCGGGATGAAACACCGGAGCACGGCGCGGGGCACATGTCCGGTGGCGACGACATGTCGCACGAAGACCACATGTCGCACGGCGGAACCGCCGCCCAGCTGCGGCCGCGGCTGATCCTCGCAGCGGTCCTCAGCGTTCCGGTCCTGCTCATTTCCATGGTCCCTGCCCTGGCCTTCCCAAACTGGGGATGGGTGGTGGCGCTGCTGGCCCTGCCCGTCGTGACCTGGTCCGCGTGGCCCTTCCACCGGGCCGCGGCAATCAATGCCCGGCACCTTGCCTCCACCATGGACACCCTGGTCTCCATCGGCGTCGCAGCGGCCTACCTGTTCTCGCTGGGCCAGCTGGTGGTCAGTCCCGGTCTCACTGCCGATCCGCGCATGGGGTCCGAGCCGCACCTGTACTTCGAGGTGGCCGCCGTCGTGGTCACGTTCCTGCTGCTGGGCCGCTACCTGGAGGCCAACGCCAAAACCAAGGCAGCCGATGCACTGAAAGCCCTGCTGAACCTGGGTGCAAAGGACGCCACCGTGCTGCGGGACGGGCAGGAAGTCCGGATCCCGGCGGACCGGCTGGAAGTCGGCGACGTATTTGTTGTCCGTCCGGGGGAAAAGATTCCCGCGGACGGCGTCGTCACAGAGGGACGCTCCGCAGTGGACGCCTCGCTGATCACCGGAGAGTCCCTGCCGGTGGAAGTGGACGTGGACAGCACCGTCACCGGCGCCACCATCAACAGCTCCGGCCGCCTGCTGGTCCGGGCCACCCGCGTGGGCAGTGAAACGACGCTGGCGCAGATGGGACGGCTCGTCAGCGAGGCCCAGTCCTCCAAGGCACCCATCGCCCGGCTCGCGGACCGCATCAGCGCCGTCTTCGTCCCCGTGGTGCTTGGGATCGCCGTCCTGACCTTCGTCCTGTGGCTGGTCCTCACCGGCGACCTGCAGGCCGCCTTTACCGCCGCCGTCGCGGTGCTCGTGATCGCCTGCCCCTGCGCCCTCGGCCTCGCCACCCCGGTGGGCCTGCTGACCGGGACCGGCCGCGGCGCGCAGCTGGGCATCCTCATCAAGGGCGCCCAGGTCCTCGAGGACACCCGCACGGTGGACACCATCGTGCTGGACAAGACCGGCACCATCACCTCCGGCCGGCTGTCCGTGGCCCGGATCCGCATGCTGGACAGCGCTCCCTCCGGCCTCACCGCAGACGGCCTGCTGCGCCTGGCAGGCTCCGTCGAGGACGCCGGCGAACATCCCATTGCCCGGGCCGTCGCCGCGTCCGCCCGCTCCGGCCCCGGCACCGCGCCGGTCACCGAATTCGATTCGGCCCCCGGCGGGGGAGTCCGGGGCACCGTGGACGGGCAGCGCATTGTGGCCGGCCGTCCGGCCTGGCTGGACGAGAACGGCATCGACCTCCCCGACGCCGCCTACGCAGCACTGCGCGAGGAGCAGGACGCCGGTGCCACCGCCGTCCTGGTGGCCGTCGAGAACCAGGCCGCGGGAATTATCAGCCTTCAGGACACCGTCAAGGAGGGATCTGCCGCTGCCGTTGCACGGTTCCGCAGCCTGGGCCTGCATCCGGTGCTGCTGACCGGTGACAACGCGGTGGTGGCAGCCCAGGTTGCCGAACAGGTGGGAATCCCCGGCGAGGACGTGCTGGCCGACGTCCGTCCCGAGGGCAAGGTCGACGCCGTCCGCCGCCTCCAGGCGCAGGGACGCACGGTGGCCATGGCAGGGGACGGAGTGAACGACGCCGCGGCACTCGCCCAGGCCGATCTCGGTATTGCCATGGGATCGGGCACCGACGTCGCCATGGAAGCAGCGGACCTGACCGTGATGGGCAGCAGCCTGGAGCAGGTGGCCACCGCCGTCGAGCTCTCCCGGCGGACGCTGCGGACCATCAAGACCAACCTGTTCTGGGCGTTCTTCTACAACGCCGTGGGCATCCCGGTGGCTGCCTTCGGACTGCTGAACCCGATGATCGCCGGAGCCGCCATGGCGGCCAGTTCGGTGCTGGTGGTCGGCAATTCGCTGCGGCTGCGCAGCTTCGGCAAGTAGGAAACCCGGCAGGCAGACAAGAAAAAACGGGCCGGTCCGCGGAGCATTCAGCTCCCCGGACCGGCCCGTTGCCGTTGTAACTGCCTGACGGCTTACTGCCTGACGGCTCAGCCCTGGCTGGGGCCGACGGCGTCCACCGCATTGGTCAGCGGCACGCCGGATCCGTCCCGGCGCCCGTGCTCCGTAGGCAGCGCCCGGGCCACGCCGTTGGCGGCGGAGGCCTTCGCGGGACCGTGGCCGGCCCATGCAACCGACAGCGAATCCTCGCCCTTCAGGAAGCGGTGTGCACGGACTCCGGCCGTTGCCCGTCCCTTCGCCGGATACTCGGCAAACGGCGTAACCTTGACCGACCCGCCGGGGGTTCCCGGCAGTGCCTCGGTGGTGGAGGACACCGTGACGACGACGGCGTCCGGATCCTCCGCGGCCACAACGCCGAAGAACACCACGGCGTCGTCAGCGGCCAGCTTGATCCCGGCCACGCCGCCGGCGGTGCGGCCCTGGGCACGGACGGTGGAGGCAGGGAAGTGCAGCAGCTGCGCGGACCGGGTGATGAACACCAGTTCATCGGTTTCCTCGGCAGCCACTGCCGCACCGACCACCTCGTCCTTGGGCTTGAGCGTGATGGCTTCCCAGTCGTCGCGGTTCAGCGGGTAATCCGGGTTGACCCGCTTCACCACACCGTTGCGGGTGCCGATGGCCACCACGGAGTTCAGGGGGACGAGCCCCACGAGCTTCTCGCCCTTGCCCAGGGTCATGAAGTCCTTCACCGGAACACCGCCGGCGAGGTTGGGCAGCCCGGCCGTCGGGGGCAGCGCGGGCAGGTCCAGGACGGAGATCCGGATCATCCGCCCCGAGGAGGTCAGCGCGCCGATCTCGCCGCGGGCGGTGGTCTTCACCACGGAACGGAACACGTCATGGCGCACCCGCTGCCCGCCCTCGGCCAGCGGCTCCCGGTCCGAAGTCCGGGCCACCTGGCCGGATGCGGACAGGATGGCCCAGCAGGGATCGTCCGGAATCTCCAGCGGCAGCACCGCCTTGGCGCCCTTGCCCGGAGCACCCGCAGCAGCCGTCACTGCGGCGCCCTTCAGGGGAGCGGCAGCCTCCGACTCGAGCAGCACGGTACGCCGCGGCGTCGCGTACTTTGCCGCCACTTCACCCAGCTCCTCCGAGACCAGGGACCGCAGCCGCTCCTCGGATCCCAGAATCGCTTCGAGTTCCTCGATGGCCCTGCGCAGCTCGTCCTGCTCCTTCTCGAGTTCGATCCTCGAGTACTTCGTCAGCTGCCGCAGGCGCAGTTCCAGGATGTGGCTGGCCTGGACTTCGGTCAGGTCGTACACCGCCATCAGCCGTTCCCGGGCCTGCGCGGTTTCATCCGAGGACCGGATGATCTGGATGACTTCGTCAATGTCGACAATGGCAATGAGGAGGCCCTCGACCAGATGCAGCCGGTCCTTCTTCCGGCCCAGCCGGTAGGCGGTGCGGCGGCGGACCACGCCGAGACGGTGGGCAACGTAAACCTGCAGCAGCTCCACCAGGCCCAGGGTCCGGGGCTGGCCGTCCACGAGGGTCACATTGTTGATGCCGAAGGAATCCTCCATGGGCGTGAACTTGTACAGCTGGGCCAGCACGGCGTTCGGGTTGAACCCGTTCTTCAGCTCGATCACCAGCCGCAGGCCGTGGCTGCGGTCGGTCAGGTCCACGATGTCGGAGATGCCCTGCAGCTTCTTGGACGTGACGGCGTCCTTGATTTTTTCAATGACCTTTTCCGGACCGACCATGTAGGGCAGTTCGGTGACCACCAGGCCGGTGCGGCGGGCGGTAAGCTGCTCCACCTCCACCTTGGCCCGCGTCTTGAAGGAGCCGCGGCCGGAGGCATACGCGTCGCGGATGCCGTCCAGGCCCACAATGCGTCCGCCGGTGGGCAGGTCCGGGCCGGGAATGAACCGCATCAGCTCGTCCAGGGACGCATCCGGGTTGGCGATCAGGTGCTGGGTGGCTGCGATGACCTCACCCAGGTTGTGCGGTGCCATGTTGGTGGCCATACCCACGGCAATACCCGTGGCACCGTTGACCAGCAGGTTGGGGAAGGCTGCCGGCAGCACTTCGGGCTGCTGGAGCTGGTTGTCGTAGTTCGGAACGAAGTCCACGACGTCTTCGTCCAGGTGGTCCGTCATGGTCAGGGCAGGTGCGGCCAGCCGGGCCTCGGTGTACCGGGCGGCGGCCGGACCGTCGTCGAGCGAGCCGAAGTTGCCGTGGCCGTCAATCAGCGGCAGCCGCAGCGCCCAGTCCTGCGCCATGCGCACCATGGCGTCGTAGATGGCCGTGTCTCCGTGCGGATGCAGCTTGCCCATCACCTCGCCCACCACGCGGGCGGACTTCACATGCCCGCGGTCCGGACGCAGGCCCATGTCGGACATCATGTACAGGATGCGCCGCTGGACAGGCTTGAGACCGTCGCGCGCATCGGGAAGGGCACGCGAATAAATCACCGAGTAGGCGTACTCGAGGAAGGAACCTTCCATCTCGGTGGTGACATCGATATCGATGATGTTCTCGGCGATCTTTTCGCCGGGGACTGATTTGGAGACGGGTTGGCGCCGGGCCATGCTGTGTCGAATCCTTGCAGTGTTAGGGGACAGAGAGCCCGTGCCGTACGTGGTCGCCGCGGTGCGGATCAACACGGTACGGAGCGGGTGGATGACTAGGGGGAAGATTGCCCACTACTCTGATTCTATGGTGGAGCAGGGACATTACCCCGAATATTGGGAAGCCGACGTCGTGTTGCGGGACGGAGGGACCGGCCATTTACGGCCCGTGTCCCCCGCGGATGCGGACGCGCTGCAGGCGTTCCACATGCGCCAGTCGCAGAGCTCCATCTACCTTCGGTTCTTCACCTACAAGGCGAAGCTCAGCAACAAGGAACTCGAGCGCTTCACCAACGTGGATTACCGGGACCGGGTGGCGTTTGTCATCACCATCGGCGACGAGATCATCGGCATCGGCCGCTATGACCGCCTCGACGATCCCACCGAGGCCGAAGTCGCGTTCAACATTGCCGACGGACACCAGGGCCGCGGCCTGGGATCCATCCTGCTCGAACACCTTGCCGCCGCCGCCCGGGAGAACGGGATCCGCCGGTTCTCGGCAGAGGTCCTGCCGGAGAACCGCAAAATGATCGGGGTCTTCGCCGACGCCGGATACGAGGTGAGCCGGCACTTCGACGACGGCGTGATCGCCCTGGACTTCAACATCGACCCCACGGAAAAATCACTGGCGGTCATGGAGGCCCGTGAGCACCGTGCCGAGGCCCGCAGCGTCGCGGACCTGCTCGCGCCGTCGTCGATCGCCGTCATCGGGGCCAGCCGGGAATGGGGTTCGGTGGGCTACCAGCTGCTGGAGCACATCATCGAGGGCGGCTTCAAGGGCTCCGTCTACGCCATCAACCCGGAAGCCTTCGAACTCGCCGGAATGATCTCCTACGCCCGGATCGCCGAAGTGCCGGAACCGGTCCAGCTGGCCGTCATCGCCGTCCCGTACGACCAGGTCCTGGCAGTGGCGGACGAATGCGCCGCCGCAGGAGTGAAGGCCCTGCTCGTGGTCACCGCCGGTTTCGGTCCCAAGGGACCGGAGGGGCTGGCGCAGCAGCGCGCCCTGGTCCGCCGGGCACGTGCCCACGGCATGCGGGTGGTCGGCCCGGCGTCCCTGGGCCTGATCAACACCCGGCCGGAGGTGTCCCTGAACGCTTCCATGGCACCGGCCCTGCCGCGCCGCGGGGGACTGGGACTGTTCAGCCAGTCCGCCGCCATCGGCGTGCTGCTCTACGCCACCGCCCAGCGCCGCGACCTGGGACTGTCCTCCACCATCTCCGCGGGCAACCGTGCGGACGTCTCCGGCAATGACGCCATGCAGTACTGGGAGGACGACGCCGATACACGCGTTGTGGCGATGTACCTGGAGTCGGTGGGGAACCCGCGCAAGTTCTCCCGCCTGGCCCGCCGGCTGGCACGGACCAAGCCCGTGATCGTCGCCAAGTCGGATGTCACCGGCCTCCAGCTGCCGCCCGGCCACGCCGTCCGGACCACGCAGGCACCTCCGGGCGCCCTGGACGCGATGCTGCGCCAGTCCGGCGTCATCCGGGTCAGCACCAACGAGCAGCTGATTGACGTGGCGCAGATCGCGGTCAGCCAGCCGCTGCCGCGCGGCCGCCGCGTCGCCGTGTTCAGCAATTCGGCGGCCCTGGGCCGGGTCCTGGCGGATGCGTGCACCGGCCTGGACCTGGAGATCACCCGGCTCGAGACCGAACTGGCCCTGGACACCGGGATGAGCGTGGCCCTGCCGCAGCTGCGCCGGACGGTCACCGAGGTGCTGTCCGACGACGCCGTGGACGCCGGCGTCGTCGCCATCCTGCCGGCGCCGGGGCTGAAGACGGAAGCGATAGCCGCCGTCCTGGCCGAATGCGTGCAGGCAACCGGCAAGCCCCTGGTCGCTGCGTTTACCGGGATCCTGGACCCGAGTGCGCACGTGGAAGGACTGCTCGCGGCGGATCCGGGCGTCCCCGGCGAGGGACTGCCGTGCTTCAGCAGCCCCGGAGCTGCGGTCGCCGCCCTGGCGTCGGTGGTGCGCTACACCGAGTGGGCAAACCGGGACCACGGCAGTTTCGTGGAACCGGCCGGCGTCGACACCGGGGGAGCGGCGGCCTACATCGACACGCTGATGGACTCGGTTCAGGGCGACGCCCTGACCCGGCTGGACCCCGGTCAGACGGCCCGGCTCCTGGAGTTCTACGGCATCTCGGTGCTGCCCGCCGTCGGCTTCGCCACTCCGGACGAAGCCGTTGCCGCCGCCGAACAGCTCGGCTGGCCGGTTGCGGTCAAGACCCGTGAAGGGCACCTGCGGCACCGCCTTGACCTGGGCGGAGTCCGGCTGAACATCTCCACACCGGAGGCGCTGCGGACCACCGTGGAGCAGATGCGCCAGGCCCTGCGCCGCTACGGGGAATTCGACATGGAAGTCCAGTCCATGGCCGCCAGCGGGCAGGGCTGCCGCATCCGGGCCATCGAGGATCCGCTGCTGGGGCCGGTGATCTCCTTCGGACTGGCCGGCGACGCCACCAGCCTGCTGGACGACTGGGCGCACGGCGTCCCCCCGCTGACGGACCGCGACATTGCCGATCTGGTCCGGACGCCCCGTGCCGCGGCGAAGCTGTTCGGCTACCAGGGTCTGCCCGAAGCGGACATCGCGGCGCTGGAGGACCTGATGGCCCGGCTGGCCGTCCTGAAGGACGAGCATCCGCAGATCGCCCTGATCGAAATCAACCCGGTCCTGGTCTCTGCCGACGGCATCACCGTGCTGAGTGCGGACGTCCGGCTGGGCAACCCGCAGCGCCGCACCGACAGCGCCCGGCGGGCAATGCGGGACTGATCTTTTCCACCACCCGCGCGCCATTTAGGCAGGAAGGGCTGATCTGGGGGAAACTGGAACCATGTCGCCGTTACTTTCCGCTGAACGCCGCAGCCTTGACGCATCCATGGAACGGGCAGGCTTCTACCCGACGCTTCTGGCCGACGTGGTCCACGATGCCCTCGACGGCCGCGAACCGCTTTCCCATTTGATCCACCTGGAAACGCACTTTGAGCGTACCGAGGTGCACCGCCACATCACGGTTCTGGTGCTGACGGAGGACATGCTGGTCATCACCCACGTGGACGACCAGCAGCTGGACGACGCCGGTGAGCAGATGATGGCGCAGGTTTCCACCGAATCCGTTCCGGTGACGCAGATCCGCTCCGTGGTGCTGGGCTACATGTATGCCCAGCCGCAGAACTACAAGCCGTCCGACCCGGTGCGGGAAATGACCCTGGCCATCGCCTGGTCAGGCGGCCAGCGGCTGGACATGGGTCCGGCCGGCTGCGCAGACCCGCAGTGCGATGCGGACCACGGCTACACCGGCACCATCGCGCAGGAAGACATTGTGCTCCGGGTCAGCGCCGAAGCCGACGGCGCGCAGGCGGTCCAGAACGCCAAGGCCTTCGCCCGCGCGCTGCGCAAGGTCAACACCGATACCACTGCAGTTCCGCGCCCGCTCGACGGCGGCGATGCGCGCCAGCGCATGCCCGGCATCGGGGGCCGCTTCAACCGCGCCCACCCGCAGCGCTAGAACCGTGGCTTCGATCCCTGCTGTCCCTGACCTCCTGCCCGCAGCACCGGCCTACGGAACCCGTTCCGTAGCGGACGTGCTCTCCAGCGCCGCCGCTGTGCTGGGTGTCCCGGGCTACCAGAACCGGCTGGACCTTCCCGCCGCCCGCCGCGTTGTTGTGGTTATGGTGGACGGGCTGGGCCTGTCCCTGCTTCGGAAACGCGGCGGGCATGCGCCGTTCCTGAAGGGGTTCCTTCCGGCCGCCCGCAGCCTCAGTGCTTCCTTCCCCACCACCACGGTGGCGTCGCTGGCGTCCCTCGGCACGGGGCTTCCACCCGGGCGGCACGGTCTGGTGGGATATGACGTCCTGGATCCGCAGCAGGACAAAGTGGTCAACATGCTCGGGTCCTGGGATCCCGGCGTCGACCCGCTCCGGTGGCAGCCCTATCCCACCGTCCTCGAAAAGGCCGCAGAGCACATCCCGGTCACCACGGTCAGCCTGCCGCGCTTCGCCGACTCCGCACTGACCCGTGCCGCGCTCCGGGGAGGAACGTTCATCCCGGCGTCCGGGGTCCACGCCCGGGTTTCCGCAGCCGTCGACGCCCTGGCCGGGGCGGACCGGATGCTGATGTACCTGTACTGGAATGAGCTGGACAAGGCAGGGCACCGCTACGGTGCAGCTTCCCCGGAGTGGGGCAACGAGCTGGAAGAGCTCGACAGCGCCCTGAAACGGCTGGTGGCCCGAGTGCCGGCCGGCACCCTGGTGGTATTGACCGCAGATCACGGGATGGTGGATGTTCCGGTGTCGCAGCGGTTCGATTACAGTACCCGGCCGGAACTGATCGACGGCGTCCGGCACACGGCGGGGGAGCCGCGCATGGTTCATCTGTACCTGGAGCCGGAGGCAGGCGAAGCCGCGCTGGCCCGCCTCAAAGCTGCCTGGCAGGCCGCCTACGGCACCCGGGCCTGGGTCTTCACCCGGGACGAAGCAGTGCGTGCCGGCTACTTCGGTCCGGAGGTGGATGCCGCTGTCCTGCCGCGCATCGGGAACCTGATGGTCGCCGCACGGGAGCCGATTGCCCTGTTCGACGGCCGCCGGGCACCCGCGTCGGCTATGGAGGTCACCGGCCAGCACGGATCCCTCACCAAGGCGGAATGCGAGGTTCCGCTCCTGGTCCTCGCCCGGCCCGAAACACGCAAAGCCAAGTCCTCGACGGCGCAGGGCGGAAAGTAGCCATGGCGGAACTGGTCTTTTTCTCAGGCACCATGGACTGTGGCAAGTCCACGCTCGCGCTCCAGATGGATTACAACCACAGCGCCCGCGGGCGCGGCGGCATACTGTTCAGCCGCAATGACCGGGCGGGGGAATCCATGATTTCCAGCCGCCTCGGCCTGCAGACTCCGGCCGTCGAGGTGCGCGACGACACCGACTTCTGGGCGGAGGTGCTGCGCTGCCGGGAGTCCGGCAACGTGGACTACGTCATCTGCGACGAGGCGCAGTTCTACAGCGCGCAGCAGGTGGAGCAGCTCGCCTGCATTGTGGACGAGATGGACATTGACGTGTTTGCCTTCGGTATCACCTCCGATTTCAGGACCCGGCTCTTCCCCGGATCCCAGCGTCTCGTGGAGCTGGCGGACCGCATGGAAGTCCTCCAGGTCCGGGCCCTGTGCTGGTGCGGTCGGCGGGCCACGCACAACGCACGCACCGTTGACGGCGTCATGGTGACGGAAGGGGACCAGGTGGTGGTGGGCGACGTCGAGTCCCGCACTCCGGCTCCGGCCGCCGCCGCGGACACGGAGCGGCCCGTGTTTGAAGACGAGCCGCTGTTTGAGGACCGGCCGTTGTTCGATGATCAGCCGCTGTTCGACGCCGGCGATCTCCTGCCGGCCAAGGAGCCGGGTTCTCCGGCAGGCACTGCGGCCGGATCCGGCCCTGTCATCGGTTATGAAACGCTGTGCCGGCGGCACTACATGCGCCGGGTAACCGCGCAGCAGGGTGCCGCCCTCGCAGAGACCGGGCAGGCGGCGTCGTTGTGCTCCGTAGAGACCCGGCCGAAAACCTTCGGGGCCTAGCCGGCAACGCCCTCAGCGGCGGTGAGGAAGCCCGCAGGCTCCAGCCAACTAGTCGCCCTTGGTCCCGAAGACAATCTCGTCCCAGGAAGGAACCGAGGAACGCTTCGGCTTGATACGCCGTTCCTGCGCGGCGTCGTCCTTGCCCTTATCCGCGTCGGATTCCTCCGGCTGCTGGCCCTTGCCGCCGTTGGGCAGTCGGTCCCACGGGAAATCACGTCCGGCATTCTTGCGGCCGGACGGTTCGGCGGGCGCAGGAGCCGGTGATTCCTCCGGGACAGTCTTCTCCGCGGGCGGGGCCGCCGCTGCCTCTTGGGTGTCGATCGCCGCGGGTTCCTCAGCGCGGGCTGCGCGCCGGCGGAAGGGCCGTGCCAGGACGCTGATTTCCCGCGTCTGGGTCACGCTGCCGGGAAGGGTTACGGGATCAACCGGGTCGTCGGAGTCCGCTGAATCGACGGACGGCGCCAGGGTCAGGCGGCCGGTACGCGGGCTTCTGCCGTTGCTGTCCTCGTCCTCGGCTTCCGGGCTGCCGTCGCGGGGGTGTGCTGCGGGGATGCTGCCCTTGGAGAGCAGAGCCGCGAGGGCGTCGTCGCCGTCTTCATCGCTGCCCAGCCGCTGGCCGCGGCGCGACTTGAGGACTTCGAGGATGTTGTCGGTGTCGTCCGGGGACGGGCTGCCTTCGGCTTCAAAATCGAAGACCCGGTCCGCGACGGCGGACAGGCGGCGGGTGGGCACGGGCGTGTCCAGGGGTTCCAGCTCACTGAGGACCTGCGCCCAGCGGTTGGTGTTGGTGACGCTCTTGCGCAGCGGGCTGAAGATCCAGCGGGCCGGGGGTTCTTCACCGATGGCGACGCGGGACTTCTCCGTGAGTGCGAAACGTGCCACAACTTCCCAGGTGCCGTCGGGGCGGCGCCAGGCGTCCCACTCGACGGAATCGGGGTCGACGCCGAAGGAACGCAGCCGGTGGAGCACCATGTCTCCGAGGTTGACCGGGTTTTCGCCGAAGGCACTGCGGTACCCGTCGTGGGTGGCGGACATCGGTGCAGCGACTTCCACGCCCTGTGCCTGCCGTGCAACGTACTCACGTTCGGCGAGGACAGGACCCTCATAGCGGTGGATGTGCGCAAGGTCGAGGCCGGATAGTTCGGCAACCTCTTCGGCGCTGGCACCGGAACGGATCCGTGCCTGGATATCCCGCGGGCTCATGCTGGTGCCGGCCGAAGGAGCAGCCTGCGGCGCGGACCGGTGCGGACGTGATGCCGCCACCCGGAGTGCTTCATCAATCCGGAGACGGAAGGTTTCCCCGCCCTTGCCGCTTAACAGCAGATGTTCGCCACCTTCCTGGACACCCACCAGCCGTAGATCCTGCATCAAAAAGTCCTCCACCCGATAGCAATTCCTTCTTGACACAATGCCATCCCCGGCGGCGAAAACCTAAGCTTTGCCCGGGTGTGGCGCATTTGGGACGGGCCGCGGAACGCCGGTCCGGCACCCGGGTACGTGCCGCGGGGCGGTGCCGGTTCGCTTTTTGGCGGCATGTGGGTAAAAATCTCTGCCTTACGGGCACAAAACAGGTATCCGTGGCGTTGATATCTCCGGGCCGCCGACGCGGGCCGGACAACCGGTCCGGCCCCCGGGCTCAGGCAGCAGCGAACACCACTCAACCGAACGGCGAGATAAGACACTATGGCGACAGATTATGACGCCCCCCGCAAGATCGAGGAAGACACCGTCTCCGAGCCGCTAGCGGCGCTCAAGACCAGGCGTACCGATCCGCAGTCGGCCGTTGTCGACGAGGACGAAGCCGAGGCCACAGACGGATTCGAACTGCCCGGGGCGGACCTTTCCGGCGAAGAGGTCCTGGTGCGGGTCCTTCCGGCCCAGGCGGACGAGTTCACCTGCGCGTCGTGCTTCCTGGTCCGCCACCGCTCGCAGATAGCCCTGGAGAAAAACGGAATGTCGTACTGCGTGGACTGCGAAGGGTAGTTCAGCGGCCCTGCGTGAGAGCTTCCACGAGCTTCTCGGGACGCCGCGTCGAGGTCAGCCAGTAGGGCGTGCGGTCCGCCGGATCCGTGATTTCAATGCGGACCACCGGCGAAATCCAGCCCCGGATGCACATGTAGGCCGTGGCGTTCAGTGCCGGACCGCGCTGCATGGTGGCGTCTTCACCGCGGAAGGCCTCCACCTTGCCGATGAAGCGGCGCTCGATCTGTGCCCGGCCAACCTGCAGGGTTTCCGGAGTGACCCGGATCTGGGGGGTCGACATAACGAGCAGGACGGCAAAAATAACGGCGGCAACTACGGCACCGGTGATTCCGGCCCCAAGGCTGATCGGGACAAACACAAGGATGCAGGCGGCGGCGAGGAGGGCCGCGACCAACCAGATCCCGAGGGAGGGAGTGAGGCGTTCGGAATACAGCACGGTGCCGGCGGAGCTCTTTGAGGAACGGCTCTGTGGGGAAGGGGATGACATACCCCCAGCTTTTCACCTTTGGCGGGGCATTTCATCCCGCGCCGTGCCGGGTGCCGGATGCCCGGCGGCCACACAGGAAAACGCGCTAAAGTGTGGGGGTTGGCACGGCGGCCGGGCCCTGGACGGCTCTGTCCGCCGGGAAGCTTCCACACCCCGTGCAGCCCGCCGGGGCAGCAGCTGTCGGAAATCTATGGAAACCGGAGAAACTGGTGCAAGGTGCAGGGACCACGTTGAAGGTACAGCTGAAAATGCTTGACGACGGGCTGGAACCGCCGTCGTACGCGCACCCCGGCGACGCCGGAGCCGACCTTCGCTCCCGGATAGACTTCACCCTCGCACCCGGGGAACGTCAGCTCATTCCCACGGGTGTTTCCCTGGCACTGCCCTTCGGCTATGCAGCCTTTGTCCATCCCCGCTCCGGGCTGGCCACCAAGCACGGCATCAGCATCGTCAATGCACCCGGGACCGTGGATGCCGGTTACCGCGGCGAAATTTCGGTCACGCTGATCAATACCGATTTGTCGCAGCCGGTGACGCTTCGGCGCGGGGACCGGATTGCCCAGCTCGTGATCCAGCGGGTGGAAACGGCAGAGTTTGATCCCGTTGACGAGCTGCCGGACTCCGTCCGGGGAGCCGGCGGATTCGGTTCCACCGGAGGGTTCACCGCCGTTCCGGCCTGATCCGCTTTCCGGTCCCGGGCGGCGGCAGACACTGCGGCGGCCATACTAAGAACTTGCAGACACACGAGAGAAGGAACGTCGGTTATGGCATTTGGGCGCCGTAGGAAAACCAAGGCAGAGGAAACGGCCGGGACCGAGGCAGCCGCGGAGAACGCAGCGGCCGGGGAACAGGCAGACGCCGGCAGCGGCGCCGTGCAGGCGGCCGGCGGTCCCTACGATCTCAGCGAGCGTCCCTCCGAGGAAGGCTACATTGACCTCGGAGCCCTCCGGATTGCCGCGTCCCAGGGACTGCAGCTGAGGCTGGAAGTCGAGGAGAAGACCCAGCGCGTGGTGGCCGTGACGCTGGACCTGGAAGGTTCCAGCCTTCAGCTGCAGGCCTTCGCCGCCCCGCGGTCCGAGACCCTCTGGGACGATATCCGGGAACAGATCGGCAAGTCCGTGGCCTCGCAGGGCGGAACAGTGGATGAGCGCTCCGGCATCTTCGGCACCGAGCTGCTGGCCCGGGTGCCCGCGCAGGCCCAGGACGGTTCCAAGGGATACCGCGTGGCCCGCTTTGTCGGTGTCGACGGTCCCCGCTGGTTCCTCCGCGGCGTCTTCGGCGGCCCGGCCGCAATGAACCCCGACGCCGCCGGCCCCCTCGAGGAAGTCTTCCGCAACGTCGTGGTGGTCCGCGGCGAGCAGCCCCTGCCGCCGCGCGACCTGCTGCAGCTGCGCCTGCCGCGCGATGCTTCCCCGCTCCCTCGCCCCGACAAGGCTGCCGCCAAGCCCGCCGCGCCCGAGCGCGGCCCGGAAATCACGACGATCGGCTAACCGTGTCAGCAGTCACCGCTTCGCCGCACAGCGTGAGCATCAAATCCCTGCCGGAGCGCGGCCGTGCGTCCTGCTGCGGCTATGTTTCGGCCATCACCGTGGTTCCGGTCAACGATCCGCCCCGCTTTACGGCGGTGGTCGAGGACTCGATGGCCGAGTACCGGGAAAACCCGGCGACGGCACGGGCCAAGGTCCGCCTGGTCTGGGTGGGCCAGCGCCGGGTGCCGGGGATCGAGGCGGGAACCTGTCTCGCGTTCGAGGGCATGGTGTCCACTGTGGACGGCCGCCCCACGATCTTTAATCCCCGCTACGAAATCATTGGACGCCCGGAGGCCGACGCATGAGCACCCCCAAACACCCGGAGGACGGCCAGCCGGACCTGAACCAGCTCGCAGGCCAGTACGCGGCCCGGGCGGGCGTGGAACGCCGGGACGACGGCCAGATTGATGTGCTCAGGTCCGTCGGCGGTGTCCGCGGACTTGCCGAGGCCATTATTCCGGGGCTCCTCTTCACCCTGCTCTACACGGTGGGCGCCGAGCTGAACGTCTCGCTGGGAGCGGCCGTGGCCGCAGCCGCCGTGTTTTCGGTGGCCAACCTTATCCAGCGGCGCCCGCTGATGCAGTCCCTGACCGGTGTGGCAGGCGTCGCCATCTGCGCCTTCGTGGCACTGCGCAGCGGCGACGGCGCCACGTACTTCGTGCCCGGGTTCTACCTGAACGGCGCCTACATCCTGGCGTTCCTGGTCTCGATCGCAGTGAAGTGGCCGGTTGCCGGACTGTTGTTCGGGATGATCCGCGGCGAGAACCTGGACTGGCGCACCGAACCTGTGCGGCTGAAGGCCTACACCTGGGCCAGCTGGATCATCGTGGCGGTCTTCGCGCTCCGGCTGGCCGTCCAGCTTCCGCTTTTCCTGGCCGGGAACGTGGCCGCGCTGGGCACCATGCGCCTGGCGATGGGCGTACCGCTCTACGCGCTGGGGCTCTGGCTGGCGTGGGTGGTTTCCCGCCCCTCGGCCATCGCGCCGGAAGCAGCGAGCGGGTCCGCATCCTCTCCGGCACCGGGAGACTGAGTTCCGGAGGATTCCGCGGCAGCCGGCTCGGCGTCGAGGGACTCCCGGCGTGCCTGCGCAGCAGCCTCAGCCGCGGCGGGGGACAGGACCGCCCGCAGTTCGTCCTCGGCCGCGATGGTGGTGATGAAGAACAGCTCGTCACCGGGCTCGACGACGTCGTCGTTGCTCGGAGTAATGGGAGCGTCGTCGCGCAGGATCGCCACCACGGTGGCATCCTGCGGCCAGTCGATCGACCCCAGGGTCCGGCCCGTGAGGTGCGAATCGGTGGGAACGGTGAACTCCACCATGGAGGACACCCCGGTCTGCAGGCTCAGCAGCCGGACCAGGTCTCCGATCTCGACGGCCTCCTCCACCAGGGCGGTCATCAGGCGCGGCGTGTTCACGGCCACGTCCACACCCCACGAATCGTCGAACATCCAGTCGTTCTTCGGGTTGTTCACCCGGCCCACCGTCCGCGCCACGCCGAATTCACTCTTGGCCAGCAGCGAGACCACGAGGTTGACCTTGTCATCGCCGGTGGCGGAAACGACGACGTCGGCCTCCTCCAGCAGTGCATCCTTCAACGTGGTGAGCTCGCAGGCATCGCCGATCAGCCACCGTGCTCCGCGCAGCCCGCTGCGCCCCACACACTCGGGCTTTTCGTCGATCAGCAGCACATCGTGGCCGTGGGACAGCAGCTCCTTGGCAATGGACGAGCCCACGCTGCCGGCACCGGCAATCACAACTTTCACAGGGACTCCTTGACTGGTTCCTTGGACAGGATCTTGCTGATTTCGGCCGTCCGGTCCACGGACATCATGGCGTGCAGGACGTCACCCTCCTGGTAGCTGCTGTCCGGCCGCGGCAGGATCCCTTCCCCAAAGCGGGTGATGTAGGCAATCCGGACACCGGCAGCGGTCTCGATACTGCCCAGCGAGCGTCCCAGCCAGCCTTCATGCAGGGACAGCTCACCGAGGATCAGCCGCCCGGAGGACTCCCGGAAATCGCCGTTGATGCTTTGCTCCGGCAGGATCCGGCGCAGCACCTGGTCCGCACTCCACCGGACTGCAGCGACCGTGGGGATGCCAAGGCGCTGGTAGATTTCCGCGCGTCCCGGATCGTAGATGCGGGCAACAACGTGCCCGACGTGGAAGGTCTCGCGGGCGACGCGGGTAGCCAGGATATTGGAGTTGTCGCCGCTGGAAACGGCAGCGAACGCGTAGGCCTCTTCGATGCCCGCGGCCTTCAGCGTCTCGCGGTCAAACCCGACGCCGGTCACCTTGCGGCCGGTGAAGGTCTGCCGCAGCCGCCGGAACGCCCGCTCGTCCTGGTCGATGATGGCCACCGAATGGCCGGCATTGTCCAGGGTATGGGCCAGGCTGACGCCTACGCGCCCGCACCCCATGATCACGTAATGGGCCAACTGCCCTACCTCGGTTTCGGTTTGGTCCTCTGGGTGGCTGCTCCGCCTTCAGAGGCGGCTGCGCCGTTGTGCCTGACCGTCGGTCCGGCCGTCCGTGCATAAAAAACAATCAACGCCAGCTTAGTCCCGTCGGCGGCCCAAATAGCACCGCGCCCGGCTCCCGTGGTGAGATGGAGTTTTAGGCCTCTTGAAAGAAGCAGAACCACCCCATGTCACTTGAACTCACCATCGGCGCCCCGGCCCACGGCGGCCATTTCGTTGCCCGGCACGAAGGGCGCGTCATTTTTGTCCGGCACGGCCTGCCGGGGGAGCGGGTCCGGGTCCGGCTCACCGAATCCGGCGAGGACGCCAAATTCTGGCGTGCCGACGTCGTCGAGGTCCTGGAGCCCGCCCAGGGGCGCCGCGAGCATTTCTGGAAGGACGCCGATGCGCTGCGCGCCGCAGCCCGGGGAAAGCTGCCCGTGGGCGGCGCCGAGTTCGGCCACATCGACCTTGATGTCCAGCGCCGGTTGAAAGCGGAGATCTTCGCCGAGCAGCTGCGCCGGCTCGGCGGCACCGACCTGGTCCCCGAGGTTGAACCCGCCCTGGAGGAGAGTGCCGACGGCCTGGGCTGGCGCACCCGCGTCAGTTTCTCGGTGGCACCCAGCGGCCGGCTGGCCATGCACGCCCACCGCTCGGACGAGCTGATTCCGGTCGAGGCCATGCCGCTGGCCACCGAGGCGATCAACGCCCTGCGGCTGTGGGAAGCGGACTTCACGGGTATGGACCGGGTAGAGGTCGCCGCGCCGGCGGCAGGCGGACAGCCCCTGGTCCTGCTGATCCCTGCACCGGGAACCCATCCGCGGATGCCGGCCCGGATTGCCCAGAACCTGCCCGACGGCGTGTCCGTGGCAGCCTGGGATCCGGAAACCCATGAACTCACCCGCCTCAAGGGCAGGACCTGGGTGCAGGAAACAGTGCTCGGCCACGACTACCGGGTCACCGGTGCAGGGTTCTGGCAGATCCACCGCTCCGCACCCCAGACCCTGGCAGCCGCAGTCCTCGAAGGGCTCGACGTGCAGTCCGGGGAATCCGTGGCGGACCTGTACGCAGGTGCCGGGCTGTTCACCGCACCGCTGGCCGACGCGGCAGGCGAATCCGGCCGGGTGCTCTCGGTGGAAGGATCCCCGGGTGCCAGCCG
The DNA here is from genome assembly GCF_025244925.1 of Arthrobacter zhaoxinii. NCBI lineage: Bacteria > Bacillati > Actinomycetota > Actinomycetes > Micrococcales > Micrococcaceae > Arthrobacter > Arthrobacter zhaoxinii. The sequence continues at coordinate 1,441,665 of NZ_CP104275.1, forward strand.
GGACGCCCGCAAGAACCTCTTCGCCGCACCCCAGGTTTCCATCAGCCAGGGCCGCGTGGACAAGATGCTCCGCGAGGTCGAGGACCTCGACGTCGTACTGCTGGACCCGCCGCGTGCCGGAGCCGGAAAAACGGTGGTGCAGCAGATCGATGCCGCCGCGCCCCGCGTGGTCGGCTACGTGTCCTGCGATCCGGCGTCGTTCTCCCGCGACCTGGGCTATTTCCGCAGCGCCGGCTGGGACATGGACAGCCTGCGGGTCTTTGACCTGTACCCGCATACCCACCACATGGAGTCCTTCGCCGTCCTGCGCAAGCGCTAGGCGGGAACCACGCCGAAGCCGCCCGGAAGGCGGCCAGCGAGCCCCGTCACGACGCGTCGTGGCCCATATCTCCTGCGGGCGCCCCTGTAAAGGCTAGGATGGGAGGCAGTTGTCCAGTCCTGCGCCTTTATGGGGGTTTCCCGGGGGAGTTTCCCGCTTTCGAGCGGTTATTGCCCAGGCAGGGGGCACGTGTCGGCAGGGAAATGAACCACCGGTTTTCCTGCCGCCCCCCTTGCCCGGCTCTTAGGGAAACCTAACTGGCGGGCAGTTGTGACGTGGACAAAGATAACAAGGTGGCGAGAGGAGTCCTGTTATGACTAATGTGGACAGCTTCGGATCCAAGGGCGTCTTAGACGTCAAAGGTTCCGAGTATGAAATTTTCCGGCTGAATTCCGTCGAAGGCGCCCAGAGCCTTCCGTTCAGCCTCAAGGTCCTGCTGGAGAACCTGCTCCGCACCGAAGACGGTGCAAACATCACTGCAGACCACGTACGTGCCCTGGCGCAGTGGGACGCAGACGCAGAGCCCAGCACCGAAATCCAGTTCACCCCGGCCCGGGTGATCATGCAGGACTTCACCGGCGTACCCTGCATCGTTGACCTGGCCACCATGCGTGAGGCCGTGGCCGAGCTCGGCGGCGACCCGAAGCGCGTGAACCCGCTGGCACCTGCCGAAATGGTCATTGACCACTCCGTGCAGATTGATGCCTTCGGCAACTCCGGCGCCCTCGAGCGCAACATGGAGATCGAATACCAGCGCAACGGCGAGCGGTACCAGTTCCTCCGCTGGGGCCAGACGGCTTTCGATGACTTCAAGGTCGTTCCCCCGGGAATGGGCATTGTGCACCAGGTCAACATCGAATACCTGGCGCGCACGGTCATGACCCGCGAAGTTGACGGCGTCCTGCGTGCCTACCCGGACACCTGCGTCGGCACCGACTCCCACACCACCATGGTCAACGGCCTGGGCGTGCTCGGCTGGGGCGTTGGCGGCATTGAGGCCGAAGCAGCAATGCTCGGCCAGCCCGTCTCCATGCTGATCCCGCGCGTCGTCGGCTTCAAGCTGACCGGTGAGATCCCCGCCGGAGCCACGGCCACCGACGTTGTCCTGACGATCACCGAAATGCTGCGCAAGCACGGCGTTGTGGGCAAGTTCGTGGAGTTCTACGGCGAAGGCGTCGGCGCTGTTCCCCTCGCCAACCGCGCCACCATCGGCAACATGAGCCCGGAATTCGGTTCCACTGCGGCGATCTTCCCGATCGACGACGTGACGCTGGAATACCTGCGCCTGACCGGCCGCTCCGAAGAGAACGTGGCCCTCGTTGAGGCCTACGCCAAGGAGCAGGGCCTGTGGCACGATCCGTCCAAGGAGATCAAGTACTCCGAGTACCTGGAACTGGATCTGTCCACGGTGGTTTCCTCCATCGCCGGCCCGAAGCGCCCGCAGGACCGCGTGGAACTGACCAACGCCAAGACGCAGTTCCGCAATGACCTGAAGAACTACGTCCACGAGACCGTTGAAGCCGAAAACGGCACCGTAGACGAGACGCTGGAAGAGACCTTCCCGGCCTCCGACGCACCCTCGTTCAACGCCAACGCCACGACGGTTGAAGACCACGAACATGACCTGGTGGCCGAGGCGGATGCTCCCGCCGAGCGTGCCACCAACTCCGTTCCGGTCACCATGGCAGACGGCCGCACCTTCGATCTGGACCATGGTGCAGTAACGATCGCGTCGATCACCTCCTGCACCAACACGTCCAACCCCTCCGTGATGATGGCCGCCGCCGTGCTGGCCCGCAACGCGGTGGACAAGGGCCTGGCGTCCAAGCCCTGGGTCAAGACCTCGGTAGCTCCGGGCTCGAAGGTTGTCACCGACTACTACGAGAAGTCCGGCCTGATTCCGTACCTCGAGAAGCTCGGCTTCTTCGTGGTCGGCTACGGCTGCGCCACCTGCATCGGCAACTCCGGTCCCCTTGAAGAGGAAATCTCCGAGGCGATCAACGAAGCCGACCTGGCAGTCACCGCAGTGCTCTCGGGCAACCGCAACTTCGAAGGCCGCATCAACCCGGACGTGAAGATGAACTACCTGGCTTCCCCGCCGCTGGTAGTCGCCTACGCCCTGGCCGGCACCATGGACTTCGACTTCGAGAATGACCCGCTGGGCCAGGACGAAGCCGGCAACGACATCTACCTGAAGGACATCTGGCCGAACCCGGTCGAGGTCCAGCAGATCATCGATGCCTCCATCGACCAGAAGATGTTCAGCGACAGCTACAACACCATCTTCGAAGGCGACGACCGCTGGAAGTCCCTGCCCACCCCCGAAGGTGCAACCTTCGAGTGGGACATGGAGTCCACGTACGTCCGGAAGCCCCCGTACTTCGAGGGCATGAAGGCCGAGCCGGAGCCTGTCTCCGACATCCAGGCCGCACGCGTCCTGCTGAAGCTGGGCGATTCGGTCACCACCGACCACATCTCCCCGGCCGGTTCCTTCAAGTCCGACACCCCCGCAGGCAAGTACCTGCTGGAACACGGTGTGGCCCGCAAGGACTTCAACTCCTACGGCTCACGCCGTGGCAACCACGAAGTCATGATCCGCGGCACCTTCGCCAACATCCGCATCAAGAACCAGCTGCTCGACGGCGTTGAAGGCGGTTTCACCCGTGACTTCAGCCAGTCCGACGCACCGCAGGCTGCCGTTTACGATGCCGCGATGAACTACCAGGCTGCCGGCACCCCGCTGGTTGTCCTGGCCGGCAAGGAATACGGCTCCGGTTCTTCACGTGACTGGGCTGCCAAGGGCACCGCGCTGCTGGGCGTCAAGGCAGTAGTTGCCGAGAGCTACGAGCGGATCCACCGCTCCAACCTCATCGGCATGGGCGTCCTTCCGCTGCAGTACCCGGCCGGCGTCAACGCCGAGTCGCTGGGGCTCACCGGTACGGAAACCTTCTCCGTTGAAGGTGTCACCGAACTGAACAACGGGACCACGCCCAAGACCGTTCGGGTCACGGCCACCCCCGAAAACGGCGAAGCCATCACGTTCGACGCGGTCCTCCGCATCGACACCCCGGGTGAAGCCGACTACTACCGCAACGGCGGCATCCTGCAGTACGTACTGCGCCAGATTTCCGCTAAGTAGCAGTAAACGCACCACGTTCAGGGCCCCGTTTCCCCGATCCGTCCAGAGGGCGGAGGAAGGGAAACGGGGCCCTGAAGCGTTGGGTAGGAACCGCGGAGCGCACGCCGCGCGTTAGAGTTAATCCATTGCGACGGTGTGCAGTGCCGCCGATACGACTCAAGGGAGGCACCCCTGTTGGGACTTCTGGAAACAATCCGGGATCCTCGGGACCTCAGCAGGCTTTCGCTGACACAGCTGAAGCGGCTTGCTGAGGAGATCCGTTCGTTCCTGATCACTAACGTCGCGCAGACCGGCGGGCACCTGGGGCCGAACCTGGGCGTGGTGGAACTGACCATGGGCATCCACCGGGTCTTTGATTCCCCGCGGGACAGCATTGTCTTTGACACCGGGCACCAGTCCTATGTGCATAAGATCCTCACCGGCCGCCAGGACTTCGCCACGCTGCGCCAGCAGGGCGGCATGTCCGGCTATCCGGCGCGCGCCGAGTCCGTCCACGACATCGTGGAAAGCTCCCATGCCTCCTCCTCCCTCTCCTGGGCGGACGGCATCTCCCGTGCCCGCCAGCTCAACGGCGAAGGGGACCGCTACACCGTAGTGATGGTGGGCGACGGCGCCCTGACCGGCGGCATGGCCTGGGAAGCCCTGAACAATATCGCCGCTGACCAGCGGCGCCGCGTGGTGATCGTCGTCAACGACAACGGCCGCTCCTACGCCCCGACCATCGGCGGACTGGCCGACTACCTCGCCTCCCTGCGGCCCACCATTGACGCGGTGCGCACGCACCACGCCTATGAGAACACCCTCGGCTGGTGGCGCGACCGTCTGCAGAAGGGCGGCCCTGCCGGCCGGTTCGCCTACCGCAGCCTGCACGCCGCGAAGAAGGGCGTCAAGGACTGGTGGACACCGCAGGGCCTCTTCGAGGACCTCGGCATGAAGTATGTGGGACCCATCGACGGCCATGACCTTGACGCCGTCGAACGCGCCCTGCATAAGGCCAAGAACTACGCCGGTCCGGTCATTGTGCACGCCATGACCGAGAAGGGACGCGGCTACGCCCCGGCCCGCGCGCACGAGGCAGACCAGTTCCACGCCGTCGGCATCATCGATCCTGAAACCGGCGCCCCGGTGGAGCCGGGCGGCAAGGAATCCTGGACCTCCGTGTTCGCCACGGAGATCGCCGAGATTGCCGACGAACGCAGCGATATCGTCGGGATCACCGGCGCCATGCTGATTCCGGTCGGACTGCACCGGTTCGCCGAGCGGCACCCCGAGCGGGTGATCGACGTCGGCATCGCCGAGCAGCATGCCCTCACCTCCGCTGCGGGCATGGCTTTCGGCGGCCTGCATCCGGTGGTGGCGTTGTACGCCACCTTCCTGAACCGGGCCTTCGACCAGCTGCTGATGGATGTTGCGCTGCACAAGGCCGGCGTCACGATCGTCCTCGACCGGGCGGGCGTGACCGGCCCCGACGGCGCCAGCCACCACGGTATGTGGGACATGTCCATGCTGCAGATTGTCCCCGGGCTGCACCTCGCCGCACCGCGCGACGCCACCCGCCTGAAGGAGGAACTGCGCGAAGCCGTGGCCATCTCGGATGCCCCCAGCGTTGTCCGCTTCTCCAAGGGTACCGTGGGCAGCGATATTGACGCCGTGGAGCGGACCTCCGACGGCGTGGACATCCTGGCCCGCCGTCCCACCGGAGACAGCTCCAATGACGTCCTGATCGTCAGTGTGGGTGCCATGGCGGATATGGCCCTTGACGTTGCCGACCGCCTCGGCGCGCAGGGCATCAGCTCCACCGTGGTGGACCCCCGCTGGGTATTGCCCGTCCCGCGGTCCATCATCAGCATCGCTGCCGAGCACCGGATTGTCATCGTGATCGAAGACGGCGTCCGGGCCGGCGGCGTCGGCTCGCGGATCCGGCAGGAAATGCGGGCCGCCGGCGTCGACACAGCACTCAACGAAGTCGGGCTGCCGGCGGAGTTCCTGGACCACGGCAGCCGGAGCGAGGTGCTTGAGCGGGTGGGACTGACCGCCCGGCAGATCGCCAACGACGTCGTCGCGCAGGTCCTGGGCACCAAGGTTCCGTTTGCCCGTCCGCTGCCCGGCTCCGAAATGCCGACGGGGCAGGTGCCGAAGATCCAGTAGTCACGCAGGTCCGGGCGGCCGGACCACTGTGAAGGGGAGTAGCCATGGCGGACACCGTTCCTGCCCTCGCCGTTACGGGGGCCACCGGCGCCCTGGGCGGCGCCGTCGCCCGGTTGCTCGGGGAAGCCGGAGTCCGTCAGCGGCTGCTGGCACGGAACACCGCCCGGCTGCCTCAGCTGCCTGATACTCCCGTCTTTGCAGCGTCCTACCTGGACCGGCCGCAGTCCGTCAGCGCCCTGCGCGGCGTGCAGACACTGTTTATGGTGTCTGCCGACGAGAGCCCGCACCGGGTGGAAGACCAGTGCACGTTCGTAGATGCCGCCGTCGAGGCCGGGGTGGAGCACCTTGTGTACACGTCTTTCATGGGCGCGGCACCCGATGCCGTCTTCACCCTGGCCCGCGACCATGCCGCCACAGAGGAGTACATTTCCTCCCGGAACGGGCTCGCGTACACGTTCCTGCGCGACTGCCTCTATCAGGATGTGCTGCCTACCTTTGTCCAGCCCGACGGCGTCATCCGCGGCCCGGCGGGGGACGGCCGTTTTGCGCCGGTGGCCCGGACCGATGTTGCCCGTACCGCCGTGAAGATCCTGCTCTCCCCGGAACGGCACCGGAACCGCACCTACACCCTCACCGGTCCCGCCGAGCTGACTATGGACGAGGCAGCAGGCATCCTGTCCGCGGTAACCGGAAGGCGCGTGCGTTATGAGCCGGAGTCCTACGAGCAGGCCATCGCGTCGCGGACAAAGGCCGGGGCCGCGCAGTGGCAGGCCGAGGCCTGGACCAGCAGTTACCAGGCCATTGAGGCGGGGCAGCTGGCACCGGCCAGCCCGGACATTGAACAGATCACCGGCATTGCTCCGCTGGGGTTCGAGGATTACCTGCAGCAACGCCGTCAGTAAGGGTCCGAAAGGGAGTGCCGTTCGGGGGGGAGCAGAGGATAGTGTCATGGGTATGGCTCAGGACATATTCCCGGATATCCAGCGGTTTCTTGCCGAGTGCACAGTCGGCGATCTGGATGACGAAGTGACCCCGGTGGCCGATCTCTACGGCATGTACATGATCTGGAGCGAACAGCAGGGGATGGAACCGCAGGGCATGCAGGTTTTCTCCGCCGCGGTCCAGGGGGAGGGGATAGAGGCCGAGCGCCGGCGCAGTGAACAGGTTTACACCGGGCTGCTTCCCACCGGGGCCATTCCCATCCAGTACATCCTTGAAACGGACAAGGCCCCCGGGCCCAACAACACCCTGGACACCTTCCCGGGCTGAGTTCCGGCGGCGTCGCGGAACCTGCGGCCGCAACGAGGCGGAGTTTCGAGGTATACCGTAGCTTCCATGACTTCTTACAACAGACTCGGAAACTCCGGCCTGACCGTCTCTACCGTCGGGCTGGGCTGCAACAACCTGGGCCGTCCGGGGACACCCACCGAATCGCAGGAGGGCACTGACGCCGTCGTCCACGCCGCGATCGACGCCGGCATCACCTTGTTCGACGTGGCCGATACTTATGGGCGCACACCGGGCCTGAGCGAGGAAATGCTGGGCAAGGCGCTGGGCTCCCGGCGCGATGACATTGTGCTGGCTACCAAGTTCGGTATGGACATGCAGGGCGTCAACGGTGCCGACTTCGGTGCCCGGGGCTCGCGCCGCTATATCGTGAAGGCCGCGGAAGCCTCCCTGCGCCGGCTGAACACGGACTGGATTGACCTGTACCAGTTCCACACGCCGGACCCCCTGACGCCCATCGAAGAGACCCTAGCGGCCCTCGATGATCTGGTGACCAGCGGCAAGGTCCGCTACATCGGTCACTCCAACCGCACGGGCTGGCAGATTGCCGAAGCCGAGTTCACCGCGCGCATGGGCGGATACACCCCGTTCATCTCCGCACAGAACCACTACAACCTGCTGGACCGCCGGGCCGAGCTCGAGGTCACTCCCGCCGCCGAAGCGTACGGACTGGGTGTGCTGCCCTACTTCCCGCTGGCCAACGGCCTGCTCACAGGCAAGTACAGCAACGGCAAGGCTCCCGAAGGCAGCCGGCTTACCCATTCGCGGAAGAACCTGCTGGAGAACGCCGACATGGAGCAGCTGGCGGAGTTCGGCCGGTTCGCTGAGGACCGCGGTCTGACCGAAGTGCAGGTCGCCTTCTCCTGGCTCGCAGCGCAGCCCTCGGTCGCGTCCGTGATCGCCGGGGCTACGAAGGTGGAGCAGGTGCAGCAGAACGCCGAGGCCGTGTGCTGGGTTCCGGCGGAGAAGGACCTTGAAGAACTGGACCGGATCTTCCCGCGGACGCCGAAGGTTGCTTTGTTCTAGTCTTTTCACTCGCCTTGGGTGCGCTGGTGGGTCCGGTGGTCCGGTGGTCCGGTGGGTCCGGAACGGCCCGGTGGGTCCGGAACGGCGGCAACGAAAATCCCTTGCTCGCAGAGCTCGCCGGGATTATTAAAGCCGCCTAACCCGGACCCTCCGGACCTCCGCGCGTTCCGGCGCCTCCGGGACCCTCCGGGCCCAACGGTGCCTCCGCAAGCCTCCGCCTAATCTGGACCCGCTGGCACCTCAGGCGGGATTGGTTGCCCTGCCGTCGAGCCACAGGGTGTCGGATTCGTCCCGGTGGATTCCGGTAGTGCCCACATGTTTCTGATCTATGGAGGCGCCTTTCTTAATGACATGGACGAGTGCCATGCCGTGGCCGCGTCCGATTGCATAGTCGGTTTTGAGCCATTCGAGGATTTCCCCGGCCTTTACGTTGCCGCCGCTGAACCCTTTTGTGGCGGCAATATCCACGAGCTGGCGCGGCGTTAGTCCCGTTTTCTCCTCAATGGCGTCGAGGTAGGCCTGGAAGGACATCTGGTTCTCCTAAAATTCTGAGCTGACTTTGCGGATTCGCCGGTTTGGTTGCAGGAGCGCTAGCTGCCGGTCTCTTCCTCGCGTTCCTGCCGGTAACTCTTCCGCTGCTGTAGGACGAAGCTTGCCAGCAGCTTGATGAAAGCAGCGCCCAGTACCAGGAAAAGACCTATCAACAGCCAATTCCACGGCTCGTCGAACGGTAGGAGAAGAACCAGCCACAAAGAGACGCAAGCACTGAGCATGAACAGCACCATTCGCTTTGTACGCGTCTGCGACCATGCTGGGTCCTGACTCATGCAGGGAGGTTAGCGCGGCCGCTGCCCGCTGACCAGACCCGAATGAAATGCACCGGGACGGACACGCAAAAGCGCCGGACGGACCGGGTTAGGCGGCTTTAATAATCCTTGCGAGCTCTGCGAGCGAAGGATTTTCGTTGCCGCCGTTCCGGTCCGCCCGGCGCGGACAGAACCTAGGGCTACAGACTAAGCGGCAGCATCATGGAACTTTTTGCCGTTCACGCGCTCGGACGCCCCGACACGGTCCAGGTACGGCGTGATGCCGCCCAGGTGCATCGGCCAGCCGGCACCGAGGATGACGCACAGGTCGATGTCCTCGGGACCTGCCACAACGCCCTCTTCGAGCATGAGCCCGATTTCCTCGGCCAGGGCATCCTGCGTACGGCGCAGGACTTCCTCGGAGGTGGAGGGTGTGGTGCCGAAGTCCAGCATCGCCAGGGTTTCCTCGGGGATGTAGGCGTTGCCGTCCTCGTCCTTCTGCCACAGGGACTTGATGCCGGCGTCGATGATCTTCTGGGAGTTCTTCGAGAGCCAGAAGCGCTCACCGAACGCCGAGTGCAGGGATTCCTGCACATGCTGTCCCACCGGCAGGCCCACCAGGGCCAGCAGGGTGAACGGCGACATCGGCAGGCCCATCGGGCGCAGCGCGTTGTCCGCGGTGGCGGCATCGGTACCCTCGTCGAAGACCATGGTGATCTCGCCGAACATGCGGCCCAGAATGCGGTTCACCACGAAGGCGGCAGCGTCCTTGACCAGCACGGCGGTCTTCTTCAGCTGCTTGGCCAGCACAAACGCGGTGGCCAGCACGGCGTCGTCGGTCTTGGGCGCGCGCACAATTTCCAGCAGCGGCATCACGGCCACCGGGTTGAAGAAGTGGAAGCCCACCACACGCTCCGGGTGCTGCAGGTCCGCAGCCATCTCCGTCACTGACAGCGAGGAGGTGTTGGTTGCCAGGATGCACTCGGGGGAGACCACGGCCTCCACCTCGGCGAACACCTGCTTCTTCACGGAGAGTTCCTCGAAGACGGCTTCGATGACGAAGTCGGCGTCGGAGAACGCTTCCTTGGATACCGAACCGGTGACCAGGGCCTTGGTGCGGTTGGCGGCGTCGGGGGAGATGCGCTTCTTGGCCAGGAGCTTGTCCACCTCCGCGTGCACGTAGCCCACACCCTTGTCCACGCGCGCCTGGTCGATGTCCGTCATCACCACGGGCACCTTGAGCTGACGGGCGAAGAGCAGGGCGAGCTGGCTGGCCATCAGGCCGGCGCCGACCACGCCCACCTTGGTGACCGGGCGGGCCAGCTTCTTATCCGGAGCGCCGGCGGGCCGCTTGCCGCGCTTCTGGACCAGGTCCAGGAACGCGTAGACGGTGGAGCGGAACTGCGGGGTCTGCATCAGCTCGGCCAGGGCATTGCACTCGGCCTCGCGGGATTCCTCCCGCGTCCAGGTCTTGCCGGCTTCGAGCAGGTCCAGGACCTTAGCCGGTGCAGGTGCTGCGTTGGAGGTCTTGGCCTCCACAAAGGCGCGACCCTTGGCGACGGCGGCATCCCACGCTTCACCGGCGTCGGCGGGTTCGACGGCGTTGGGCCGGGACACCTGCTCCTCGCCGCTGATCACGCGGGAGGCCCAGGCCAGCGACTGCTCGAGGAAGTCCGCCGGCTCGAACAGGGCATCGGCAATGCCCAGCTTGTAAGCGGCAGCCCCGGACAGGGTGCGGTTGTTGCTCAGCGGGTTCTCGATCATCACCTTGACGGCGTTCTCGGGGCCGATCAGGCGCGGCAGCAGGTAGACGCCGCCCCAGCCCGGCACCAGGCCGATGAACGCTTCCGGCAGTGACAGGGCACCGGCGTCGGTGGAGACCGTGCGGTAGTCCGACTGCAGGGCGATCTCCAGTCCGCCGCCGAGGGCTACACCGTTGATGAAGGCGAAGCTGGGCACGCCCAGGTTGCCGAGCTTGGCGTAGACGTCGTGGCCCAGGTGGGCCATGGCCGCACCGTCTTCATATTCGGAGATGGACTTCACGGCGGAAAGGTCGGCGCCGGCCACCAGGTAGAACGGCTTGCCGGTGACACCGACGCCGACAATCTCGCCCTTGTCTGCACGGGCCTTGAGCTCGTCCAGCTTCTGACCCAGCTCAAGGAGCGTGTTCGGGCCCAGCGTGGTGGGACGTGAGTGGTCGACGTCGTTATCCAGGGTGATCAGCGCGAACGTGCCGGCGTTGCCCGGCAGCTGGATGTCGGAGACGTAGGAGTGGGTGATGACCTCGGTGGGGAAGAGGCCCGCGAGGCGCTGGTAGTCAGGAGCAGACATTACTTCGTGGCCTCCGTGGAATCGGTGTTGTAGTCGGGGTGGTTCGGGTTTTCCCAGATCACGGTGGCGCCCATGCCCAGGCCGATGCACATGGTGGTCATGCCGTAGCGGACGCTCGGGTCTTCCTCGAACTGGCGGGCCAGCTGGTTCATCAGGCGGACGCCCGAGGAGGCCAGCGGGTGGCCGACGGCGATGGCGCCGCCGTAGCGGTTCACGCGGGGGTCGTCGTCGGCGATGCCGAAGTGGTCCAGGAAGGCCAGGACCTGGATGGCGAAGGCCTCGTTGATTTCGAAGAGGCCTATGTCCTCGATGGACAGGCCGGTCTGCTTCAGCACCTTTTCGGTGGAGGGGACCGGGCCGTAGCCCATGACCTCGGGCTCGACGCCGGCGAAGGCGTAGCCGACCAGGCGCATCTTGACGCCCAGGCCGAGTTCCTCGGCAGCTTCTGCGGAAGCCAGCAGCGCGGTGGTGGCGCCGTCGTTCAGTCCGGCAGCGTTACCGGCGGTGACCCGGCCGTGCGCACGGAACGGAGTGCGCAGCTGTGCGAGGTCTTCAACGGTGGTGCCCGGGCGCGGCGGCTCGTCCACGGTGTTCAGGGTCCAGCCGGTGCCGGGCTTCTTGGTGGCGACGGGGACCAGATCCGGCTGGATGGAGTTGCCGGCGTAGGCCTTGGCAAGCTTCTCCTGGCTGGCGGCGGCGTACGCGTCGGTGCGGTCCTTGGTGATGTGCGGGAATCGGTCGTGCAGGTTCTCCGCGGTGTTGCCCATGTTCAGGGCAGCCGGGTCCACCAGGCGCTCGGTCATGAAGCGCGGGTTCGGATCGGCGTCCTTGCCCATCGGGTGGTTGCCCATGTGTTCCACGCCGCCGGCAATGACGACGTCGTAGGCGCCGAAGCCGATACCGGAGGCCGTGGTGGTCACGGCCGTCATGGCACCGGCGCACATGCGGTCAATGGCGAAGCCCGGCACCGTGCGGGGAAGGCCGGCCAGCAGCGCGGCGGTGCGCCCGATGGTCATGCCCTGGTCACCGGACTGCGTGGTGGCGGCGATGGCTACTTCATCAATACGTTCCGGAGGAAGGGAGGGATTGCGGCGCATCAGTTCCCGGATGCACTTGACCACCAGGTCATCAGCACGCATTCCGGCGTAGATGCCCTTTTCGCCGGCTTTGCCGAAGGGTGTCCGCACTCCGTCAACGAAAACTACGTCCCTGATCTGCCGTGATCGGCTTTGTGGGCTCACGTACTTACTCCTCTTTGAGATATGAAACGGAACTACGTCCGGGCTCGATGTTACTCGCGGGTAACATAGCCTGCAAGGACGCCGCGGGTGACGGCGGAAAGAAGGTCCGATATGGCATGGATCACGCCGGCGCCAGCACCGACCCTATCGACATACCGGCGTTCGAGAAACCCGGTGTTAGGTTGGCCCAGTGGATTTTGTCGCGGACCCGCAGCTGGCGGCCTGGCTTGCAGAGTCGCAGCGCGCCGAAGGCGGGACACCCTCCCTGGAACAGATCCGGCAGCTGCGGCTGCCGCGCGCCCGCCCGGCCGGTCCCGGGCTGGTGCAGGTGCAGGATGTGACGGTTCCCGCCGATGTCCCGGTGCGGACCCGGTTGTACCGCTCCAGCATGAGGCCGCAGCCGTTGACGGTGTTTGTCCACGGCGGGGGTTTCGTGTTCGGCGGCCTGGCATCGCATGACCGCCTGTGCCGCCGGTTGGCGCTACTGGCGGGAACGGCGGTACTGGCGGTGGACTACCGGCTGGCCCCTGAGTCTCCGGCTCCGGCGGCGGTGGACGACGTCGCGGCGGTGCTGGCCTGGGCGGCAGGGGGACCGGGGGAGCTGGGTGTCCTGGAGCCGGGAATCGGTTTGGCCGGTGACAGCGCCGGCGGGCTGATTTCCTTCCTTGCCGCCCAGCGGCTTGCCGGCACACCGGCCCGGCCCGATCTTCTGTTCCTGGCGTATCCGAATGCGGACCTGACCCTCAGCCTGCCCAGTGTCCGGGAGAAAGGAGAGGGGTGGGGGCTGTCGGCACGGGATCTGGCCTTTTACATCTCGCTGTGGGTTCCGAATGCCTCTCCCGAGACGCTTGCCGGGTTCAGTCCCGCCCATGGGTTCACTGTCAAGGGAGCCGGTGCGCCGGTCCCCGCCATCGTGGCCACCGCCGAGCATGATCCGCTGCGGGACGAGGGGAAGGTCTTGGCGGAGAAGCTCGCGGCAGCGGGAGCGGACGTCGAGTATGTGCCGCATGCCGGGCTTGTCCACGGCTTCCTGACGCTGGATACCGTCTCACCTGCCGCACATCAGGCGGGAGACGCATTGCTGCGGCAGTACGGCGTTCACCTGCGGCGAGTAGCTGAAGGCGGCGTGCATGTTCTCCGTGGGACGCGATGAAAAGGCGATGCGCGCGCCCGTAAGGTCTCCGCACAGCAGAAATAAACCCTGTTCTCGTAGCGACCTCTGCCAAAACAAAAGCGTCCTTACCGCGCGGCGGACCAGCCGCGGGGTAAGGACGCTTTTGCGTTCCCTGATACTGCCTTACTTGGCCGCCGCGCGGCCCGGGGAGGCCGTGCACACGGGCGGGGACATGGGATCCGTGGAGGTTTCCTCGGCCAGTACGTCTCCATCTACGGTGATCTTGCAGGAGATGGACTTCTCGCCTTCAGCCTGCCGGGGCGACAGCTGATAGACCGTGTCAAATTCGCTGTCGTTGGTGTCCTTGAATTCCTTCGTGAAGGGCAGCGCCTGGTTGTCGAGGCGTTCCGCTGCGCCGGCACCGGATTCAGCCCTGAAGGTGATGCTGCCTGCCGTTTCACCGTCACCGGTCACTTCATAGATCACGGTGTGTTCCTTGTTTTCCTTGGGTGCCGAAGAGGCACCGGCGGTTTCGCCCTCGTCTCCGCCGCCGCAGGCAGAGAGGGAAGCAGCCAGGAGTAGGACGGCAGCAGTGCTTAGTGTCTTTTTCAATTGGTTCCCCAGACTCTCGTGAATATGCATGTGAACCATAACACCGGCATTCGACGCTCTCGGCGGAAAGCATGCTGAGCATTTAGTCCCCGGAGTGCAGGCTCGGTAACCTGAAATGGATGAGTAGCGCGAATTCTTCCCCCCAAACTGCCCAGAATCCCTCCACCCACGGAATGGTCAGCGTCCGCGGAGCGCAGGAGAACAACCTCCGCAACGTCGACGTCGATGTTCCCCGCGACGCCATTGTCGCCTTCACCGGGGTGTCCGGATCAGGCAAGTCCTCGCTGGCCTTCGGCACTATCTACGCCGAAGCGCAGCGCCGCTACATGGAGTCGGTGGCCCCGTATGCACGCCGCCTGCTCGCCCAGGGATCCAACCCGAAGGTGGAGAAAATCACCGGGCTGCCTCCCGCCGTCGCCCTGCAGCAGCGCCGCGGAGCCCCCAGCTCACGGTCCACCGTGGGCACTCTCACCACCCTCTCCAACTCCATGCGCATGCTCTTCTCCCGCGGGGGCACCTATCCGGCGGACGCCGAACCCGGCAGCCTCGACTCGGACGCCTTCTCACCCAACACGGCGGCGGGCGCCTGCCGCGAATGCTCCGGACTCGGTATCGCCCACACCGTGACCGAAGAGTCGCTGGTGCCCGATCCCAGCCTCACCATCCGCGACGGCGCGATCGCCGCCTGGCCCGGCGCCTGGCAGGGCAAGAACCTGCGCGACATCCTCATCCAGCTCGGCTACGACGTCGACGTGCCCTGGAAGAAGCTGCCCAAGAAGGACCGCGACTGGATCCTGTTCACCGAAGAACAGCCCGTAGTGATGATCACCCCACAGCGTGACCGCGTGGCCAAACCGTACAAGGGACGGTTCTGGAGCGCCAAGAGCTACGTTATGCACACGCTGGCGGATTCGGGCAGCGCCCAGATGCGCGAACGGGTCCTGGCCTACATGGTCTCGGGTCCCTGCCCCGTCTGCGGGGGAGCGGGCCTGCGCCCGGAGGCTCTCGCCGTGACCTTCGCCGGCCGGAACATTGCCGAGCTGAACGGCGCCACGTTGGCGGAGCTGGCCGAGATTATCCGGCCGACGGCGGGACTGAAGTCCGCGGGCACCGCCTCCCGGGCCGCGGCCTCCAACGAAGACACCGAAGTGGCCGTGACCATCACCAGGGACCTGCTGGGACGGCTGGAGGTGCTGATCGGACTGGGCCTGGGCTACCTGAGCCTGTCCCGCGCCACCCCCACCCTCTCGCCCGGGGAAATGCAGCGCCTGCGGATCGCTACCCAGCTGCGCTCGGGCCTGTTCGGGGTCATCTATGTCCTGGACGAGCCTTCCGCCGGGCTGCATCCGGCCGACGCCGAGCCGCTGCTGACCGTGCTGCAGGAACTCAAGGACGCCGGGAACTCCGTGTTCGTCGTCGAGCACAACATGGATGTGGTGCGCAGTGCCGAGTGGATTGTGGACGTAGGTCCGCAGGCCGGCGACGGCGGCGGAACAGTGCTCTACAGCGGCCCCGTCGCGGGACTGGCCGAGGTAGCGGAAAGCGCCACCCGTCCGTTCCTGTTTGGCGAAGCGGAAACCGCCAGGCCGGCCCGTCGGACCCCGGACCGGTGGCTGAGCCTGAAGGGGATTACCCGGCACAACCTGCAGGGCCTGGACGCCGAGATTCCGCTGGGGGTGTTCACGGCGGTCACCGGTGTTTCGGGTTCCGGCAAGTCCACCCTGGTCAGCCAGGTCCTCGCTGAAACGGTGGGACGCCAGGTCAACGGAGTGGCCGCGGAACCCGAGGATCCCGAGGCGGCGGAGGACAACGATCCCGGCGCCCACGTACGCAGCATTTCCGGGCTGGAGCACCTGGACCGGCTGGTCCGGGTGGACCAGCGCCCCATCGGCCGCACCCCGCGTTCCAACCTGGCCACCTACACGGGTCTCTTCGACGCCGTGCGCAAGCTCTACGCCGGCACCGAGGAAGCCCGCGCCCGGGGCTACAACGCCGGCCGGTTCTCCTTCAACGTGACCGGCGGACGCTGCGAGACCTGCCAGGGTGAAGGCTTCCTCGCCGTCGAACTTTTGTTCCTGCCCGGCACCTACGGACCCTGCCCGGTCTGCCACGGCGCCCGCTACAACGAGGAAACCCTGGAAGTCACCTACCGCGGCAAGAGCATCGCCGACGTGCTGGGGATGCGTGTGGAAACGGCCGCCGAGTTCCTGGCCGACGTGCCCGCGGCATCGCGGAGCCTGCAGACCCTGCTCGACGTCGGACTGGGCTATCTGCGCCTGGGCCAGCCCGCCACCGAACTCTCCGGCGGCGAGGCCCAGCGGATCAAGCTCGCCACCGAACTGCAGCGTGCCCGGCGCGGCCACACGCTGTTCCTGCTCGACGAGCCGACCACCGGCCTGCACCCGCAGGATGTGCAGCTGCTGCTGCGCCAGCTGAACCGGCTGGTGGACGCCGGCAACACCGTGGTGGTGGTGGAACACTCCATGAACGTGGTGGCGTCCGCGGACTGGGTCATCGACATGGGCCCGTCCGGCGGCGAGGAAGGCGGCCGGATCATCTGCGCCGGCACCGCCGGCGACGTCGCCGCGTGCGACGCCAGCCGGACGGCACCCTACCTGTCGGCGGCGCTCAAGCTGCTTCCGTAAGCCGGCCCGCGGCGTCGCGGGCCACCACGTAGCCGTAGACCAGGCCCTGGCCGATAGTGGCTCCGGCACCGGGGTAGCTCTTGCCGAAGACGTTCGCGGCCGTGTTGCCGATGGCGTACAGCCCCTCCACCGGGCTGCCGTCCTCGTGCCGCACGCGGCCGCGTTCGTCCGCGGTCACGCCGCCGCAGGTGCCCAGATCCGCGAGGACCACCTTGACCGCGTAGTAGGTCTTGCCGGACAGGGGGCGCAGGTTCGGGTTGGGCCGGACCGTGGGATCGCCGTAGTAGCGGTCATAGGCGCTGGAGCCGCGGTGGAAGTCCTCATCCACGCCGGCGGCGGCCAGTTCATTGAACCGCTCTGCGGTGGCAGTAAAGGCCTCTTCGGGGAGGCCGATGCCGCGGGCCAGTTCGGACAGGCAGCCCGCCTTGGCCGCGATGCCCGCCTCGTACCAGGCTGCGGGCAGGGGCATGCGCGGAAACAGGCCGCCGGCGAGTAGGTAGCTGTTGCGGTATTCCTGGTCGAAGACCATCCACATGGTGCCCACCGGATCGCCCTGCCGTTCCCGCTCGAGCACGCGCTGCCCGAAGGACATGTAATCCTGCGCTTCGTTCGTGAACCGGCGCCCGGCGTCGTCGACAATAAAGGAGCCCGGCAGCGACCGTTCTGCCAGCATCACCGACGGTGCGCCGTCGGGCAGCGGTGCGACGGCGGGGAACCACCAGGACTGGTCCATCAGTGCGGTGCCCGCTCCGATTTCCGTGGCTGCCTTGATCGCGTCACCGGTATTGCCCTCGGCCCCGAAGCTCCAGTTCTCCAGCGCCGCTGACTGGTGCTTGTGCCGCATGGCCATGTCATGATCGAACCCGCCTGCGGCCAGGACCACGCCCTGCCGTGCGGTCACGGTGACCTCCCGGCCGTCCTGCTCCAGCACGGCGCCGGTGACCCGCCCGTCTTCGCTGACGAGGCGGACCAGGGACGTCTCGGTCCAGACCGGGATGCCGGCCCGCAGCACACCCGCGTAAAGTCCGGCGGCCAGGGCCTGCCCGCCGGCGACGTAGTCCCGGCGCAGCGCCAGCCCGCCGATGCCCTGGATGGCCCGCGTTGCCGCCGTCGGCAGCCCCTTCCCTGGCACCTTGGCGATCAGGTTCAGCCAGCGGTAGTCCTTGCCGGTGACCGGCATCGGCAGCGGTGCTTCCATGGTTCCGCCGCGCAGGCGGCTGCGTTCGGAACCGAGCTGGTTGGCGTCAAAGGGAACACATTCGCAGCTGCGGCCCATGGCCGAGCCGCCCGGCTGCTCCGGCTGGTAGTCCGAGTACTCCTTGTCCCACATGAAGCGCATCGGCGTCATCCGCTGCAGCATCTCCACGGCGGCGCTGCCGTGGGCGAGGAAGGTTTCCCAGCGTGCCCGCGGCGACGTCCCGCCGACGACGGCGTCAACGTAGGCGGCGGCCCGGGCGGGGGTGTCCGTTGCTCCCGCTTTTCGAAGCACCGGGTTGTTGGGGATCCAGAAGGCTCCGCCGGACCGGGCCGTGGAGCCGCCGACGTAGGGGGTCTTCTCAATGATCAGGGCCTGAGAACCCAGCTCGGAGGCGGCAAGGGCGGCTGCCATGCCGGTTCCCGAGCCGATGACCAGGAGGTCCACTGTGGTGTCCTGTGCCGTGTGGGCGCGGGCGGGTGCGGGTTTCGGCATGCCAATCTCCTTTGATTGCAGGCTGTGCGGGTAGGCAGCAGCGGTGCTTTGTACAGTGAAAGCACCCTAGCCGGTCCCGGAGGGATCCGGGGAAACGCAACGCGGGGCTAGGCTCCGGAACGGAACCGTTCCCACGCGGACTGGCGGATCGGGTCGGACGTGCGCCGGCGCTCCCGAAGCGTCTCAGCGTCGGCTGGAATGCCGGAAGCGCACGTAGCTGTAGGCAATCAGGGCAAGGCCTATGCAGCCCGACGCGATCAGGGTTGTACCTGTGATCCAGCCGCCCGGCAGCCACCAGGAATCCTGCAGGGGCCACCAGTGCGGCACCCGCCGCCAGAGACCCCAGAGCACGCCGGCGGCTATCACTGCCAGCCCGCCTACGACCGAGCCCACAATCCGCGGGGTGGTCTGCACACCCAGCGCCGCAGCACGGAAGGCGCGGGCTTTCACGGGGTGCAGCCAGCGGTGGGCCCAGGCGTAGCGGAGCGACAGCACCGCCAACCCGGCAACCACCATGAGCAGTCCCGGTCCGGGGAGTACCAGTGCGGCGACGCCCAGGACAACCAAGGACCAGCCGGCCACCTCGATGCCGGTGCGGCGCAGCCAGGCTGGAATCCGTTCGGTCCTGTTCATTGGGTCACCTTGCCACACCAACCTGCGAGTTGGCCGCGTGGTCGCCGCAATGGTCCGTGGATAGGCGGACTGTCCGTCATCCGGCCGTTGCCGGGGGTGGACAGGCGGCGCGGCTGGATGTGGCTTACCCAGTGACCCGGGACACGACAGGTAGGCTTCGGGTGTGCTTAGCGAACCTTTCCCCGACACACAGTTGCTGCACGGTATCCGGCTTCGGGTGGCAGACCTGTCCGACGCCGAAGCGCTCGCCGCCGCCTACCAGCGGAACCGGAGCTACCTGGCGCCCTGGGAGCCGCTCCGGGAGGACACGTTCTATACCCCGGCAGGCCAGCGCGCAGTCCTCCGGGCAAAACTGGTGCAGCACGCAGCGGGTACCGAGGTCCCCTGGGTCCTGGTCCAGGACGAACGGATCGCCGGCACCATCACCCTGACCGGAATAGTGCAGGGCCCCTTTCAGTCGGCCAATCTGGGCTACTGGGTGGGCAGCGACTACGCCGGACAAGGGATCGGCACCGCCGCGGTAGCAGCCGTCGTCGAGCTGGCCCGCAGCCAGCTCGGACTGCATCGGATCCAAGCTGCGACCCTGCTGGACAACCCTGCGTCGCAGAAAGTCCTGGCCCGCTCCGGATTCGAGCGGATCGGTATGGCGCCGGACTATCTGCGAATTGCGGGGGAGTGGCAGGACCATCTGCTCTTCCAACGGATTCTCTAGGTTCCGGCGATGACGGGTACCCTTCGTGCCGAGCTGATCACCACGGATCGCCTAACGCTTGAACCCTTGGGTGTACACCATGCGGCGGAAATGGCGCAGGTCCTGGCCGGCACCGCTATCTATCGGTATATCGGCGGACAGGCACCGACGGCGGAGATCCTGGCCGCCCGGTACGCGGCCCAAACCGTCGGAACATCAGCGGATAGAAGAGAGGTCTGGCTGAATTGGATTATCCGCGAACAGGGCCGGAGCATCGGCTTCGTCCAGGCGACCGTGGAGCTCGAGGGCCCGACGTCGGACGTGGCATGGGTGGTGGGCGAGGCTTTCCAGGGCCGGGGTGCTGCCACCGAGGCCGCCCGCGCCATGGTCGCCTGGCTGCGCCGCCGGCACCCACCGGTCCGCATCACGGCATCCATCCATCCGGAAAACCTTCCCTCGGCCGCTGTGGCCCGCAATCTCGGCCTTACCCCAACCGGCCGTCTCGACGCCGACGGCGAAGAACAATGGGAAGACTCAACCCCGCCAACGACTTAACGGCCGGTGAGAATTTCCATGGCCGGTCTGGGACCAGCTGGCAGAGTAGGTCCGAGCAGATCCGCGCAAGGTAGTCCAGAACCAGGCATGAACCGCGCGCCTCACTCCGGCGTGTCTCAGCCTCGGCTGAATCCTGTAGCGTCGCTGAGATGGAGCGCTCCGAGATCTCCGACATTGCCCACCAGCGCCATCCAATCGCGGCGCCGGTGGCGCCCGAGCAGTTACGCGAACTGGTCGGCTGGCTGAGCCCAAGCGACGGCGCCCGCGCCGTTGACCTCGGATGCGGCGAGGGCGAGTGGCTGCAGGAGCTGCTACTCACCAACCCCGGAATCACTGGCGTAGGGATCGACCAAATGGTCCCAACCTCTGCCGCCCGGCGTGCCGACGAGCGGAAACTGAGCGACCGGGTGCGCTGGATCGAGACGGATGCCGCCACCTGGAACGACGGGGTCTTCGACGTGGTGCTGTGCGTCGGTGCGAGCCACGCCTTCGGGCGGCTGGAGGACATGCTGGGTGCTGTCCGGCGGCACCTGCGCCCCGGTGGCCAAGCGCTGATCGGCGACAGCATCTGGGAGGGTGTCCCGTCGGCTTCTGCGCTGGCAGCGCTTGAGGTTTCTGCCGACGCCTATCCCGACCTCGCCGGCCTCGTGCGGGCCATCCATGAGCACGGGTTCGAGCCGTCGTACGGGCACGTCAGCACGCTGGCCGAGTGGGACGACTACCAGTTCAGCTGGACCGGGTCGCTCGTCGACTGGGCCGTGCGGGAGGCCTGGACTACCGAGGACCGTGACCAGGCATTCGCCGCTGCACGTGAGAATCGCGACGCCTGGCTGAGCGGCGCACGACGCGAGCTGGGGTTTGCAACCTTCGTCCTGCACGACGCCGCCGTTGGCGTGCGTGACTGACCGGCGGTCACATCGCTGTCACGTCATGACGGCCAGCCAGATGAACACCGACACCTGGCGAGCAGTCCTGTCGATGCGTGAAACGTATCTCGCACGACGGATCTTCAGAACCCTCAACGCCTCAAAACCAGCTCGCTGGCAAGCTTGACAACTATAGAAGGGTCAAAGGGTCAAAGGAGGAAGCATTAACGAAGGCGGCAGGGCCTCGAAGCGTACCGAGGCCCTGCCGTTTCTTTTGTGCGGTGGTACCGGACCTATACCGCGGTAGCCGTAGGGGCCTGGCGGAGGCGGCTTTAATATTCCAAGCGAGCTCTGCGAGCTTGGAATTTCGTTGCCGCCGGAGCCAGGCCCCGCAGGCGACCCAGGGAGCCGGAGCCGGAGCCGGAGCCGGAGCCAGCAAAAAGCGCTAGTTCACCCGCACCGTCATCATGCCCTTCGGATTACTGTTCACCACGGTAATCTTCGTCCCCGTTCCGGCCACCACCACGCTCGCCTGCGGATTCGCGGGATCGTAGTAGGCGTTCGGATTGGTGTCATCGAACACCGGCACGCCGGGGCGGGACGGTGCGCTCAGCGTGGTCATTCCGGTGGCGGTTTCCCGGTGCAGCAGGATCGGATCCGTGGCCTCCTTGCCGAAGGTTGCATCGAAACTCTGGATGCGGTTACGGGCGATGGCGCCGTCGGACCACCGCAGGGTCTGCGGATGCGAGTCAACCGGCAGGACGAGGCCGGAACCCGGGTGCTGGCGGGTGTTGTTGTTCCGCTGTCCTGCATTCCAGTACGTGATCAGCAGGCCGTCCTGGTACGGGTAATGCTCCACCCGGTCCGGGGCGCTGACCCCCCAGCCGAAGTTGTACGGGCCGGTCCGCAGCGTGTCGTCATAGCCCACGTACTGCCGGTTTTCCGCGATGTAGTAACGGCCGTTTCCTGCAGCATCCCGGGGCAGAGTGACCACCAGAGCCTGCTGTTTCTTGGTTGCGTGGAAGGACGGGCCGAGCTTGTGGGTGGACTTTGAACCGGCTGTCGCCGTGTCGTAGTCCAGCCAGCCGAGCTGCAGCTTTTCCCAAGCCCCCATGTGGTTCGGTGTGGTGCCGATTGTTCCGTTGCCGTGGCCCAGCCAGGAACCGGAACTCATGAGTGTCCAGAATCCGGTGCTGTTTTCGCCGCCGCTGGTGTCGTAGAGATCCGGAAGTCCGAGGTCATGGGCGTACTCGTGTGCGAAGACGCCGAGGCCGCCGTTTTCCGGTTCCGTGGTGTAGTCGCGGATCCAGACCTTCGAATCGCCGATCCGGATGCCGCCGAACGGGTTGGTAGCGGGTCCCTGCGTGCCGGCGCCGGCCTGGCCTACTGCCCAGCGGTGGGCCCAGATGGTCGACGTCGGAGCGCCGGCCTCCTCGCCCTCGCCTGCATGGATGGCCTGGAAATGGTCGATGTAGCCGTCGGGTTCATCGAAGTTGCCGTTGTTGTTGTAGTCGTAGCGGTCCCACTGGTCGAAGCCGGCCAGATAGGCGTCAATGTCGGCAGGGCTCTTGCCCGCCGCGATCTGCGCCTCGTACCAGGCGTCGGCGGCGTCCTGTACGAAGCGGGTCATGTCCTCCTGGCTCTCGGTCTCTCCGTAGCTGGCGGAGTTGTAGGGGACCGTGACCCAGTCGCTGACGTCGCCGTCGACCGTATAGCGGCCGCTGGACATTTCCTCATACAGGGTCTTCAGCGACTCTTCCTGCGGATCGAAGAACATATCCAGGTAGTGCTGCCGGTCAAACTCGGGCTCCCAGTACGTTGAGTTGTCCGTGGCGCGGTTGGGCTGGGGGATCTCGTTGTGCTGCGGCCCTGCAGGCGCAGCCGGGAACCGCGGATCCACCTGGTCGCCGAAGCCGATGAGGAAGGACAGGATCTGGTCGCTGTCCTCCAACCCGTACTCGGCCCACTGGCCCGGTGCCACCTGTACGGACTTGGAACCGCCGCGGGCCTGCACGGGCGCTTCACCGCGGACAACTTTCTCAATGGCCTGCTGGTTCAGCTGGCGGCGTTCGTCGGCTGCCGGATCGGAACGGTCGTCGGATTTGGCGGCGTTCCTGTCCGACCCCGGTGCCCCGGAGAACCCGCTGGGTGTCGGCGCAGGCTTGGCGGGGGCGGCAACGGCCGCCACCGGGGAGAGGACAACGGCGCTGCCGATGGCCAGCACCAATGCGCACCGGAGTCTCCGGTGTCTGATGTCAATTTTCAAAGCTTCCCCTTAGTGCAGCGTGTGAGTGAGGTGGGATTACGCTACATTTTCCGGTCGGCTGTGACACGCGACATGTCGGTCCTTTTTTCTTTATTACGAAGAGCGGAAGCGAAAGAACGCCGGGGCCTTCCGAAACGGTCCCTTACCCTGTAAGGGTGCCTAAGGTCACATTTTCCGCACTATGAGGAGTTGTTGCAATTGATGCATTCATCCGCCCGACGCCGGGGTGCTGCCACCGCAGTCACCGCAGCCGTGGCAGTTACACTCGTGTCGATGACACCCGCAGCGGCCGCGCCGCCGGAGCATGCCGGCAAGGACCAGAAAACCAGCGTCACGGTTATGGGAACCTCGGACATGCACGGCTATGTCGAGAACTGGGACTATTTCAACGACGCCGAATATGACGACGCCGCGCACAACGATGTGGGATTGGCGAAGATCTCCACCCTGGTGGATTCGGTACGGGCCGACCGGGGACCGGAATCCACCATGCTGATCGACGCCGGCGACACCATTCAGGGCACGTCCCTGACCGATTACTTCGCCAACACGGAGCCGATCACCGAAACAGGGGAAATCCATCCCATGGCCGCGGCCATGAATTCCATGGACTACGACGCCGCTGCGCTGGGTAACCACGAATTCAACTACGGCCTCGAAATGCTGCGGAAATTCGAGTCCCAGCTGAACTTCCCGCTGCTCGGGGCCAACGCCGTGGACTCCGCAACGGACAAGCCGGCCTTTACCCCGTACATCATCAAGACCGTCGCGACCAAGGGCAACAAACCCGTAAAGGTGGGAATCCTGGGCCTCACCAATCCCGGCGTAGCCATCTGGGACAAGAACAATGTTGACGGGAAGCTCGAATTCCCCGGCATCGTGGAGCAGGCACAGAAGTATGTGCCGGAAATGAAGGCCCGCGGCGCCGACGTCGTGGTGGTCAGCTCGCACTCCGGCACCTCGGGAACCTCGTCCTACGGGGACGAGCTGCCCCTGGAGAACGCCTCCACCCAGCTGGCGGAAACCGTGCCCGGCATCGACGCAGTCCTGGTGGGGCATGCCCACCAGGAAATCCCGGAACGCTTCGTGACCAACAAAACCACCGGCGAGCAGGTCCTGCTGACCGAGCCGTTGAACTGGGGCATGCGCCTGTCCGTCATGGATTTTGAACTGACCAAGACCCGCGGCCAGTGGGACGTGACGTCGGCGTCGGCGTCGCTGTTGAATGCGAACACCGTCGAGGCGGACCCTGTGGTCTCCAAATTGGTTGCCGAACAGCACCAGCGGGTCATCGATTACGTCAATACCCCGGTCGGCACCGCCACCGAGTCAATGCCCGCAGAGGAGTCCCGGTACCGTGACACCGCCGTCATGGACTTCGTGAATCACGTCCAGGCCTCTGCCGTGGACCGGGCGCTCGACGGCGGCCCTAACGCCGACCTTCCGGTGCTCTCGCTGGTGGCGCCCTTCAGCCGCACTGCGGAAATCCCCGCCGGTCCGGTGACCATCCGCGATCTGGCCGGACTGTACGTTTTCCCGAACACCCTCTTCGGCGTGGAAATGACGGGTGCACAGGTGAAGGAGTACCTGGAGTACTCGGCGAAGTACTTCGCGCAGACCGCCCCCGGCGCCCCGGTGGATCCGGCCACGCTGACCAACGCCAACGGCACCCCCGACTACAACTACGACATGATGTCCGGCGTCGACTATGACATCGACATCAGCCGCCCGGTGGGGGAGCGCATCGTCAACCTGAGCTTCAACGGTGCTCCGGTGGATCCGGCCCAGCGGTTTGCCGTGGCAACCAACAACTACCGGCAGTCCGGCGGCGGCAACTTCCCGCACATCTCGAGTGCGCCGGTGCTGGTCAACCAGCAGACGGAAATCCGCCAGCTGCTCATTGACTACGTAGTGGCCCAGGGAGCGGTGGATCCGGCGGACTTCGCCGAGAACAACTGGCGTCTGGTACGCAGCGGCGTGCCTGTCTTCGAATAGCAGCCCAAGGGCCGGCGGCAGTGCGCTATGCCGGGATGACCGGACCGGACCGGCCGGTGATCCCGGCGGTCCCGGGCCGAAATAGACAGTACGCTTAGGAAATCCGGCGCGTCTTGTCTAGGATTGATGGCAGAACGAATTGCGGGAGTACCCGCAGCGTGCACCGCTACGAAGGGACCAGAACCATGGGAATCATCGGATTCATCATTGCAGGGCTTATTATCGGAGCCCTTGCGCGGCTGATCAAGCCGGGCCGCCAGAACCTGGGCATGGTTGCGACCCTGCTGCTGGGCTTGGTCGGCTCCGTGATCGGCGGAGTGATTGCCAGCCTGCTGGGCACCGGTGACATCGGAGAGCTCAATGTCATTGGATTCATTGTCGCCGTTATCGCCGCGGTCCTGCTGATCGGCGTTGCCGAAGGTATTGCCGGCCGCGGTAAGGGTAACCAGGTCCGCCGCTAGACCCGCACCTTTAACTAAGCCGTCCCGGCACTCGACGCGTAGTACGCGACGGGTGCCGGGACGCTTTGTGTCAGGGGCCGTTTTTGCCTGGGACTGCCGTTTGTCCCGGTGGTGCTCCGGCAGCGTTTGTGCTCAGGCGGGGATCGGGGCCGCGCTCTGCTCCTGCACATCCGAAGCGGTCATCGTATCAGCCGCAGCGGACTGCCGGTCTTCAATTTCCGTCTGGATGGAAAGATAGAACGCGAAGAGCCCTTCAACGATGGGGCCGTCTTCAAGCTGGGTGAACACCTGATCACACAGGGACTCAAGGGTACTGTCCGTCATGGCAGAGAAATCCGGGAAGATATCCACGGAGATAATGGGGCGCGGGGGCATATGTGTCCTTAGAGAGGAAACCAAGGCCCGCGTCTGAACCAGCATCTACGATAGCGCCTTCCATGGTGAAAGCAAACACGGCGTTTTGACGCCCCCGCGGGCTGGCCCCGCGGGCAAGTCGCCGCCGCCTCTCCGGCGGCCTAGTCGAACCGGACGAAGGCGTTCATCGGCCCGGCGGGAAACGCCGTCGACTGGGTGAACCCGAGCGCCTCGTAGAAAGCCTTCTGCCCGGATTCATCATCCGTGAGCAGCACCTTCTGGCGCACGGCGGGATAGGGCCGCAGTGCCGCGGATACCAGCGCCCCGCCGATGCCGGACCGCTGGAACCCGGGATGAACCAGGATGTCCTGCAGGTAGCAGATGGTGTGGCCGTCGGAAATAACCCGTGCCAGTCCAATCAGCCGTCCGTCTTCGCGCGCCACCGCGACCGTCGAAGAACCCGACAGCGCCTGCAGCAGCCTCTGCGGGTCATCGGTGTAGGCGGTCCAGCCCACAGCCGAGTAGAGGTCCACGACATCGGAGACGGAAAGCTCGCCGGCAGCGGCGTAGGAATATTCGATCATCGGCCCAGCCTAAACGGGCTGCTGCGTCAGGGCCCCGATGCCGGATGCGTGCCGTGCCGCGGATTCCCGTTCGCTGGCGGTTAGATTAGCCGCATGCAAACAGACACTCGAGTAGAGCCGCCCGAGGCGGCCGGAGAACGGGAGACCCTGACCGGTTTCCTGGACTACTTCCGGGCCACGGTGCATCTGAAGGCGGCAGGACTCAGCGACGCCGACGGCGCCAAGCAGCTGCTGCCCTCCCTGACCACGGTCTCCGGACTCGTTCAGCACTTGACCGACGTCGAGCGGTTCTGGTTTCAGGGCCGGATGGACGGGCAGCCGGGAGTGCGGACTCGATGGTCAGAAGAGGACCCGGACGGCGAGTTCCGCGTCTCCGAATCAGACAGCCTGGCCGGGCTGCTGGCCGACTATGACGCTGCCTGCCGCCGGTCCCGCGACGTGCTGGCGCGGTACGACCTGGAGGACCGCTGCCGGGGCGGCAACGGTGGACAGAGCGTGCGCTGGGTGCTGGTGCACATGATTGAGGAAACCGGCCGGCACTGCGGCCACCTGGATATTCTGCGTGAGCTGCTGGACGGCTCCACCGGAGACTAGACCGGCAGGCCGGGCGCGGCGGACCGGGTCCAGTAAAGCATCTTTACCAGCACACCGCGCTGGCGCTGGCGTTCAGTCCGCAGGGGATGGAAACCGGCGCGCCGGGCAACCGCCTCGCTCAGGCTGTTTCCGTAAATGGTGCGCAGTGCGACCTCGGGAAAACCGCTGTCTAAGGCCCAGTCGCTGAGTACGCGCGTCGCGGCAGTGGCGGCCCCGCGGCCGCGCCCGAAGGGCAACAGCGCGTACATGAGTTCCGGCGTGCCGTCCCTGGTGGAGGAGATTCCTGCTGTCCCCAATACCTCTTCGCCCTCGCGCAGCGAGTACCGGGCCAGGAGGCTCTCGCCGCGAGCTTCCGCCGCACGGTTCATACGGTAGCGGGCGCGGTCGTCGCTGAGGTCCGGCGGGAACAGCGTCCAGCGGATGACGTCGTCGTCCCTCGACAGAGCCTGCTCCAGGCGCCAGTCCGCTGCCGTCAGGATGCGAAGGGTGAACCTCCCCGCCTGGAGCGTGTCCGGGGTGGGGGTCAGAAGAGGCATGCGCCATTGTTGCATTCACGGGGCAGCCGCCCCAACCCCCTCTCGGCCTCCGCGCATCAGGCCACCGGAAATGCTTCCAGGAGGGTCTTCAGGCCCGCGTAGATACCCGGCGTGTCGTGGTCCACCGAAATGGCGGAGGCCCCGTGCAGCCCGCTGATACTGACGGTGAGGTCGCACCCGTCTCCGGCCTGCTCCAAGAAGTATTCCAGGACCCCGGGAGCTTCGCGGGCCACCGTTCCATCCCACTGCGGGTTGAAGGTGAGGGTCAGGCGTACCGGCGCTTCAACCGCCAGTACCGTTCCGGTGATCTGGTCCTCACCGGTGATGCGGAAGGCATAGGAACTGCCTTCGGTCACTGAGCCGGACAGGACGGAGTCCCACATCCAGGGCCGGGGGACATCAACGGCCGTCAGCTCCGCCCAGAGACGGGCCGGGGAAGCGGCAATGTGCGTGCGGTACACCGTGGACGGTGTTTCGTGCATAGCGAACCCTCTTTCCGGAAGGACGGCACTTCGAGGTGCCGTAGCGGACGATAATGCATGCATGTCCGAACTGCCATCCCTCCGCAGACGTTGCGGCTCCGACGTCGACACCGTGATCAGCTGGATCCCCGACGAAGCCGCGCTTTTGATGTTTACCGGCCCGCGGATGGCATGGCCGCCGACGAGGGGCCAGTTCGAGGAACTGGCGGCCGTGCCCGGACTTACCGCATGGGTGATGGATGCCGCGCCTGGTTCCGGGCAGGTGCTGGGACACGCGGAACTTTGCCTGCGGGGCGGACACGCGCATATTGCCCGGGTCATCGTTGATCCGCTGCTCCGCGGGCGGGGCCTTTCGCAGCAGCTGATGCGGCTGGTCCTGGAACGGGCGCGCGCCGGGGGTGCCGGGACCGCAGGGCTGCGGGTCACCAAAGGGAACACGGTAGCCCTGCGGGCGTATCGGCGGCTGGGATTCGGAATCGATCCGCGCGGGGAGACCGCGGATGCGCTGGTGCTTGGACTCGACCTGGGGCAGCCGGCAGCTAAGGCCTAGCCGCCGGTACCGTCCCGTGCACGACGGCACGGGCAGCATCCAGGTACCTCGACGGTGCAGCTATTTCCACTACCGCTCCGTCGGCGGAGTACCGCGCAACCGGGTATGCGAATCCGAACCGGAGCACCTCCGGCAGGGAAGGATCACGCCGGGACACCTCGACCGGATTCTCCAACTGCACCAGGCCCTCCTCGATGGGTTCATCCCACGTCAGGTGGGAGGCCGGTGGCCGGTCCGCCGCATGACCTGTGATGCTCAATCGATGGTGATAGGGGATGACCGTGGCGCTTTTCCAGCGGCCGGAGAGCCCGGCGCCTCCGCCCGGTACTTCCCGAAGCAGGCAGGCGAACTCGCAGCGTTCCCGGAAACGTGCCTTCGACCGCCGGGTGCCGGCACGGAGCGCCAGCACGAAGACCAGGAACTGCAACGGAATGAACCAGTACCTTTCCGTCAGGAACGGGAGGCCTGGTTCCACGAAAGCTCCGAACAACACGGCAAAAATCAGCCCGTGGACTGCGAAGGTAAGGAGAGCATTTCGACTGGGCACGGGCCGATCCCAGCAGGCAGCCGGCCCGCTGTCAATGAGTGGCTGCGGCTCTGCGCGGTTAGCGGCGCCGGCCCCTGGAAGGTTGCTCCCCGCCGGCTTTGTCTTCTGCCGGCTTTTCCTCCAGCGGATCAGGATCGAGGAAGGCCACGGTCAGGACCGCGGCGGTTTCCCGGATCTGCCACTCCCGGGCACCCAGCTCGCGCAGCGCGGCGCCGACGGTTTCCAGGTTGATTTCCGTCGGCGGACGCCAGGCAACCCGCCGCAGATGATCCGGCGTGAGCAGGTTCTCCAGCGGCAGGTTCAGCTTCTCCGCCAGGGCGGTCAGCCGCGGCTTGGCGGTCTGCAGGCGGGCGGCGGCAGCCGGATCATTCTTGGCCCAGACGCGCGGAGGCGGCGGGGCATGGGTCGGAATGTGGAGCGGGGGAAGATCCGCAGTGGAGCGCGCCGCGGAAATGCAGCGCAGCCAGCGCGGCGCCTCCTTCTGCGCGGCCCGGCCGTGGAAGCCTGGGGTCTTGAGCAGCTGCGGAACCGTGGTGGGCATGGCCCGGGCGGCGGCGACAATGGCCGAATCCGGAATCAGGCGACCGGGTGCAGTGTCCCGCAGCTCGGCCAGGTGCTCGCGTTCGGTCCAGAGCTCGCGGACGGCGGCCAACTGGCGGCGGTCCCGAAGCTGGTGCATCCCGGAGGTACGGCGCCACGGGTCCACCCGCGGAGGTGCCGGCGGCGCGGTACGGATGGCTTCGAATTCCTCCTCCGCCAGTTCCAGCTTCCCGGCTTCCTCAAGCACCCGGATCAGTTCCACGCGCAGCTCGGTAAGGACTTCGACGTCGAGCGCGGCGTAGCGCAGCCATGGTTCGGGCAGCGGGCGGGTGGACCAGTCGGCAGCCGAATGTTCCTTGGCCAGCGAGAAGCCGAGCAGGCTTTCGATGACGGCGGCCAGGCCCACGCGCGGGAAGCCGGCGAGGCGGGCGGCAAGTTCAGTGTCGAAGAGCTTGTCGGGCCACATACCCAGCGCCGACAGGCAGGGCAGGTCCTGGGTGGCGGCGTGCAGGATCCATTCAACGCCGCTCAGGGCCTCGTTGATGATCCGCAGGTCATCGAAGGCCTCGGGGTCAATCAGCCACGTGCCCGCACCTTCGCGCCGGATCTGGACCAGCATGGCACGCTGGCCGTAGCGGAACCCGGAGGCGCGTTCAGCGTCGACGGCAGCGGGCCCGGTGCCGGCGGCCAGCGCGGCGGCGGCACGTTCCAAGCCGCGGGGGGAGTCAATGACCAGCGGCACACCGTCCCGGGGTGTCTCCAGGACCGGTATCGGCTGCGGATCGGGCAGTTCCCCGGCTTCGGCAGGTGTGGTGCTGGACTGGTTTTCGGTCTTGCCGGGTATGTGCGCGGTCATAAGGATTCCATTCTACCGAGGAAGACAGCGGCCGCGGACAGCGCCGGACAGCGTGCAGCGGCGGGCCGAACGACCCGTCCGTCCGCGGCTAGCTCCTGCGCCGGCCGGGAAGGGGAGTGACACCATACGGCAGCGGCGGCAGTCCGGCGAAGGTACACACCATGTCCGACCATGCTTCCAAATGGGACTGAACATCGGCGTCGGCGGGGGTCCAGGAAGCCCGGAGCTCGATGTCGATTGAATCATCCCGGCGCTCAAGCGTTCCGTAACTTTCCGAGAGCACCCGGGTGGCGGTTCCGCCGGCCATGGAATAGCGGGCACCGTGCTGCTCCAGTGCCTCCACCAGCCAGGTCCAGGCCACCGATCCGAGAAGCTGGTCGTTGCCCATGTCCGGTTCCAGCTCAGCGCGGATATACGTGACAATGCGGAACGTCCCGTTCCACACGGGCGAACCGGCGGGATCGTGGAGAAGGATGAAGCGGCCGGTGGCCAGCTCCAGCTGGTCGGGGACCAGCGGGACGCCCGGGTCGTGCAGGCTGCCGGGCCCGACGGGTCCGGGAGTCAGCACCTCCGCACCGAGGGAGACTGCGTAGGGAGCCAGCCGGGTGGGCGCCGGGATCTCTTCCAGCTTCAACTCGGCCCGGCAGGCCGCCCGGCGCAGGGCGCCGAGGGCAGTCAGGAAATCCGGGGGCACCTGGGACAGGTCACCTATTGCACTCACCTCCGCAGACTACGGGCAGGGGAAGGCCCGGGAGCGGGCAGGCTCGCCGCTGTGGCCGTTTCGTTACCTGCCGTCCGTTCCGCTGAAGCGGGCGGACGGCAGGCAACATCGGCTTTAGCGTGAGGCCAGCGGTGCCGGATCGGCAGCAACTTCACGGGCGATTGCCGCAGCAAAGGCATCGACATCATCCTCGGACGTATCGAAGGTGCACATCCAGCGGACCTCGCCGGTTGACTGGTCCCAGTCATAGAAACGGAAGTCGCCGCGCAGCCGGTCGGCAACGCCGGCGGGCAGCTTGGCGAAGACAGCGTTGACCTGGCTGGGCTGGGTGATCTCCACGCCGTCGATCTGCTCGACGGCGGCGCGCAGCCGGCTGGCCATGGCATTGGCGTGCGAGGCAGAGCGGTGCCACAGATCAGTGCCGTACAGGGTGACGAACTGGGCAGAGATGAAGCGCATCTTGGAGGCCAGCTGCATGTTCATCTTGCGCAGGTAGTCCAGGCCGGGGGAGGCCTCGGGGTCAAAGGTGATGATGCATTCGCCGTACATCATCCCGTTCTTGGTGCCGCCCAGGGAAAGGATGTCCACGCCGGCATCGGCGGTCATCTCCTTGAAGGACACTCCGAGGGCGGCGGCGGCGTTGCCCAGCCGGGCGCCGTCCATGTGCAGCTTCATCCCGCGGGCGTGGATGTGGTCCGCGATCGCGGCGATTTCCTCCACCGTGTACAGCGTGCCGAGTTCGGTGGACTGGGTGATGGACACGGCCAGCGGCTGGGCGCGGTGCTCGTCGCCCCAGCCCCACGCCTCGCGGTCGATCAGCTCGGGAGTGAGCTTGCCGTCGTCGGTCGGGATGCCCAACAGCTTCATGCCGCCGATGCGCTCCGGGGCGCCGTTCTCGTCCACGTTGATGTGCGCCGTCGTCGGGCAGATGACCGCACCCCAGCGGGGCAGCAGGGCCTGCAGGGCGGTGACGTTGGCGCCGGTGCCGTTGAAGACCGGGAACGCACGGATATGGTTTCCGAACTGGTCGGTCAGGACCTCGCGCAGCTTCGCGGTGTACACATCTTCGCCGTAGGCCACCTGGTGGCCCTGATTCGCGGCGGTGAGCGCCGCGAGGATTTCCGGATGGACACCGGAGTAGTTGTCGGAAGCAAAAGCCTTAATTGCGGTGTCGTGCAGGGGGAGTATGTCAGTCACGGTCCTAGTATCTCTTACCTTGATGTAGTTCAGGTCACTTCGACGGTACGAGGCGAATCCGCTGCCCGTTGACCTCTGCGGCATCCTGCTGGAAGAGCCGGACGACGGCGTCGGCCAGGTCCTCCACGTCGGTGTAGCCGGGGAACCTGCGGTCCGGGGCGGCGGCGCGCTGCGCGGAGTCCACCAGGGCCTTGACCACGAAGACGACGGCGGCCGAGTGCTGCGGTGCGGGGTTTTCCTTCCGTCCCGACTGGCTGCCCTGGAACCCCGCGGCGACGGCCCGGACCCAGGCTTCCGCAGCGGCCTTGGCGGCTGCGTAGCCGGCGCCGGCAGCGGTGGGGGAGTCCACCGCCGTGGAGGAGACGATCGCCAGGCGTCCGACCGGGGAGGCCGCGAGCTGGTCATAGAAGCTGCGGCTGACGTTGCGGAGCGTACGCAGGATGTTGGTTTCCAGGAAGTCCCAGTCCTGCTCGCTCTGGGAGCCGATATCCGTACCGGCCCGCCAGCCGCCCACCAGGTGGATCAGCCCGTCGATGCCGCCGTAGGTTTCCCGCAGGTCGGCCGCCAGGGCCGCCACCTCCCCGGAGTCGCCGAGATCGCAGGTGCGCCGATCGGCGTCGCCGGCCAACGTGTTTGCCAAGCGTGCGGCGTCGCGGCCGACAGCCACCACTTTGGCGCCGGCCGATTCCAGCGCCCGGCAGACGGCGGTGCCGGAGGCGCTGCCCGCTCCGGCCACCAGGACGGTCCGCCCCGTCAGCGGGGCTGCACCCGCGGGCGCGCCGGGCTCAGTGCTCATTCGGCGGTGCTTCCCGTGATTCCGGCGGTGGATTCGATCACCGGGGCCATCTTCTTGGACAGGGCTTCGTAGAACATGGACAGCGGGAATTCGTCGTCGAGCACCTGGTCGGTGAGTCCGCGCGGCGGCCCGTCCAACGGCAGGGCCTTGGGCCCCTGGGCCCAAACCGATGCAGGGTTGGGCGTCAGCGTCCCTGCCACCAGGTCGTACGCGGCCAGCCAGTGCGCCGTCTTGGGCCGGTCGATGGAGCGCCAGTAGAGTTCCTCGATTTCCGCACCAAGGCGGACGACGACGTCGGCGGTCTCTTCCCAGTCGATGCTCAGTTTCCCGTCGGTCCAGTGCAGGACATGGTTCTGGTGCATCCAGGCGAAGAGCAGCTGGCCGCCGAGCCCGTCATAGTTGCGTACCCGGCTGCCGGTGATGGCGAAGCGGAAGATGCGGTCGAAGATCACTGCGTACTGCACCAGGCGTGCATGCCGCCGGGTGTCCTCCGGGGCGTCCTCGTCGCGCTGGATTTTCACAGCCTCGCGGAACGCGGTGAGGTCGCAGCGCAGTTCTTCCAGCGAGTAGAGGAAGTAGGGCATGCGCTGCTTGATCATGAACGGATCGAAGGGGAGGTCGCCGCGCATGTGGGTGCGGTCGTGAATGAGGTCCCACATGATGAAGGTTTCCTCGGCAAGCTTCTGGTCCTGCAGGAGTTCCGCGGCTTCGGCCGGCAGCTGAAGGGACGTGGTGTCCGCGGCGGCTGCCAGGACCTTCCGGAAGCGGGCTGCCTCGCGGTCGGCGAAGATGGCACCCCAGGTGAAGGCGGGCGTTGCGCGGACTGCAACGGTTTCCGGGAAGAGCACGGCGGAGTTGGTGTCATAGCCGGGGGTGAAGTCCAGGAAACGGATCGGTACGAAGAGGCCGTTGGAGTATTCGCCTGCCTCCAGCTCGGCAACGAACTCGGGCCAGATGACCTCGATCAGCACTGCTTCCACCAGGCGTGAGGTGGAGCCGTTCTGCGTGTACATGGGGAAGACGACGAGGTGCGCCAGGCCGTTGACACGATGCTGCTGAGGGGAGAAGGCCAGCAGGGAATCGAGGAAATCAGGTTCGTTGTCCAAGCCGCCGGCCACCCAGCGCTCGAAGTCCTGCACCACCAGGCGGAGATACCCGGCGTCGTGCTCGAAAACCGGAACCAGTGCCGTAACGGCGGCAGTGATGGTTCCGATCAGC
Organism: Arthrobacter zhaoxinii; assembly: GCF_025244925.1. Taxonomy (NCBI): domain Bacteria; kingdom Bacillati; phylum Actinomycetota; class Actinomycetes; order Micrococcales; family Micrococcaceae; genus Arthrobacter; species Arthrobacter zhaoxinii. The sequence continues at coordinate 1,476,465 of NZ_CP104275.1, forward strand.
TCTCCTGCCTCGGCGTGATGCTCGGAATTCACGGATCCGTTCTTGTTCTGCAGCGGCTGCAGATCGGTGGCTGCCTGCTTCAGCGCCTGCCATGCCTCGGAATCCACGGGATTGCTGCCCGGTGCCGGTGCAGGGAAGGAGGTGCGGGAGGGCGGAGGGAACGCGTGAAGAGACATGGCTGCAACTTTCAGGTGCGGGAGCCGTTCCGACGGGCTCATGGGAAGTGCGGCCAGCATACTCACGAAAAACTAACGCTTACTGAAAACCCACCTATTGATAAGAGACTCTTATGCTCCCGCCGACTTCGTCGTAACGACCATAAGCCGGGCTTTGCCTGCCGCATCGGCTGACGGTGGCGCCCGGAACAGAACAAGGGGGCTGCCCCTGGTCCGGGACAGCCCCCTCGCTCGGCGGTTAGCGCGCGTGGTTAGAAGCGCACGTTCCGAAGATAGCGGTAGCCGACCGCCGCAGTCCGGAGCGGGGTGACGTCCGGCTGGTCGTTTTCCACAATGTACTCCTGCGGCTGGTGTGCATCGAAAATGCGTGAGAAGTCGATGGTTCCGGCACCCAGATCAGCGAAATCGCCGGTGGCATCGCGGTCCTTCACGTGGTACTGCAGAACCTTCTGGGGTGCCTCTTTTATCGTGTCAATCGCGAACTGGACGGGGTCGGAAGCTCCCACGCCAACACCGCCCGTGACCGCCCAGTACAGATCGACTTCCAGGTGGACCAGCCTCGGGTCGAGGCGGCTTGTGAAAATGTCCCAGGGGGTGAGCCCGCCCCCGAGGTCCGTAGTGAACTCGTGCGCGTGGTTGTGATAGCCGTATTTAATCCCGGCCCTCCGTACGACAGCCGCTTCGGCGTTCATCTGGTCTGCCCACCGGTACCAGTCATCTGCACTGTCCGACGCAAGGTATGGAACAACCATGTACGTCTGACCGAGCGTCAGTGCGTTGGAGATCTTTGCCTGCAGATCCGCGGGCGTCGCGCTTATTCCTTCGTGGCTGGAAGTGGCCTGAATTCCGGTGCGCTTCAGGGTTCTCCGCATTTCCCTGGCTGTTCGCCCGTAGTACCCGGCCAGTTCGACACGCTTGTACCCGAACCGTGCAAGTTGTTGGAACGTCGCGTCGACATTCTCCTCGGTAATGATCGACCGCAGCGTGTAGAGCTGAATACTGATGAGCCATGGGGGAACCGTCTGCTTCGGCCGGTGTCCGTGGCCCGGTTTGCCGTGGTGTCCGGGTCCGTGTGCGACGGCGGGAGCTGCCCCGGCGCCGGCCAGGCCGACCCCCACGCCCGCGGCGAGCGTTCCGCGGATGAAGTTGCGTCGGTCCACCCCCTTTTTTTCAAGAGAACGATTTAGTGCACCTGATGCGTCAAATCCAAAGCACATACTCTTGCCTTTCTGACAGTAAAACGCATTCTTTCGCCGCCTTCGTTGGCAATAGCGAGAACACGCGCTGGGGCGTCACTGGGGTGATTCACCGGGCTGATGAAGAAAGGCCGCCGTCGCCGACAAGCTGTCCGCCACAACTCGGTATCTAGCACTTGGGCCAAGATGTCCTTTTGTTGTCTGAAACCACTACCAGACGCCCGGGCGTACCGTTAGGGCAAGCTTCGAAAAGCTATGCCTGCTATCGGCCCTGCCCTTTCAGGTACGAGGTGGAGCAACGGGGGGTGACTGGAAATGAGTCCGTCGGATGAGGCTAGGACGGACTTTTGGTGTCTGTCAAGCAAAAGTCGTCGACGGGGCGCCGGGTAAGCGCAGTAGCTACTTGTTTACGAGAGCCGGGAGACCATGGCATCGATGCGCTGAGGGGACATGGCATGGTGGATTGCCAGCATGCTTGCGCCCAGCACGCCGGCGTCGACACCGGAGTTGGAGTGCACGATCCGAAGATGCTGGGTGGCAAGCGGGATGGTACGCGAGTACACCGTTTCCCGGATGCCGGCGATGAAATGTTCGCCCGTGAGGGCCATGGATCCCCCGATGACAATCACAGATGGGTTGATGAGGCTGATGCAGGCCGAAAGCACCTCGCCGACGTCGCGCCCGGCCTGCCGCACTGCATGGATGGCCTCCGTGCTTCCGGCACGAACGAGTTCCACGATGTCTTCGCTGCCGCTGGCTTCCAATCCCAGTTGCCGCAGCTTGGACGCCACGGCAGGGCCGGATGCTATTGCCTCCAGACAGTCAGTATTCCCGCAGTGGCAGGGGACTCCGCTGCCGCCGTGCACGCGGATGTGCCCGATGTCTCCGGCGACACCGTCCGCCCCGCGCTGCAACATGCCGCTGGAGACAATGCCTGAACCGATTCCGGTGGCGACTTTGACGAAAAGCAGGTTGTCCACCTGGGGCCAGGCCATATTGCGCTCGCCCAGGGCCATGATGTTGACGTCATTGTCGACCAGGACCGGTACATGGAACCGCGCCTCCAGATATCCAGGCACGTCATAGCTGTTCCATCCGGGCATGATGGGTGGATTGATGGGCCGGCCGGTGCGGTGTTCCACGGGTCCGGGGAGTCCGATGCCGACAGCCAGGAGGTCGTCCAGGGAACGGCCGGTGCCCTTGAGCAGTTCCGTGCCGAGTTCGACGACCGCCTCCAGGACTGCCTCCGGGCCCCTTGTGATTTCCAATGTGCGTGCAGATTGGGACAGTAGATGCCCGGTGAGGTCCGTGACGGCCACCTGGAGGTGGGAAGCGCCAATGTCCACTCCGAGCACAACCCGGCTGCCCGCCTTGAGCGCAATCCGGGACGAAGGCCGCCCACCGGTGGATACGGCATCCTGAACGAACCCTACGAGGCCCAGGTCCATAAGGGCTTCGATCCGAAGTGTGACGGTGGAGCGCGCCAGCCCCATCTGCTCGGCGAGCTCTGACCGGGTCCGTGGTTTCCCGTCGCGGAGGATTTGAAAGAGCTCACTCGCTCCGGACGATGCAAGACCGCTTACGTTACTTATGTCACTCACCGACTCATTACAGCATAAAGGCGACGGAACCCCTGACTTCAATACCTTCGCGTGGAACGACACCACGGCCCTTCTCAGGGACCGCCGGCGAAGGCAAAACAGCCTTCAGGGGCAGGGGAAAATCAAAGTTCCACCCCGTCTCCACGGCGCATCGACAGAATGACGGTACCCCGAAGCGCAGATATATCGGAATACCTCATAAGTACGTTGTTCCCTGACGTTACCTATGTTAGGTTCCCCGATAACACGCGTCCCTCCGCCAGGTTCTTATGGCGCCGGGCCTGCAGTCACCTGCGGAATGGCTTCGAGGAGGAAGTTTGACATGGGAATGCCAGCTGGGACGGAGGGTGGAACGGGTGCGGGTCTGGAGGGCCGGTTCTACGGCAAAACAGGCATCTGGCTCATCGGCGCACGGGGGTCGGTGGCGACGACGGCGGCGATGGGCCTGGCCGCCATCGCAGCCGGACTGGTGAAACCGCGGGGATGCGTCACAGAACAGGATGCTTTCCGGGGCGTGCATCTCCCGGACTACGCGGACCTTGTTGTCGGCGGACACGACATCAGCGGTGTTTCCATGGCCAAGCGGGCGGAACACCTTGTTGCTGCCGGTATGGTCCCCGGCCAACTCTTTGAATCAGTCCGAGCCCAGCTCCTTGAGACGGACAGCCGGGTGCGTCCCGGGTACGACCCCGCCGGCACTGCAGAGCCGCAGGCTGACGCTGCGCTTCGTCTGTCCGGCGATATCCTTGCGTTCCGGGAGTTCCACGGCCTGCAGCGGGTTATCGTCTTGGACGTCGCCTCGACCGAGGCCCCGCCGGATCCGCTCGACGAGTTCCACGACGTCGGCCTCCTGAAGGCGGCCCTGCAGGATCCGGCACGGTCAGTCTTGCCCGCCAGCTCGGTAGGGGCCTATGCGGCGGTTCTGTCGGGCTCCCCGTATATATGTTTCACGCCGTCAACCGCCCTGAACATTCCTGCGCTGTATGAGCTTGCCGGGGCTGGCGGGGTTCCGACAGCGGGACAGGACGGCAAGACGGGCCAGACATGGCTGCGGTCGGTGCTGGCTCCGGCGCTCTCCGCACGCGGGCTGCGGGTGCTCTCCTGGGCTGGAACGAATTTGCTTGGCGGCGGCGACGGGGCCACGCTTGCGGACAGCAGGGCAGTCTCCGGGAAGCTGCAGTCCAAGAACAGGGGATTGAGGGAGCTCGCCGGAGGTGCAGTGACTCCGCTGCACATTGACAACGTACCGGATCTGGGCGAGACCAAAGTGGCGTGGGACCACATCCATGTCGAAGGCTTCCTGGGGTCCCGGCTGACGATCCAGACAACCTGGAGCGCCTATGACTCCATGCTGGCAGCTCCGATGGTGCTCGACCTGGCCCGCCTTATGGCACTTGCCGACGCCGTCGGAGAAACCGGACATGTTGGTGCCCTTGGTTTCTTCTTCAAAGATCCATGGGGCAGCGGTGAGCATTCCTTCGCGCAGCAGACGAACAACCTGGTGCGGTGGGCGCTTGCTGCCTCTGCCCGGCTTGCTTCCACTTCAGAGGGGAATCAGCCGTGACCCCGTTCGGCGATTATCTCGAGCTGGTCCGGGCTCCTGCCGTCCTCACCGTCCTGGGCGACACCATGGCAGGCGGCGCTGCTGCCGGCCGCGTCCTGAGCGGCAGGCGGCTGTGGATGCCTCTGGCGAGCGCGTGCCTCTATGCCGGGGGAATGGCCCTGAATGACTACGCAGACCGCGACGTCGATGCCCGCGAACGCCCGCAGCGTCCCCTTCCGTCGGGGAGGGTAAGCGCCGGAAGTGCCCTGGCCGCGGCATCTGCCCTTACCGTCGCGGGACTCGGGTTGTGTGCCGTGGCCGGTGGACGGAGGGCACTCGCTGTAGGGGTCCCGCTCGCGGGGTCCATCTGGACATATGACCTGATAGCGAAGAACCACACGCTCATAGGAGCAGTCTCGATGGGCAGCTGCCGGGCCCTTGACGTCCTGATGGGCGCAGGCGCAGGGCAGATGAGGCCGGCACTCGGGGCGGCGGGCATCATGGGCGGCCATACCGTCGCCGTGACGCTCCTTTCCCGCGGTGAAGTCGAAGGAACAGACACTGTGACCGCTTCCGGCGTCGCCGCAACCACCGGACTGGTTGCCGCCGCAGTGGTGGCCGGCTCGTCCGGACCGCCGGCCAGGATGCTTGCCGTTCTCGCTGCCACTGCTGCCTATGCCGCAAGATGCGGGCCCGCCCAGATAAGGGCAGCGCGGAGTCCGGCGGCAGCAAACGCCTTGGCCGCGACCCGGGCCGGCATCCGCGCGATGATTCCGCTCCAGGCAGCGCTCGCGGTTCGGTACGGACACCCGACGGCTGCAGGTGCACTGGTTGCAGTGGATGTCCTGGGCAAGATCCTCCGGTCCCGTCCCAAGGCCAGGAAGGTGAGCGAGTCATGACCACCACGCCAGCGCCGGTTCCCTTCAGCATCGGGTACGGTACCAACGGCTTCACGGACCATTCCCTGTCCGACGTACTGGAGCTGCTGCACGAACTCGGCTACGGGTCCGTGGCCCTGACCCTCGGCCATCCCCACCTCGACCCGTTCGCCCCCGACCTGGACGCCCGGCTGAGCAGCCTGCGCAGCCGTCTCGACGAGCTGGAGCTTCGCCTGGTCATAGAGACGGGAACGCGTTTCCTGCTCAACCGCCGAGAGAAGCACCGTCCCGCTCTCGTTGACGAAGAGGCCGCCGCCCGTGTCGATTTCCTGCGCCGCGCGGTAGACATCGCGGCGGTGCTCGACGCCGAATGCGTCTCCTTCTTTTCGGGGATCCTGCCTCCGGGAACCAGCCCAGCGTCCGGTTGGCAGCGGCTGGAAACCCGGGTCGCCGAGGTCCTCGGACACGCCGCCGAAAACGGGGTCCTGCTCGCCATTGAACCGGAACCCGGGATGCTCGTAGAGACGGTCGCCGATGCGCTCGAGCTTCGGCGACGGCTCGGCAATCCGCAGGGACTCAGGGTGACTGTCGACATCGGACACTGCGTGGTGGTTGAGCCCGGAGGCGTGCGCGGTGCGCTGATGGAAGCCGGAGAGCTGCTGGCCAACGTCCAGCTCGACGACATGCGATCCGCTGCCCATGAACACCTTCCGTTCGGCGAGGGGGAGGTCGACGTTCCGCTCGCCCTGGCAACGCTGGCGGAACTGGATTACCGCGGCGTGGCCGCGGTGGAGCTGCCCCGCCACTCCTTCGATGCCCCGGGCCTGGCTGTCCGGAGCATGGCCGCGCTGCAGGCCGCCTGGCGGGATGTGCAGGCCGGCCAGGCAGCGGAACAGTGGCTGCAGGAAAGCACGGGCAGGATCGCCGCAGATCCCGGGGCCCTGCCTGGAATCTTCGCGGCAGCCGGTCGCAGGGTGGGCCGCAGTCCGGTGCACCCTGACACCGATCCCACGGGGGTTCTCCATGGCAGCAGCAGCGATTATGCCCGCGGCGAGCTCATTCGGCGCCTGAAACAGTTTCTCCCCCCGGAAGACCTGGCCGGGACCGTCCTTTCGCTTTACGACCGGGGGGACTCCTCGGAACGGCGTGGCGTGCTTAGGGGACTGGGATCACTGGCAGCCGAGGATCCGGACCTGCCGGCACCGGTCCTGGCAGCGGGCCTGCGGCTGACGGTTGAGGCGCTGCGGACGAACGAGACCGGGCTCGTGGCGGCCGCCGTCGGCCCTTTCGCGGCTGCCTACCTTGATCAGCACAACTGGCGCCACGCTGTCCTGAAGCTCGTCTTCATGGGGGTCAGCCTTGCCGCCGTCACCGATCTGCACGATCGAGCGGACGATGAACTGGCGCGCATGGCCGCCGATTTCGCCACCGAACGGCAGGCTGCGGGACGTCCGGTACCCGACGACGTCGTTCTCCTGCTGAACCGTGCAGCCAGTCCCACCGTCTCTCGTAAGGAGTCCTAGCCATGCGCATATTCGATCCGCATATCCACATGACCAGCCGCACGACCGATGACTATGCCGCGCTCTATGCCAACGGGGTGCGGGCCTTGGTCGAGCCCGCCTTCTGGTTGGGACAGCCCAGGACCAGCGTTGGATCGTTCATCGACTATTTTGATTCCCTGCTGGGCTGGGAGCGGTTCCGGGCCTCCCAGTTCGGCATCCGCCACCACGCCACGATCGCCCTCAACCCCAAGGAAGCAAACGATCCCAGATGCGTGCCCGTCCTGGACGAGATTCCCCGATACCTGGCGAAGGACGGCGTCGTGGCGGTCGGAGAGATCGGCTTTGACTCAATGACCCCCGCCGAGGATGAGGCGTTCATCCGCCAACTGGAACTGGCCCACGAGTTTTCCCTCCCCGCGCTGGTGCACACCCCGCACCGGGAGAAGCTTTTGGGCACGCGCCGCACACTGGACATCATTCGTGAGTCAGCGCTTGCTCCTTCGATGGTCGTGGTGGACCACCTCAATGAGACGAACGTAGGCATGGTGAAGGACGCCGGAGCGTGGATGGGGTTCTCCATCTACCCGGACACCAAGATGGACGAGCAACGCCTGGTCGCGATCCTCCACGAGTATGGAACCGACAAGGTGCTGGTTAACTCTGCGGCGGATTGGGGCAAGTCCGACCCGCTCAAGACGGTGAGCACGGCGAAAGCCATGCTCACCGGTGGGTTCTCGGCGGACGACGTCGACCGGGTCCTGTGGCAGAATCCGGTCGACTTCTACGGCCAGAGCGGACAGCTGATCCTCGAACCGATCCCCGGTTTCGACGGCGCTGACCTCGGGGGAGCGGGGGCTACGTTCGAAGGCAACTCACTGCTGCGGGGTGTCCGCGCCTAATGCAGCTTTCCTACTGCACCAACGTGCATCCGGCGGAGGATCTCGACGGGGTCATCCGGCAGCTCCGGAACTATGCCGGCCCTGTCCGCCGCAGGGCAGGACTGGACGTTCTCGGTGTAGGGCTGTGGCTGCCTGCAGGGCTCGCCGGCCGTCTGGCGGGAAGCGCCGCGGACATCGCTGTGCTTCGGGAGGTCCTCTCCGAGCAGGGCCTGCAGATCCATACCTTGAACGCATTTCCCTACGGCGGCTTCCACAACGAGGTAGTGAAGACAGACGTGTACAAGCCCACATGGGCACAACGGGAGCGGTTGCAGTACACGCTGGAGTGCGCGGAGGTCCTTGCCGCCCTGCTGCCGGACGGCACCCCGGGGTCAATCTCCACGCTGCCTCTGGGGTGGCGTGATCCCTGGACGGCCGACGACGACGCCGCCGCCGTTACGGCGTTCGCTGAGCTGTGTGAAGGTCTGCGAACGCTGAAGGAGCGCACAGGGAAGATGGTCCGCATAGCTGTGGAACCGGAACCGGGATGCGTGCTCGATACTGTCTCGGATGTTGCGCAATGGCTGGCAGCGCGCATCCCGAGAGGCATCGATCCCGATTACGTCGGCCTGTGCATCGACACCTGCCACCTGGCGGTGTCCTTCGCCGACCCGGTTGCAGCCGTCCGCAGCGTCGGCGCAGCGGGCCTGCGCATCGTCAAAGTCCAGGCTTCCGCCGCACTGCACGTGGCCGCGCCCGCAGATGCGGCCGCCCGCACCGCGCTCGAGGCATTCGCGGAACCGCGCTACCTGCACCAGGTCCGGGAGCTGCGACGCGACGGGACCGTGCTGATGGCAGACGACTTGCCGGAGGCGCTCAGCGAGCTGCCGGGCAGAGGCCCATGGAGAGTCCATTTCCACATGCCGCTGCACCTGGTGCCGGCCCTTCCGCTGGAGACGACGGCGGAGGTGCTGGAAATGACTGTGGCTGAAGTCGGCAGCCTGCCGTACGGGCAGGACGCGCACCTGGACATCGAAACCTACACCTGGAGTGTCCTGCCCGGGAAACCAGCCGATCTCGTGGAAGGAATCGCAGGAGAAATCGCCTGGGCCCGGTCCCGGCTCCTGGCTCCGGCGCCCCGACAGCCATGCCTACCCCTTGAGACCTAAAGGAGAACCCTTGAAACCGGTACTGCTGCTCGACGTCGTGGGACTCACTGCCCTGTCACTGCGGCACATGCCCCGTCTGTCCAAACTCGCTGCGGCGGGGTGGTCATCCGAACTGGCTACCGTCCTTCCGGCCGTCACCTGCACAGTCCAGTCCACTATGCTCACCGGCCTGGCGCCGTCGGACCACGGGATTGTCGGCAACGGCTGGTATTTCCGCGAATTGGGGGACGTCTTCTTTTGGCGCCAGCACAACAAGCTGGTCGCCGGGGAAAAGATCTGGGAAAGTGCCCGGCGCAAAGATCCGGATTACCGCGCCGGCAACATCTGCTGGTGGTACGCCATGGGCATGTCAACGGACATAACAATAACTCCCCGCCCGATCTATCACGCGGACGGAAGGAAATCTCCGGACGCCTATATCCGCCCACCGGCGCTGCATGACGAATTAGTGTCCCGAAACGGCGAATTTCCGCTGTTCCAGTACTGGGGCCCGGGCGCCGGCATTCAATCGACGCAATGGATCATTGAGTCCACAAGACACGTCATGCGAAGCCAGGCACCGGAGCTCCTCATGGCGTATCTTCCGCATCTCGATTATGACCTGCAGCGGTTTGGCCCCGGCCATCCCCAGGCCACCCGCGCCGCTGCCGAGCTCGATGCTGCACTTGCTCCGTTGCTGGATGAAGCCGAGAGCCACGGGTACGCGGTCATCGCTGTGGCCGAGTACGGGATCGAAGACGCGCACTTACCCGTGGACATCAACCGGGTGCTGCGCAGGGAAGGCCTGCTGGAGGTCTATGTGCAGGACGGCAAGGAGCAACTGGATACGTGGGCCTCCCGCGCCTTTGCCGTCGCGGACCACCAGGTGGCGCACGTCTACGTCCAGGATGCAGGCGACGTTGCCCGTACGGCGGATATCCTCAGGGCGACCCGGGGGATCGATGAAGTCCTGGACCGTCATGCCCAGGCGAGGTACGGGCTGGACCATGAGCGGTCCGGAGAGCTCGCCGTCATTGCCGAGCCGGGCGCCTGGTTCACGTACTATTTCTGGCTGGATGATGCCCGTGCGCCCGAATACGCACGCGGCGTGGATATCCATCGAAAGCCGGGGTATGACCCGGGCGAACTCTTCTTCGACCCGGCTGACAAGCTCGCGAAGGCCAAGGCAGGCCTGAACCTGATCAGGAAAAAAGCCGGGCTGCGCTATGCCATGAGCACCGTGCCCTTGAACCCGGCGCACGTCCGGGGGACGCACGGAAGGCTTCCCGGCTCCCGCAACAGCACTCCGGTGGTGATCTCTTCCGAGGACCGGATGCCGCCTTTTGTCGAAGAGCTGATGCGCGGGGGAAAGCCTATCCCTGCTGCAGCGGTCAAGTCCCTCGTCCTCCAGACACAGGGACTGCCTGAATGAGCATCAGCTGACTTTTATTTATCAAACAACAAACGTTTCGAATCACTCCGAACGCTTGGAGCGGCTTTGTTGTGCGCCCGTCGGGGAAGCGAGTGTAAAGAGTGTTTTTGAAAGCTGGCTTTGTTTTTTCAAACCACTGGCGCTTGGGGTGGGCCTCCGTTACCGTTCATCGAACCTGACTCCGGCTCGTCCGGGTCCCTCAATGGCGAGAAGAGAGAGCGATGACAGTCACAAGACGCGGGTTAGCCCAATCACCCGGGCATCGGACGGATGCCAGCAAAACCTCGGCCAAACGTGCACGCCGCGGCAGCATGGCGCTGGCGCTGGCCGCGCTGATGGCCGTATCGCTTGCGGTAGCTCCGGCACAGGCGAAGCCGCGGCCGGGAGCACCCGCAACACCTCCGCCGGACTCGGCGTTCCAGAAAGTAACCCTCAACGATTTCCCGGGCGAACCTGTCGACCTTGCGGTGCTGCCCAATAAGGACGTCCTGCACACCACCCGCCAGGGTGAGGTATGGCTGAACGATTCCTCGACGGGCCTCAATACCCTGGCGGGGACACTCGACGTCTATGAGCATGACGAAGAAGGTCTGCAGAGCATCGCGATTGATCCGAAGTTCGGGCAGAGGGGCCACAACTGGGTCTACATGTATTATTCCCCGCCCCTGGATACGCCGGTTGATGACCCGGCAACCCCGGGTGTCAATGAAGGCGATGCGCCTGCCACGGGTACGCCGGCGGATTTTGAGCCCTTCAAGGGCTACCTCCAGCTGTCGAGGTTCCGGTTCGACGGTGCCACCATCGACCTGGCCAGCGAACAGCGGATGCTGGAGGTTCCCGTAGACCGTGGCCTCTGCTGCCATGTTGGGGGCGACATTGTCTTCGACGCCCAGGGGAACCTTTACCTCTCTACGGGCGACGACACCAATCCCTTCTCGTCGGGCGGCTACGCCCCGCTCGACGAACGGCCCGAAAGCAACCCGGCGTACGATGCCCAGCGGACCTCAGCCAACACAAACGATCTTCGCGGCAAGGTGCTGCGGATAACCCCCCAAAGGGACGGCGGATACACCATCCCCAGGGGAAATCTCTTCAGGCGGGGGACTCCTCTCACCCGTCCTGAAATCTACGTCATGGGACTGCGCAACCCGTTCCGGATTGAACTGGACCGGAAAACCGGCGAGCTCTTCATTGCGGATTATTCACCCGACGCCGGCACCGCCGATCCCCTCCGGGGTCCGGCAGGAACCGGCAAATGGGCAGTTGTGACAGAGCCGTCCAACTACGGCTGGCCCTACTGCGCCACCGCGGAGCTCCCTTATGTGGACTACGACTTCGCCACCAATACCTCCGGTGCGGCGTTCGACTGTTCGGCACCCGTCAACGAGTCGCCCAACAACACGGGCCTGCGCGAGTTGCCCCCGGTAGCCCAGCCTGAGGTCTGGTATTCCTACGACGTTTCCGAGACCTTCCCGGAACTGGGGACCGGCGGAATCGGCCCGATGGCCGGCCCGGTCTACAACTTCGATAAGAGGGCGAGCAAGGGCCGGGATTCCGTTGCCTGGCCGCGATACTACGACGGCAAGTCGTTCATGTACGAGTGGACGCGTGACTACATCAAGGCGATGACCATGAGGAGGGGCGAGCTCGTCTCGATCGAGGACGTTGTCAGCTCGATCGTGGTCGACAACCCCATGGATATGGAGTTCGGCCCTGACGGTGCGATGTATGTGCTGGAGTACGGTGACGGGTATTTCGGTGAGAACCCGGACGCCCAGCTCTCCCGCATCGACTACATCGGCGAGGGCGGGAACCACAGCCCGGTAGCCGTGGCTTCCGGTACTCCCACGGTGGGCCTGCCTCCCCTGACCGTCCAGTTCTCCAGCGCGGGCACTACGGACGCCGACGGCGACAGGCTGCGCTACGCATGGGACTTCAACTCCGATGGAGTGGTGGACTCGCGGGACCCCAATCCGACGTACACCTATGAAGAGATCGGGACCTACAGGGCAAGTCTTCAGGTGACCGATCGGGGCGGCAGGCACGGGGGTAAGTCCTCGTCCGCGGAGGTTGTTGTTGAAGTGGGCAATCAGGCGCCGGTGGTGGAGTTCGTGACGCCTGTTGCTGGTCAAACCTTCCAATTCGGTGACACCGTCAGCTACGAAGTCCTTGTCACGGATGACCAGCCGGTGGATTGCTCGAGTGTCCAGGTCACCTACATTCTGGGTCACGACGCCCACGGCCACCCGCAGACGAGCACCTCGGGCTGCACCGGGACCATCACCACCACCGTGCCCGCCGGGCATGATCCCGGGACCGACAACCTCGCGGGCGTCTTCAGCGCTACCTACACCGACGGCGGTGAGGGTGGAACGGGTCCGTTGACCGGTACTGCCGAAGTTGTTCTGACTCCCTCCAACTAACGTTTGCTGGAATACGGAGCATAAGCAGGAAAGGACCCTGTGTCGGGAAACCCGGCACAGGGTCCTTTCCCTTGAACGCTGTTATTCGTCTGCCGGCGTTTGCAGGAAGCCTGCCGGATCTGACAGCAGGGGTTCGAAAACCAGCTCCGCTGCTCCTATCAGGATGGGATCGTCCCCAAGCGGAGCAAGCTCGATTCTCACGTTGTCCCAGGGCCCGCGGGTTCCGGACCCGTGCAGCGCCTCGTCCAGGGCGCCGGGCGCGGCACGGACCAAGATGCGAAGGAACCCTCCCAGCACCACAACTGAGGGGTTGACGAGGCTGATCACCGTTTTCAATCCCACAGCGAGCAATTCGACCTGCCGCTGGATCACCGAACGCACCCCATCGGCGTCGGAACCGTCCATAAGCTTTTCCATGAGGATTTCTTCAAGGTTCTCGGTCTCGCCGGCCGGCAGCCCGATTGCCTCGATGAGCGCTTCCCTGGTGACCTCGGCCTCGAGGCAGCCACGGGAACCGCAGGTGCATGCGGCACCGTTTGTGCGCACATGTGTGTGGCCCAGCTGCCCGGCGAACCCGGTTGCACCCCTCAGCAGATGGCCGCCGCTCATGATTCCGCCGCCAATCCCGCTTGCCCCGCCGTAGAGGTACACCAGATCCGGAACATCCTGTCCGGCTCCAAAGGCCGCCTGTGCAATGGCACCCACTACGGCGTCGTTGGCGCTGACTGTCTTCAACTGGAGCGCGTCGCTGAGCAGTGCGGGAAGCGGCTCGTCCCGCCAGCCGAGATGCGGCGCCTCTATGACTTTTCCGCCGCCGGGTTCCACCAGCCCGGGAACGGCGAGTCCGACACCCACGACGCGGTGCCCGGGCGGCAGTGCAGTACGCATTCCTGTGTAGACCGCGGACACGATATTCACCACTTCGATAACTGACGGAGCCCTGACGGTGTGGAAACGGACCGCGTTGACGATGCGGCCGCCCAGGGAGACTAGGGCAACGCTGACGACGTCGACGTCCGGGTTGACGGACAAGGCCAGGGTGGCGGGACTCGGCTCGATCATCCTGCTCGGACGGCCGTGCTGCTGGGCCTGGTCAATGTCACTTTCGACCACGAGCCCCAGCTGTGACAGCTCGGAGACCAGCGCCCCAATGGTGGAACGGTTGAGTCCAGTGGTCCGCGTGAGCTGGGCGCGGGATACGCCAGCGGTGGAGTGCACGAGCTGCAGCACTGTTGAGAGGTTGTGCTGGCGGTTCGAATCCCTGTTGCTGCCGAGATACGTGCGTGCCGTGTTTTTGCCCTGTGTTGGGGAAGTCATGCGGCAGGCGTTCGTCCGGCACCGCGGTGGGGAGGACGCCCGGCCAACGACTGACTAAACGGTGAGGTCCGATTCCACGCCTGCATATTCTTCCCCCGTTGTAGGTCCCTCTGGCGGACGGCGCCAGAACCGGACTAGTTTCCCACAGTATTCCTGCTCCCGGGTACCACCTCCGGAAAGCAGGCTCAGAGCGAATGCAGACCGGCAAGAACTGAAGACAGGAGGCTTTCCAGGCTGTCGCCCAGCCCGGCCGGCACTTCGTCTCCCAACTGCTTGAGGGCGGCCTGTGCATGTTCGGATGCCAGCTGGACCGCGTGCTCCTGTGCCCCGCAATCCCTCAGCAGGGCACGGACCCATTGGGCCTCCGCAGCCGTCATCCGGTCTGAGCCTATAAGTTCCGAAATCTGCTTCCACTGAGGTTTCGTCGCCGCGTAGGAGAGCATGGCTGTCCGCTTACCTTCCCTGAGGTCTCCCCAGTTCGTCTTTCCGGTGTGCTGTTCCTGCCCGAAAACCCCGAGAACGTCATCGGCAATCTGGTAGGCAATCCCGGCGTCGCGCCCGAAGGCTGCGAGTGTTGCTGCAACGGAGGCCGTGGCTCCGGCCAGTACTGCGCCGGCCTGAAGCGGCGCTTCAAAGGAGTAGACGGAAGTCTTGTGGCGGGCCACTGTCCGGATCTCCTCCGGTGAGGGCATCTCCGCCGCCCGGGCAAATTCGACATCCAGGAGCTCTCCGCCGATCGTGGAAAAAACTGCGTAGTCCAGAATGCCGTTGAGTTCCTCCCTGACCTTGGGGCACGTTTCCACGCTTCCGTGGAGGCGGTAGGCTCCGGCAAGGACGAGGTCTCCGGCAAGGAGCCCGGAGGCCATGCCGGCATGCTGGGCGGCCGCGGCGGAAGCGCCCGCGCGCCGGGCCTTGTTGCTGTAGTGCCCCGAAACGTTGGGTACGCCGTGCCTCATGACGTCCCTGTCGATGACGTCGTCATGGATGAGGAACGCGTTGTGGAGGAGTTCGTAGGCGGCGCCGAGCCTGGCCGCGGCGGCGGAATCCATTCCTCCCAGCTGGCGGTAAGCCAGCAGAAGAAGGCGGGGGCGAAAGCGTTTTCCGCTGGCGGCGCTCCGTTCGATGGCTTCCCAAAGGCTGAGGTAGGCCGGATGGACGGAGACCGCGCGCAGCTTGGCATCGGTGAAAAACCAGTCCAGCACATCTTCAACCAGACCCAGGTCGGTATCCGTTTCCACTGCGTACTCTGTGTTAAGGAAGTTCACTGGTGCGCCCCCTGCTTCTTCTTCGCTGCCTGCATGCTGCCGATGCCGTCGCTGCGTGCGGGAGGCTATCCTCCCCGCTTGGATGGCCGTGTGGAAGCGAAACGCTGCTGAAGGAGGACCGCGACCACGATGATCAAGCCTTTCACGATGGCCTGGACAGAGGTGTCCAGGTTGTTTTGCGTGAAGACGTTGGTGAGGGTGCTGAAAATGAGCACACCGAGGACCGTGCCCATAATTGTTCCTCGGCCGCCGATAAGCAGGGTTCCTCCGACGACGACGGCGGCGATCGCGTCGAGTTCGTAGAGCAGCCCGTGGGTGGAGGTTCCTGCCGTCGTTCGGCCAAGCATCATGACTCCGGCAATGCCGGCGCAGAGTCCGGAGAGAACGTACAGCGTGACCAAGTGCCGATTGACCTTTATGCCTGCCAGGCGGGACGCTTCACGGTTTCCTCCAATTGCAACGGTCCTCCGGCCGAAGGTGGTGCGGTTCAGCAGGAACCAACCCGTTGCAGCCGCCACAATGAAAATCCACACGAGGACCGGAACGCCAAGGAACTCTCCCCTCATGACCTTGAGGAAGTCCCGGTTCGTCACGATTTGGGTGCTCCGGCCGGAGATGAGTTCAGCTACGCCTCGTGCTGCCACAAGCGTCGCGAGCGTGGCGATAAAGGCAACCACGTTTCCGTAGGCAATCACCACCCCGTTCAACAGCCCGACTCCCGCGCCGACCGCGAGGGGAACCAGGACCATAAGCAGCCACGATGATTCGGCTGCCGCGAGTTGGATGCTCGTCATGGTGGCGACCACCGTTGCCAGACCCATGACGGACCCCACGGAAAGGTCGATGCCCCCGGCCGTAATCACGAAGGTGACGCCAATGCTGATGACGCCGATGACGGACGCAAGCCGCAGGATGGTGAGTAGGTTCTCCACATTCAGGAACCGGTCGCCGCTCGTGACGGCCCCCACCACGAAGAGCAGGGCCAGTGCAATGACCAGCCCAAGGCTGCGTCCCAGGGAACCGCCGAGGGCGCCTTTCAGCGGGTTCGACCTGGCAGTGCCGGTGCCGCCGGCGGGGCTATCGGCCGGATTAGCGACAGTGGTGTTTGGCTCGCTCACGCGGCACTTCCCTTCATAATGAGATCGAGCACGCCATGCTCGTCAATGTCGCTTGGATTGGTTTCGGTGAGGACGTTGCCGTCATCGATGACGAGCACCGTATCCGCAAGTCCCAGCACTTCCTCGATTTCGCTGGAGACGACGATCATGGCTGTCCCGTCCGCCGCGAGTCGTCGGATCAGGTTGTAGATTTCCGCGCGCGCCCCGACATCGACGCCGCGGGTCGGTTCGTCGAGCAGCAGTACCGGGGTTCCGTGCACGAGCCAGCGGGCAAGGAGGATCTTCTGCTGATTACCGCCGGAAAGGGTGCGGGTGATGCGGTCAGGATCGGCTGGACGCAGTTCCAGGGCGCTGATTTGGCGGCGGGCGGCGTCCCGCTCCGCTTTTTCGTTGAGGTACCCCGCACGTGCGAACCGGTCGAACGTGGACAGCGTGACATTCTTGAAAAGCGGCTCGTCCAGTATCAGCCCCTGGCTTTTCCGTTCTTCGGGGGAGAGCCCGATCCCGGCCTTGACCGCGGAGCTCACGGAGCCCGGGCGGATTCTCCGGCCCTGAACCGAGACTCTGCCCGACGTTGCCTTCCGGACTCCGCAGATGGTTTCCAGAATCTCGGAGCGCTTGGATCCGACCAGTCCGGCAAAGCCCAGGATCTCGCCCGCCCTGACCTTGAAGCTGACCTTCCGGAACTGCCCCTGCAACGCCAGGTCTTCCACGTCGAGAACGACTGGCGCGTTTGGATCCACCGGTTTCCGTGCGGGAAAGACGTTTTCGACGTCCCGTCCCGTCATGAGCCGAATCAGCTCGGTTCTGGAGGTTTTCTCAACCTGAAGCCCGCTGGCAGTGCTTCTTCCGTCCTTGAGCACTGAAATCCGGTCGCCGATCTGGCGGATCTCCTCCAGGCGGTGGGAGATGTACACGACGGCGATGCCCTGGGCGGTGAGCTCCCGTACCACCCGGAAGAGGTTTGCCACCTCGCCCGAATCAAGGACGGCACTTGGTTCGTCCATGATAATCAGCTTGGTGTCGCGGGACAGCGCACGCGCCAGGCTGACGATCTGTTTGTTGGCTGCCGACAGCGTTCCCACCTCAGTGGCGGGCGGGAGCCGGCCGTGGCCGAGCCGTTCCAGCAATGACCGGGTGAGGGCGTTGGCACTCCGGACATGGAGGATCCCCCCGCTGGCGTTTTCGTGGCCGAGAAAAATGTTCTCCGCCACCGTCAGGCCGTCCACGACGTCCAGTTCCTGGTACATCGTTGCAATGCCCAGGTCCAGGGCCTCTGTGGGATGCGAAAACGAGACCTCCTGGCCCTCCCAGAGGATCGTCCCTCCCTCCGGCTGATGCACACCGGAGAGGGTCTTGATCAGTGTGGATTTCCCTGCACCGTTTTGGCCCATCACACAGTGGACCTCACCGGGGCGCACCTGCAGGTCCACTCCTTTGAGTACCTGTACTGCACCGAACCGCTTCGTGATGCCGCGGACCTCGAGCAAAGGGGGCTGGTCTCCATCGAACATGTGTGGAACGTAGCACATTACGTCGGGGCTCGGTATAAGGTCGTCGATTATTTTCTATCTTCTGTTATTGTGATGCACGTCACGCAAAGTTGCGGCTTCGGGGTGGCCGTGTCCTTGGCGAAGACGCACCTACTCAACGAGGAGACACAGATGCCCGCAGTTCTCAAGAAACGGAAAATGCTCATCACCGCCGGTGCCTTCCTGGCTGTAGGTTCGCTGGTCACCGGGTGCACAGCAGGCGATGACGAAGGTGACAGCCAGCCCTCAAATGCATCGGTTGAAGGGAATCAGGCCGAAGGGGACTCAGTAGTCATTGGATTCTCGGGACCGGCTGCTGACCACGGTTGGCTCGGTGCCATCAACAGTGCTGCTCTCGATGCGGCGGAGGAGATGCCGGACGTAGACCTGAGAGTGGCCGAAGGTACCAATGATGCCAACCTTCAAATCAGCCAGGTGGAACAGTTCATCAACGACGGAGTTGATGCCATTGTGCTGCTGCCGACGGATGGTGCGGCCCTGACCCAGGTCGCAACGCAGGCCACCGAGGCCGGCATCACCGTGATCAATGTTGACCGTGAGTTCTCCAGCCCTGCCGCAGCCCGTGCCACCGTCCTGGGGGACAACTACGGCATGGGCGTGAGCGCCGGTAACTACATCTGCGAGAAGCTGGGCGGGAATGACGACGCCGTCGTCGCGGAAATCGCCGGGGTCGACTCCCTGCCGCTGACCCAGGACCGCAGTCAGGGATTCGCAGACGCCCTCGAAACCTGCGGACTGGACGTGGATAACCGGGTGGCAGCGGACTTCACGATTGCGGGCGGCGAAGCGACAACGTCGCAGCTGCTGTCCGCCGCCCCGAAGATTGACGCCATCTGGAACCACGACGACGATCAGGGCGTCGGGGTCCTCGCCGCGATCGACAACGCCGGCCGGGATGAGTTCTTCATGGTCGGCGGTGCCGGATCAGCTAATGCCATGCGCGAAATCCAGTCCGGGGAAAGCGTCCTGGAGGCCACGGTGATCTATCCCTCCACCCAGGCTGCGGACGGCATTCGCCTGGCCAGGCTGATCGTGCAGGACAAGGCAATGAGCGACCTCGTGGAAGTCGAAGTCCCGAAGCGCATTGTCCTGAATGCGCCGGTGGTCACGCAGGAAAACGTCGAGGAGTACCTGCCGACCGCCTTCGAATCCTAGGACCGAAAGGCGGGGTGCCCGGGATCGGGCGCCCCGCCTGTCTCCGGGCGTTACCTGTCCACGGTAGGCATCTCGGGGATGGCGCTTTCCATGCGCTCGGGCGTCCAGTACTCCAACGCGTCGGCAGCCTCGCCGGGTTCTGCCGTCCGGGAGACGGACAGTGCGCAGGGATCAGAACCACTTGCCTCCGGGGCGGCATCATCCGGCGCGGCAGCCTCGTCGGGAGCGGCAGCCTCGTCCGGAAGCGGCTCGCCCGGGGGGACAGGCTGGGCCGGCAGCACGGGTGAAAACTCCTCCGCCGGTTCCGCCGGCCCGGCGTCCGTGCCGCCCCCGCATTCGATCTCCGGGGCAGAGTGGGCCGGCAGTGCAGGATCCGGGGAAGCAGCAGGCTCCGCACCCGTGCCGCTCCCGCAACCCGCCGCTAGCAGTGAGGCAGCCAGCACCAGGCAGCATGCTGCTATCCCTTTACGTGTCATGCGGGCAGGCTAGCGCAGATTGGAACCGAACGGTGCGTCCGGGAGCCCCGCGAAAACCGAGTAGCCGCCGCAGAAGGTGCCGGAACCGGAGTTGCAGCGCCTAGTAGCCGCGGCTGTTGGGTGATTCGGTGCCGATGACGGTCAGGCTGATGTCCGGGTGGTTCTTTTCCACCCGGCGCAGTGCCCAGACATCGTTGAACACGGCCACGAAGGCGCCGTCGGTCCGCACCAGCACTTCGGCGCCGTGTACGTTGCTGAGTTTTTCGGCGGCGTCTGCCGTGGTGAGCCGGGCCAGCGAGTAGGAGAGCTGCTCATAGCGCATGGGCGCATTAAAGTCCTGCGTCATGCGGTCCTCGACCACTTCGAACTGCATCGGGCCGACGGCGGCCAGGACCGGAGCCTGATCGCCGCGCCGGTCCGAGCGCAGCACCTGGATGATGCCCTCGTGCTCGAGCTGGTCTATGCCGCGGCGGAACTGCTTGTAGCGGCTGGGGTCCTGGGACCGGGCCACGCGGAAGTGTTCGGGGGAGAAGAACGGAATAGGCGGGTATTCCACCGGTTCCTCGACATAGAGGCTGTCACCCACCCGCAGGGCCGAGGCGTTGACCAGCCCGACGACGTCGCCCGGGTAGGCCTGGTCAATGACTTCGCGTTCGCGGCCGAACAGGTGCTGGGCGTACTTGGTGGCGAACGTTTTGCCGGTATTGGAGTGCGTGACCACCATGCCGCGTTCAAAGATGCCGGAGCAGACGCGGATGAATGCCACGTGGTCGCGGTGGGCCTTGTTCATGCCGGCCTGCACCTTGAAGACGAAGCCGGAGAACGGCGCCTCGACGGGACGGAGTCCGCCGTCCTTGTCCTCGCGGGCGGAGGCCGACGGCGCAAGGTCCACCAGTGCGTCCAGGATCTGCTTCACGCCGAAGTTCAGGGCTGCGGAGGAGAAGAGGATGGGGGTGGCCTTGGCGTCCAGGAACTTGTTGCGGTCGAACTCGCGCCCGTCGATGACCAGTTCGGCTTCGTCCAGCGAATCGGTCCAGACGTCACCTTCGCGGGCCAGGGCATCTTCGGGGCTGAAGTGCTCTTCCTTGGCCAGCGAGGCACCGGAGTTCTGCCGTTCGAAGTGGACGTATTCGTCCTTCTGCAGGTCCCACACGCCGCGGAAATCGCCGGCAATGCCCACGGCCCAGGTCAGCGGCATCGGCTCCAGGCCGGTGCGTTCGGTGATCTCGTCCATCAGGGCCAGCGGATCCAGGCCCGGCCGGTCCCACTTGTTGATCACGGTGATGATGGGCAGGTTCCGGGCACGGCAGACCTCGAACAGCTTCATGGTCTGGGTTTCCAGTCCCTTGGCAGCATCCACCAGCATCACGGCGCAGTCGACGGCTGCGAGGACGCGGTAGGTGTCCTCGGAGAAGTCGGCGTGGCCGGGGGTGTCCAGCAGGTTGATCACGGTGTCGCGGTAGGCGAACTGCAGGGCCGTGGAGCTGATGGAGATGCCGCGGTCCTTTTCCATCTGCATCCAGTCGGAGACCGTTTCGCGGCGGTTTTCCTTGCCGTTGGTGGCACCGGCCGTGCCGATCACCCGGGCGTGCAGGGCCAGCGCTTCGGTGAGCGTGGACTTACCGGCGTCGGGGTGCGAGATCACGGCAAAGGTGCGCCGGCGGGCGGACTCCCGAACGATCTCTTTGGTGGCGGTGGCGCTGACGGGGGTGGAAACCTGTTGGGACACTCCGCTGCTTTCAGACTCTGGTGATGGAACTGCCGGTGGGTGGAACTGCGTGGTACCCGGCAGCCGGCTGCTCAGAACACAGCTTTCTCATTCTACCCGCCGCCCACGGGACGCTATGACGGCGGGGCGGGTGCCGTCGTCGTCGTCACCGCGGCTGCGTTGCCGTCGTCACTGTCCGTGGCATCCGGGGTGTGCAACCGCGCACGGCGGGAAAGCAGGGGTGCCGCCGCCAGCAGGCAGCCGGCACCCATGGCCGTGACCAGTACCTGGTACGGCAGGACGCCGATCAGCACCGCCGCAATCACCGAGGCTGCGACCTGCGGCAGGTTCACCATCACCTGCGTCACCGCTGCGGTCCGGCCCTGCATGCCGGGCGGGGTCTCGGTCTGCCGCAGCGTGACGAAGGCGATGATCAGCCATGAGGCACCGGCGCCCGCTGCAGCGGCGGCGGCGAGGACCAGCGGCAGCATGGTAAGCGCGGTGCCCAGGACGCCTGCGGACAGCAGGATGACGCCGAGGACCATGCAGGAGCGCACTCCGATCCGCCGGATCACCAGGCTCGCCGTGACCCCGCCCAGAACGGCCATATCCCCCTGCACCCCCAGCAGGATGCTGAGAAATTCCGGCGGCCTGCCCAGCCCCTGCTCCACAGTGGCGAAGACGGTCACGTTGAGGATTCCGGTGGCGCCGATAGCAATGCCCAGCGTCAACAGGGCGCGGCCGAGCAGCGGATGCCGGGCCATAAACCGGATGCCCGCCGTCGTGCTGTGCCAGAAACTCTCCGCCGCATCCGGCAGGTGGACCGTTTCGGCGAGTTTCAGGGTGGCGAGGACCAGTGCCGCCGTGAGGAAGCAGCCGCTGGCCAGCAGCACCACGGGATCCATTCCCCACAGAGCGAGCATCGCGGCTCCCGCCAGGGGCGAGACGATGCGCAGCGACTGGTCAATGCTGCTGAGGATGCCGTTTGCCGGGGCGAGCAGGCGGGTATCCAGGAGGTCACGCAGCAGCCCGGACTGCGCGGCGCCGGTGATATATGAGCTGACGGCATACACCGGTATCACTGTGTAGACCAGCCAGACGGAACTGACGTCGCGGACCGCCAGGAGGGCCAGGACGACGACGCCGGCGGCCAGGTTGTTCAGGATGAGCAGCGGCCTGCGCCGGTAGCGGTCCGCGAGGCGGCCGGTGAAGGGGGCAAGCAGGGCCGGCAGGCCGAGAGCAGCGAACACGAGGCCCGCCGCGGCGTCGCTGCCGGTGAGCTGTTTGACCCAGATGGCTGCAGTCAGGAACAGCACCGAGTCGCCGAAGTTGGAGAACACCCAGGCGAGCGCGAGTCTGCGGAACCCGGGGACTCGCAGGACGTCACGGTTGGTGCCGGTCACCGGCCCCGCCGGGTTCACTCCTGCCCCGGATCCACGTTGAGGACGGAGAACAGGCGGACCGGAACCGCTCCTTCGGGGCGCTGTTCCGGGTTCTCCCAGCGGCCTTCGAAGCGTTGGGCCAGATGCCACAGCTCTTCCCGCAGCTGGAGGATCTCTTCGTGCGTGGCGTAGGTGCGGGCCTCGTGCACCGTGGAGACCTCGAGGTCTTCCGGGGGAAGCGCGGGGGAGCGGCGGAGCCAGGACTGAATCCGTTTCAGCTGGCGGTCCACCTCTATTGCGGCCACGGCTGAAACCGCGTGCACGGAGCCGGGTGCTTCCGGATCGATGACGTGGGACCGGTGGAGCGAAACCGGCTTCCACGGTTTTTCGCGCCCCTGCCGCTGGACCTGTTCGATGAAGCCGTGCCTGGCCAGGATGCGCAGGTGGTAGGAACAGCTGGCCACGGATTCGCCGATCGCTGCGGCGCACTCGGTCGCCGTCGCAGTGCCGACGTCGTCCAGGTGCCCGAGCAGTTCCAGCCGGACCGGATGGGCCAGGGCGCGGATCTGCACCGGATCGGCGAACACCTGCTCGCCGGACGCTCCCGGGGTGGCCGCGTGCTGCTTCGGGACGGTATCCGCCGGGTCCGGTGTCGAAGTCATGGACTGAGGCTAGATGCTAAAGGAATCTTTAGCAAGGGTTCTTTAGATTGGACCCGGGAGTCATACCGCCGGTCTGGTTACCCGGGCGTGCGAATCGCCTATTGTGGTGCACGGCACATACGCAGCGGCTTCGGACACCTGGTCCGTGGTCCGCTCCCCGCCTTACAACGACGAAAGGCCCTGAAATGGCTGAAGCGTTCATCATCGACGCCGTCCGCACTCCCGTCGGCAAGCGCAAGGGTGGGCTGAGCACCATCCACCCCGCTGACCTTGCAGCCCACGTGATTGCCGAAACGGTCCGGCGTGCAGGGATCGACTCCGAGGAATATGACGAGGTCATCCTTGGTGCCATTGACCAGGTGGGACCGCAGGCCATGGATATTGCCCGCACCTCCTGGCTCGCGGCAGGGCTGTCCGAACGGGTTCCCGGCACCACTGTGGAGCGTCAGTGCGGCTCCGGCCAGCAGGCCGTGTCCTATGCGGCGCAGGCCGTCATGAGCGGTACCAGCGACTTGGTGATTGCCGGCGGCGTGCAGAGCATGTCCTCCGTCCCGCTGTCCTTCGCCAATTCCGCGGCTAAGGAACTGGGCTTCCCGAACCCGTTTGCAGGCTCTGTGGGCTGGGAGAAGCGCTATGGAAACCAGCAGATTTCGCAGTTCGTCGGCGCGGAAATGATGGTGAAGCAGTGGGGGCTGACCCGCGGGGAGATGGAGGACTTCGCCGTCGAATCCCACCTCCGCGCCATCGCCGCCCAGGCCGAAGGCCGCTTTGACCGCGAAATCCTGCCTATGAACGGTGTGACAGCCGACGAGGGTCCCCGGGATCCGGACCGGGCGAAGATTGCCACCCTGGCGCCGCTGGCCGAGGGCGGGCACCTCACCGCCGCCACCTCGTCGCAGATTTCCGACGCCGCCGCCGTCCTGCTGGTCGCTTCCGAGGACGCGGTGCGCCGTTACGGGCTGAAGCCCCGCGCCCGGATCCATTCCATTTCCGCCCGCGGAGATGATCCGGTCATGATGCTCAGCGCACCCATCGAGGCAACCCGGCATGCGCTGAAGCGCACCGGTATGAGCATCGAGGACATGGACCTGCTCGAAATCAACGAGGCCTTCGCCTCAGTGGTGCTCGCCTGGCAGCGTGAACTCGGGGTGGATATGGGCAAGGTCAACGTCAACGGCGGCGGCATCGCCCTGGGCCACCCCATCGGGGCCACCGGTGCCCGGATCATGACCACCCTGCTGCACGAACTCGAGCGCACCGGCGGCCGCTACGGCCTGCAGACCATGTGCGAGGGCGGCGGCCAGGCGAACGTAACCATCATCGAGCGGCTGGACGAAGGCTTCCGGCTGTAGGCGGCACGGGGCGGCACCCGCATTGGGCATCAGGTGAAATTAGTCCGAGGCTTCCAGGATCGTGTCGTAAGCCTCGGCGTCGATGAGGCCTCTATCGAAGGCTTCTGCCACCTCATCAAATGTTCCCCGCTCTTCCGGCGGAAGTATGGCTTTCCATTCCGTTGCGAGCTGTTTGGCTGAGTCCTGCTTTTTGGCATAGGGCCACGTTGAGAGCTGGCGGATCATTTCGGCACGGTCGATGTCGCCTGCGGCGTAACGGGCGGCAATTTCCGAGGGAGTGGCTCCGCTGAACCCCGGCGGAACCGCCTGGATCTCTTTGGCTGCAGCCGCCTCGTGACGGGCCCCGGGGTGGTCCAGGCGGCCCAGGTCGGTGCGGGCTTTGTCAGGTGTGCGGTCATGGCTGGTGTTTGATGTCATATTCCAACCTCCTATAGGAGGAAGCTTATCTACACCGGGCGTTTGACACGTGACCCGGCTCACTTCAAACTGGAGCAGGTTTTCTAATACGCACCAGTTGTTTTCATGGAGCGTACTTCAAGAGCACCCCCACCCACTGAGGCTGCGCGCAGCCCGTTCTGAAAGGCTGGCCCATGGATACCCCCACTCCGGCCCGGTCCCTGTCCGAAAACGACGTCCTCGAAGCAGCGGCACGCCTGGTCGCCGCCTTTGCGCGCACGGACACGGCCGAGTACTTCGCCGCGTTCGCTCCGGACGCAACCTTTGTCTTCCACACGGAACCGGCCCGGCTGGAAAGCCGGGCCGAATACGAGGCGCTCTGGGCATTCTGGCTCGCCGACGGCTGGTCCGTCACGGCGTGTGAGAGTACCGATGCGCATGTGCAGGTGTACGGCACCAGTGCGGTGTTCAGCCACACGGTGCTGACAACGGCAGGCACTCCCGGTGCCACGGAGACCACCCGGGAACGGGAAACGATCGTCTTCACCCGGTCCGGGGATCAAATCCTGGCAGTCCACGAGCATCTTTCCCCGGTGCCGGACCCCGGCTTCAGTCTCGAGCCGGCCGATGCGGGTGCCGCCGCCGTTGCCGATGCGGGTGCCGACGCCGGCGCCACGCCCGTCGTCGTCGTCGCCTAAGGGGATCCGATGTCCGCAGCCGCGCAGCCGTCCGCCTGGACCCGTCTGTCCCGCCGCCTCGATAAGGACGCCGAGGGCTACGGGCCGCTCCGCGGCACCCTCGGCGTCGGGCGCATCGGCATGATCTGGCTGGCCGCCAACCTGGTGGTCACCACCCTGCTCACCGGAACCCTCTTCGTTCCCGGCGTCAGCTGGCCCATGGCCCTGGGCATGATCGTCCTGGGCACCCTCATCGGCGGCGCCGTGCTGGTGCTGGTGGGCAACATGGGCACCCGCACCGGCCTGCCCACCATGTCCCTGACCAAGGGGTCCTTCGGACTGCGCGGCTCGTTCCTGCCCGTGGCCGCGAATGTGGTCATCCTCATGGGCTGGAGCTGGGTGCAGGCAATGCTTGCCGGGGTGACCGTGAATTTCCTGGTGGAACGCGCCAGCGGGTTCTCCAGCCCCGTCCTCTTCTCCGTGCTCTGCCAGCTGCTGGTGGTGGCCCTGGCCATCTTCGGCCATAAGGGCATCGCCCGGGTAGAGCCCTGGCTGGCGCTGGTCATCCTGGCCATCATGGCCTACGTTTTCACGGTCGCGTTCCGGGAATTCCCGGTGTCGGACTTCGCCGCCATTCCCCGGGACGCCGAGGCCGGGATGTCCGCGATCTCGGTGCTCGACGTCGTCATTGCCACGGCCATCTCCTGGACCGTCCTTTCCGCCGAGTTCAACCGGCTGGCGAAGTCGCAGACCGCCGGTGTGGCCGGCTCGGCCGTCGGCTACGTGGTCTCGACGGTTCTGGCCATGGCGCTGGGCGCCACCGCCATCGGCTATGTGGTGCTCGACGGCGGCGAGGCGGTGGGCTTCGATCCGGCCCTGATCGTGGGGATCTTCGGTGCACCGCTGGCCGTGGTGATTTTCCTGTCCGTGATGGCCACCAACACCATGGTGGTGTACGGCATGGTCTCCTCGGTGGTGAACATGGTGCCGTCCCGGCGGATCCGCTTCCTGCCCACGGCCCTCGTACTGGGTGCCGTGTCCATCCTCGGTTCCACCTGGCTGGGCCTGCTGGACAGCTTCACCTCCTTCCTGACCGTCATCGGCGCCCTGTTCATCCCCGTCTTCGCGGTGATGATCGCTGACTATTACGTAGTGCAGAAGCGTTCGTACAGCGCGGACATCCTGCGCGGCGACGGGGGCCGGTACTGGTTCCGGAGCGGTGTCAACGCGGCGGCGCTGGCGGCCTGGCTGGTGGGTGCAGGTGCCTCCGTGCTGCTGACCTATGTGCTGCCCAGTCCGCTCGGAGCCACCATCCCCACCTTCGCGGTTACCTTTGTGCTCTACCTCGGCTGGTGTGCGGTGACCGGTCGCGTGGTTTCGGGCCGGCCGCAGTCCCTGCACCTGAGCGAGACCGCCCCGGCAGCCGCAGCCGGCGGAGCGGTCTAGCCGATGCAGGTTGTTGACCTCAGCCATCCGGTCAGCACCGGAATGCAGGTGTTCCCGGGCGACCCGTCCGTGGAACTGCGCAGCGCCGCCACGGTGGCTGCGGACGGCTTCGCCGTGGCGCAGCTGCACCTGGGCAGCCACTCCGGAACCCATCTGGATGCGCCGCTGCACACCGTGCAGGGCGGCGCGGCAGTCGACGCGATGCCGCTGGAGTCCCTGATGGGTCCGGCGCGGATTGTTACTCTGCCCGAGCCTGCCGCCAATGCCGTCCTCCGCTGGGAAGACGTGAGCGGACAGCTGGAAAACCTGCTGCCCGGAACCATCGTGCTGTTCTCCACGGGCTGGTCCCGGCACTTCGATACGCCCGCCTACCTGGAGCATCCGACCTTCGATGCCGGGATCGCCGAGCGTCTGGTGGCGGCCGGGGTACGGCTGGTGGGCGTCGATACCCTCAACCCGGATCCGACACCCGGACCGGCGGACCCAGGGCAGTCCCAGGGCGGACCGTTCCTGCCGTTCCACGATGTGTTTCTGGGTGCCGGAGGCGGGATTGTCGAGAACCTGACTCGCCTGGACGCGGTGCCGGTGCCGGAACCGTGGTTCTCGGCGCTGCCCCTGCGGCTGGAGGGACTGGACGGCTCGCCGGTACGCGCCGTGGCGTTTAGGCCCTGACCCGCTTCTTCAGGAGAATTTCCGCATGTGCTTCCAGCCCGGGTCGGGGAGGTGCCGGGTGTCCCCGCCGGCAGCACGGGCCGCAGTCTCGATTACCGCGCCGCTGTTTTGGTCCTCGGAGTCGGAGTAATAGTGCAGCACGCGCGTGCCGGCTGCCGTCTCCTGGGCCACCAGGATCCCGCGGGTTCCGAGTGCGGCAGAGATCCCGTCCTCGGCTCGGCGGAGGAAGTCCAGGGATGCCTGCGTGGGCAGGCCGTCGTCCTGGTAATCGCTGTAGGTGAGGCGCACCTCGGTGTGGAGGTCGAACATCGGGTAATCGATCCAGCGCAGCGGCCGTCGGGCTTTGGCCATGACCCGTTCCCCTGCGGGCGTCAAGGCCTCCATCAGGACCCAGGTTCCGCCTCGTTCCCGGTCCGCGAGAGCCTTGGCCGCTGCAGCAAGATCGGACGCGGTGGCCGTTGCGGTTGCTCCGTTGGTGCTTGTATCGACGGCACCCACCCATCGTTCCACTCCGTCCTCACCGAGAATCCAGTCGAGGATCAGGAAGGAGACCTGCAGCGGGACGCCTTCGGGCAGGTCAGGGAACACCGGATGATGCACCTCGAGGTTGAGCCGTTGCCCGCCGGGATCCTTCGAAATACGGAAACGGACATCACCGGCATCCAGGCGATAACCGTCGATCATGAGGGCCTGGCCGCTGACACCGGGAACGGGTTGCCGGGCGGCCGCGAATTCCCACGCGTCGTCTGCCGCCGGAGCCGCACGGAGCCACTGTTCCGCAATCCGGCGCAGAACCGCATCCCCGTCGGAACTGACGGCCAGCAGATGGCGGGCTCTCCGTCCGGCGCCGGTGTCCCAGGCCAGATCGGGATGGACGGCAGCCAGTTGTTCGCCCATCTCAGCGGAAAGACTGCCCCATTCTCCGCTGTCCGCCGCCGCGGTGAACCGCGCAGATCCCTCTGAGGCCCACCACTGCCAAAACCCCGTGATCGGGTGTACCGACGGAGAATCCCTGCGTGTGAAGAGCCCCATGTTTCCTTCCCCCTGCGCTGTGCTGACGCGCATGAATCTACTCCAGCCACGCCGCAGGACCTAACCCTGGCCTTCCGCCCTCACATCAGCCCGGCGGCCCAGCGCAGCCGCAGGCTCTCCTCCAGTTCCTGTTCGGCAATCCGGCGTTCGATGGCGGTCAGCTGTTCCTCCAACCGGGGGATCCACCGGTTCTCCACGGCCCGCTGCCGGGTGCGTGTGGCGGCGAGTTCCTCCGATACCAGCAGCAGGGCCCGCTGCCCGGCCGCAGCGGACACGGCGGCCTCCAGTGCCGTCCGGTGTGCGGCTGCCGTATACGCCAGGGCGGAACTGCCTCCCGGCGGCGGGGCTGGCGGCACCGTGCAGGACGCAGACTCGGGATAGGAGATTCCCATGGCCCCGCCCCACTGCACGACGGCGACGGCAGGGTCCGGCGGCGCGGCCTCCAGCAGCCGGTCCGCACCGTCCAGCCCGGTGCTGCGCTGCAGCCACACCGCTGCCGTCCGGGCCGCGGTCTCCCAGGCACGGATGCCGGCATCAGCCTGCTCCTGCAGTCCGTCGATGGCCGCCTGCAGGATGCGCTGCTTCCGGTCCAGCAGCTCGGCTCCGCGCCGGGCCGTGGCGAGCCGCCGCTGCACTTCGGACCGCTCGGCCCGGCTGCCGCCGGACCGGAACCCGCTCACGGCAGGTACCGGTCCAGGAACTCGCCGGACAGCATGGTCAGTTCACGCCGCGGCAGCAGGGACAGCGCCTGCCAGGCCAGGCCCAGCGTCTGCTCCAGGGTGCGCAGCTCGTCCCGTCCCTGGTTGAGCAGTTCCCGCTCCACGACGGTCCGGAACTCGATGTACGCCTTGTCGGTTTCGCTCAGCGCGGCGGCCCCCACGAGTTCGGCCAGTTCCGCTGCCGACCGGGCGCGGGCCATGGCGGAGAGGATCTGGGCCGCGACGTCGAGGTGGTCCTCCCGGGTCCGGCCCCGGCCGGCGCCGCTGCGCATCAGCCGTGACAGCGAGGAGAGCACGTCCACCGGCGGGTAGATGCCACGGGCGTCGATGTCGCCGTCGAGCACCACCTGCCCCTCCGTGATGTAACCGGTCAGGTCCGGCACCGGGTGGGTGATGTCCCCGGCGGGCATGGTCAGCACCGGCACGACGGTCACCGACCCCTCCCGCCCCCGGACACGTCCGCAGCGTTCGTACAGCGTGGCCAGGTCGCTGTAGAGGTAGCCCGGGTAGCCCCGCCGGGCTGGGATCTCCCGGCGGGCCGCGGACACCTCACGCACCGCCTCGGCGTAGCTGGTCATGTCCGACATCACCACCAGCACGTCCGACCCGTCGTCATAGGCCAGGGACTCCGCGATGGTGAGGGCAATGCGCGGGGTGAGGATGCGTTCGATCACCGGATCGTCGGCGGCGTTCAGCAGCAGCACCAGTTCACCGGCAGCGGAGCGTTCCTCCAGCCGGTCGCGGATATAGGCGATATCGGCGTGGGTCATCCCCATGGCGGCGAACACCACCCGGAAGGCCCGCCCGGAGGAAACGGTGGCCTGCGCGGCGATCTGCGTGGCCAGGGTCAGGTGCGGCAGCCCGGGGATGGAGAAGATCGGCAGCTTCTGCCCGCGGACCAGGGTGGTAAGGGCGTCCACCACGGAAATGCCGGTAATCACCGGGTCCTGCGGCGGTTCACGGTACACCGGGTTCAGCGGCCAGCCGCTCACCGGTGAACTGGTCTCCGCAGTGACCGGCGGACCGCCGTCGAGCGGCTCACCCCGCCCGTTGCAGACCCGGCCCAGCCACCCGGTGCCCACCGGCACCGCCAGTGGCCTGCCGGAGAACCGGACTTCCACCCCGCCCAGCGCCATCCCCTCGGTGCCTTCGAGTACCTGCAGGGTGGTTTCGTCACCGTCGACCTCCAGCACCAGCCCGTGCCGCTGGGCCGAGCCTTCGACGTCGACCGTGGCGAACTCGTCCCAGCCCACGCCCTCCGTGTCCCCGAGGACCAGCAGCGGTCCGCGCAGTTCCCGCACATCGCTGTGGCCCACCCGCGCCCGGTTGCTGCTAGCCATTCGCATCTCCTGTCACTGGCTGGTCCAGGGTCTCGGTCAGGCGCCGCACAAAGGCCCGGCCGCGCTCCTCCACACCGGCGGCATCTGTGGGCCCGGTGTCCTCGCGCAGGCGCAGGACGGGGGTGAAGTCGTAACGGTCGACGTCGGCCGGCGGCACTCCGCGCGCCACGAGGGTCTGGCAGGTTTCCACCACGTCCAGCACGGCCTGCAGCAGGGCGGCGCCCTTCCCGGCCGAGCTGTAGCCGTCATTGGGGCTGAGCGCGTTCTGCAGCAGCACCCCGTCACGCAGCAGCCGCCCGCCCAGCAGGACCATCTGCTCGTGTCCCGGGAGGGAGGAAGCGCCGATGATTTCCGCCAGGGCGGTCAGCCGGTCAGCCTCCGCCAGGAGCAGGGAGGCCTGCGCCCGGCGCTGCGCCCACTGCGGATCCCCGTGGGCGGCGTACCAGCGGCCCAGGGACTCGGCGTCGCGGGAGAAGGAGCCGCGCCAGCTGACCGCGGGGTAGTGCCGGGAGTAGGCCAGGTCCCGGTCCAGCAGCCACAGGGAACGGACAAAGCGCTGGGTGCCGGTGGTGACCGGTTCGCTCATGTCCCCGCCGGGAGGGGAGACCGCCCCGATCACGGTGACCGACGCCGTCGCCCCGCCCAGGGTGCGCACCCGGGCGGCCCGCTCGTAGAACGCGGCCAGTTCGCTGGCGAGGGAGGCCGGATAGCCTTCCTCCGCGGGGAGGTCGCCGTTGCGGTTGGCGAACTCGCGCAGCGCCTCGGCCCAGCGGGAGGTGGAATCGGCAATTACGACGGCGTCGTAACCCATGTCGCGGAAGAACTCGGCCACGGTGACGCCGGTGGCAATGGAGGCTTCCCGGGCCATCATGGGCATGTTGGAGGTGTTGGCGATGATGACGGTCCGGTCAATCAGCTTGCCGCCGGTGCGGGGGTCGTCCAGTCCGGAGAGTCCTTCGAGGACGTCGGCCATCTCGTTGCCGCGCTCGCCGCAGCCCACATAGACAATCACGTCTGCGTTGGACCACTTGGCGATCTGCTGCAGGGTGAGGGTCTTGCCCGTGCCGAAGCCGCCGGGGACAGCGGCCGCGGCGCCGCGGGGAACCGGGAACAGCAGATCCAGGACCCGCTGCCCGGTCTGCAGCGGCACCACGTCGGTGATGCGCTCGCCGAAGGGCCGGGGGGTATGCACCGGCCAGCGCTGCGCCAGGGGCACCTCCAGGCCGCCGATCCGGGCCACGGGGTCCAGCGGGCGGACCTTGCCTTCGGCCAGCCACGTCACCTCCCCGGAGACCGACGGCGGTGCCAGCACCCGGAACTCGACCGTCCTCACTCCGGGAACGGTCCCGAGGACCTGACCGGCCCGCACGGTGTCGCCGACCGTGATCGAGGGCGCAAACTCCCACAGGGTCTCCAGCACCGCCGGGTCTTCGGCCGAACTCTGCCGCTCCTGCGTGAGCCACAGGGGAGCGGAGGAGAGCGGACGCAGCAGCCCGTCGAAGACCGTGCCCAGCAGCCCCGGCCCCAGCAGTCCGGCCAGTTGGTGTCCGGTCCGCTCGGCGCGGTCGCCGGCCTTCAGCCCGCCGGTGTATTCGTAGGCCTGCAGCGTGGCTTCGTCTCCGTTGATGGATACCGCCTGCGCGGCAATGCCGTCGGGCCCGATGTTGACCACCTCGAGCATGGACAGCCCGGGCAGCCCGCTGACTTCCACGAGCGGTCCGCTGACCCGGGTGATCCGGCCGCTGCCTGCTGTTTCAGCGGGGTTCGGAGTCCTCACGCGTCGTGCCATAACCGCCGCACCTCCCCGGCGTGGTCCTCGAGTGCCTGCTCGGCCAGGGTGGACAGCGACAAATCCAGGCGCCGCGAGCCTGCGGTGCCGATGACGCCGCCCTTGTGGCTTTCGGTGACTGAGGCCATTGGTCCGAGGATCCGGTCCGCCTGCGCGGTCAGCCTCCGCAGGATCTGCGGATAGCGCGGGTCCCGCCGCACTTCGCGCACCTGGTTCTGCACATGCTCGGCCAAGAGGCTGCGCAGATGCTCCTGCTCCGCCAGCACCGTCCGGCGGGCCTGCCGGCGGGCACGGGCGGAGGACGCCACAGCTTCGGCGCGGGCGGCCTCTGCACCTTCCCGCTGCGCGGTGCGGTGGATGGTGTCCGCCTCTGCCTGGGCCCGGCCCAGAAGGTCCGCTGCCTGCTGCCGTGCCTCGGCATCGGAGCGGGCCACCGCCGTTTCGGCTTCCTGCTGCAGTGCCCGGCGCACCGGCTCCAGGGCTGTCTCGGCACCCTGCGGCAACCGGGTCATGAAGGCAGCACCACCGTCAGGGGCGACGCCGGATCCGCCAGTTCGTCGCTCAGATGCGCCGCGGCGTCGGGCGTGAGCAGGACAATGCAGACCGAATCGGGCAGCCCCGCCCAGACCGCCCGCACGTCCGCTGCCCCGGCGGCCGGGTACAGCCCGGCCCCCGCGAGCCGGTAGCCCTCCAGCAGCGACGGGCTGCCCACCGCGGCCACGGTTCCCTCCCGGCGGCTCATGCCTGGCCGATGAGGATGATGGAAATGATCAGTCCGTAGATGGCAATGCCTTCTGCCAGGCCCACCACCACCATGGCCCGTCCGAAGATTTCCGGCCGCTCGCTCATGGCCGCCAGGGCGGCTGAACCGGTGTACGCCACGGCAATGGCTGCGCCGATGGAGGATCCGGCGACGGCGATCGCGGCGCCGAGCAGGGCGGCGCCGCTGCTGTCGCTGCCGTCGGTGGCGGCAGCGACAGCGGTGACCGCGGCACCGCCGCTGCCCGCCGTGGCCGGGGCTGCGTTTAGTGCAGAGACCAGCAGCGCCAGCGCCCCGGCCATGAGGAAGGCGTTCAGCCCGAGCAGTGCGCGGACTCCGGCCCGCCGCCGGCGGCGCATCAGGGCCAGGGCACCTCCGGCCAGCAGGACGGTGAGAATCAGGACCAGCGGAAGGACGGCAAACCAGGGATTCACGGCAGGTGCCTTTCAACAGGGGGAAGGGCGGAGGCAGCGGGAACGGCGGAGGCCGCGGCGGGGGAGGTGGAGGCCGCACCGAGGTCGGGGGCCCAGGGCCGGAAGCGGCGTCCCTCCTCGGTGAAGACGCGGGAGAAAAGCTCGTAGTACTCCAGCCGCAGGGCCTGGATACCGGCGACGAGGCCTTCCAGGGCGAAGGTCAGCACATTGCCCAGCACGAACATCAGGATGGCGGGAATGATCCGCCACCCCGGTTCCCAGATGGCGGTTGTCGCCTGCCAGACCACCATCATCAGGGCGGCATGGGTGAGCCCGAACGCCGCCAGGCGGGTGAAGGACACCAGGTTCGATGCCAGCTGCACCACGGTGTCCACCAGCTCCACCGTGGCCTGCAGTCCGCCGGTGGGACCGCCGCCGGATTCCACGAACAACCCGATGAAGATGAGCACCAGGGCAACCAGCGCCACGGTTCCGGCGGCCACCAGGATCACCGGGCTGCCCGCCAGCAGTCCCCAGGCCACCAGCCCGATGGCGGTAAACAGCAGCGCCCCGGCCAACCCGGAGCGGGCGTACAGGGCATAGCCCCAGCCGCCTTCCCGGACCCGGTTGATGCTGCCCAGCGCGTAGGACCCGGCCAGCAGCACCGCTCCGAGCACCAGGGCGGCGACAATCAGCGGAATGGGTTCTTCGAGCGGTTCCAGCCACAGCACGGGCAGCACATGGGTGGGGCCGAAAAACTCCCCGTACAGGACGCCGAAGAACACCGCGGCGGCACCCGCGCCGGTGATGAAGAGCCAGGTTTTGCGGTACCGGTCCAGCCACGGCGCCGGAAGGAACCGGATCAGCAGTCCGGCGATCACCAGCAGCGCGCCTTGTCCGGCGTCGCCGAACATCATTCCGAACATCACGACGTAGGCCACTGCGGCTATCCGTGCCGGGTCCAGGTCCGCGTACGGGACCGTGGTGTAGGTGTCCACGAGCAGCCGGGACAGCCGCGGCCGGCGTCGTTCCTCCCCGGTGAGCTGGGTGGGCGGCTGCACACCGCGGGGCCGGCGCAGCGGAACGGCGGAAGCGCCGTGCGGTTCCAGGGCCTTCCGCAGTTCCGGCAGCTGCCGGCTGGGGGACCAGCCGACGAGCCCGGCCACGGGGCCATGCACGACGGCGGCGTCCGCAGCGCGGTCCAGTTCCTCCGGGCCGTTGCCGGGTTCGTAGGGCAGGTCCAGTTCGACGGCGGCGCTGGCGGCCACCTCGGTGAGCACGGGGCGGGCGGCATCGGCCGGCCAGACCAGGGCAATGCGGTCCATCCGGACCGGGCTAAGGGTTTCACGCCACGGCATCCAGCACCTCGCTTCTCCCGAATCCTGCAGCCGCCGCGGCCAGTGCGGCCCGGACCCGCCAGGCATCCGCGG
The DNA here is from genome assembly GCF_025244925.1 of Arthrobacter zhaoxinii. Taxonomy (NCBI): domain Bacteria; kingdom Bacillati; phylum Actinomycetota; class Actinomycetes; order Micrococcales; family Micrococcaceae; genus Arthrobacter; species Arthrobacter zhaoxinii. The sequence continues at coordinate 1,511,907 of NZ_CP104275.1, forward strand.
CCAGGACCACCATGGCGCCGAGCACCACGTCCGGACCGGGCAGTCCGGCCCGCAGCAGGTTGAAGCCGTCTGCTTCCACCTGTGCGGCGACGCGGGCTTCGGCCTGCCACAGTTCGTGCGGCTCCTGCACCTCGGCCAGGACCCGGCCTGCCGCGGGGCTCAGGGCAGAGGTCAGTTCTGCCAGCGAGGCGGCTTCGGTCCAGCCGGTGCCGATCAGGGGGCGGAGCAGGGACACCAGCCGGTCCGGAGGCCGGATGCGATCCACCAGCAGCAGACGGGCTGCGGTCAGCACGGCACCGGCCACAGCCCACGGGCGTGCCGCCGGCGCGGCTGAGGCCAGCCGGCGGAGCCAGACGGCGGTGAGCAGGTCCGGCAGCGCCGTTTCGGTATCCGGGTCCCCCCACGGGGAGGCAGCGAGCATCGCGAACAGCGTCTCGGTGGAGTCTGCGGTGCGCAGCCGAGGCCAGGCCATGGCGAGGCCGCCCAGGTCGAAGGCAGCGGCGGAGGGCGGAGCGGCCGCCGGCGTGGCGGCAACGCCCGCGGAGGCGGACGGCTCCGGAGCGGCCGGGCCGACCGCGGTGCCGGGGCCTGCCCGGAGGGCGGCGGCGAGGGCGAGGATGTTGTCCGCCTCGAACCGTGCCGCTGCCGCCCGCACCAGCGGCGTACCGCCGGCAGGGAGCCAGCCGGCCAGGACGCGCAGCTGCCAAAGCACGGTCCGCCGGGTCGCCTGCTGCGCGGAGCTCAGCGTGCGGGCGCTGGAGAGCTGGTCGGAGTACACGGACCCCTCGAGCGACTCGACGGCAGCCGGCAGGTCCGGCAGCGTGGACAGTTCACGGCACGTGCCGGCGCCTACCCGCCGCTGCGCCATGGACCGGGCCCGCACTGAGGCTGCCACCCAATCCGCCCTCATTCGCCGGGGTCCGTTCCGCGGCCCAGGAGGTCCTGCACCAGGTCTGCCACGATGGCGGAGGCGAGCTCAGGTACGCGGGATTCGCCCTGCCTGCGAAGGGTTTCGGCCTCCTCTTTGGCGGCGGCGAGCAGTTGTTCGTCCTCGCGGGCGGCTTCGGCGGACACCCGCGCCGCGGCGTCGGCCCTTACGGCGGCGCTGTCCATCCGGGCCTGCTCCACCAGGGCCGCGGCCTGCCGGCGGGCGGCGGCCACCGTCTGCTGGGCCTGCGCCTCGGCGGATTCGGTACGGCCCTGGCTTTCGCTGATCGTGGTGTCGAGGGCTTCAAAGACCGGGATGAGCTCAGCGGCCATACCCTCGTCGTCGATGGCCGGAACACCGGCGGGTCCGGCGGGCCCGGGCGCGCCGACGGGACGGAAACGGTCCAGCAGGCTGTTGCGTGCCATGCGGCACCTCCCTGAGCGGAGGAAAACGGGTACGGCTAGTCGCCGGTGGCTTCAGCCTCCGAGGCCTCGCCGTGCCGGACTATGTCACCGTCGGTGAAGAGGATGCCCCGGGCGATGTCCCGCCAGAGGGGAGTGCGGCGCAGCAGGAATTCCAGTTCCATGCTGAAGTGTTTGAATTCCTCGCCGAGTGAATCGAGCATGATGGCCCGCGACTCGGCATCCGGCTCCACCGCCATCCGCTGGACGTACCAGCCGATGGCTTCGGCTTCCTCGGCGAGACTGGCGCACATGCGTGCAAAGGTCCGGGTTTCTGCGGGAAGTTCGGAAGGCGGCTCATGGTATTGGTCTGTGGCCATTTGCATCTCCTGAGGACCGGTGGTCCCGCCGTCCATGCGGCTGCGGAACATTTCCCCCGTTCCTCGACGTTACGTGGGACGCGGTGGGGAAACAATGGTTCCGGGCAGGATCAGCGGGCCAGTCGGGCGTAGGCGGAGGCGAAGTGCACGAGCGGGTCCGCCTCGTCGTCGGCGTTGGCCCGGCGGCCCATGGCTACCACCTCGCCGATGACCAGCTGGTGCGTAGCCGCCGTTGTCACCTGCGTGGTGCGGACCTCGAACCAGGCGATGGAGTCCTCGATGATGACGGCACCGGTTTCCGGCGCCCTGCCGTAGTCGACCTGGGTCAGGAGCCCTTCGAGGGGCGAGCCGGGGCTGGCGAGCCAGTTGGCGGTGCCGCGCAGCCGGGCCGGCAGCAGGCTCAGGGCCCAGCTGCCGGCGTCGACCACTGCCTCTGCAATGCGCGCCTCCGCGTACAGGCTCACCAGGAGGGTGGGCGGATCGTAGGAGACGGAGAGGAACCCGCTGACCGTAGCCGCGTAGTCGCGTCCGCGCAGGCGGGTGGACACCACGCCGACGCCGGACGCGATGTCCGCGCTCAGCTCCCGGTACGTGTCAATGACCTCGTCCGGGACGTCCGGCCCGGCCACGGTTTCCCCGGGAAAGACTCCGTGCTCCATGGGGTCCTACTCTGCGGTGCCGGCGGACGCGTCCTGCGGGACCAGCTTCACGGAGATGGAGTTGATGCAGAACCGCTGATCGGTGGGTGTGTCGAAACCTTCGCCCTCGAACAGGTGGCCCATGTGCGAATCGCAGTTGGCGCAGCGGACCTCAACCCGGTCCATACCCATGCTGCGGTCATGCAGGTAGCGCACCTTGCCCTCGGCCAGCGGGGCGAAGAAGGACGGCCAGCCGCAGTGCGAATCGAACTTCTCGCTGCTGGTGAACAGATCGCTGCCGCAGGCGCGGCACTGGTACACGCCGGCGGTCTTGGTGTCCCAGTACTCGCCGGTGTACGGCCGTTCGGTGCCGGCCTTGCGCAGCACCGCGAATTCCTGCGGGGTGAGTTCCTCGCGCCACTGTTCGTCGGTCTTCTGGACAGGGACGGTTCCGGTGTTCTCTTCGGTAGTCATATCCGCGTCAACGCTTAAGACTCGCCAATAAATCCCGAGCCGGTGTACAGATGCAGCACGGGCACGCCGAGCCGGTCCTGGGCTTCATTGGCCCAGTCGGTGCGGAACGTATCCTCGACGGCGTGCGGCCGGGTGATCACGACCACCTGGTCCGCGGACGTCCGCTTGGCGGTTTCGACGACGGCGGCCACCGGGTCTTCACCGGTGACCGTGCCGGTGGCCTCCATACCGGCCGCGTGCAGCTGCTCCAGTGAGTCGGCGAGCGAGGTGACAGCTTCCTTCACCTCGTCGGCCTTGGACTGGCGGCCGCCGGTCAGGCTCCGGAACGCTTCCGCGAAATCCAGCAGGCTGAGGTTGTCCAGCACGTCCACCAGCAGGTTCCGTCCCGGATCGGCGGGCACCAGTACGTCAAAGCGGACGGGGGCATCGCCCACCAGGGACCGCAGGTTCTCAATATCGCGGCTACCCAGCGATTCTTCCGTCAGCACCACAATTGTCGAAGTCATGCGCACCAGCCTAGTACGCCCCTCCCTGAAGCTCTCATCAGGGGCCGCACCGGCCTGCCGTTACACGGAGCCAGTGCCCATCCGGTAAAAATGTTCTATGGGTATTTCCGTTCCTCCTGATGCATCCGCCGGCACCACCCCGGTTCTGTCGGTTCCGTGGGTCCGTTGGACGGCGTTCGGTGCCGGCATCGGCGCCGCAGCATCCACGGCCGTCGTGGCGGCCGCCTCCGGCCTCGGCATTTACTTCGCGCGCCAGGTTGTCACGCCGGCGCGCGCGCGGGACGCGAACCTGGAAATCCTGGCTGTCCCCGACAGCGAGCATGGCCGCCAGATCATTCTGCCGGCCAACCTCGACACCACGGTCGAGGGTACCTACAGCCTGTACTTCGACAACGGCGACGGTCACGCCCGGATCGGTGCCATCCGCTCCTATGTGCCGCGCGAGGGTACCGTGCAGCGGGATGTGGAGGAGGTGTACAGCGGCGACCTGGGCAAGGCCCGGCGCGGCTGGTGGAGCGGCTCCGTCTATCCCTCGCCCGCCGCCGTCGGCCTTCCGGAAGAGGAAGTCTCCATTCCCGTGGACGGGGGAGAAGCGCCGGCCTGGCTGGTGCGTACCCCCGGGGCCGAGACCTGGGCGATCATGGTCCACGGCCGCGGCGCCCGGCGCACCGAGTGCCTGCGGGCCCTGCGCACCGCCCGGGAAGCCGGACTGACCAGCCTGGTGATTTCCTACCGCAACGACGGCGAGGCCCCCTACGCTCCCGACGGCCGTTACGGGCTGGGGCTGACCGAATGGCAGGACGTCGAGGCGGCCATCCGCTACGCCCTGGACCACGGCGCCAAGGACGTGGTGCTGTTCGGCTGGTCGATGGGCGGGGCAATCAGCCTGCAGGCTGCCGACCGTTCGCCGTTGAACCGGTACATCCGCGCCATGGTGCTGGACGGTCCGGTAATCAACTGGGTGGACGTGCTGGCCCACCATGCCCGGGTGAACCGGATTCCGGCGCAGGCCGGCCGGCTGGGCCAGTGGCTGATTTCCAACGCTGCCGGCCGCGCCTTGACCGGCCTGGCCGCGCCGCTGGACCTCAAGAGCATGGACTGGGTGACCCGGGCGGAGGAAATCCGGACCCCCACGCTCATCCTGCACAGCAAGGATGACGACTTTGTGCCCTACGGTCCGTCCGCGGAACTGGCGGAGAAGAACCCGGACGTCATTACGTTCGAGCCCTTCACCAGGGCCCGGCACACCAAGGAATACAACGTGGATCCGGAGCGGTGGGAGCGTGTGGTGCTGAGCTGGCTGAACGACGCACTGGGCCGCACCCGGCATCCCTCGGAGCACCGTCTCGACGCGGAGTAGCGGGTTTCTATCCCGCGGGCTTCTCGGCGCGGGCTAGGCAGGCGCCGCAGCGATCGGCGCCGCGACGGCGTGCGTGAGCCGGATCAGGTCAAACGGCGACAGCCCGATCTGCAGGCCCCGCCGGCCGCCCGATACATACACCGTGTCCAGCAGTTCCACCCGGGAATCGATTCCTGCGGGGGAGGGGTGCTTCTGGCCCAGCGGCGAAATGCCGCCCACCATGTAGCCGGTCCGCCGCTCTGCGTCGCGGCGGTCGGCCATCACGGCCTTGCGCGCACCCATCAGCGCGGCGAACTTCTTCAGGTCCAGGTTCAGGGCCACCGGAACCATGGCCACTGCGAGGTGCCCGCCGAGGTCCACCATCAGCGTTTTGTAGACAGCTTCGGGTGGCACGCCGAGCTTTTCCGCGGCTTCCAGCCCGTACGACGGCGCGCCGGCGTCGTGCTCATAATGACGCACCGCGTACGTAACCCCCGCGTCGTCCAGTACCTTGGTGGCCGGCGTCGCGCCCTTGCCCGAATGCTTGTCGCGGTGTCCTGACATGGCTGCGCCTCCTGTGCTCCTGCGGCCGCCCGAGTTACACCTGGGCCCGGCCGGTTACGGCTGCGACGGCTGCTGTGCCAGTTTTTCGTGCTGGGCGAGCCGGCGCTTGATGCGTCCCAGCATGGCTGACATTCCCCGCATGCGCAGCGGGGTGATGGCCCGCGTGAGGCCAAGACGGTCAGGAACATCGGCGGGAACGGCCAGGATGTCCGCGGCTGGAAGCCCGTTCAGGCCTTCGTACAGGACGCTGGCGAACCCGCGGGTGGTGGGAGCCTCCGGCGGTGCCTTGAAGAACAGCGACACCAGGTGTTCGGGGGAGTCGTCCACGTCCAGGCTGAGGAACACCGGCGACTGGCATTCCACGACCTGTTCCAGCAGCTCGGGGCGGTCGGCTATTTCGGCCGGCAGCTCGGGCAGGCTGCGGGAGAATTCCAGCAGCAGTTCCAGGCGGTCGGATTCCTCCATGGCCTGGAAGTCGTCAATGATCTCGGCCAGGGAGTCCGGGACGGCTGTTTCGGGGGTGGCAGTCATGCGTATTTCTTTCTTTGAAGCGGTGGAAGATCAGCTGGGGGCGTTGCCGGGTTCTTCACCGCGGGCAATCGGCACACGTACTGCGTTGCCCCATTCGGTCCAGGAGCCGTCATAGTTGCGTACGGATTCGAAGCCGAGCAGGTGCTTGAGGACAAACCAGGTGTGGCTGGACCGTTCGCCGATGCGGCAGTAGGCCACGACGTCGTCGCCTTCCTTCAGCCCGGCGTCGTCCTTGTACAGCGCCTCAAGTTCCTCCCGGCTGCGGAAGGTGCCGTCTTCTGCGGCGGCCTTGCTCCACGGGACGGACTTAGCGGTGGGGATGTGCCCGCCCTTCATGGCGCCCTCGTCCATGTAATCGGGCATGTGGGTGCGTTCGCCGGTGTATTCGGCGGGGGAGCGGACGTCGATCAGCGGTCCCTTGCCCAGGTGTCCGACGACGTCGGGCAGGAAGGCGCGGATCTTCTCGTCGTTGCGCTCAACGACGGGGTATTCGGTGGGGTCCACGGAAACCTTGTCCGTGGTCATCGGCCGGCCTTCGGCAATCCACTTGTCGCGGCCGCCGTCGAGCAGGCGTACGTCCTCGTGGCCGAACAGGGTGAAAACCCAGAGGGCGTAGGCGGCCCACCAGTTGCTCTTGTCGCCGTAGATGACGACGGTGGAGTCCCGGGTGATGCCCTTGCGGGCCATCAGCTGGGCGAAAGCCTTGCCGTCTACGAAGTCGCGCGTATCGGCATCGTTGAGGTCGGTGTGCCAGTCGATCTTCCGGGCACCGGGGATGTGTCCCGTTTCGTACAGCAGGATGTCCTCGTTGGATTCGAGGACCACCAGGTTCTCCGCGTCCAGGTTGTCGGCCAGCCACTGTGTGGAGACCAGACGTTCCGGATGGGCATAAGCGGTGAACTTGGGACTGCTGTCAGCTGCGATCGACATACGCGAAACTTCTTTCCTCGACAATTGGGCTTCTATCTAGCCTAACGACGACGGGGACGGAAAACTTCCAACGGATCGAACCGGAGAGGTGGGCGGGGCCTGCGGTCGTGTTGCGGGTGCCGGTTTCCAGCGGTTTGACCGACTCCGCAAACCAACTGGCTGACCCCGCAAATCATCATCGAGGGTTGCAGCTCGAGTTGGGCAGGCCGGTCCGGCGAGGGGCTCGGTGTGGCCCTGGATGCAAGTCTGGAGTATCAGCGTCCTGGGGTAAGTAGTGGCGTTAGAAAGACAGGTATTTTCGGTTTCTTGGAGGGGCTGTTTTGGGGCTGTTTTTGGTCCGGAAATGTCAGTGCCGGATGAAATCCTGAGGGTATGGATCAGCTCGGGAACACCGGACGGACAACCGAAGAACCAGGCAGTGAAGACCAGCAGCCAACGGGGCAGACTGGTGAAGCAGATGCGTCCCGTAAGCCTTGCACCCTGTCGGTGTACCGGGCGGAACTGGCTGCCCAGTCTTCCGGGACTGCTGACGCGAGTACGGACACTTCCGCTGCCACTCCCGAGGACGGCACCCGATCAGCCGAGAATCCCGTTCCTGATGCCGGGCCACGCCTTGTCGACCCCTCCGTCACCGAGCCAGCCGATCCCGGAGGTCCCACGGCCGCTGATTCCGGAGCCGACGCCTCTACTGCAGGCGCTTCCGAAGCCGGGATTCCTGCCGAGGGGTATCCGGACGGTTTTACCGGGACATTGGCGTTGCAGAACCTTGAATCCTTTGACGAGCAGATGGTCGGCGAAGCTCTGTCCCGGATGGCGCATGCGATGTCCTGGGTGCAGGCGCAGGAGGCCCGCCTAGTGAACCGGATGAAGGAGATTTTCCGGGACGATTTCCATGCCGCGTCGGGGCGGCTCGAACCCGGGATGGCGTTCAACCTCGCAGCTTCTGAATGCGCCGCCATCCTGAACGTTCCGCAAGTTACCGGGCAGCGGCTGATGTTCGAAGCTGGCATGCTGTGCGGGACTCACACCGCTACCCTGGCCGCGTTGGAAGAAGGGCAGCTTAGTTACCAGCACGCGCAGGTAGTGCTGGACCAGTGTGAGAACGTTCCCACCGAGAAACTGCCCGGGTTTGAGGCGGACCTGCTGAAGGCTGCAGAGGGGAAGACTAGGGCTCAGTTCGCCTGCAAAGCCCGGCGGCTGCGCGAAATGAAGTTTCCGGACACCGTCAGCAAAAGGCATCTGACCGCGTTCGAGAACCGCAAGGTCACCCTTGACCGCGAAGAAGATGGCATGTCCTGCCTGTCTGCCTATCTTCGGGCCGAGGAAGCCCAGCAGGTCTACACGACCCTTAGTACCGCTGCCCGTGGGGAACAGGCGGCCGGGGATTCCAGGTCCACCGATCAGCTGCGTGCCGACATTCTGGCCCAGCTGCTGATGGGCGGCCTCCGCTCAGGCTCGGGCGGGACGACTGACGGCGGTGGCCAGGCAGCCGGGAAGGCGAGTGCGGGCGGGACCAGGGCGGCCGGCGCCGGTGGGACCGGATGTGATGACGGCAGCGTCGTGCCGCGGGCGGAAATCATGGTCCTGATCAACGCCGAAACGCTCTTCGGAGCCGACGACAAGCCGGCCGAACTGCACGGTTACGGGCCCATCAGCGCCGAAGCGGCCCGACGGCTGGCCCGGAACGCTGCCGGCTGGACCGGTTTGGCGCAGGATCCGGAGACGGGAGAAATCCTGGGGGTGGGACGGCGCCGGAAAGTGCCGGCCGGCCTTAGACGCTGGCTCCGTGCAAGGGACGGAACCTGCAGGTTCCCCGGCTGCCGGGTCAGCACCGCGAACGCGGACATCGACCACACCATCGACTGGGCGAAGGGAGGGCCCACGGACCACGGGAACCTGGAACACCTCTGCCGCAGGCACCACCGGTTCAAGACCCTGGGCCTTTGGAAGGCCTGCCAACCTGAGCCGGGAGTGATCGAGTGGACCTCACCGACCGGACGCATTTACCGGACCGAGCCTTTCCTGGAACTCGGGCCACCGGAAACGACGCCCACCCGAACACCAGACCCTGACCCGCGACCGGATTCCAAGCAGGGAAACCCGGGACAAACCGAATCAGCGCTGCAAGAACATCTGGAGGACTCGATACCGCCGTTCTGAGCCGACCAAATAAACGTTCTGAGCCGACCAAATAAACACGGCACTGCTTATTCAGTTCAGTTGGCGGCACCGTTTATTCAGTTCAGTTGACGACGTCCGTTCAGCTGGTGACGTCCGCGCGATGTCGCGGTTGGCCACGTCCGAGGTGTGACGCAGGTGCCACCCAGGGAACGGCTGCAGCGGAAGCCTCAGGCGGCAGACGCAACGCCAGCACAACGACGGCGGCACCGACGGCCGCGAACATCACCTCCAGCGGCTGATACTCGACAACCACGATTTCCCACGCTTCGAGACCGATGAGAGAAACACCGGCTGCTAACGAAACCAACCGCGCTGCACGATGCCGCCGCAGGTGCAGCAGCCCCGCAGCCAGATAGCCCCCGCCGCAACCCGCGGCCAGGAGCAGGCCGGGAAGCCGCCAGTTCCGAAACGGGGTCCGCCGCAGCACGGACGGATCGGCATGCAGAAACGCCCCGTCAGGACGCAGAGCCAGAAGCATGCCGCCGCCCACGGCAGCAGCGGAGGTACCGAACTCCAACCCCATAAGCCCCAGCTCGCCCGCCGAATACCGTCGGAACCATCCGACATCCTTCCGCATTGTCATGCTCCGACTATGGGCTGCAGACCCTGCCCCGTCCATCGGCAGCGTTTCCAAATTCCCAGACGCATTGGCGTATCGTTGCGAGGGCGGCGAAACGCCGCAGGAAAGCAGTCCAGGCACCAGCCGGACGCAGGCATCAAACGGACGGAAAGCGCGCAGTGGCACAACTCGAGCACCTGACAGAACGTACTCCCCAGGTATCGGTGGATGAACTGCTGCAGGGATTCTTCCCCTCGCCCCGGTTCGGCAGCGTGTCCTTCGATTCCTACCGGCCCGATCCGGCGCAGCCGTCGCAGGCCAAAGCCGTGGGCGCGATGCGCACCTTCGCCGCCGACGTCGACACCCCGGAGCCCAGTGCCCTGCGGAAGTTCTTCGGCGGTAAAAAGCCCGAGACCAAAGCCGGGTTCTACCTTGACGGTGGTTTCGGCGTCGGAAAGACCCACCTTCTGGCCTCCCTCTGGCACGCGGTGGAGGGCCCCAAGGCCTTCGGCACGTTCGTGGAGTACACCAACTTGGTGGGCGCGCTGTCCTTCCGCAAGACCGTGGAGGCGCTGAGCGCCTACAACCTGGTCTGCATCGACGAATTCGAACTCGACGATCCGGGCGATACAGTGCTGATGTCCCGCCTGATGCGGGAGCTGGCCGACGCCGGCGTGAAGCTCGCGGCGACCTCCAACACCCTGCCGGGTTCCCTGGGCGAAGGCCGCTTTGCCGCCGTCGATTTCCAGCGCGAGATCCAGGTCCTGGCGGACCAGTTCGACGTCGTCCGCATTGACGGCGAGGACTACCGCCACCGCGGGCTGCCGGAGTCCCCGCAGCCGGTCTCGGACGGCGAACTGGAAAGCCGGATGGAAGCGGAATTCTCGGGCCGGACCGTCGCCGTTGACGACTTCTCCGAACTGATCAACCACCTCTCCCAGGTCCACCCCAGCCGGTACCGCCAGCTGATCGACGGGGTCGACGCCGTGGCCTGGCACAACGTGCAGACCATTACCGAACAGTCCGTGGCGCTGCGCTTTGTAGTGCTGGCGGATCGGCTGTACGACAAGGATGTGCCGATCCTGGCGAGCGGTGTTCCGTTCGATCAGCTGTTCACCAAGGAAATGATGGCCGGCGGCTACATGAAGAAGTATTTCCGCGCCGTCTCGCGTTTGACCGCCCTGGCCCGCGAGGGCCAGACAGGCGAAGCGTCCTGAATCCCTGAGTCCGGCCGCGCCGGACGTTAAACGAAGGAAGCGCCGGTGCCGCCTCACGGCGGGACCGGCGCTTCCTTTGTCGTGCTCCTGGGGCTGATTAGGCCGGAGGCGTCTGCTCGGGGCCGCTGCCGGCACCCGGCTCCCGGTTGCGGTTGGTCTTATCAACCGCTTCGGAGGCCTTGCTCTGGAAACCATCGATCTTGCTGGAGTACTTGCGGCCGGTCTTCTGGTCCACGAAGTTCCCCGCCTGATCGATACCGCCCTTGATCTTGTCGGCATTCTGTCCGACAAATCCGGTGGCCTTTTCCTTCAGCTCACCGGCCCTGCCCTTGAGCTCGTCAAATACAGACACGGATCACCTCCTTTCACAGGGGAAACCCGCTCGTTTCCCGTTCCCGTCCATGGTAGGTCCGCAAGGGGGTAGAGGAAAGGACTTTCCTCTACCGGCATAGCCTTCGCTAGTCCTCCTCGCCGCCGTCGCGGACACCGTTACCGGTATGACCGTGACGGCCGCCGTGGTGGTGGTCCCTGCCGCAGTTGTTGTCCAGCTCAATCCGGATGATGCTGGCGGCCGTCGGAGCCGGTTCTGCCGGAGGTTCCGCCACCGGCGGCTCCTCCGTGCTGGGCTCGGTCGGTGCTGCGCCGGCCAGGGCATCCACCGAGGCATACAGAGCATCACCGCGCAGTTCCAGGGCGGCTGGCTGGTTGACCTCAAGGAACAGCTCGGGGGTGTCCGATCCGGCCGGCACCACGGAAATCCGGCTGCCGAACAGTTCAGCCACGAAGATGTCTCCGTTGTCGTTCACTGCTAGTCCGGTGGCACCGAAGAAGCCGGCGGCCACAAGTTCCGTCACGCCCGTGGCTGGGTCGATCCGGAAGACCGATCCGGGGGCCGCTCCTTCCAGCCCTCCCGGCAGCGCGGTGACGTACAGGGCGCCGTCGGGCCCGCGTTCGACGTCGGTCGGCACGGGTTCCACGCTGTAGGTGAGTCCCACTATGCACTCGGGCAACCCGAAGGCTCCGGCCGTCTCAGCGGTAACGGTAAACGGTATCGGCGGCAGCACGGCAACCGTGGAGACGCTGCCGTCGTACCCGGCCAGGACCAGGGCATTCATCCCGGCGTCGGCCACAAAGACTCCGTCCCGGGACGGCAGGGAAGCGACGGGGTTGGAGTCCGTCAGCCCGGTGTAGGGAGCAGGGGCGAGAGTCGGCGGCAGCTGTGCCGCACATTCGGCGGGAAGCGCCTCCTCGAATCCGTAGGTGTTGATGCTGTCCGGATTCTCGGCGAATTCGTAGGCGGCGATGTCGGCGACGGTCTCAACGTTGCCGTCCCGGTCAACTGACTTCAGCAGCGCGATGGTCGTCTCCGGGTTGTACGTTCCCGCACCGATACCAGCCGTGTAGTAGGTGGTCCCGCGCGCGCGGGAAACGCCGGCAACACCATAACCCTCGGGCTCCGCCGCGAGGACTTCGGGTTCGCCGCCGCCGGTAACGCGGGTCAGAAGTCCAATAAATGATTGGGCTACGTCGAGGGTGCCCCTTCGGCCGACGGCGAAGCTCAGGGGACTGTTCAGCCCGTCGGCAACGGTGGTCACTTCCCCGGCAACGGGAGCGGGTGGGGGTGACGGCGGGTGGTGCCGGCCGCCGGCGGACGCAGGTGAGGCTGCCAGCCCCAGAGCTGCAGTTGCGGCAAGGACGGCGAGGGCAGGTGATGATTTCTTCACGGTGTTCTCCTCAGCATTGGTGGGTGCAATGCGAGACTTGCCTCCAGGCCTCCCGTGGTTTCCCCGCCACGCCCCCGGCCGAGGCAGTTCGAGCCTAGGGGCGGCTGAGTTCCGCGAACACGTAGCTTTTCCACATGGGCCGGCTCGGCCCTCAGAAAAACCAAGTAGTCCCCGCGGTGCCTATGCGAGTATTCCGGCTGCACGTCGGGCTCGAGGTGCTGTCCGCCGCCCGGGCGTGGCTCCAGAGGTCAGGGAGTTTCGGGTGGTGGACTGGGGCCGTATCACCGATGCCCTACCGCCCACGTACGAGGACCGATCGATGCCTGCACGCACTTTGACCCCCGGAGCCCCGTCCCCGCTACCGGAGCACACCCGCCGGCCAATTCCGCATGGACGGGCAGCTCTGGCGGCGGTTCTCGGTTGGGTGTTCCTTGGACTCGGCCTGGGTGTGTCGATCGGAATTTCGGAAGCCCTGGGTCAAGCTTTTGGCTGGGGGCGGCTGGCTGTAGTCCTGCTGCAGGCACTCCTGATGACCGCCATTGTGGTGCCGGGCATCGTGCTGCTGCGTCGTAGGCTGGACCACCGCGGTCTGGACGGGCTCGGCCTCAGCCGGTCAGCCGTCCGCCCGCTGACCCTGGGCGTCGCCGTCGGCGCCGTGACCGGAGTTCTCGTCTGGCTACCCGCAGGCCTGGCCGGGTGGATACGTGTGGAAGAGGTCGACGTCGCCGCTTTCCTGGGCTTCCTCCTCTTGAACGGCGTGGTGCTGGCCCTCTATGAGGCGCTTCCGGAGGAACTGGCCCTGCGCGGGTATGTATGGACGAACCTGCGGGACGGCTGGGGGACCGCGGTCGCGACGCTGGTGACCACGGCCCTGTTCCCGTTCATTGGAGTGGTGGTTGGTCCGGTGCGGTGGGCTGTCACCACGGTGCTCGGGGGCGACGGCGGGCACATCGAGGTGTTCCCGGCAGGCAATGACCCGGTTGTCTATATCGTGCAGCTGGTGCTGTTCGGGCTGGCGCTCATAGCGGCCCGCCGCATCCCTCTGTCCGGGGCGTTGCTGGTGGCGGTTGCATTCCACTGGACGCAGCTGACGGTCACCCGCACGATTCTCGGCGGAACGGGATGGCTCGACTCAGGATGGACCATCACATTTGTTGAACCGGACGCTATCGCTCTTGTGCTGGTGCACATAGTCCTTGCCGGCATTGTCTTCGTAGCCATACGGCGGCGGCTGGAGCGCCGGGCCGGCCAAGCGGGGTCGGGGGAAACGGGCTCCCGCTAAGCAGGTTCCGCCATCGCAAGAAGGCGGGCGCGGGCGGCTTTGAGTTCAGCCGCAGTCAGGTAGGGGGTTCCGACAGAGGCAGCGATTCCTTCAGCCGCATAGCGGATAATCAACGACTGGACGGAATCGATACCGTCGGCGTCGAAAGCTTTCCGCCATTTCTCCGCATCTGCCTTAAGCACCTCCTGGCCGGTCTGGTCACTCCCGATAATGAGCAGGAGCGAACCGGCCGAGAAGACGTCTCGTGCTGCGGCGTCGTCGTCGGTCAAAGTCCGGATGTACGCGCGGAGCAGCCTGCCCGGCCGGTCCTCTGATAAATCCAAGCGCTCGTGGACCGCGTCCCGGAAGCGCTGTGACACGTCCACCAGGATTGCTTCCTCAAGGGCGCTTCTGGTGGTGAAGTGGTGGGTCAGCGCACCCTTGGACACTCCGGCTGCTGCCGCAATGTCAGCAAGGCTGACGTTCGCGCCGTGCGTGTAGAACATTCGGGACGCGGCGTCGATGATGGCCCGCCGCGTCCGTTCCTTATCGCGCGTAGCAGGTGTTTCAGTGGGTTCCACGGGCGTCTCCGGTGTTCTTAGCAGACGGGATAAGCCGCCAGGCGATAACCGCGGCCACCACCAGCAGCGCGGCAGCAATAAACGATGTCACCTGCATGCCGTGCGTGAACGCCTGCTGCGCCAGGGCCAGCAATGCGTCATCGGTTCCGCCCAGTTCGCCGGCGGCGCTGGCCAGGGAATCCTGCAACGCCGCCGCCGCTTCGGGCGGGGTGCCGGCGGGAACCTCCAGCTGCGCCCGGTAGAGGGCGGTCTGGACCGATCCGAGGACCCCGATGCCCAGGGCAACACCGAGCTCATAGGCCGTCTCGGCGATAGAGGATGCGGCACCGGCACGTGCCGGCGGAGCCGCAGCCACCACGGCATCCGTGGACAGCGTCATGGCCAGGCCCGTCCCCAGGCCGATCACCGCCAGTGCAATTCCTATGCCCAGGTAGCTGGGCAGCCCTTCGGTCAGCCCGAGCATCGCCAGCCCGAGGGCACCGATGAGCAGGCCGGCTGCAATCGCACGCCCCAGACCCAGCTTGGACAAGGCGAACCCGACCACACCCACAACGGCCAGGGAAGCAACCGTCGCGGGCATTTCGGCCATGCCGGCCCAGAAGGGGGAGTATCCGCGGACTAATTGCAGGTATTGGGAGAAGAAGAACAGCAGTCCGAAGAAGGCAAAGATGGAAAGCGCGTTGGCGGCAACCGCTCCGCCGAAGGCTGGAATGCGGAACAGGCTGATGTCGACCAGGGGTGTTTCCAGCCTTTGCTGCCGCCGGACGAAAACCCACCCGGCGGCCAGACCAAGGAGGAGGCCCGGGAAGACGGACCAATCGATCCCTTGACCGACCACCTGCTTGACGGCGTAGACCACCGGCACAATGGCCAGCACGGAAAGCACGGCGGAAACGAGGTCGATTCTTCCGGCGTCGGGATTGCGCGACTCGGGTAGGAGCCAAATGCCAAGGACCACGATGAGGGCGATCACCGGAACGTTGATCAGGAAGACCGAACCCCACCAGAAGAATTCCAGCAGGGCGCCGCCTACCAGCGGCCCGACCGCGCCGCCTGCCATTGCTCCGGCAGACCAAATAGCTATGGCCCGCGTCCGCTGGATCGGATCGTGGAACAGGTTGCGGATGATCGACAGGGTTGACGGCATGATGGTCGCGCCGGCAATACCCAGCAAAGCGCGGGCCGCAATCAGGATCTCCGCGGAAGGTGCGAAGGCCGCCAGCAGAGAGGCACCGCCGAAGGCGATGCTCCCGATCATCAGGAGCCGTTTACGGCCGATCCGGTCCGCGAGGTTGCCCATGGTTACCAGCAGCCCGGCCAGGACAAACGAATAAATGTCACCGATCCAGAGGATCTGTGTCGCGGTAGGCGCAAGCTCGGCAGTCAGCGCGGGGACAGCCATGTAGAGGACGGTTCCATCAATGGCCAGCAGGGTCACGGTCAGGATCAGGACGATGAGCGCGAGCCATTCCTTGCGCCCCGCTTTGGCCGGAGAGATGTGGGGGTACGTGCTCATGCCCCTAGGCTAACAAACCATATGGTTCGTTGCCGATCGCGACGCTGGCGAACCCTTCGGCCTTCCGGCAGGGACTCAGCGCGGCGGAAGCATTACACATACCAAGCCAAGAAATTATCGAATCTGCGCTAGACCATTCCGGACACCGCCGCCTAGGGCTTGACGGTATTCGCGGGCCCACGCAATAGTTTCACTAATGCGTGGGCCCGGAAGCCCGAGCGTTACCGGATATTCCAATGCGATTTCAGGGGGAGCAGTGATGGAAAAGGCTAAGTGGTCGGCTGCGGAAGTCGTGATTTTCGGTGTTGCGGCTTTTTGCTTGATTCTGGCGCTCGTGGTGGCACCAGTGTCTTCGCCGGGTATTGCGTCGGCACAATGGGTTCCGTTGGGGATCGGCGCTTTTCTCGCCTTCGAATTCGTGGATGTCAGGCGCCGCCGCACGTCGGCATAAGACGTTGCTCAGTCGATCCAGGAACGCATCGTGTCGATCAGCGGCTCGGTAGGCCTTCCGATCAGCTTGGACAGCTCTCCCGGCGCCGGAGCCAGCGCGCCGTCGTGCATGTTGGCATTGAGCGTGCCCAGGAATCCAGCGGTCCCCTCATCGAGTCCGAGGCCGATCAGTTGTTTCTGTTCCTCCGCCGGTGTCAGGACCTCGTAGCGGACGGGAGTGCCAAGCACCTCCTGAGCGGCAGCCGCGAACTCCCAGTAGGTCCAGGCCGTGTCCCCGGACAACTCATAGGCCGTGCCCTCATGGCCCGGAGTGCTCAGCACGACGGCGGCCGCCTCGGCATAATCCCGGCGCGGAGCGCTGGCAATGCGGCCTGAACCCACGCTGTTGGCAACGACGCCCGTCCGGCGTGCGGCGTCGAACTCCTGCCGGTGGTTTTCCGTGTACCAACCGTGACGCAGAAAGGTCGACGGAATGCCGGAGGCGGTGATGAGCTCCTCCGTGGCCCGATGATCCGGAGCGAGGGCGAGTACCGACGTCGGCGCGTCAAGAACCGACGTGTAGACCAGGTGACGGACCCCGGCATCCTGCGCCGCTTCCACCGCGGTGGCGTGCTGCGGCACGCGCCGTCCCGGTTCGCTCATGGAAATAAGCAGGACCTTTTCGACGCCGTCCAGCACACCGGCTGCGGTGGTGGCGACGTTGAGGTCAACCTGTGCGGTACGCAGGCCGCGGTCGGCAAGCTCGGACAGGCGGTCCCGGTTGCGGCCGAGGGCAAGAATGTTCCCCGGGGCGGTGCCGCGTCCTATCAGGGAGTCGATGGTGAGGCCGCCGAGCTGTCCGGTTGCACCGAAGATGGCAATGCTCATGGATGGTTCCTTTCAACGAGGATCCGGGAGGCCATCCCGGCGGCAGGAATCGGTGACAGAGTAGGACACTGCCGGCTAGGTCGCCAGCGAGGCAAGTGGACGGTACCGTTTGCACATCGACAGCCGGCACCCAGCCGAGCAGACGCAGAAGGGGGCACCATGGCTTCGCAGAGATTGGCCGGGGGCGTCAGGTTCGTAGAGCGCCCGCCCGGATGGCTTCGGTGGGGAGGCGGTGCCTTCCTGGCAGCCGTTGGCGGCGCGTTGGCCGTCGGGGCAGCCGCCGATTCCGTCTGGCCGTTGTATTTAGCGGCCGCAGGGCTCCTGCTCGCTGCCGGTTGGTGGTGCTTCCTTGCGCGGATCACGGTCGCGGTGGACCAGCAGGCCGCCATCCTGAGAGGACCCCTGTGGAATCGATCCATTCAGCGCCAAAACATACAGGACATTACGGTGGCCAAAGATCACGGCCTGAATACCGGACTGGTGAACTGGCCGGTGACACGGCACGCACACGGCTCCCTGACGAGGCTTAACCTGGGCGGCGCCGGTGCCGTGACGTTCTCCGACGGCGGCAGCCACCGCTACCAAGTGGTGCTGGAGGATCTTTCTGCCGCCGAGGACCTGGCCGACGTGCTCAGGGCCTGATCTGCGGCCGGCGCCGAGGTGTGCCACAATCGTGGCCATGCCGCTGACTTCCGTCTCCGCCGACAATGGTTCCCTGGCGATCGCCTGGTCCTTTTCCGCATCGGTTGAGGCCGTCTGGAACGGATTGACCGATGCCGGCTTGCTGTCCCAATGGCTGGGCCGGCCGATCGAATGCGATGTGCGAACCGGCGGAACGGTCGCCGTCGACCACGGCGAAGGCTACAGATCCCGCAGCGTCATCACGGAAATGGCCCGCCCGCAGAAGCTGGCCATGACCTGGGAGTTCCCGGAGGAACCTGTTTCCCGGATCGCCATCCGGCTGCGCACCGTCGATGCCGGAACACTGCTGGAATTCGCGCACCACGATCTCGGGACCCTTGTGGATTCCTACGGGCCCGGTTGGATCACCCACCTGACGTATCTGGAGGCCGCCGTCGCCGGCGCTGCACTTCCCAACGCACAGTTCTGGCCGCTGCATTCCACTCTGGAGACGCTGTATGCGGCCCACCTGGAGCAGAAGCGGATTACGGCCTGACGTTTTTCTTCTGCAGGATGATCTCCGTCTCGACGGGCGTAAAACCAAGCCGGGTGTTGATGGAACGCATCCAGACATTCTGATCATCGCTGCTGGTCCGGACTCTGGAGACATTTCCACTCTCAACAGCACGGTGCAGCGACGCCAGCTTCACAGCTGCCCCGAGTCCGTGGCCGCGGTGGCCGGTAACCACGAGCGTTCCTTCAATCTGCGCCGGGCGGCCGGGATGGGTGGCGGCGAGCAAACAGGTCCAGGCCGCCACGTTTGCGTTCAGGTCCACGGCAATGGATTCAATGACTGTGGATCCCTGAGCCACCCACAGGTCGATTTCTTCCGCGTATTCAGCAGGGGAGACCGGGGTCTCGCCCCAGCCGAGCTCACCGTTGGGGGCCTCGGCGTCCACCAGGCCTTTGATCTGTCCCACTTGTTCCCGGAACCGTTCCGGGACGCCGTTGACGTACGTCGAGATCTCGTAGCCCGGCGCCGTCGTCGGGCCGGTCAACTGGGCGTCGCGGAGGTCAAGTTCGACGACGGTTTCGGTGGTTGCCGCGGTATAGCCCAGCGGGGAGGCGAACTTCCGGGTGAGCGCATCGATTTCGGCTGTGGTGGAGCGGTAGGCGCTTGCCACGAACCTCGTGGTCGACGCCGGACTCGCATCTTCCGCTGCACGGGCCAGCGCGGATCCAACTCCCGTGTTCTGGTGGGCAGGATCGACCCAGACAAATATCCACGTGGTGTCCGGAGTGTCCGCTGAATTCATCGCGGCAGCAAAGCCAAGCAGCGTGGTCCCGTTCCAGGCTCCAAACAAATGGTTTCGCCATCCGTTGGGTGTGCGCCACCCGAGAATACGTGCTTCCCGGCCGAGGGGAGTCCATCCGGTCCGGACATTTTGGTTAGCTGAGGATTCAACGCGGTACGCAGCAGCCATGTCGGCGTCATTAGTGAGGTCCAGCGGGCGGATGTCCATGGACGACACTCTAGGCATTTAAAACAATTCCGGCGCAGCACCCCTGGGTGCCGCGCCGGAATTGTTTTACCGGCACAGGGCCGGTCAACGCTGGTTACGCGTTGTTGTTGTTGCTGTGTCCGCGGTGGCCGGACTTGGCCAGGCCGCGGGCAACCATCAGACCGACCGTGAGGAAGGTGATGTATTCCATTGCCTGTGCGGCGTTGAACGCGTCAAGGCCGTTTTCGCTGGCGTTGTCGCCGACAACTGCAGCCGTGATGACCGTGGCGATAACCGCCAGGACGTAAACGGCGAATTCGAGGGTCCGCGTGGACACCTTGATGTCGTTGGCGTTGCGAACGGTGGTGCTGTGATCGTTGTGAGTCTGCGTATTCGCCATGTGGGTCTCCTAAGTAGTGGTGTGAGCGGCCTGACGGCCATGCAACTTTGATCCCGCTACTGAAACCATGTCGACATTTTCTCTACTCGAAAGACTTTATGCGTAGGAGAACTAATAAGCAAACTTACATTTGGCACCCGGGCGTCGGACTGGTGGGGGAGACGCTTAAACAAAAGAAGGAACAGGCAAAAACCTGTTCCTTCTTTTCCGGCGGTCAAAGCCGGGGGAGAGCGGACGACGGGATTCGAACCCGCGACATCCACCTTGGCAAGGTGGTGCTCTAGCCAGCTGAGCTACGTCCGCAAATAAAAACAGTCGAAACTGTCCGTGCGCGATACTGGGATCGAACCAGTGACCTCTTCCGTGTCAGGGAAGCGCGCTACCGCTGCGCCAATCGCGCCCTAAACTGCTCGGCCCGTTCAGGATTACTCCTGGAAAACCATAAGCAGAAGGGAGAGCGGACGACGGGATTCGAACCCGCGACATCCACCTTGGCAAGGTGGTGCTCTAGCCAGCTGAGCTACGTCCGCAAGAAAAGTACTGAAACAGTACTGTTCGTGCGCGATACTGGGATCGAACCAGTGACCTCTTCCGTGTCAGGGAAGCGCGCTACCGCTGCGCCAATCGCGCCCATAAATGGGTTCTTTACAATCCACTGTGGAGGTGGGGACGGGATTCGAACCCGCGTATACGGCTTTGCAGGCCGCTGCCTCGCCTCTCGGCCACCCCACCGTAACCGCCGCATAAAGCTTTGGAGAACCGAACCCGTAAACAACCGGGACCGGCTTGTACAGTGACTTGCGAGCGGACGACGGGATTCGAACCCGCGACATCCACCTTGGCAAGGTGGTGCTCTAGCCAGCTGAGCTACGTCCGCATGTTGATGAGTCGAGGTGCTAAGTGCCCCGGAATGCTTGCGCTTTCCGCGGCGAACCCCCGCTTTCCAACGAAGAAAAACTCTATAGGACGTTTGCGGGTTCGTCCAATCGGCCCCGGGATCAGGGCTGGTTTGGACTCGCGCCGGATGTGGGCTAGCATCTTTACACGTTGGAGTGCTTACGGGCGCATCAGCTCCAAACAGCAGAACAAAGCAGTACAGAGGGGCGATTGGCGCAGTGGTAGCGCGCTTCGTTCACACCGAAGAGGTCACTGGTTCGAACCCAGTATCGCCCACCCTTTCTTACCGGCAGGCATCAGGAATCACTCCTGGTGCCTGTTTTGGTTAAACGTCAGAGCCGGGTGACAAACTGTCTGTATGACTGAACCAGCACTGGCCCACGCCACCGAATACGGCCGCATGTACTCGCGGTCGCTT
Organism: Arthrobacter zhaoxinii; assembly: GCF_025244925.1. Classification (NCBI taxonomy): domain Bacteria; kingdom Bacillati; phylum Actinomycetota; class Actinomycetes; order Micrococcales; family Micrococcaceae; genus Arthrobacter; species Arthrobacter zhaoxinii. The sequence goes on from NZ_CP104275.1 coordinate 1,532,792, forward strand.
TCCGAGCCGCCCACGGTCCCGTCCATCACCACAGTGATTTCCCAGGGCTCCACCTCCCTGGACGGCTGGCACAGCTATATGGCGGCCTCCGCCGTCGTGAAGGATCCCAAGCTCACCGCCGCGCTCGGCAGCCCGTCCCAGCTGCGTTCCGTAGTGAAGGAAGCGTCCTCGGCCTCCGAACGCTACCGCGACGCCGCTGCCCAGCGGGGTACACGCGTCCACTTCTACTGCGAACAGGTGGCGCTCCGGGCCCTGGGCCGGCCGCATGAAGTTGAACGCGCCCGCGAGGACCTGGCCGCCCGCGGAGAGCACCAGTTCGCGGACCGGTTCGACGAATGGTGGAAGCTCTACGACGTCCAGCCCATCGCCCCGGAAATTACCGTGTGGAATGCCGAACTCGGCTACGCAGGCACCCTGGATCTCGTGGCGCGCATCGGCGGCCGGCTTTGCCTGATCGACTACAAAACCAAGAACACTGACCGAGACGGCCAGGTCAAACAGCTGGATGACAAAGTAGTTATGCAGCTTGTTGCAGGCATGAAGGCACAGGAATCCCTGGTCGACGCCGCTGCCGGCACCTGGGAGCCGTGGGCATACGGCCAGGACCCGCTGCTGCTCGGAGTCGCCGTTGGACAGACCGAGGTGCGTCCCATGCGGGCCAACCCGGACGTGCTGCCCCAGCACTGGTTCAAGTTCTGCGCGCTGCGGCGGGTCTGGCAGACCAGCATCGACGCCGTTGCCGCCGGCCGTGCCCTGCTTCCCGTGCCGCCGCCCCCGGTGGGAGCACACGAAACCCCTGCCCCGCGGGCTGCACCTCCCGCCGCCTCCGCCCCCGAGACTGCAGATCCGCAGACTTCAGTGCCGGCAGGCGCTCCGCAGCCCTGATCGTCCCGGTCAGCAGCGGAGCCAACTAGACTGGATTCCGATCCCATGCAGCAACAGTAAGGAACGAAACTCCAATGGCCATCCTGACTATCCGCACGCTCGGCGACCCGGTCCTGCGGACCCGCGCCGAAGACGTGACCGACTTCGGCCCCGAACTGGCGAAGCTGGTAGCGGACATGGAGGAGACCATGGAGGACGTGGAAGGGGCCGGACTGGCTGCGCCGCAGGTCGGCGTGAGCCTTCGGGTCTTTACCTACAGCGTCGACGGCCAGTCGGGCCACGTCGTGAATCCGGTCCTGGAACTCAGCGAAGACCTCCAGCCGGACCACCTGGAAGGCTGTCTGTCCATCCCCGGACTCGGCTACCCGGCCCCGCGCTTCCGCTGGGCCCGGGTCACCGGCGTCGACCTGCACGGCAACCCGATCAGCATCGAGGGCGAGGGCATGCTCGCCCGCTGCTTCCAGCACGAAACGGACCACCTGAACGGGTCGCTCTACATCGACCGGCTCGAAGGGGAACACCGTAAGGAAGCCCTGCGGGCCATCCGGCAGCGCGAATACGACGCCGTCGCGGACCGCACCGCGGCCCTGCGCGCCCAAAGCGTGGGGTCCAGCTTCGGCACCTTCGGCCAGGTCGCCGCCGCCAAAGGCACCTTCGGCACCCAGACCGGAGCTTAGGTAAGCGTGACACTGCGAGTCCTGTTCGCCGGCACCCCCGCGGTGGCCGTGCCGTCCCTGAACGCACTGATTGACGCCGGGTTCGACGTCGTCGGCGTCCTTACCCGTCCGGACGCGCCGCTGGGCCGCAAGAAGGTCCTGACGCCGTCGCCGGTCGCCGCCCGCGCCCAGGAGCTGGGCCTGCCGGTCATCCGCGCGGCGAAGGTCGACGACGAAGCGATCGCTGCCATTAGCGCGCTGGAGCCCGACGTCGCCGCGATCGTTGCGTACGGCGCCCTGGTTCCGGCCCGCGCCCTCACCGTGCCGAAGCACGGCTGGATCAACCTGCACTTCTCCCTGCTGCCTGCCTGGCGCGGTGCCGCTCCCGTGCAGCACGCCGTCATCGCGGGGGACGACATCACCGGCGCCTCGACCTTCCTGCTCGAAACCGGACTGGACACCGGCCCGGTGTACGGCACGCTCACTGAAACGGTGCGGCCCGAGGACACCAGCGGCGATCTGCTGGAACGCCTCTCGCACTCCGGTGCCGTGCTGCTGGCACAGACCCTCAGTGCGGTCGACGCCGGCGCTGCCGTACCGGTGCCGCAGCAGGGCGACATCACCCTGGCGCCCAAGCTCAGCATCGACGATGCCCGCGTGGACTGGCAGCAGCCCGCCCTGGCCATCCGCCGCCGGATTAACGGCGTCACGCCCGAACCCGGCGCGTGGACCACCTGGGACGGCGCCCGGTTCAAGATCGGAGCTGCCCAGCTGCGCTCCGACGTCACCGACCTGCGCCCCGGACAGGTCCGCTTCACCGGCGGCGGGGACGCCGCCGCCGTCGTGGGCACCGGCTCACACGGACTCGAACTGCTGCGTGTCCAGCCCGCAGGCAAGAAAATGATGCCGGGGGCCGACTGGGCCCGCGGCCTCGCCAACCGTGAGGACGTGGTCTTCGAATGACCCCCCAGCCCGACCAGCCCAACAAACACCGCAACGACAAGGGCCACGAACGCCGCCGCGCCGCCGTCAAGACCCGGACAGCCTCCGCCCCCGGCCAGCGCACCCGTGCCGCTGATCCGGCCCGGCTGGTTGCCTTCGAGGTGCTCCGCGCCGTCTCCGGCGAGGACGCCTACGCCAACCTTGTGCTGCCCAAGAGCATCCGCAAGCACCGGCTGGACAAGCGCGACGCCGGCTTCGCCACTGAGCTGGCCTACGGCGCACTGCGCGGCCAGGGAACCTATGACGCCATCCTCGCCAAGTGCGTGGACCGCCCGCTGGAACGGCTGGACCCCGCCGTCCTCGATGCCCTCCGCATCGGCACGCACCAGCTGCTGGCCATGCGCGTGCCGGCCCATGCCGCCCTTGACCAGACCGTGGGCCTGGCCCGTGCCGTCATCGGCGCCGGACCGTCGGCACTGATCAACGCGGTGTTGCGCAAGGTCTCCGCCCGCAGCCTGGACGAGTGGGTGGAGATCCTTACCGAGGGTGAAACCGACGCCGTGAAGCGCTCCGCCATCGAGCACGCGCACCCGGAATGGATTGTCCGTGCCCTCCGCCAGTCCCTGGTGGCGCACGGACGCAGCGTCGACGAAATCACCGACCTGCTGCGTGCTGACAATGACGCCCCGGTCGTGAACCTGGTCGCCCTGCCCGGACTCGGAAACCTCGATGAGGCCCGTGCCGCCGGAGCCGTGGACGGCGAGCTCGTGAAGGACTCCGCACTGTTCTCCGCCGGCGACGTCGGCCGGCTGGACTCGGTCCGCGCCGGCACCACCCGGGTGCAGGACGCCGGCTCGCAGCTGGTGGCCCGCGCCCTGGCCGAACTGGACCTCGGCGGTGCTTCCGTGGATGAAGACGGCGTGGAAAAGTGGCTGGACATGTGCGCCGGCCCCGGTGGAAAAGCGGCGCTGCTGGCCGCCCTCGCGCACGAATCCGGAGCCGTGCTGCTGGCCAACGAGCCCGCTCCGCACCGGGCGCAGCTGGTCCGCCAGGCGCTGGACGCGGTGCCGGGGGAGACCTGGAACGTGCGGACCGGAGACGGCCGCACCATCGCTGAGGACTACCCGGAAACCTTCGACCGGATTCTCGTGGACGCTCCGTGCACCGGTCTGGGGGCCCTGCGCCGCCGCCCGGAGTCCCGCTGGCGCCGCAAGCCCACCGACGTCGGCGAACTCGGTATCCTGCAGCGCGAACTGCTCACCACCGCCGTGGATGCGGTGAAGCCCGGGGGAGTGGTGGCCTACGTGACGTGCTCACCGCACCCGGCGGAAACCACCGCCGTTGTCGCCGATGTGATGCGCAAACGCAACGACCTGGAGCTACTCGACGCCGGCGCTGCCCTGGACGCGGTCAGCCTGCCCGGCTCGCTGGAGGCCGGCCATGAATCCACCGCCCAGCTCTGGCCGCACATCCACGCCACTGACGCCATGTTCCTGGCGCTGATCCGCCGCAAGATCTAGGAGACCCTTCGTGAGCAAGTGCTGCATCAACCCGAGCATCCTCTCGGCCGACTTCGTGAACCTCGAAGCCGAGCTGCAGCGGATCAGCGCCGCGGACGCCGTGCACGTGGATGTGATGGACAACCACTTTGTACCGAACCTGACCATCGGGCTGCCCGTGGTCGAACGGATCCAGCAGGTGTCCGCGCTGCCGCTGGACGCGCACCTGATGATTGCCGACGTCGACCGCTGGGCGCCGCTGTACGCCGAGGCGGGCCTCGCTTCGGTCACGTTCCACGTGGAAGCATCGGCGGCGCCGATCAAGCTGGCCCGCGATCTGCGGGAGCGCGGTGCGAAGGCCGGCATGGCCCTGCGTCCGGCCACCCCGGTGGAGCCGTACCTGGACATGCTGTCCGAGCTGGACATGCTGCTGATCATGACCGTGGAACCCGGCTTCGGCGGGCAGAAGTTCCTGGACGTGACGCTGCCGAAAATCCGGCGCGCGGCTGAAGCCGTCCGCGGCTCCGGGCTGCCGCTGGCCATCCAGGTGGACGGTGGAATCTCGCAGGAGACCATCGAACGGGCAGCGGAGGCGGGTGCAAACGTCTTTGTGGCCGGCTCGGCCGTGTACGGCGCGGGTGATCCCAATGACGCTATCCGCAAACTACGCGCATCTGCCGAAGCGGCTGTGTAAGAATAGTTAGCAACAAACGTGCTCCGGGGTCGGTGTAATTCCGAACCGGCGGTTATAGTCCGCGACCCGCACTGCTGATCCGAGAACCTCGGAGAAGCGGTTCGGTTGAATCGGTGAAATTCCGATACCGACAGTTAAAGTCTGGATGGGAGAAGCACGTGCAGTTTGTTGTTCCGCCGGCTTTGCCGACCCTTCGAGGTCCCCTTTTCCAGGGGTGACCCCTCGAACCGGACGCATCCCGGCGATGCATCGCACTGTCGTACCCCCGGAGCACCCGCTTAGGGATAGGACGACATGGATTTTCTGCGATGGCTCTTCGAGGCACAGATTCCGGTGGGCTCAAGCTCACTGCTGGTGCGCGAACTTGTGGGCAACATCTTCGGGCTGCTCAGCGCCTTCGGCGGTATGCGCCGCAAAGTCTGGGCCTGGCCGGTCGGCATCCTCGGCAACCTGCTCCTGCTGACCGTCTTCCTCGGCTCCATGTTCGGCGGGGCCGATACCGCCACCCTGCTGGGTCAGGCCGGACGGCAGATCATGTTCATCGCCGTGTCCATCTACGGTTGGCGACGCTGGCAGCAGAGCAAGACCAACGGCGAGGACGCCGTCACCCCGCAGTGGGCCACCGGCCGTCAGCGGATCGGGCTGGTCACCATCATGCTGCTGGGAACCGTCGCCCTGACCCCCGTTTTCGCCCGGCTGGGTTCCTACGAACCGGTGTGGGCCGATGCCTGGACCTTTGTCGGCTCGCTGCTGGCCACCTACGGCATGGCCAAAGGCTGGGTCGAGTTCTGGCTCATCTGGGTGGCCGTGGACATTGTGGGCGTGCCGCTGCTCTTCAGCACCGGCTACTACGCCACCGCCTTTATGTACCTCTTCTACGGCGGCTTCACCCTTGCCGGCTTCTTTGTCTGGTGGAAGGCCAAGCGGGACGAGAAGCCGCAGGTGGAAGTGATGATGCCGGATCCGCGTACCCGGTAAAGAACCCTTGGCCGGCAGTTAAACCCGGGGCCGGCGCCCAGGATGGACGCCGGCCCCGGCAACGAGGAGGCGCACCATGGAACCAACCAGCACCAGTGTCAGCAGCTTTATCGACGGCGTTGCGTCGCCCGTTCGCCGCCGCGACGCCCAGACCCTGGTCGCGCTGATGGCGCGGATCACCGGCGAGCAGCCGGCTATGTGGGGGCCGTCGATCGTCGGCTTCGGCAGCTACCACTACAAATATGCCAGCGGCCGGGAGGGGGACGCCGGCGCGGCGGCATTTTCTCCGCGCAAGGACGCCACCACGGTGTATCTTCCTGACGGGGTGGACACGTACACCGAGCAGCTGTCCCGCCTCGGGGACCACAAGACGGGTGCGGGCTGCCTCTACATCAAGGATCTGGCTAAGGTGGACCTCGATATCCTCGGAGGGATCATTGCCGAGTCCTACCGGCGCGTTACCGCGGAAACCCCCGGCAGCTGAATCGACCGGAAGGACGACTCATGAGTGAGCAGGACAGCCGCGGCCTGGGGACCAGCATCGACGACGCCTGACCTGAAAACCTCTCACTCCGTTCCGATAGGCTGGTTTGGCCCGATGCGGGTATCAAAGCAGCCGGAACGGGGGAGCACCATGGGTGCGATGGACGATTTGCTGGGACCGAACGAGGTCAAGGCACTGCACGATGTGCTGGCCGGCGCGGCACCGGGCGTCGATTGGGACGGGGTGCTGGCCACCCGGACCCGGCTGGAACCGCTCTCGCTGCGCGGCCGGACCGACGCCGTCGCGCACGCCCTCGTTCGCGCGTTGGGCACCTACCCCACGGCTGCAACGGCGTTCCGTGACGCGCTGGAGGATCCGGGCTTCACCGGTTGGGCGCTGTGGCCGGTCACGGAAGCAGCGGTCACCTTGGCACTGGACGACGGCGGCACCCGGGCCTTCGACGACGCCCTGGCCCTGCTCGCGGAACTGACTCCGGGGCTGACCAGCGAGTTCGCCATCCGACGGCTGCTGCAGGCCGATCATGACCGGGCACTGGCCATCATCCGGACCTGGACCGACCATCCCAACGAACACGTACGCCGGCTGGCCAGCGAGGGAACCCGCCCCTACCTGCCCTGGGCCGTCCGGGTACCGCTGCTGCTCGCTACCTCCGGGGCCACGCTGCCGCTGCTGGATGCACTGCACAATGACGAGTCCGAATACGTGCGCCGGTCCGTCGCCAACCACACCAACGACCTCGCGCGGCACGCACCCGAGCTGGTGCTGGAGACAGCCGCGCGCTGGCAGCAGACAGGCACGCCCGGCAGTGCATGGGTGGTCCGGCGCAGCCTGCGCACCCTGGTGAAAAAGGGCAATCCCGGCGCGCTCGAGCTGATGGGTTTTCATCCGGCGGAGGTGAGCGTTAACGGCCTGCGTACGGAAACAGCCATCCTGCAGCTGCCCTGTGAGCTGGCCTTCAACTTTGACCTGACGAACACCGGGGAGACTCCGGCCCGACTGTCGGTTGATTACGCGGTGCACTACGTCAAGGCGAACGGAGCGACGGCGGAGAAGGTTTTCAAGCTGACCACCGTGTCCCTGGAACCGGGGGAGTCGCGGCAGCTGAGCGGCCGGCACGGGTTCCGGCAGATGACCACCCGGCGGCATTACGCGGGCACGCATGCCCTGGAAGTCCAGGTCAACGGGGTCCGGCACGGCCGGCTGGAGTTTGATCTGGTCCTATAGGGTCCCCGAGGACCACGGCTTGTTAGCCTGTGCCCATGAAATCAGTCACGGTCCGGCAGCCCGGGCCCTCCGCCGTCGAAGTCCAACGCGCTGGACGGCGGGCAGCGTGGCTACTGCTTGCCCGCCTCGGAATGGTGGCGGCCGCAACGGTGGCGGCCTGGTGGATCGTGCTGGCCGTCGACGGTACGGCCACGTTCCCGCCCACGCCGATGCTGGCCGCCCTCAGCCTGATTCCGGTGAACATCGCCTCGCTGCTGCTCGTTTCGCGTCTGCTGAAAAGCGAGGGCTCGAGCCTGCGGTCCCTCTTCGCGCCGCGGCGGTCGGTGTTTCGGGACGCCGGGTGGGGCCTGCTGTGGATCGCCGTCCTCTATGTACCGTTTGTCCTCGCCGTTATGGCCACGATGTGGGTGCTGCATGGCTCCGGCATGTTCGACGCGTTCGCCACCGTGTTCTACGACCCCGACGCCGCCACAATCGCCTCACCGGTCTGGTCACTGATCCTCGGCATCCTAGCTGTGGTGACATTCGCTCCGTTGAATGCCCCGGCCGAGGAAGCCGTTTACCGCGGCTACGCGCAGTCCCGGCTTTCGGCCTCGTGGTCACCGTGGCCGGCGATGCTCGTCTGTTCCCTGGCCTTCGGCGCGCAGCATGCGTTCTTCGCTCCGACCACCGACGCGATGGTTGTGTACGTGGTTGCCTTCACCGTCTGGGGGCTCGGGTCGGCGCTCATCGTCCGCGCCCAGGGCCGCCTGCTGCCGATCACCATCGCGCATCTGATCGTGAACCTCATGACGAGTTCGCCTGCAGTTGTGTTCCCGATCCTAGTGCTCACCGGCGTCGTGCAGTACTGACTGGGTTACGGGACCGCAATGAACCAGACAAATGAAGCCGGCGTGATGGATGAGGCGCGCCGTGCCGCAGTTCAGCGGCGTACCCTCACCGTGGTTGTCCTCAGCCAGATTCTCGGCGGGGCGGGGCTGGCCGCGGGCGTCACGGTGGGGGCCCTTCTGGCGCAGGACATGCTTGGGTCGGAGGGGCTGTCCGGCCTGCCGGTGGGGCTGATTACCTTGGGGTCCGCGCTGGCTGCCTACCTCGTGGGAAGGGTTACCCAGCGGGCCGGACGGCGCATCGGACTCGGAGCCGGTTTCCTGACCGGTGGCCTCGGTGCGCTGGGCGTGGTCCTGGCTGCTGTGGTGGACAGCCCTCTTCTGCTGTTTGCGGCGCTGGTCCTTTACGGAGCAGGAACGGCCACCAACCTGCAGGCTCGATATGCCGGAACGGACCTTGCGCTACCGGACCGCAGGGGGCAGGCCATCAGCATTGCGATGGTCTCGACGACGTTCGGGGCGGTTGCCGGACCCAACCTGGTGACGCCCATGGGCCGCTTCGCCGACGGCCTCGGTATCCCTGCCCTGGCCGGCCCGTTCCTTCTTGCCGGAGCGGCGTTCCTGGCCGCCGGCGTCGTACTGCTGGTGCTTTTGCGCCCGGATCCGTTCTTGCTGGCACGCCTGTTTCGGAACCAGGCAGCGGATCCGGTGGAGGGCACCGTCGGTGCAGCAGCGGTACGTCCGGGGACCGGAGTCTACGTGGGTGCCGCCGTGATGGTGCTGACCCAAATCGCGATGGTGGCGATCATGACCATGACGCCGGTCCACATGCGGGCGCACCACCATGAGCTTGCTGCAGTCGGCATGGTCATCGGCGTGCACATCGGCGCGATGTATCTGCCGTCGCTCGGAACCGGCGTCTTAGTAGACAAAATCGGGCGTACTCCAATGGCTATCGCTTCTGGGGTAACCCTGCTCTTGGCCGGAGTCACCGCAGCCTTCGCACCGGGGGAATCCCTGGGCCTGCTGATCCTGGCCCTCGCCCTGCTCGGTATTGGCTGGAACTTCGGCCTTATTTCCGGCACGGCACTGGTGGTTGATAACACGTCCCCGGAGATCCGCCCACGTGTCCAAGGCAAGATCGATGTGCTCGTTGCTTTGGCCGGGGCCGGCGGGGGAACCCTGTCCGGCGTGGTGATGGCGGGCACCAGCTACGCCACACTAGCCCTTTCGGGCGGCATCCTGGCCTTGCTGCTGATCCCGGTGCTGTTCTGGGCCCGGCGTAGCAAGGCGGCCTGAGGTCGTTAGTCGCGGACGGCGGCTACGGCTTCAATTTCGACGAGCTGGTGGTCGTAACCCAGCACCGTCACTCCCAGCAACGTACTGGGCGCGTCGTGGCTGCCAAAGGCATCCCGGACTACTTCCCAGGCGGTGACCAGGTTCGAGTGGGAGCTGGACGCCACCAGCACCCGGGTGCTGAGGACGTCCTCGAGTGAAGCCCCTGAAGCCTTCAGTGCAAGCTCCAGGTTCACCATGCATTTCGCCGCCTGTCCGGCGTAATCGCCGATGGCCGCCGTCGAACCGTCTGCCTCCAGTGGGCAGGAGCCGGCGAGGAAGATCAACCGCGCGTCGGCGGGTGCCGTGGCGGCATAGGCGTACTCTGCGGCGTCGGAAAGCTGTGCGGAGCGGATGAGGGTTACCTGGGAGGACTGCGCTGAGACTGACATGGGTGCAGTCTAAGCGGCCCGGTTCCGCTCCCGTGGTTGACCGGCCGAGTTAGTCGGTTCCGGCGGTACCGCTGCGCCGCTCCAGGAACAGGGTGTCCCGCCATTGACCAGCGTGCGGTCCGTGGCTCATTTTCGCCACGCGGTGGCGCCTGCCAACCACGCGGAAGCCCTCTGCCTGGTGCAGGGCGAGGCTGGCCGTGTTCTCCGGAAAGATACTGCACTGCAGCGTCCAGATTCCCGAGGTCTCCGCGGACGCCACCAATGCACGCAGCAGAAGCCTTCCGATGCCGCGTCCTCTGGCTGCGGGGGCGATGTAAACAGAATGTTCGACGACGCCCCGGTAGGCATCCCGGGTGGAAACGGGGGAAGCCGCAGCCCATCCCAGAACGCCGTGTCCTGCGTCGGCAACAAGCCGGAGCCCGGGTAGATGGCCGGAATCAAAGGCTTCCCACGCGGGCACCTTGCTCTCGAAGGTCGCGTGGCCGGTGGCAATCCCCGCCGCGTAGATGCTGCGCACCGATGGCCAGTCCGAAGCCAGCAGGGAACGGACGAGCACCGCACCTCCCGGCTCAGCGGCAGGCCTGCTGCTCACCGGGGCGACAAAACAGCAGCAGCGCGTTCCAGTGCACCCGGCACGATGGAGTAGTAGGCCCAGACGCCGCGCTTCTCGCGGTGCAGGATGCCGGCGTCGACCAGGATCTTCAAGTGGTGGGACACCGTCGGCTGGCCCAGTCCGATCGGTTCGGTGAGGTCGCACACGCAGGCTTCCTTGTTCTCCTGCGCGGCGATCAGCGAGACCAGGCGCAGCCGGGTCGGCTCGGCCACGGCCTTGAGCAGCTGGGCGAACCGCTGGGCATCTTCGGCGCTCAGCGCTTCGGAGGTCAGCGGGGTGCAGCAGGCCTCAACGGCGGGAGCGGGAGCTGTCAGTGCAGTGGTCACCTGCCCATTATGCACAGATTGACAGGTATCGATATATCTCGGGATACTCGACATCGAGAGATATCGATATTCATCAATGTCGGCCGCCAGGTCAGCATCCCCGCCGAGGAGCTTTGTGAGCACGTCCACCGCACCACCCCAGACAGGCCAGGTCACCGCCCGGCTCTCCACCCTGGACCGCTTCCTGCCGCTCTGGATCCTCGCCGCGATGGCCGCCGGCCTGCTGCTGGGCCGTCTGGTTCCGGGCATTGGACCCGCGCTGGACTCGGTGAAGGTGTCGAATGTATCGCTGCCCATCGCCGTCGGCCTGCTGGTGATGATGTACCCGGTGCTGGCCAAGGTCCGCTACGACGAAACCTCGCGGGTGATTGCCGACCGGAAACTGATGATCACATCGCTGGTGCTGAACTGGGTGGCTGCACCGGCGTTTATGTTCGCGCTTGCCTGGATTTTCCTGCCGGACCTGCCGGAATACCGCACCGGGCTGATCATCGTGGGGCTGGCCCGCTGCATCGCCATGGTGATGATCTGGAACGACCTGGCCTGCGGTGACCGCGAAGCCGCCGCCGTGCTGGTGGCCATCAATTCCGTGTTCCAGGTCCTCGCCTTCGGCGCGCTGGGCTGGTTCTACCTGCAGGTCCTGCCCGGCTGGCTCGGCCTGGAAACCACCAGCACCGGCTTCTCTTTCTGGGCAATCACGGGCAGCGTCCTGATCTTCTTGGGCATTCCGCTGCTGGCCGGCTTCCTCACCCGCGTCCTGGGCGAAAAGGCGAAGGGCCGCGACTGGTACGAGGGTACGTTCCTGCCGAAGCTTGGCCCGTGGGCACTGTATGGCCTGCTGTTCACCATTGTGCTGCTGTTCGCCCTGCAGGGGGACGAGATCACCTCGAACCCGCTCGACGTCGCCCGCATCGCCCTGCCGCTGCTGGTCTACTTCCTTGTGGTGTTCGGCGCCGGCATGCTCCTGGGCAAGCTCCTGGACCTGGGCTACCCCCGCACCACCACGCTGGCCTTCACCGCCGCCGGGAACAACTTCGAACTGGCCATCGCCGTGGCGATCGGCACCTACGGTGTGACCTCCGGACAGGCGCTGGCCGGCGTCGTCGGACCCCTGATCGAAGTCCCGGTCCTGGTCGCGCTGGTCTATGTCGCCCTCTGGGCGCAGAAGAAATACTGGCCCGCCGCCACTCCCGCCCTTGCCACCTCTCCAAACGCCTCGACAGAAAAGACGAACCGATGAGCACCACCGAAACCCCCGCCAAGCCCTCCGTCCTGTTTGTCTGCGTGCACAACGCCGGGCGGTCGCAGATGGCTGCCGCGTACCTGCGCACCCTCGGCGAGGGGCGGATCGACGTCCGGTCCGCCGGATCCGCGCCCGCCGACTCGGTCAACCCCGCCGCCGTCGAGGCGATGGCCGAGGAGGGCATCGACATGTCCGCAGAGCTGCCCAAGGTGCTGACCACCGAGGCAGTGAAGGAGTCCGACGTCGTGATCACCATGGGCTGCGGCGACGCCTGCCCGATCTTCCCCGGCAAGCGCTACGAGGACTGGAAGCTCGAGGACCCGGCCGGCCAGGGCGTGGACGCCGTCCGCCCCATCCGCGACGACATCAAGGCGCGGATCACAGCACTCATCGCCGATCTGCTGCCGGCTAAGTAAAACCTTCGTACTCCTTGAGGAAAAGCACCAATGAACACTGATCTGTCCCAGCTTCCCGTCGCCGTCATCGGGTCCGGCCCCGTCGGCCTGGCTGCTGCCGCCCACCTGATCGAACGCGGGCTGACGCCGGTCATCTTCGAGGCCGGCGACGCACCTGCCGCGGCCGTGCGCGCCTGGGGACACATCCGGCTGTTCTCGCCGTGGCAGTACGACGTCGACGCCGCCGCCCGCCGCCTGCTCGCCGGCACCGACTGGCAGGAACCGGATGCGGAAACCCTGCCGACCGGCGCCGAACTCCTCGAGCAGTACCTGCAGCCGCTGGCCGCCGTCCCCGCCATCCGGAACGCCCTGCACACCAACAGCGAGGTTGTTGCGGTCAGCCGGGAAGGCCTGGACAAGACCCGCACCGGCGGACGGGATACCACTCCGTTCCTGGTCCGCGTCCGCAACACCGACGGCACAACGGCGGATCACCGTGTCCGCGCCGTCATCGACGCCTCCGGCACCTGGAGTTCGCCGAACCCGCTGGGCTCGGCAGGACTCGCAGCACCGGGGGAGGCCGAGGCCTATGCGGAGGGCTTCATCACCGCTCCGCTGCCGGATGTCACCGGCCGCGACCGCGCCCGTTTTGCCGGCAAGAACATCCTGGTGGTCGGCGCCGGCCATTCGGCGGCCAACACGCTGCTGGCACTGGGAGAGCTGGCCGAGCAGGAACCGGGCACCCGGATCAGCTGGGCCATCCGCCGTTCTTCGGCGGCGAGTGTGTACGGGGGCGGCGACCTCGACGGGCTGCCCGCCCGCGGTGCGCTGGGCAGCCGCCTGCGGACCCTGGTCGAGGAAGGCCGCATCGATCTGCATACCTCGTTCACCATCACCGGGTTCAAGAGCGCCGACACCCTGACCGTCGTCGGGAGCACGCCGTGCGGGGAGACGCAGCTGGATGTGGACCTGCTGGTGCCGGCCACCGGCTTCCGGCCGAACCTGGACATGCTGCGGGAAGTCCGCCTTGATCTGGACCCGGCCGTGGAAGCGCCGCGGGCACTCGGGCCGCTCATCGACCCGGAATTCCACAGCTGCGGAACCGTGACGCCGCACGGCGCCCGGCTTCTGGCCCATCCGGAGAAGGATTTCTACATCACCGGAATGAAGTCCTACGGCCGGGCCCCGACGTTCCTGATGGCCACGGGCTACGAGCAGGTCCGCTCCATCGTCGCGGCCCTGGCCGGCGACCAGAAGGCGGCCGACGACGTCGAACTCGTCCTGCCCGAAACCGGGGTCTGCTCCACGGACCTTGGCGGAAGCTGCGACACCGTGGCCGGCTGCGACACCGGCGACGCAGCTGATCAGGGTGACGTGTCCTGCTGCGGAACTCCGGAACCGGCTGCGGCACCTGCTGCCGAGTCCTGCTGCGGAACTCCGGAGCCTGAAGCAGCGGCACCCGCTGTGCCCGCTGAATCCTGCTGTTCGGCACCCGCTCCTGCGTTCCTGGGCATCCCGACGGGCCTGGCCCACGGGCGGTCCACAGAGCAGGAATAGGAGCGGCCGGGGCGCCTGCTGTGCGAGGCGCCCCGGGTCGCGTGCCTAAACCGTTTCGGCCGTCTTCTTGTTCCTTTTCTTGCGGATCATGTCGTCGGCGATTGCATACGTCATGAAGCCTCCTACTCCACCCATGAATAGGAGAATGAGTAGAGGCCCGAAGTACCCGTCTTCGTCGCCCTCCACAACGGCCTTGCCAGGCTCCTCAGGGTCGTAGAAAACGGTCATTTCCGTACCGCGGAGCTTGTCGGCCACCGCCGATTCCGAGCCTTCGCGCTTCTGGTAATACCGCTCGCGGTAATCAACCGAATAGGCAGCGCCGCTTTCGACAGCGTAGGAAACTTCCATGACCTTGTAGCGCTTGGCTTTGCGCCCATCGCCGAACCGAACGTCGGCGACTGTTCCTACCGAGGGGACGCCGTCTGAGACGAGCTTATGGTCTGAATATGCCATGACGATTCCAGGGATCCCAAGGCCCAGGCCGAACAGCAAGATGCAGACGCCAACAAGCAAAGCGCTCCAACTACTCATTTGTTTCTTCTTGGGGGAGCGGTCGCATTCTTCGCCCCTCTTGCACTTTTCACACTGGCTGGCGTGCAGGACCTCAATATTCCGCGCGCCGTCAGAACTCAGTTCCACGTGAATAACTCCCCCTGTTTTGTACCGTGAATATGCCGTGGGCGGCCTTATCCGGGATGGACTATATCACCGGATAATGCACCGAATGCTCCCTGTTTCAGGCGGGAACCCGTGCTCCTGACGCAGGGCGAAAGGCAGACCGCTTACTTCCGCAAAGCGTCGCAGGCCACCCACGTCCATGGAGCACGATGCTCCGGTACTACGCTCATGCGATGGACTCATCAACGTATCTTCGTGATCTCTTCGGCCTACATGAGCGCGTGGCTCTCGTGACGGGAGGAAGTTCAGGCATCGGCAAAGCGATCGCCCTCGCACTCAGCGCAGCGGGCGCACACGTACTCATCGCTGCCCGGACCGCCGCGGCGATTGACGGGGCAGTAGAGGAAATACGCCAGGCAGGAGGCTCCGCCGACGGCGTCGTCGTGGACCTCTCGACCCGCAAAGGTGCACACGCTCTTGCGGATGCTGCAGGTGCTGTCGACATTCTGGTGAACTCAGCCGCTATCAATCTTCGCCCCCTGATGCCCGAGCTCGACGAGAGCGCCTGGGATAAGACCATGCAGGTCAACCTCGAGGCACCCTTCATCCTCGGTCAGCGTCTGGCGCCCGGAATGGCCGAGCGCGGTTTCGGCCGGATCATTCACATCAGCTCTCAGCAGGCCCATCGAGCGTTCGCGTCAAGTGGTGCCTACGGGGTATCGAAAGCAGCAATCGAAGCTTTGGCCCGATCGCAATCCGAGGCGTGGGCGCCATACGGTGTCACCGCAAACGTACTGGTGCCGGGCTTTGTGGAAACCCCCTTGAATAAGCGGCTCAGCTCGGACCCTGCTGCAGTCCATGCTCTGGCCAGGCGGACACTTGTCGGACGAAATGGTGTGCCGGAGGACTTTGCCGGCGCCGCCGTGTTCCTGGCCAGCGCTGCGTCAACTTACGTCGTCGGGCAGCTTGTCGCCGTCGATGGAGGCTTCTCAGTCCATTAAGAATCCGCAGCTACCGCCGGCGCCGGAGAACTTAGTGGGTGTCGATCCAATACCGGCGTTTGGCGTTGCGGCTATCTTCGTAGATGCCGCCGTTCTTTTCGATGGTGGCCCGGGAACCGGCGTTGTCCTCATCGCAGGTGACGAGGACCCGGGAAATTCCCAGTTGGTGGGCGATTGGCAGGGCGTCTTTCAAAGCACGGCCAGCGTGGCCGAAGCGTCTGGCGGACGGCCTCACGCTATACCCGATATGCCCGCCTTCGTTGAGGAGGAAGTCATTCAATTCGTGCCTGATTGCCTGAGCTCCAACTACAGTGCCCGCTTCGGCAATCCACAGATAAGTGCAGGGAACGTAGCCAGGCTTCCGTGGACTAGCGGGCAGGGCGGCGGCAACGAGTTCATCCACGAATAGGCCAAAGACGTCTGGGTCCTGGAGTTCTCCCAGCGTCCAATCTTCGCCACCGCTGCCGTCCCTGTGTGCCCCATCGAATTCGGTGGCCGCAGCCAACCAAGAAGAGTGGTATTTCCGATCGGGGGTGATAAGCGTAGCCATCGCAAAAGACTATCTGAGGACTTTGCCTGACGTTCCTCCGTTCCGTGGACGTCTAATACTGCTGCCTGCGGCCCCGGCTCCGGCTTGGGTCTGCAGCATCCGCTCGACGGCGGTGACGACCGCTTGCCGGCGAGCGGCAACTTCCTTGCCTCTGACTGGATTTCCCTCGAGACCGGTAAGCCCTTCCGGTGAGAGCTGCCAGGCCTGCGCGATGGCGTAGATGAAGAGACGGCGTAGATGAAGACCAGAACGTCGACGGCGGACAGTGGGTGGGCGGCAGCCGTCGCGACGGCGAGACCTAGCTGGCGGCCTCATAGGGCTCGCACTGGGTCTGGAGTTCCGTGGCGGCGGTGGTCCAGGACTCGGCGTTGAACATCCACGCCCGGGAAGGCTTTTCGGCCTGCATGATGACGTTTTCAGTGGGTGAAGACAGCTCTTTCAGCAACGGGGCCATGTCTGCAGATGCATCCCCGGCTATGGCGAGGACTTCACTGTGGAGTGGGCGTGCGTCCTCCGCGCTCATCTCCACGCTGCTTGTCCCGCCGCCGATCCTCACAATGGAGATCATCTGGTTCAGTGGTCCTTGGCCGTCTGTCCCGAGGAGTTTGAGGCAGGACTGCTCTTCCGTATCCTTAACCACTGGTTCGGTCGAGGGCGCCGCCGATGCCGGAGGCGACGACGGCTTAGCTTCAGCCTCCGTGGTGGCCGTACTGCAACCGCTGACGAGCAGCAGCGCGAGGACAGGGACGGCAGCAGCTTTTCTCATGGTTTCCCCCGGGAGTCGTAGACGGTGGTGTCAACCTAGCGGCTAACTGCCTGCCCTGCCAAGCGACGGCGGTGCGCCGACCACGCAGATGGAACTGGAGATCAAACGCGATACGCACATCTGCCGGCGCCAACATCGACATAGTGATGTCCGCGGTGGGGAAGCGGTGGGGAAGCGGTGGCCGCGCGTCGCGCTGGGGGGACCCTCAATCGGGTGCCGTGCTTGTGCTGCCATGTCGTCAGTTTTGAACGGATGTGCTCGGGCACCCCTAGTCGGCGCAAGCGAAGGCGCGGGGCCCATTGCAGGTCCCGCGCCTCGGTGTTCCTATAGCTCACTACTGCCAGGTCGGGCTCATGCCCTCGGGGTAGCGGGAGCCGAATCCGCCGGTCGGAAGGATCTCTTTGATCCGGGCTAGGTCGGCATCAGTGAGACTGAGGTCAACGGCGCCGACGTTCTCTACGACGCGCTTGGCACTGCGGGTGCCGGGGATCGGGACGATGTGTTCACCCTGTGCGAGGAGCCAGGCCAGGGCGAGCTGCGCCACGGTGGCGTCCTTGGATGCGGCGAGTTCAGTCAGCTTACGGGTGGCGTCGACGTTCTTCTCGAAGTTGCCGGGCTGCCAGCGGGCGTCCCAGCTGCGCATGTCGGTCTCGTCATACTCGGCGGCCGGCTTCGCGGTGCCGGTGAGGAACCCGCGCCCGAGGGGTGAGTAGGGCACGAAGCCGATGCCGAGCCCGTTCAGGACGGGGAACAGGACCTCCACGTCGCGCTCGAAGAGCGAGTACTCGGTCTGAAGGACCGAGACGGGTTGAACGGCATGGGCGCGGCGCATGGTCTCCGGGCCGGCTTCGCTGAGACCGAAGTACTTCACCTTGCCGGCGTCGATAAACTCCTTGACGGTCCCGGCGACGTCCTCGATGGGGACGTTGGGGTCCACTCTGTGCTGGTAGAGCACATCGATGTGGTCTACGCCGAGACGACGCAAGCTGTTCTCGACGACCTCGCGGATGTGTTCCGGGCGGCTGTCGAGGCCGTAGTCGGGTGCCTTGAATCCGAACTTCGTGGCGATGACGACGTCGTCACGGAAGGACTTCACGGCCCGGCCTACGATTTCCTCGTTCGCACCCCAGCCATACATCTCGGCTGTGTCAAAGAGTGTCACGCCCAGCTCGTGTGCTTTCCGGATCGCGTCAATACCCTCCTGCTCGTCGCCGGGACCGTAAAAATCCGAGATCCCCATCGAGCCGTAGCCAATGGCGGAGGTGGTCAGGCCTTGCGTGCCCAAAGTGCGTGTCTGCATTATGTCTCCTCATGGGGGATCGAGCGGCGCCCAAGATGCCGGCCGAACGTGCGAGCAGTCTATGCCTTAGGTGGCAGAGACTGTCAACAGAGGCAATGTATGCTCTGAGCATGAGTGCAAGTAGCGACGGAGTCGGGTTGAGGCAGCGCACGCGCGATGCCGTACGCCAGCAGATCGCGGAGCTTGCTCTCGTAATCTTCGACGAGCAGGGTTTCGACGAGACCACCGTCGACCAAATTGCAGCGGCTGCCTGCATTTCGCCCCGGAGCTTCTTCCGGTACTTCGCCTCCAAGGAAGACGTGGTCCTGGGTGACCCCATGCTCTACGGCGAGCCCGTTCGACAGCGGCTGGCCCAAAGCCTGGAATCGATGCCCATATGGCAGGCCCTGCGCGCGGGGTTCGAGGCGGTCGTGGAGACAATCGAAGCGGACCCTGAACGGGCCCTGCGTGCAACGCGAGTGATGATCAGCACGCCGTCTCTGCGCGCCCGGAACACGGAGAAGCACCTGGCCTGGATGACCGTTCTTGTGCCGCTGGTCGCCGCCGCCCTGAACTGCCCCGAGGAGGAACGGCAGTATCACGCCCGGGCAATCACGCTGTGCGCTCTGACCTGCCTCGACGTCTCCTCCGCCGAGTTGGTACACCGCAACGGTGCGGTGACATCCCGGGTACTGCTCGATGAAGCGTTCAGGCTCCTGAAACCCACAACACTGGTCGACTAAGCCTGCTCCTGAAGGACTCACATTCCTTTGGTCCGGATCAGCGGTGGACTCGGCGCCGGGAAGATTGAAAAAGGGGGGGGCTGATGGGGGAGACACCGCGGGAGCACGGCATGCTCGATGTGGACGACGGCCAGAGCATTTACTGGGAAGAATGGGGCGTGCCCGACGGCACGCCCGCGCTGTACCTGCACGGCGGCCCCGGGAGCACCCTGGCAACCAGCGCCTACCGGCACCGTTTCGATCTCACGCGCACCCGGCTGCTGGGCCTGGATCAACGCGGCTGCGGACGTTCCCGTCCCCATGCGGCAGATGCGTCCACGACGCTCGAGGCTCACACCACTGCGCATCTCGTCCGAGACATTGAGACCCTGCGCGAAGCACGCGGCGTCGAGCAGTGGATCGTCAACGGAGTGTCCTGGGGATCGACCCTTGCCCTCGCTTATGCGCAGGCGCACCCCGAACGCGTCCTCGGCATGGTGCTGGTAGCGGTCACGACGACGAGCCGGCGGGAAGTGGACTGGATCACCGAAGGCGTCGGCGCAGTTTTTCCCGAAGCCTGGGATCGCTTCGCCGCGCACGCGGAGCGAAGCGGGATTGGGTACGAGCGCGGACACGGACGGCTGGTCGAGGCCTATCTGCGTCTGCTGAACTCGCCGGATCCTGCCGTCCGCGACGCCGCCTCCCGCGAATGGGCACTGTGGGAGGACACCCACATTTCCATCGGCACAGGTGGCTTCCGCCGTGATCCGCGGTGGAATGACGACGCCTACCGGACCGCCTTCGCCCGGCTCACCACCCACTATTGGACGGCTGCCGGCATCAGCGACCCACCCATCCCGGCCGGCATGGACCGCCTGCGCGGCATCCCGGGAACGCTGATCCACGGACGCCGCGACATTTCCGGTCCCGCCGTCACCGCATGGGACCTTCACCAACGCTGGCCGGGATCAAGGCTCATTATCGACGACGGCGACGGCCACGGCGGCGGGAGCATGGGGGAGCACTGGGAGCAGGCCAACGCATTGCTCGTCAGCGGAGTCACCTTTCCCTGATGCCTATGACACGAGTTCTTCTCCATCGAACAGCTGCTGAACCTCTGTCCGTGCGTTTCTGAACTTGGAAAACAGCAGCACGAACCCGGACAACAGGAGAATGCCCGCCGCGGCCCAGAGTGCCGTTCCAGTTCCGGCAACGGCTGCCAAGGTGCCTCCAAGCGGAGCGCCGATCACGATCATTCCGCGGTTCACCGAGCGCATGGTTGCACTCATCCGTGCAATGAGCCGATCCGGCGTCACGGCCTGCCGATAGCCCATTTCCAGCGGCCCTTCGGCCCCCATGGCCAGGCCGAAGAGGAACTGCCCCGCACTCGCCAGCAGAAACGCTGCCCACAGCTCTCCCGGCCACTCGGCCGGTGAACCGTGGCCCCCGCCGTCGTACGCCGGATCGGCAACGAAGGGTGCCAGTGCCACCAGAACGACGGCGACCGGCTGGCCGAGGCGGGCAGCGACGATGACGCGGCCCGTACCCCATCGGGTGCCCAGCCGGGTGGAGAGCGTGGTGCCGATGACCGCACCAATGCCCGCACAGCCCAGCACCAGACCCATGCCCAGGGCGCCCAAGCCAAGGTCAAGTAAAAGAACCGCAGGCAGGACGGCCCCGAGGATGGCGGAGCCGATGAACCACAGGTGCGTGCTCCAGGCCAGCGGACCAAGGTAGGCATGGCCGTACACCCAGTCCAGTCCCTCTGCGATTTTCCGGTGGAGCCGTTGTCCGCTTCTCACCGGAGCCAGAGGTTCCGGCCGTTCCAAGGTCAGGAGCACCGCTGCCGAAAGAAGATACGAGACGGCATCGAAAAGAAGTGCCACCGGTGCGGTCACCAAAGCCACCAGGCCGCCTGCGAATGCAGTTCCCGTCGCCTGGGCCGCGGTGTCACTTTGCTGCAGCCGGGCATTGGCCTGAGTCAGCAGGGGACGGGGGACCAGCTGCGGAAGGAAGCTCTGGTAGGCAGCGTCGCTGGTCAGCGCCAGGAGGCCGAAGGCGAACATCAGAACCAGCAGGACCGGAACCGAGATCCCATCCGCTGCCGCCGTGACGCATACGCCGACGAGGATCACGGCACGGCCGATGTCTCCGCCGACGAGTACCGTCCGCCGGGGAAACCGATCAATCCAGATACCGGCAACTAGACCGAACAACAGATAGGGGGCCCACCGGGCAGCATTGACCAGCCCCTGGTCCAGTGTCGTCCCGTTCATGGTTACGAGCACCAGTACGGACAAAGCCAAAGTGGTCGTATAAGTTCCGAAGTCGGACACCGTCGACGCGAGCCAAAACCGGACGAATGCCGGATAGCGACGCAGGCTCGGCTCTACCTCTTTGGCGCCGCCGCCCCTCATTGCTGCTCGTCGGGAAAGAAGAGCTCCTCGATGGTGCTGTTGAAGACCGCGGCGATCCGGAAGGCCAGGGGAAGTGACGGGTCGAAGCGGCCGCGTTCAATGGAGATGACGGTCTGGCGGGATACACCGAGCTCGTCAGCGAGCCGCTGCTGGGACCAGGTCAGGTGCTGACGGGATTCGCTGACACGATTCTTCACGTCAGCCTCGCCGCCGCAGCACCAGGTACCGGGTGCCGAAGGAGGCAAAGCCAAGAACGAGCACTGCTGGAAGGGCGAGCTTCAGATCAACCGGAAAGTCCCGGGGAATGAAGGCCAGAACGGTAGCAGCTATGCCCAGGACCAGAACCAGGTCCGTGAAGGAACCCGCTGCCGCCTTGTCATGCCAGCCGGATTCAACGGAGTCGTCAGGGCGTTCAAGGGCGCCCTCGAGGGTGTCCCGGTCCACTACGACGAGATATATCAGGAGCGTGGCCGGCATCGCGAGGCAGGCGGCAAAAACCCAGAAACCCAGGGCGGGATGCGAACCGGCCACGCCCGCGAGGATAGCCAGCAAACCTCCTGCCGCACCCAGTACCAGCCCGCCCGGAACGGCAATAGCCGGGGCCGGCACCCGTCCGGTTCCGAACTTGGCGTATCCCCACTTTGTACGTGTTTGCTTCACAGGCATTGCCGGCCTCCTCGCGGTGTACAGCGTGCTTTACACGTACAGTGAGCTTTACATTTCTGCTGCTGTCAAGGGTAGGGATCCACTACAACTTGGACCTCGTCTTCGTAGAGAACCCGGCCCGGATCGGGTGACCGCCTTTCCTGCCAGTTGGCCCCGTAGCGGGTGAGCAGGCCGAGGTATCCGGGGATCCTGGCCAGCAGGTGGTCTGCGGAAACCCGAAACCATGCCTGCGCGTGCGGGTTTATCGCACGGTCGTATACGCCGGGATCGGTTGTGCCGGGATCCGGGTAGGCGTCGTCGTACCAGGCGTTCGCGCTGGTCCACCACTCGTAGTCTTCACGGGACAGCCTGCCCTCCCTCGCGAGTCCGTTGGCTAAACCGAATATCCCGATTCTGGCTCCCCGTGCATTCGGTTCGGTTGCCTCGTACCTGACGAATTCCTGGTCTGCGTCCATGACCTGCATCCTTGCATGCTGGTGCCGGGGTAATGGGCTTCCGCTGGCGGGGCGGCAGGGTGTGGAACACAGCGACCGCCTGGCTACCGGGGACCGTCGAGGATGCTCAGCGCCCGGTAGATGGTTGTATGAATGGGTGCAGGGAGATTGTGCCGGGCTGCAATACGGATGACGGTGCCGTTTTGTTCCTCGAGTTCGGAGGGCCGTCCCGCGATGAGGTCGCGCTGCATGGAGGCGGTGCTGTCGGGCGCAAACGCGTCGTACTGCGCCATTGTGGCTTGGACGTCGTCCTCGGTGAGGTTCGCGCCGGCCGCTGTTGCGACGGCGGCGACCTCACGCATGGCGTCCTCAACCAGGGCACGGGTCTGCGGATGGGTACGCGTTTCACCCACGCTCCTGCGGCACAGCGCTCCAACTCCTCCATACGAGGTAATGAGCATGAACTTCCGCCAGAGGTCAGTGGTGATGTCGTCCGAGATGCGGGTGCTGATGCCGGCGGAGGCCAATGCCTCGGCGAGGACCCGTACGCGGGCCGTTGGTGCGCCGTCGAGCTCTCCGAAGGTGACAGCGGGGTATCCGCCAACATGATGGACGTGCCCCGGCTCCACGAGATACGAAATGATCATGCACAGGCCGCCGAGAGCATGCCCGCTGCCAACGGCTGCCGTGATCTGTTCGGATGCGGTGACCCCGTTTTGGAGCGGCAGCACCGGGGTGCCGGGTCCGAGGAGGGGAAGTGCGCCTCTCATGACGTGGCGGACGTGGCCTGCTTTACAGGCCAGGACGACGGCGTCGCACTCACCGATGGTCGCTGCATCCGTGGAAACACCGCTCACCGGGATGAATTCGTCCCGACCGTCGCCGGTGGTGACACGTATCCCGTGCACGGAAAGGGGTTCCACATGGCGCGGTGTGACCAGGAGATGGATGTCGTGTCCTGCCCGCGACAAGGCTGCGGCGAAGTAAGCCCCGACTCCGCCGGCACCGACGATTCCGATCTTCATGATTCCGTGGTGGGTAGGTTGCGCATGCGGCTAAGGATAACGGGAAGGCAGCCGCTCCCCACCGGAGCATGATCCGCTACTGAGCTTTCCTCCGGGAACGACATTGGCAATGTGGCAGACTCTGCGGATGCCACTTATTCAGGTACTTAACGCGTCGCCGTCCACCACCGAGAAGAAGCGCCAGCTGCTGGCAGCGCTCACGGAAACGTATGCCCGGGTTATGGAGATTCGACCGGACACTATCCGGGTTGTTCTTCACGAGCTGCCCCGTGAGAATTGGTCGGTCGCCGGAGTGACCCTGGCGGACTCCGGCCAGGATGAATCCGTCCGGGCGGGCTGACGACAGTCGCCGTTCCTCATCACTAGGTGAGGCTCTTCGACGCGCGGACGCGTTAGCGGGTCGTCCGGCCGGAGACCACTTTCCAGGTCTTCCAGGCTGACTGGGATAGGCCCTGGATTGCGGCCTGCGCGCTCGCAGCACCCTGCTCACGAAGGTCCTGGTAGACAGAAGTCAGCCCTCTGTCCGTTCCGGCAGCGGATGCGTCCCAGCCCGTTAGGGCCAGTTGACTGGGTACAGCGATTCCATTTGCTTCGACCGCCTGGAGCGCTCCAAGAGCCAGTTCATCACTCATCGTGAGGAACAGGTCGGGCGTGCCAGGGCCATCCAACAGTCTTTGTGCGGCCCGCGCTCCATCGCTGAAGGCATTGGTTGAGCAGAAAGCGACCGGGACTTGGTTCCAGTCGAATCCGGCAGCGGCAACTGCGTCCTGGAATCCCAGAAGCCGGTTGCGGGTGACCGGAAAGGTTGAGGCCAGAGGATCCGGGCCGTTGCTGAGCGTCTCGAGGCGTTCCTTAGTGGAGGGGAACGCAATGACCGCAGCGTTCCGGCTCCCGCGGAGCCCGAGCGCCGCAACTGCGCGCGCCGCTGCCCGGTCATCGATCCCAACAAATCCAAGTGACTGCCGTTCCGGGCCGGCATGGATAACAACAGGCTTGCCGGTCAGGCTGAGCGCCTCGAGGACCGGATCGTCGTCAGTGGTAGTCCAGACCACAAACCCATCGACCGCAGCTGCGCGGATCCGGGAACTGTCATCAGCGGACCCGTTGGTGGGAAGAATGGTCATGGCCAGACGGTGCTCCGCACAGACATCGGCGATGCCCGCCAGGAATCGGGCAGCCTGAGGGTCCTCGAACGCGTAGGGCAGTGTCTCACCGAGTACGACGCCGAGGGCGCCGCTGGTTCCTCTGCGCAGCGAGCGGGCACTCGGGTCAGGCCCTGCATACCCGAGCACTTCGGCTGCCGAGAGGACTTTCCGGCGCGAAGCAGCTGATACACGCGACGGCCTGCTGTACGTATACGACGCCGTCATCACCGAGACGCCGGCGCGTTTGGCGACGTCGGCGAGGGTGACTTTTTCGGTGTTTCCGGGCTCTGGCATGGCACCAGTGTATCTGTGTATCGTTACACATATGACTTCCCTTGCTGTGCAGGCGAACCTCAAGGGCCCCGGGGCCTCCTATGCCTCATTTGCCGCCTTTGGCATGTTCTGGGGAACGTGGGGAGCAAGTATTCCGCGGATCCGGGACCAGAGTGTCCTAACGGATGGGCAGCTGGGGACGGCGTTGTTGTTCATCGGTGCAGGGGCCCTGCCTGCCATGCTTCTGACGGGGCGCCTTCTCGACAGGTTCGGCATTCGGATGATCACTGCTGCGGCGCTGATTCTGCAGGCAGCGGCCGGTTTCTGTGTGGCCGTGACCGCAACCGGAATGACCAGGCTCTGCCTCGCCCTGCTGCTGGTGGGCGCATCCAGCGGAGCCGCCGACGTCGCCATTAATGCAGGAGCGGGGCACGCAGAAAGGGAGGCACGGAAACCGGTTATCACCCGATCCCACGGTACGTTCTCTGCATTGGTCGTTTGTTCCAGCCTGCTCACCGGCGTGCTAAACGGGTTCGACGCCCCACCGGCCGTCAGCTTCACACTGGTCGCCGCCGCAATGGCCGCCGCTGCCG
The DNA here is from genome assembly GCF_025244925.1 of Arthrobacter zhaoxinii. Classification (NCBI taxonomy): domain Bacteria; kingdom Bacillati; phylum Actinomycetota; class Actinomycetes; order Micrococcales; family Micrococcaceae; genus Arthrobacter; species Arthrobacter zhaoxinii. Next base: position 1,558,352 of record NZ_CP104275.1, read on the forward strand.
TATATGTACTGTTCGCCCTTCCATCCCGGCCTCAGGTCCGCGAAGGCGCCCCGGCTCCCGAACCGGACGGGGCCGAAGCAGACAGGGATGTCCCCGCCCCGAATGCTCTCTTTCCCGTTCTGCCGGTGGTATTGGTGGGCTTCCTCGGGGCACTGGCCCTCGCCGGTGAAAACGCCCATCAAAGCTGGGCAGCGGTGTTCTTCGAAGACATCCTTCATACAGGTGCTGACCTCAGTTCAACTGCTCCAGCCATGTTCGCAGCCGTTGCGGCCATTACCCGCTTCAGCACGGGCAGATTGAACCCGGACCGTGCCACACGGACCGTACTCCTGGGCGCCGCCGCAGCAGCTGTAGGCGCAGGTCTGATCGCAGGGTCCACGACTGTTGCCGCAGCCTTGGCGGGACTTACGGTCGCCGCCGCTGGAACGGCAGTGCTGTACCCGACGCTGCTGGGCATCGTCTCCCGCACCACGAGCGGAGACGCTCAGGGAAGGGCAACATCCTTGCTCGCGACCATGTCCTATCTCGGGTTCCTGCTTGGCCCCGTCTATGTTGGGCTCTGGGCGGATGCGGCAGGGCTGCGCGGTGCGATGATCGCTGTGGCTGCTCTCGGCGTCGTTCTCGTTTTCCTCGCTCCGAAGATGCTTCGCCCCACCCTGCACGCTTCTGCACCAGGAAATGGATAAAGATGTTCGAAAACATGACATGGCTGAACGAACCAGCGAGCTGGAAAGACGGCGGCGACTCGCTGACGCTGGAAACCGCTGACGGTACGGATTTCTGGCGGAAAACCCACTACGGATTCATCCGCGACACGGGACACTTTCTCTCCACTGAAGTTGCCGGTGACTTCACGGCTACCGTCACGTTGGCCGGAGATTTCACCGCACTTTATGATCAGGCGGGGCTGATGTTCCGGATCGATGAGCGGACGTGGCTGAAGGCGGGAGTCGAGTACAGCGACGGCGCCCTCCAGCTCAGTACGGTGATCACGAACGGCACCTCGGATTGGTCTTTGTGCCCTCTCGGAGCTGACCAGGATGAGATAACCCTGCGGCTGTCCCGGCAGGGCACCGCGGTCCATGTGCAGTACCTGGAACCCGGTGCCCCGGCCGGACAGTGGAAAAGCCTGCGGCTGGGTTACCTTCCACTGGAAAGCCTTTGCCAGGTGGGGGTGATGGCCTGTTCGCCGCAGCGCGGAGGTTTGACCGTCCGTTTCACCGGCTTCAGCATTGCCCCCTCGGACGGGATTAATCTGCATCCCTGAGACAGGCATGAGTTATGCGGCCGCCGTGGGTTATCGTTCCCGGATGATGTTTGAAACCGACCGCCTTGAAGCCCGCCACTTTGTGGATGAGGATTTGGAGGACTTTGCAGCGCTCTGCGCGGATCCGGCGGTCATGCGGTTCGTCGGTGACGGGACGACGCTGGACCGGTCGGAAGTCGCAGGATGGATTCAGGTCTGCAAAGAAAAGTATCTGAAGCGCGGCTATGGCACCTCAGCCGTCTTTGAACGGGACAGCGGCGAATTTGTCGGCTATTGCGGCGTCATCCGGGCGCCCGGCCAGGACTTTGACGAACTGATATACGTTTTCCATCAAAGGTTCTGGGGCAAAGGTTATGCCACCGAAATGGGCCGGGCGATGCTCGCCTACGTCTTTGAGCTCTCTCACCTGGAGTTCATCTCCGCGACGATCGATGCCGGCAACGAGGAATCGAAACGGGTAGCGTGCAAGATCGGAATGGCGGAGCGGCCGTTTCCCGACGACGACGTGAGCTACTGGACTATCGATCGCCCCGACGACTAACGGGCTCGGAGCGGTACCGCACCTCCGACAGTGTGGACCCGGCGAAGACCTGTTCCTTGGTTGCCCCGTCCAGGGACATTCCCCTTCGTTCGTAGAAGGTTCGTCCCCACTGGTTGGAATCCAGCACCCACACCGAGACAGCGGTATGCCCGCTTCCGCGCAACTGGTCCATCGCTGCCTCCCACAAGCGGCGTCCGACTCCCGTGCCGACAAAGTCCGCCAGGAGATAGAGGGCGGTGACCTCACCGACCCGGGGATCGGCGTCGTCGTCGCCGCTGGTGTCAGCGTGGGAGAACCCCACTATTTTCGAACCGAGCACGGCCAGATGCGGTGCAGGCGCCGGCCCGTCACGGATCAGCCGCTTCCAACCCGCCGACCGTCGCTCTACGTCCAGCCCGTCCAGAAGGGAATCCGGCATGAGGCCGCGGTAGGCCCACTGCCAGGCTTTGACATGGACCAGCGCGAGAGACTCGGCGTCGTGTTCGGTGGCTCGGCGGATTTCGACGGTCGGCATGGATATCAGTGAACAATGCGGGGGACATTTGCGCCAGCGCTTCATGCCTCTGCCCTGAAACGGTACTGCTGCGGTGAGTGGACTAGCCCGGAGATGCCCGCCGTTAGCGGCAGACGACCGGCTGCTGCACAAACCCAGTCGGTCCCACCGGCACGTAACCGCTGAGCTCATTTCCGTCGGCGTCGAGCTGTACGGTGTATTCGCTGGATTCAACCAGCCGGTATCCATTAAAGGTGGAAGCGCCGTCGACGGTGAGCTGTCCGCCGGCCGCGTTCCATTCCAGGGTGTAGTTGCCGGCCTCGATTGGCCGGTAGCCGTCGTCGGTGTGCCACTCGCCAGCCGGCCGGCCGATTCCGTAGCGGCCCACCGCGTAAACCCTGCCACTTCCGGACGTGAAGAACGCGGACTCCCGCACCGCGGCGCGGCATCCCTCCGGCCCCTGGGGCTCCAGGATGAAGCTGTCCGTCCCTGCATTGAGCAGCGATCCGAAGGCGAGGCTTGCGACCGCGGCGGAGGCGAGGAGGGCCGGGGCCGAGGAGTGCGGCCGGGTATTCGGGTGGTCGCGATCCCGGCTCCACGTGCTGAGCCACCGGAACGCCAGTGCTACCAGGAGCAGTGCGATAGCCGCCATCCCGGGACTGACGATCCAGGAACCGATAACCAGGACCCACCCGGTGGCGGATGCCAGGATGCCCACCAGTCCAAGCAGCAGGCAGGCGCCCGGCACAACAACCCGCAACGCAACTGTCCGATAGTGAGGTTCGTTGGAATCCACGGTTACAACCTTTCCCGGAGCCAGGTGTTGGCCCGGGTGACCGCTTTCCCGATCTCGTCCGCTGGCCGGCCGTTCAGTAAAGCGAACGCGACCTGCTGCAGCCGGAACGTGTTCCGCCGGACCGCAGCACGGCGCACCTCCGGGGAGCTGGCAATCAGCGGCAGGTTGTCCCATCCATTCCAGGCACCGATGCAGGCAAGATCCGTGGAGCGGTCGCTCCGGGACGCCAGATCCCAATCCAGTACTCCGACTATGCGGTTCCCTTCCCAGAACACGTTGTGTCCTGCGAGATCGCCGTGGGCAAAGACCTCGCGGACCGGTTCGAGGTTCGCCAAGGCGGCGACCGCATCCGCAGCCCGCCCCTGAACGTCCTGATCAAGACGCGGCAGAACCTCTTCACACTGGATCCGGTACCAGTCCGAGCCTCCGCAGAAGGCCAGGGGCTCGGCCAGCAATCCCTCGAGCGGCTCCGCGGGAATGGAGGAGACCGAGCGGAGCAGCTCCTGCAGCTGGCCGGGGTCGCCGTCACCTGCCGGACAGGGCCCGCCCGGGATCAGCCGGGTCGCGACAGCCGAAAGCCCCTCGAGCTCCACGACGGGTCCCAGGGACCGGGGGAGGAGGAAGCCGACCGATTCCGGAATGCTGTCCACCAGCTGCTGCCGCTTCCGCATAGCCGGTGCCATGCCCGGATCCCGTCCGATCCGCACGGCGGCGTTGCCGTCCAGCAGGACCACAACATGAGCCGATCCAATTTCCACAATCGACCGAGGAGCCGCCTGCACCGCCGGGGGCAGCCCTTCGACGGCGGCATCCACGAGTGCATGCAAAGTGCGGTTCTCGATTGTCCCCATGGTCCGAACCTAACAGGGCCGTCGGCGTCGAGCCCGCAGCCCGGTTGCAGGACGGCCGTGGACGCGAACGCCAGTGACCCGGCGGTAGGCTCATCCTTCCCGGACGGACATCTACGTTCGGCGGCAGAGCGTTGGGGGACGAATGAAACAGGCAGTCATTCTCGGAGGGACGGGTGTCCTCGGGCAAGCCATAGCGCACCGCCTGCTGGAATCCGGGTGGGAGGTGCGGGTGACCGGCCGGAGCGCTTCGAAAATGCCGGCGGCACTCCGGCAAGCCGGGGCGGCATTCGTGTCGTCGGACGGGCGCAGTGCCCGCGACCTGGCGCACGCGATCGGTCCAGGCGCTGATCTGCTGGTCGACGCCGCCTGCTACACGGCCGTCGACGCCGAACTGCTCCTTCCCCATCTGGCGTCGATCGGCTCGGCGGTAATGCTGTCCAGCAAAGCGGTCTACATCGACGACGCCGGCAACCACGTCAATTCCGACGTCGCGCCTCGCTTCGAGCGTCCCGTGCAGGAAAGCCAGCAAACCATGAAGCCGTCCCACGGCAACTACGATTCCCGTGAGGGCTACGGGGCCAACAAGGTGGCGGCCGAGCAGGTGCTCCTGGACAGCGGGCATCCGGTGACGGTCATCCGTGCCTCGAAGGTCCACGGTGCCGGCGCCGTAAGGCCGCGGGAATGGATGTTCGTCAAGCGCGTCCTGGACCGTCGGCCCGCGGTCTTCCTCGCCGGCAACGGTGCCGGCGGCGATCACACCACCGCTGCCGTCAACACCGCGGCCCTGGTCGAAACGGTTGCCGGCCGGCCGGGCCGTCGGATCCTCAACAGCGCGGACCCCGACGCCCCCACCGCCCGGGAGATTGCCCGCACCGTCGCGGCGTACCTGGGCCACGACTGGGAGGAGATCCTCCTCGGGGCCACTGACGATCCCGGCCTCGGCGCGCATCCCTGGGATCTCACGCCGCCGCTGGTCCTCGACACCCAAGCCTCGCTGGCCCTGGGCTACCGCCCGGTGGGCACCTATGCGGAGACCGTTCCGGCCGCCGTCGACTGGCTCCTGGCTTCACCAGCCAATCAGCCCGCCGGCGGGGATCCGTTCTTCACGTATTACATCGACTACGCCCGCGAGGACGCCTACCTAGCCGCACGCTGAGAATCCATGACGTGCACGACGACGACGCGCGGCAGCCGGTGCGCAACGGCAGCGCAATCACGAAGGTTGAGCGGAACGGAAGGATGGGGAACACCATGCAGTGGAATGCCGGACAGGCGTTAAACGATTTGGAACAGGCGGCAAAAGCCGCACTTCCGGAGTACGTGTACGGCTACTTCGCCGGGACTGCCGGCGGCGGCGAATCCGTACAGGATGCAGCCGCCCAGTGGGGTGATGTCAGGTTCCGTCCGCGGGCGTTCACCCGGACGTCCTCACGGGGAACCGCGACGTCCGTATTGGGCGTGCCGCTCCAGACGCCCGTCCTGGCGGCGCCGATGGCACAGCAGAACGCAGCGACGCCCCTGGCGGAACTCGCCACTGCGCGTGCAGTGCGCCGCACCGGATCGCTGCTGGGAGTCTCCACCAATACATCGGTACCGTTCGCGAAGATCGCGGCAGAAGGGGTGCCGTGGTGGTTTCAGGTGTACGTCATGAAAGACCGTGGCCTGTCCGATGCCCTGGTTGAACGGGCTGCTGCCGCCGGCGCCAGGGCGCTTCTCCTCACCGTGGACACGACACGGCTGTCCTCGGGCGGACTAATCATCGATCCGCTGCTGTGGCCGGAGGTACCGGGCAAGACGAGGCTGGCCAACCTCCTGGAAGAGGATCTATCCGGACTTCCCGGCGGCGCCACGGAGGCAGCGGGGGACCTGACGCTGGACGTCATCAGTGACCTGCGCGAACGTTCGGGTCTTGAGGTGGTGGTCAAGGGGATCCTGCGCGGCGATGATGCCCGCAGGGCGGTCGATGCGGGAGCCGCCGGCGTGCTCGTGTCAACGCATGGCGGCCGTCGGCTCGGCAGATCGGTAACGTCCATCCAGGCGCTGCCCGAGGTGGTCCAGGCCGTCGGCGGTGACTGCGAGGTCTACGTCGACAGCGGTATCCGCACCGGGGACCATATTGCGGCGTCCCTGGCCATGGGCGCACGCGCCGTTTTTGTCGGACGGCCCATGCTGTGGGGACTGGCTACCGGCGGAGAGGACGGTGCAGCAGCCGTCCTGGGTGGACTCACCGAGGAACTGCGCGCCACCATGGCCGGTATCGGTGCGGACAGCATCGCGGACATTACCGCGGACCTGCTGTAGGACCCATCCGCAACATGTTGAGCGGCGTTCCCGGCTCGGACGACGGCGGACGGCGTCGAACCCGACTGGAGCGTCAGCACGGCTGGCGCCAAGACAGCGGGTGAGCCGGCCTTGATGACCGCCCGGGATCTGCACACGCACGGTAGACAACCGCGCAACCTGCCCGGAAACTTCAACCATCCCCGCCCCCGGAAGGAAAGAACACCATGCCCACCAAGATCACGTTCGTCATTGACAACCCCGCCGACCCCGACGCGTTTGAGACTGCCTACAAAGGCATCGCGGACAGCGCCAAGCAGCTCCCGAAGCTGCGTCGCTACGAGGCCGGCAAGGTCTGGCCGAAGGAAAACGGCTCACCCACCCCTGCCCACCGGACGCTTGACCTGTACTTCGACAGCTATGAGGACGCCTCGGCGGCCGTGACAACACCTCACGCTGCGGACCTCTTCGGTCAGCTGAAGGCCAGCGGGACCACCTTCATCGCCCTGTTCTCGGAGGTGGAAGAGGGCTAAGCGGTGCACGGTTTGCCTGCCTTAATCCTTATTCTCCTGGCGTCGATGCCCGTGTTCCATCACCGGACCACGGGCATCGGCTCTAAACAGTTCCGCTCGGTGATTCCCGGCCGGTTACCGAATCGCGCCCGCTGCAGTCCAGTTCCCGGGCCAGGGAATCCAGCTCTTTCGGGTAACCGCTCGGGAACTGAGGCTGGTTCTGTGTGGGTGGCCGGTTGCTTGCTTTCGGTGCACCTGCGTGCCGAAGATCCCGGTCTAGTGCGGCAATGCCCTCCACAGTCCATGTGCGTGCAATCCCAAGACCGCCGTCACCAAACGGGATACGGACTTCCTTGTCACTGAGGGGCTCGGGGTAGGCCTTGGCCGAGGTCCAGGACAGGTACGCTGCACGGGTTAACCAGATTTCCTGCTCCACGGACTGACTGCTAAGCCGTGCTCGGTCAGGCTCCCAGAGCCGGACGAGATCCAGAAACCACCGGGCAGCCTCAGGGGGAACGCCCACCGGGAAATCATCTGCGAGTTGCAACTTGACCTGATTGGTCAGTTCCTGATCGGATCCGGCCGAGCCGCTCAGGAGAACCATATAGGTGCCGTTTGGGTCCGGGCTGGAACGCATGGACATGAAATAGCTGCTCAACTGGGGTGCAGCATCGCGTTCCCTGGCAGTTCTCGGATTGATAAGTCCGGTAAGGCTTTGCTGTTCGGCCGGTACGACCTCATAGCTGACGGCGGTACTGTTCCGCTCACCGGTGTCGTGGTACCACTGCAGGCCGGTCCACGCGGACAGCAGCGACATCGTGCCCGCCAGACGTGCGGCGACGGTTTCGGGCTTTTCAACCCTCCCGGCCCAGTTCAGGTTGATGAACGGACCACTGCCGCTGCCGAACATTTCCTTCGCAGACTTCATATGGTCAACGTACAGCCTGCCCTGGCACCGAGGCCCGTGTCCCCTCACCGGGAACACGGGCCTCGGCTCTCACCGGCATATGTTCGGCCGGGTGCTGGACTGCGCGGATCAACCGTTTTCGCGGCCCGGATGCGGGCTTCCACCTGTTGTGAAACAGGTGGAATCAGAGACGCTGGGAGGACCGCCAGAGGTGCAGGGGCTAAGCGTGTAGACGACACCAGCTAGCTCGTAAGCAGGGAGAATCCATGGTTGAACCGGCCCCCGTACACAGCATGGGTCCGCCGTCGGCCGTGGTTCAAATCCGAGGCGCTCGGGTCCACAACCTGAAGGACGTCGACGTCAACGTCCCGCTGGACCGGTTAGTGGCCGTTGCAGGAGTCTCCGGCTCGGGAAAATCCTCGCTCGCCATGGGGGTGCTGTATGCGGAAGGGTCTCGGCGGTACATCGAGGCGCTGTCCACCTATACCAGGCGGCGGATGGCGCACGCCGCCCGCGCGGCCGTCGACTCCGTGCGCCACGTCCCCGCCGCGCTGGCCCTGCGCCAGCGGCCCGGCGTACCCGGGGTCCGTTCGACCTTCGGGACTTCCACGGAGCTGCTGAATGTGCTGCGGCTGATGTTCTCCCGGCTCGGATCCCATCTGTGCCCCAACGGGCACCGCCTGTCCCCGACCATCGACGTCGCCGCAGGCAAGGAACTCGTATGCCCCGAATGCGGGGCGGCCTTCCCTCCGCCGGGCGCGGAGTCCCTGGCCTTTAACTCCGCCGGCGCCTGTCCGGCCTGCGAAGGCACCGGCACGGTCCGGGAGGTGGACGACGCCGCCCTCGTCCCGGACCCGTCCAAAACCATCCACGACGGCGCTGTGGCCCCCTGGCGTATGTTCGGCCTGACCATGATGTCGCGCGTCGTGGCCGAATTCGGTGTGCGCACGGACGTCCCGTACGCCGAACTCACCGAACGTGAGCGGCAGATTGTGCTTGCCGGCCCGGAGGAGAAAAAGCACATCAGCGCAGCGACCAGTAACGGCAAGCTGTTCGAGGTGAACATAACCTACCGCAACGCCCGCCTGGCGGTGCAGGAAGCAATGAGGAACGCTACCAATGAGGCGGGCCTGGCCCGGGTGGCCCGTTTCATTAGCGCGCACACCTGCCCGGTCTGCCAGGGAACGCGCTTGTCCCGGGCAGCGCTGGGGACAGAAGTGGCGGGCATCAACCTCGCTGACGTTTCGGCCAAGACACTGGACGAGACGCTCATCTGGGTGCCGACCGTCGTCGACCCGCTGCCGGCGGAAATGCACCCGATGGCCCGGATGACCGTCTCCCAGTTCGAGGAGATGGCCCGGCGCCTGGTCCAGCTTGGCCTGGGCTACCTTACCCTCGACCGCGCCGGTGCCACGCTATCCACGGGGGAACGGCAGCGGGTGCAGCTCGCCCGCGCGGTGCGCAACGAAACCACCGGGGTACTCTACGTCCTCGATGAACCGTCCATCGGCATGCACCCGGTCAACGTCGAAGGCCTCGTCGGGATCATGCGGGACCTGCTGGACGGCGGGAACTCGGTGGTGCTGGTGGACCATGACGTGCAGGTGCTGCGCGAGGCCGACTGGATGATCGAGATGGGGCCCGGCTCCGGCACCGAGGGGGGGTCCATGATCGCTCAGGGGCCAATCAGCGGGATTACTGCGGATCCTGCTTCACTGATTGGGCCCTTCCTCGAGGGCAGCGGGGAGCCCATAGTCCGCCGACGTGCTGCCGCCGAGGCAATGTACGACGCCGGCACCGTCCACCTGGCAACGGTACCCCGCTTCCGGAGAACGTGGTGTCCGTTGATCCGTCCGGCCTGACTCGGGAAGACGTGGTGGATGCGACCCCCATTGGCGTGAATATCCGCTCCACCGTCGCCACCTATTCGGGCATCCTCGACAACCTGCGCCGTGCCTACGGCGCCACGGACGCCGCCAGGGAACGGGGGCTGGCGGCGGGGGATTTTTCCTACAACACCGGCTCGTTGCGGTGCCCTCGCTGCGAGGGCACCGGCCAGGTGGTGCTGGATGTCCAGTTCCTGCCCGACGTCGACATACCCTGCCCAGACTGCACCGGTTCCCGGTACGCTCCGGCCGCCAACGACGTCCTGCTGGACACCGCCGGCGGGAGGTTTACGCTGCCGGGTGTCCTGGCCCTGACCGTGCGCGAGGCGTACGAGGTCCTTGCCTCCCTGCCGAAGGTGCGCCGGAAGCTGCGGACCCTGAAGGACCTCGGCCTCGGCTACCTGACGCTGGGGGAGGACACTCCGGCACTATCCGGCGGCGAGGCACAGCGGCTCAAGCTTGCCGGTGAGCTGGGCCGGGACCAGTCCGGCACCCTGTTTATCCTCGACGAGCCCACGGTCGGCCTGCATCCGCTGGACACGCGGGTGCTGATCAAGGTGCTGGACCGGCTCCTGGCCAAGGGCGCCACGATCGTGGTCATCGAACACGACCTGGACCTGATTGCGAACGCGGACCACGTCATCGACCTGGGGTCGGGCGGGGGCGAGGCCGGTGGCCGGATCATCGCCACCGGTACGCCCGACGACGTCGCCGCCAACCCTGCCAGCAGCACCGGCCGCTACCTCAGGGCCTTGCTGCAAGGTGACGGATAGTCGCAGGGAAAGGCCGGAGTCGCCCCGTAGTACGCTTCGGGCCATGGGAACTCGGCGAAGCATCAGTAAATCGGATTACCGGCTTTACGCCCGGCCGGTGCCCGGGGAAAGCGGGGACTGGGTGGAAGTGGTAGCCGACGGCGGTGAACCTCCGCAGGCATCCAGTCGTACCACGCATACCGACGAGGAGTTCAATGACGCAGGCGGTGACGACACCGCTGCTGAATGGCCCTTTGACTCGGCTGCTACTCCCGGGAGCCGGTTCAATCCCTATCTATGTGCCGCGTGGGCAGTTGTGGCGATCATGCTTGTCCTGGGACTGTTCTGGCTCTTCGGCAACCTCCAAGCGATGACGGCTATCTACAGCACCACGGGAGCCATGAGCCAGCAGGACATGGTGATGATGAAATTCCACTTGATGGGTGTGTACCTGCTGCCCTTCGGCCTGGCCGGCGCCCTCGCCCTGCTGACCGTTCAAGCTGCCGGATACCGTCGCTAACGCAGGGACCGCCGCAGCAAGCCCAGGGCTGAATTCCTAGGACATTCCGGGCAGGGCGGCCAGAGCGAGACGGTTGTCGGGGTGCCATTGACGGCGGCACCGCAGCGCCGTAGGTTATCGACAATCGTTATTAACGAAAGTCGATATGGGGGAACCGTGAAGCTTACGAAAGACACCGGTGCACCGGCAGGCGAAAAGAGAATCGTTTCGCGAACGGACGCAATGGTGTTCATGGTTGTGGCGGCATTGGCCGCAGTCGTCAGCACCGCCTTTTCCGTCTCCGAAATCGTCGGGTACTTCACGGGCCCGGTGACGCTGGAGCTTCCGGTCGACGCGCAGGACCAGAGTGTGGACGGGCTGAGTGCCGGGGTAAGAGGGCACTACACAACACTGACGGCTACGGTTCCCGCTCTTCCCGCTGGCCCTGCAGCGCTCCTGGCCTGGTCTTCGGCGCTGCACCAGGCAGGTGTGCTGGCCGTCCAGGCGTTGGTCTTCCTGCTGGCCTACCGGCTGCGCAGCGCGGTCTTGTTCACCGCGGTGTCCGTGAGGATCATCGGTGCCTGCGGTATCGTCCTGCTGCTGGTAGGGACGTTTAGCCAGGGCCTCTACGGAATCGCGGTGCCCCGCGTGGCGGACCAGGTTGTTATGGAGCGGCAGACGGGCGACGAACTGGTCCTCTTTGAAGGCACGCTGAGCCCCTGGCCGCTGGTGCTTAGCCTCGTCCTGATACTGATTGCGGGGGTTTTCCAGTACGGACGCCGGATTCAGCAGGATTCGGACGGTCTGGTCTGATGCCGGCGGACGATTCTTCCGATATCCACTGCCGTCTTGATGAACTCCTGGAAGCCCGCGGCATGACCTTGACGGAACTGAGCCGGCAGGTCGGTGTCAGCCTGGTGAATCTGTCGGTGCTCAAGAACGACCGGGCCAAGGCCATCCGGTTCTCCACGCTGACCGCGATCTGCAATGCCCTGGACTGTGAGGTGGGGGATCTTTTGGTCACCGTTCATGGTGCATGAAATCAGGCTTTGCTCTACGTCCACTCCTCTTTCTGCATGAATCCGCGGAATCGTTACACTGCTACTGCTGAAGTTGTCTGGTCCTCCCGCCCGTTATCGATAGGTCTCGAAGTGTCTAAAGCGAAAGAAATCCCCGGCGTACAGCCGAGCGAAAGCCTTGTTCCGAGAGTGGCCGCGCCATGGCTGGCAGTCGTGTTGGCTATCGCTTCGATCGTGGGAATGATCTTTGCCAGCGAAACCATGGACGATCCTCAGGTTGAGGGTGACGAAGACTGGCTGATGCTGGGGATCGTCTTTCTTCTTATCGTTTTCGTTGTTTCTCTTGTTGTGCTCATCAAGGTCGGGGTCTCCGCCAAGCGGAAACTGTCCGCAGCCAACGGCCGGATCGCGGAATCGCTGCGCTGGCAATACGGCTTTACCGTTGACCGTCCGAAAACTTTGATCCTGACGGACCAGAGCAAGCCCAGGCTGAATCCCTACGACGTACCGGCTACCGATCAGTACAGGCGGCCGGTCAATATCCGGATTAGCCCGGATGAAACGGGCACCAAAGTGGTTGCCTCCATCTGCGAGGAACATCCCACTCCAGAGGACAACCATCCCCACGAACGGCACTAGGCCGGGGCGGCGAAAGCGCGCCAGGAGGAAACGCGCACTAGGCCCGCTGCGCCCTCCGTGCTTCCTGCAGGGACGCCCTCAGCTCCGGATCGGCCGCTGCGTCTGCGGCGGTCCAGGCCAGGGCCAGAGCGGCATCCAGCACGGCAGCATCAGCCCCAGGCCCCTGCGTTTCCGCGGCAAATCCCGCGGTATGCGGCGCGGCCGTGGCCCCCAGAACGGCGATCACCGGGTGGATCGCGGGCAGTGCGTGCGAGACGTTACCCATGTCCGTGGATCCTCCTCCGCCTCCCGGCGGACGCACCAGGGTACGGCCGGTCGCAGTGAGGTTCCGGTTCCAGAGACCGAGCAGTTCATTGTGCTGGCGCACCGGCAGGTAGGCGGGGGAATCCTGCTCCCAGGACCAGCTGCAGCCGGTAGCCAAGGCGGCTCCCTCACAGGCGAGCAGTACCCGTTTCTTGGTTTCGTGCTGCACGTCCGCGTCAAGGGCACGGACTTCGAGCAGCACTTCGGCATAGTCCGGAATGACGTTGATGGCCGATCCGCCGGCCGGCACCAGTGCGTTGATCCGCACACCGTCGGGCAGCTGCTGGCGCAGCAGACCGATGGCCACCTGCGCCACGGTTGCCGCATTCAGTGCGTTGACGCCGTCGGCCGGCGCGGCGGCCGCATGCGAGGCCTTGCCTCGGAACTTCACCCGGAACCGGTCACAGCCCTGCGACGACGTGCCGCTGCAGTCCAGATCGACCCCCGGTGTCGGATGGGCCATCAGGGCGATGTCGGCGGCAGCGAAGGCGCCGGCGTCGAGCATCAGGACCTTCCCTCCGCCCTCCTCTTCGGCCGGGGTGCCGAGCAGGACCACGGTCAGATCCAGTTCCGCGGCCACCGCGGCGAGCGAAAGGGCCGCGCCCACGGCGGAGGCGGCGATGATGTTGTGCCCGCAGGCATGGCCGATGCCCGGTAGGGCATCGTATTCGGCGCAGAGCACCACCCGGAAGGATCCGGTGCCGTAGACCGCCTCGATCGCTGTGGGCAGTCCATAACAGCCCACAGTCGTCGAAAAGCCCTCGTCCCGGAGCAGGGCGGCCACGCGTGCCGCGGACCGGTGCTCGGTGAAGGCCACCTCGGGGTCCGCATGCAGCTCGGCGGACAGGGTCAGGAGGGCTGACCGGTGCCGGGTCAGGCGTTCGGCGATGGCCGCCTTGGCGGTGACCGACGTCGTCGTGGTGCTCATGCGGTGTGTTCCCCCTGGGCGGAAGCGGACGGTGCAGTGCCGGCGGCCGGAACCTTGACCGGGGCTGCTCCGTCGTTGCCGCGGAAGCGCAGGGCCACCAGAGCCAGGGCCAGAGCCAGCGCCGCGCAGATCCCCCAGACGATCAGGTACGAGGTGTTGGCCGAAGCGACGGTGGCCTCGCCGTCGATCTGCAGGGTGACCAGGAACGCGGACATCACCAGCGCAAACACGGCACCGCCCACCGACCCGGCCGCGGTACGGGACGTGTTGTAGAGGGCGGAGGCGACGGCGACCGAGTCCGCCGGTGCCTTCTTCACCACGATGGCGGGCAGGACGCCGAGGATCAGGCCGTTGCCGAAGGCACCGACCAGCATGGCGGTCAGGAAGGGGACCGTGCTGGTGGAGAAGCCGATCATGGCCAGATAGGAGACCACGCCCAGCAGCGCCCCGAGGACCACCGTGGATTTGGCGCTGATCCGCGCCGCGATCCGGTCACCGAGGGTGGCGCCGGCGAAGCTGGCCAGCGCCAGGACCAGGAAGAGGACGCCGACGGTGGCCTCGGACAGGCCCAGACCGAAGCCGTGCGTGTCGGGATCGTTCAGGATGAACAGCGAACCGGCGGTCTGGGAGCCGAACATCTGCGCACCGAACAGGGACGCACCCAGGATGGGCAGGCCGATCCCCGACGTCGTAAGGACGTGCAGGTCAACAAGCGGGTAGCGGACCTTGCGCTCGACCATCACCCAGAGCACCAGGACCGCCAGCCCGAAGGCGATCGAGCCGAGGGTCAGACCTGACGTCCAGCCCCAGCTGCTGGCGTTGGCGATGCCCAGCAGGGTGGAGAGCAGGCCCGTGGTGAGCAAAGCGGCGCCGGCCCAGTCCACGGTCCCCGCGCTTCGGGTGGTGGTCTCCGGGACGAGCCAGGCCACGACCGGGATGCAGAGGAACATAAACACCGCAGGCACCAGCAGGACGATGGTCAGGTCGTTCACCACGGCGAGGAGGATGCCCGAAACCATGGCGCCGATGGCGCCGCCGACGGTCAGGGCGCCGACCAGTTTGGCGATGCTGCGGCCTGCGGTGTCCTCGCTCCGGCTGCGGACGATGGCGAATTCCAGCGGCAGGAAGGCCGCGAGCGGTGCCTGCAGGGCACGGCCGAGCAGCAGGACCCCGAAGCTGGGGGCAAAGGCCACGATCACCGACCCCACCGCCACCAGGCACACCGTGATCAGCAGCATCCGCTTGTGCCCGTAGAGGTCGCCCAGCTTGCCGAGGATCGGCACAAACGCGACGGTCATCAGCAGATAGACCACGCTGACCCAGTTCAGGGCAGCGTCATCCACCGAGAAGTCCTCGCCGATGCGGGCCAGCAGGGGCGGAAACCAGCCCTGCAGCAGCCCGGAGCCGAACTCCATAACAATCAGGAAGCCGACGGCGCCGCCGGCCGCCTTGGTACTGGTGCTGGGGGAGGACTTCATACTCATCCGTTCCGGATTTGGTCACGCGCGGTGATACAGTCCTGCCAAACTACCGAGGGCATCCGCCGGGCCCGAATAAAATGCAGAATGTTTAGCACAAATGAGGGTCGCATGCCGGAAAGTTCCCTAAATCCACTGGATCTGCGGATTATCAACGCACTCCAGATTTATCCGCGGGCGCCCTGGACCCAGCTGGCGCCCATCCTCGGGGCCGACGCTGCCACGCTGAACCGCCGCTGGCGGGACCTGCACGCGGCGGGCAGCGCGTGGATCAGCACCTTTGACACGGGCAGCTGGGAGGCGGGGGCGCTGGTCGAGATTAACTGCCATTCGGGCGCCAACCTGCGCGTGGCGGCAGCGCTGGCCGAGACGCCGGAAGCCATCGGCGTCGACCTTACCGCCGGCGGCCGCGACATCGTGGCCACCGTTGCGGCCTCCAGCGAAGCCGCGCTCTGGGCGTATCTGCTGGACGAACTGCCGCTGGTCGACGGCATTGAATCCGTCCGCAGCCATCCGATTGCGCGCAACGTGTTCGACGGCAGCGCCTGGCGGGTGCGGGCCCTGGATGCCGTGGAAACCTCGCAGGTGCAGGCCCTGCTACCTGCCGCCGGCGGCCGTCCGGCCGGCCGGAACGCCCGCCTGGAGCGGGAGATCATTGCCGTCCTGAACCAGGACGGCCGGGCCACCGCGACGGCAATCGGCACCGCGCTGGGCGAAAGCGCGCGGCATATCCGCGAAACCCTGGCGCAGATGACCGCGTCCGGGCGGCTGCACCAGCGCACCGACCTGGTCCGCGGTGCCTCGGGCTGGCCGGTGAGCGCCTGGTATTTCCTCCGGGTACCGGCTTCCAAGCTCGACGCCGTGGCCGCCCGGCTGCCGCATCTGGACGAACTGCGGATCGTCTCGCACACGGTGGGACCGTATGACCTGATCATGGGCGTCTGGCTCAAGAGCCTGGCCGAGGTGCAGCGGCTGGAGCAGCATCTGGAGGTGAAGCTGTCCGGGGTGTCAACGGCGGACCGCTCGGTGGTCCTGCGCAGCGTCAAGCAGCTCGGGCAGATTCTGGACCACCGCGGGCGGGCCACCGGCCGGAGCAACCTGCACGCGGTCTAGGGGCTTAGCTCTCCAGAGCGTAAACCTGAGCCGGGTCGCGCTCGAGGATTCGGTCCCGCATTTCGCGCTTGAGGACTTCCAGGTGGGCCAGCTCCGCGGCGGTCTTGTCCGGCTTGGCGGTGAGCTCGATGAACTCGTCCGCGACGATGCCCTCGTTCCGGATCACGCAGGTGACGGTTGCGTCCCCGGCGGTCAGCTCGAAGACGTAGCGGGCCAGGGTGTTGCCACGCTCGGGCCGGGCGAGTTCCGGCAGGACGGCATAGCGGTCGCCGGTGACCGCACGGGTCACGAGTTCGAAGGCGTCCCGGGCGCCGGGACCGCCGAAGGGGGTGCGGATCCGGATGTCGCGGCGCTCCACCCGGCCGCCGGGGGTTCGTGCGGCCAGCTCAGGCAGCGCCCGGCCGAGTGCGGCGAAGGCATGCGCGACGCCGCCGGGGAAGCCGGGGCCGTGGTACTTCATGCAGTCGGCGAAGGTGAAGTCCAGCTGCACGCCGTCCTCCCACACGGTGAGCGTGCGTTCGGGGTTCGGGATCGGCGTCGGTTCGGGGCGTTCGGGGGTGGCTGCGGGCTTGCTCATGGTGGGGTCTTACTCTCGGTGCGGGGAAATCTGGCCATCAAAACTTTACCGACCTACCGGTTTATGCGCCTAGCCGGGGCCGTTCCGCGGCGTCGGATCCAAGCCATTGTGGCGTTTGAGGTAAGACTTTAATATGTTCGTGGGGGAGCCCGTGGTCCTCGTTCTGTAAGGGGCGATCCAAATGACTGACTTCTTTACGGCCCAGCCGGGCGAGACCGCGGCTCCATTGCCGCCGGGGCCCATCCTCTGTACCGGGACGGTCGGAATGCGGCGCGTTCACCGTTTTTTCCTTTGGGCCTACGACGAGGCACCCGGCCTGGTGCGGTCCACCCCTATTGGCGATACGGATCGCGCCGCATACGTTGGGGAAGTGCTCGGAAACTTCGACAGCGTGCTGCACATCCACCACGAGGGTGAGGACCTGCTCATGTATCCCCAGCTGGCTGGCCGGGCACCGGGGTGCGCCCTGCATGTAGCGCAGATGCTGGAACAGCACCGGCAGGTGGGGCAGCGGCTTGAACACATCGAACCGGTCCGGCGACGCTGGATGGAGACGGCGGACGCGGCGGCCGGCGAGGAACTCGCTGAACGCTATGAGGACCTCTCCGCTCTGCTTAAAGTGCACCTGCGCCGCGAAGTCACTGAGGTGATGCCCGTGGTGGACAGGGTGTTGAGCGAAAAGGAAATGGACGCGGTCGGCCAGCACGGGATTGAACAGTTCGACAAGAAGTTTTTGGTGGGCTACCTCGGGATGATGATGGCCACGAACCCTTTGGACGACCGAAAGGCTTTCTTCAAGGAAATCCCTGCGCCGGTCAGACTTGCCTACCGCCTCGTGGGGCGCCGAATGTATCGGCGACAATATTCGTCACTCTTTCCCGGGCGTGAAATCCCGGAGACACTTTAATCTGTTCGTTAGCATCCGTGCGGTTTCTCTTTTCGCCGACCTGCCGATTTATCCACCTAGCCGGAGCGGTGCCGCGCAGCAGCGTTGAGCCGTGCGGCCTGCAGGGTCAGGTGGTTCCGCTCCGCCAGATTCGGCGCCAGCAGTGCGGCCTCCGTATAGAGCCGAGCGGCCTGTTCGACGTCGCCGCTCTTCTCATGCAGGTACGCCCGCGCCGCAGTGTGCCGGGGGAGCGACGCCTCCAGTTCCGCCAGCGCGGCAAGGCCGGCACGCGGCCCGTCCGCCTCACCGACGGCGACGGCCCGATTTAACTTCGCGACCGGGCTGCCCGTGAGCCGAACCAGTTCGTCGTACCACTGCACAATCTGTGGCCAGTCGGTCTCCTCCGCCTTCTGCGCATCCGCATGCAGGGCGGCGACGGCGGCCTGGGCCTGGTATTCACCCAGCCGGTCACGCGCCAGCGCCCGCTGCAGGATACCGACCCCTTCGGAGATCGCGCGGGTATCCCAGCGGCCGCGGTCCTGCTGCGCCAGCGGAACGAGCCGACCGCCGTCGTCAATCCGCGCCGGCCGGCGGGCGTGGTGCAGCAGCATCAGCGCCAGCAGTCCCCGCACCTCCGGATGGTCGACGGCGGCGGCCAGCTGCCGGGTGAGCCGGATGGCTTCGGCGGCGAGGTCGACGTCGCCCGAGTAGCCCTCGTTGAACACCAGATACAGCACGCGCAGCACGGTGGCGACGTCGCCGGGGGTGTCGAACCGGACGCCGGCGACGGTCCGTTTGGCCCGGCTGATCCGCTGGGCCATGGTCGCCTCGCCGACCAGATACGCGGCGGCGATCTGCCGGGTGGTCAGCCCGCCGACGGCGCGCAGGGTCAGCGCGACCGCCGAGGACGGGGACAGCGACGGATGCGCACAGAGGAAATACAGCTGCAGCGTGTCGTCGGTGGAGCCGACGACGCCGGGTGCGGGTTCGGCGTCGATCCTTAGTTCACGACGACGGCGGGACGACTCTGCGCGGGCCGCGTCGAGGAACTTCCGCCACGCGGCGGTGACCAGCCAGCCCTTCGGGTCCCGGGGCGGATTCTCCGGCCAGGTGCGCAGGGCTTCGAGCAGAGCGTCCTGCACCGCGTCTTCGGCCGCCGCGAAGTCGGCTCCGCGGCGGACGAGGACGGCGATGACCTGCGGGGTGAGCACCCGCAGCCGGCTTTCCTCCACGGGGTTATTCCGTGATCGTGACGGGCGCAGCCAGGAACGGACGGACCTCGATCCACTCGTGCAGCGGTTTGCCGCCGGCGGCCGGTGCCGCGGACAGCTCGCCGGCCAGTTCGAGTGCGCGGTCATAGCCGTCCACATCGATGGCGAACCAGCCGGCAATCAGGTCCTTGGTTTCCGCGAACGGACCGTCGGTCACCGGAGGCCGACCCTCGCCGTCGTACCGCACGAAGGTTCCCTCGGGGGAGAGGGCCTGGCCCTCGACGTATTCGCCGTTGGCCTGCAGCCGTTCGGCATAATCCTCCATAAACTGCATGTGCGCCGCGACTTCATCCGGTGTCCACTGGTCCATCGGTACGTTGTTGAGCGCCTCGGGTGCGCCGCGGTAGTGCTTGAGCAACAGAAACTTGGCCATGACGGTCTCCCTTGTTCTCCTGCAACTGTTCCCCCACGACACCGCCATTGTGGCTGTGTTCACTGCTGGGACGGAACGGGGAAGGGAATCTCGACATGGAATTGCAGGGCCGTTTCCGCGGCCGTCTGAGAGTTTCGGCGGAGCCTAGGCAGCTGTGCCGGGCGGGCGTAGCGTCGGTAGGCGTGAGTGAAGTTTCGCTGCCGCTGCGTCTGGCCCGGGCCGTGGGTACCAGCCCGGTCGCGGAACGCGTTGCCGCCGCCCAGGAGTTCCTCTACAAACCGGTTCTCGAATGGGCGCGGAAAAGCCCGTTCCATACCGGCGTCCTTGGGCACTCAATCCATCCGCCGCTCACTGATCTGACGCTTGGCTGCTGGGGCAGCGCGTCCATCCTCGATGTAGCCGGAGGACCTCAGTCACGGCACGGTGCCGCCGTCCTGGTGGGCGCGGGGCTGGCCGCGGCGGTGCCCACCGCTATCGCCGGGGCCAGCGACTGGGCAGGAATGACCGGCGACGCACGTCGAATCGGCGCCGTTCATGCCCTGGGTACCGATGTGGCGGTGTTTACCAACGCGGGATCCCTGATCGCCCGGGCACGCGGCCGGCACGGACTGGGCGTGGCCCTGGCCCTTGCCGGCAATGCGGTTCTGGCGGGTTCCGGCTTCCTGGGCGGGCATCTGGCGCTCAACCGCGGAACGGCCCGCCGGGTACCTGTCGACGTCTGAGGGGTTTGCACGCGGGACTCAAGCGAGAGAAGTCAGGAACGCCGTCGTATCCGCTGCGACCTGTTCGGGGCATTCCCACAACACCAAGTGAGCGGCGTCGGGATAGATCTTCAGTTCCGCTCCGTCTATGCGGGCGGCCAGGGTGTCCTGGTCCGCGCGGGGCAGCAGGCCGTCCTGTCCGCCCAACAGGATCAGCGTGGGAACGTCGATGGTTCCCGTTTCGGTTGGCGGAACTGCCGTGTACAGGCCGCGCAGACTCAGCTTCCACGCGTGCGCTGGCATCTTGACGCCGTCACGCACCCGGTCCTCCATGAACCACGGGGGAACCTCCTGGATGAGGGGAAACGAAGCGAGGAAACCGCGCACCCAGTCCTCGGCGACCGGATCAGTCAAGCCGTTGACGTCGTCGGCGAACCCGGGCCGGCCCTGCAGGGTCAAGGGGGAGCCCACCAGCACAAGCGCCGCCACCCGGTCAGGGTGCTCAATGGCCAACTGCTGGGCCACATAGCCGCCGCTCGAGGAGCCAAGGACCGACGTCGTCGCCACCTCGAGAGCGTCCAGAACCGCTGCGGCATCCGCTGCCTGTTCTGCCAGCGAGTATCCGTCCTGCGGTTTGGCGGCATCGCCATGGCCGCGGAGGTCCGGGGCATAGACCCGGAAGTTGGCTAGACCGGGCAGCAGCCTGTCGAAGCTCCGGCGGGATTCGGCCCAGGCGTGCAGCAGCAAGACCGGTGGTGCATCGGCGTCGCCCTGGACGAGACACGGCACAGTGATGCCGGTGTGAAGCCGAAGATTCCGGACCTCGGATGCCATGGTTCAGGGTACGTCGCGCGGGCGAGAGGTTCGAGTAGAAAGCCATCGCAGCTAAGTCGCGGCGGAGAGCTCTGGATAAAGACAACGCATAACATCCGCAGCAGGTTCGTTATCTGGACCGGTAGGTTCGCTATATGAGCAGATGCTTCGTGAGCTCCCGCTCTCCCGTCGTTATCGCGGCCGCTGCAAGAGACAACCTTGAACAGTTACATGACCAGACAGACGCCCTCATCATCCAGCCTTTGTTGCTGTATTCACCTTGGCGCGGCGGGAAAATGTCCTCCAGGGTGGAACTGGTCCTATGAAGTATGGAGCCCGCTAAAGTGACCTAACCGTAACACCTGACTAGAAATACGACAGAAACTCAACTTGTCGAAGCGATGCCGTTGGTTTCAACCCATGACGGCAGTTAGCAAGGTAGGATGCACGGTATGGCACTGGGTATGCAAGATCATAGTGAGATCCGGGACTCGGAACTCAAGGAACTGTCAAATAGGGTTTCAAAAAGAAGTTATGGCAGTTATATGCTAGCCATGCACCTGAATAAGCTTCGAGCGTATTCAGGTGCTTCCATTCGGTTCGACTTTCCGGTCACAGCACTTGTAGGACCTAATGGGGGCGGTAAAACCACAGTGTTGGGTGCTGCTGCCCTCATTTTCGAGGCGATCCCGCCCCGGCGTTTTTTCGCAAAGAGTGGCAAATATGACGCCAGTATGCTCAATTGGAAAGTCGAATACGAGCTTCTGGAGCGCGATAGTAAGAATACTGTCGCAACTCGGACAGCCAGTTACCGTAAGTCAAAATGGAACAGAACCGGTATAAAAAGGCCAGTCCTGCTCTTCGGTGTCACTCGTACAATCCCCGCAAGTGAACGAACCGACTTGCATTCCTTTATTGGCGGTTCCTTTGAAGGATATAGTGAGCAGGTGCTCTCCGAGGGAACTCGGGAAGCTGTTCAGCGAATTCTCGGAAAAGAAGCGCAGAGGTATCTCCTGGTAGATGCGTCAAAAATGAGTGACAAGAAGTTGTATGCTGCGACGACGCCCTCAGGGGACGCGTACTCCGAGTTTCACTTTGGTGCTGGCGAAGCTAGTGTCATCCGCATAGTTGCAGATATTGAAAAAAGCCCCGATGAGTCGCTAATTCTGATTGAAGAAATTGAAAATGGTCTACATCCGGTGGCAACGAAACGCCTCGTCGAGTACCTCATAGGTGTGGCCAGGAGGAAGTCGTGCCAGGTTATATTCTCGACGCACTCCAACGATGCCCTGGCACCACTGCCAGATGAAGCCGTCTGGTCTTGTAATAACGGAACTCTAGCCCAAGGAAAATTAGATGTTGGCGCTCTCCGTACGCTGACCGGACAAGTTCAGGCGTCATTTGCCATTTTCGTTGAAGACCGCTTCGCAGAAGAAATGGCGCTGGCGGCGTTGCGTCGCTATCACCGAACTATGGGTGTGGACCTGCTCGGTGTAGCAATCCATGCCGTAGGCGGTCATGGAAATGCGGCTAAGTTCGCCCGTGCCCACAACGACAATCCGGCTATATCGTTTCGAGCCATGGCCATTCTCGACGGTGATATGAAGGATAAGGTCGATCAGGATAAAATGATAGTTGCATTTCCTGGGGATAGTGACCCCGAGCTCCACGTCGCAATTTCTATCGCGAGCATCCTAGACCGAGTGGCGGCAAAGATCGCCGTTTCCTTCGGACTCCCTGTTTCCGAGCAGACTCGGGTTAGCGAGGTGATTCGCAGTCGCATGCGAACAAATCATGACCCACATGTGCTCTTTGAGCAGATTGGTGAGGATCTGGACTTCACTGCGGGTATTACTGTTGAGCGGACATTCCTCGGGCTCTGGGCAGAAGAGTTCCCCGAAGAGGTCGAAGCGATCTTCGCCCCAGTAAAGGCTGTCATGCCTCGGCGCAGCTCAAAACCGCAGGCTTCGCTGGCCTAGTTTCTGCTGTTTGCGCTTACTCGTCTGGAGCACACAAGTGCGTCGATTGCCGACGCTCTATCGTCTTAACCTTGGCTCCTAGTTTTGCGAGGGTCCACTCACCCACGCTCCCCTTAGTACGTCCACTCTGCGAAGCAGAGGGAAACTCTTTGACTAGTTCGTCACATTCATATATTGTGCATTTGGGCGCGAGCGCAACGGGCGCACTGGGGAATACTCCAGGCACAGGTTCGACTCCTGCGCGTCAGGTTGCATGAGTCGGTGTAATCATGCAGTCTGACGTACAGGAGTATAACTTTGGCAGAGTGGCCGCGGACTGAGGAATTCAGTCGTCATTCAGAGAACCTGAAGGCAGTTAGTGCCGATCTGAGGCAATTGCAGAGGATTCATAAGTCTCTAATTCGACAGGGCGGGGAAGCTGCAGCAAAGAACACGGCTCCCGAGGTGTGGGCCATATCTCGCATGCACTACCTAACGTTGGGTGTCTGGGCCGAGGCGTCACTTAGGAAAATACTCACCGACCCTACAGGTTTCAACGATAGGGAGCGGGGTGTCGTTTGGCGTAATTCCAGCCAAGAGACGCAGTGGTTATCCACTATCGAGTTCGCGGCTCGTAGGCACTTTTCTGTGCCGATGCACTTACCGGTGAGCAGCGTGACGACTGATCCGCGTTTTTTTCAGCGATATGAGGCGGTTCTGGAGATCTTTGTTGATCACATCAATCCAGTTATTCGTGACAGGAACACCTTGGCTCACGGCCAATGGGTATGGAAGCTGAAGAGCCGAAAGTATAACGAGTTTCTTGTCGGCCGCGTCGAGCTTCAGCGCCAAAACTATAAGGAGTTGTTCGCGAAGGCGGAGATTCTCAAAACGTTTGGCCTCTTGATTCAGACCCTGGCTGTATCGGGCCCCACCTTCCACCGTGACTTTAACGCCTATTCGAAGAAGATCCTAAGTGCCATGGATGGTACCTCCGCAGACGATTATTACGCCTACGCAAAGGGCCTTCAAGTAAGCCGAGTAGTGCCGAGCTGAGGTCGCCGGCCATGTAGCGCGAGTCAGATTACTGACTAAACTATAAATCAAACTTTCTGCCATATGGGATTGATCGCCGCTCTCCCGCGGACCAATATGGCTTGCAACTCCTGAATCAGAGGCCTAGTTGGTAAGGGGCAACGGGCGTGCCCCGTGTGTCGTGAGCGAGTGGACCGCTGGGCTGCCAGGCCCCCGCTCGTCACACCACGCCCCACGATTCCGCCCCACCCGGCGCCACAGCGTACCCTTGCACTGTGAAAACCTTCGAAGACCTCTTTGCCGAGCTGAGCCAGAAAGTTCAGGACCGCCCCGCCGGGTCACGCACCGTGGCCGAATTCGAGTCGGGCGTGCATGGCATCGGTAAGAAGGTTGTTGAGGAGGCCGCCGAAGTGTGGATGGCCGCCGAATACGAATCCGATGCCGAATGCGCCGAAGAAATCTCCCAGCTGCTCTACCACCTCCAGGTCCTGATGCTGGCCAAAGGCCTGACCCTGCAGGACGTCTACAAGCATCTCTAGCCGCGCGCTGACTTTCAGCGTGTGGCCCGCCGGTCGAACCTTTTTCCAATCGAACTTCCAGCGAAAGATGCTCCCATGCTCCGTGTAGCCGTACCCAACAAGGGTGCCCTGTCCGAATCCGCCTCCGCCATGCTCAACGAGGCGGGCTACCGCCAGCGCCGCGACACCCGCGAACTGGTCATGGTGGACCCCGATAACGACGTCGAGTTCTTCTTCCTCCGCCCCCGTGACATTGCCGTGTACGTCGGCGCCGGAACGCTCGACGTCGGCATCACCGGCCGCGACCTGTTCCTGGACGCGGAGGTGGACGCCGAAGAACTGATGAACCTCGGCTTCGGCGCCTCCACCTTCCGCTTTGCCGGCCCGGTGGGGGACTTCTCCTCCATCGACCAGCTCGAAGGCAAGCGCCTCGCCACCAGCTACGACGGCCTGCTGCGCTCCTACCTGTCCGAACGCGGCATCAACGCCTCCGTGGTCCGGCTCGACGGTGCCGTGGAATCCTCCGTGCGCCTCGGCGTCGCCGACGCAATTGCCGACGTCGTCGAAACCGGCACCACCCTCCGCGCCGCCGGAATGGAAATCTTCGGCGAACCGATCCTGAAGTCCGAGGCAGTGCTGATCGGCCGCAAGGGTGCCAGCCCCGCCGGCGTCGACGTGCTGATCCGCCGCCTCCGAGGCGTCCTGGTGGCACGCCAGTACGTGATGATGGACTACGACGTCCGCAAGGACCTCGTGGACGAGGCCGCGGCGCTGACCCCGGGCCTGGAATCGCCCACCGTCTCCCCGCTCCAGAACAGCGACTGGGTGGCCGTGCGCTCCATGATCAAGAAGTCGGACACCAACCGGATCATGGACGAGCTCTACGATATCGGCGCCCGCGCCATCCTGGTCAGCAGCATCCACGCCTGCCGGATCTAGGGAAGGGGACACGCCATGAGTGTTGCCATCCGCGTCATCCCCTGCCTGGACGTCGACGCCGGGCGGGTGGTCAAGGGGATCAACTTCGAAGGCCTGCGCGACGCCGGCGACCCGGTGGAGCTCGCGCACCGGTATGACCGTGCCGGCGCCGACGAACTGACCTTCCTCGACGTCACCGCCTCCTCCGGCAACCGCGACACCACGTTCGACGTCGTTGCCCGCACCGCCGAAGAGGTCTTCATTCCGCTGACCGTCGGCGGGGGAGTGCGCTCCATCGCGGACGTGGACCGGCTGCTGCGCTACGGCGCGGACAAGGCCTCCATCAACACCGCCGCCGTCGCCCGCCCCGACGTGATTGACGAAATCACCCGGCACTTCGGTTCGCAGGTGCTGACGCTCTCCGTGGACGCGCGGCGCACGCACGACGGCGCCACGCCGTCGGGCTTCGAAGTCACCACCCACGGCGGGCGCACCGGCACCGGGATCGACGCCGTCGCCTGGGCGAAGGAGGCCGCCGACCGCGGCGTGGGGGAGATCCTGCTGAACTCCATCGACGCCGACGGCACCCGTGAGGGCTTCGACATCGAGATGATCCGGGCCGTCCGCGCCGCCGTCGACGTGCCGCTGATCGCCTCCGGAGGGGCCGGCAAGCCGGAGCATTTCCCGGCCGCTGTGATTGCCGGGGCTGACGCCGTCCTGGCCGCCTCGGTGTTCCACTTCGGCCCGGACGACGCGATCCATCAGGTGAAGCAGGCCATCCGCGACGCCGGGTTCGACGTCCGCTAGCTGCTGCCGGAAACCCCTCACGGCCGCGCCGGCCGTGAGGGCGCGCGGGGCCGCCTCCGTCTTCCGCTGTGAGCGCGGATGGATGTGGCATGCTCACGTCCATGACTTTGCAAACACGCGTGCGACGCGCCGAAGTAAGCGACCTGCCTTTCATCCTCCGTCAGGAGCGCGAGTACATGGAGACCATCGAGCCGGATGCGCTCCTGGGGTGGCTGACAGTTCTCGACCAGAACCTCGAGCTCTGGATCGATTGCCTTCCCAACACGCTCTTCTGCGTTGATGAAGACGGGCACCCGCTCGGGTATGTGATGTGGAGCCTCGACGGCGACACCGCAACCCTGGTCTCGATCAGTGTCCTCCGCAGCCATCGTCGTCAGGGACTCGGGCGGCTCCTCCTGGAGGCGTTCGAGCAGAGAGCCACCCCAAGCGGAGCCCGCGTTGTGGAAATCGCCGTGTACCGCACCAACCAGGCACGCCTGCTCTACCAGGGCGCGGGCTATGAGGCTACGGGCCAGGACGGCGAATATGTGCTGTTCAGCAAGATGCTCAGCCCTGCCGAAGAGGATAACCGGGCATTGCTGGGGTGAGCGACCGGTGAAGTACGGACGCCCGCAACGTGCGAAGCATGTGAACCGTCAGGACGCGGGGACGGCAGGGAGCATTCTTCGAGTACGACGTAGCGCCACAGTTTTTGTGCTGCTGTTGGGTATCGCCGGATGCGCGGACGATTCGTCGGTGGCGCCGACATCTGCGAGTTCAACGGGAGGGGGCGCAGCCGTGGAGACAGAGGTGACGTGGCAGGGAGCCAAGGCCCGGACGCAGGCTATGGAACTGGAAATCGCGACTTCGATTCCCGAAGGAAAAGTGGCCAAGATTGATCAGCAGCCGACCGGTGTTTTGCTCGACTGCAGCGATTCATTGGTGAATTGGAATGGCGGGGCCATCATTACTTTGACTGCTGGGACAGAGCCGGAGCCCTTAGTCAGTGCGATTAAAGCAAAGTATGAGGACAGCCGGTTCAACATCAAGACGCGTGATCCCAATCCGGCGGGACGCTACGAAGTGCAGCTGCGCTCTCGCGATACCGCAGAAATCTACTTCATCGTAGCGGGATGGGATCCGGGCACTATCCGTATTGCTTCTGGTTCGGACTGCTTCACGTGGCCCGAGAATGAGTACAAGGGCGGTGAGTTCTAGGGTTCCCTGCGGGGGTAGGACCGGTACCCCCGCAGAGAGGCTCCTGCGTGCGGCGACGGAGGTTGTTCCTCTAGGCCCTTGCCTGGACGAGGTTGGCGAAGGGGAGCCTGCCGTATAAACGGACAAACTCCGCCTGGTACTTTGCGAGGGCCGGGTTGAGCTCGTCGGGCGGCAGTTCCTTCCACGCCACCAGAAGATCATCTGCATCGAGCAGCTGCCAGATCAGCCGGCCGTCCCAGTGCCCCGGCGGCTTTCCCCTGCCGAAGTCCACGAATTCGGAGATCTGCCGGCGCAGGCCGCGGTTGCCCTGGCTGCCGGCGCCGGCCTTGCCGAGAAACAGCACGTCCGCATCCGCCACCCACTCGGCGGCGAGCTCATCCCGGGACAGGGTTGGCTTCTTCTTTTTGAACACCCCGGCCGTGCTTTCCTTGAGGAACCGCGGTTCGAACCCCTCGGGCCGCAGCACGGCGAAAATGCCCTGACGCTGCGGGATCCGGTTGATGTCCAGACCGTCGATGGGCCGGAAACCGGTGAAGCCGTCATCCTTGAGTGATTTCCTGTTCAACGGGTTCGGGTTCCTTGCATCGAAATTGGGGCGGGTGCCCACCAATGATATCCGGACGCCCCGGCGGTCGCACTCGGTAACTTCCGGGTCGGCAGGCCACAATGGTCCTGTTACTCCACGAAGGGACTCAGAGCGTGCGCTCCACCGCCGGACCCGGCCTGCTGTTTGTGCTGGTCTGCGCCATGGGCGCCGGCCCGATGATGAACTACGGGCTTTCGGCCACCAGCACGCTGATCATGGCGGACCTGGGGATCAGTGAAGCGCAGTTCGGCGTGCTGGCGGCCACCTGCTTCGCCGGAGCTGCGGTGTCCTCGATGTGGCTGGGCCGGCTGAGCGACCGGATCAGCGCCCGCTCCCAGCTCCTGATCATCTTCGGCGGCACCGCCCTGGCCCTGGGCTTCGCCGCCGTCTCCGGCAACTACTTCTGGTTGCTCGCCGCCGTCCTGCTTTCCGGCCCGGCGCAGGCCATCTCCAACCCCACGACCAACCGGATCATCATCCGCGCGGTCGAACCCGGCAAACGGCCCGGCTGGATGGGCATCAAGCAGTCCGGGGTGCAGGCCAGCCAGCTGTTCTCCAGTCTCTTTTTCCCGGCAGCCGCCCTGGTTGCCGGATGGCGCGGTGCCGCCGTCGGCGCCGTCGTCGTCCTGTTCCTGCTGCTGGCCTACGCGTGGTTCCGGCTGCCGCCCGAACCGCGGCTCGCAGCCCCGCAGGCCTCGGGACGACGGACGGCAGACCGCAAGTTTCCCGGCTCGGTCTGGCTGCTGGCCGCGTTCGCCCTGTTTTCCGGCGCCGGCATGCAGGCCACCAACGTCTACCTGCCCCTGTTCGCCCAGCGGGAGATCGGCTTCTCGCTGCTAATGGGCGGCGTCACCGCCGCGGTGGCCGGCGTCGTCGGGGTGACCTCCCGGGTGCTCTGGGGGCGGCGGATGGCCGACGGCGTCCGCGCCTCCACCCTGCTGCTGATCCTCGCAGCCGGCGCGGTCTGCGGCGCCGCCCTGCTGCTCGCCGCCGGACAGACCGGAGCGTCCGCGCTGCTGTGGTCCGGCGTCGTCTTCCACGGCGCCTCCGTGCTGGGGGTGAACGTGGTGGTGATGGCCGGGGTGCTTCGGGAAGTGCCGCCGGAACGGGTGGGCTCGGCGTCCGGAGCGGTCTCCCTGGGCATGTACTCCGGGTTCGCGCTGGGACCGCTGGCGATGGGCCTGCTGCTCCAGTACTCCGGCGGTTTCCTCGCCGGGTGGCTGTCCATCGGCGCGGCGTACCTGATCTGCGGCGGCATCGGCCTGGCGTACCGGCGGCGGGGCCCGAAGCGGGACGGATCCGCCGTCGTCGGAACCCCGGGGAAATAAACGACGCCGGATCGGACTTGTGCTTTAAGTGCCCTATGGCACGGTTCCCCACAGCTTGGAGAAATATGACTACCGCACGCGCTTACGCAGCCACCTCCGCCACCGATCCGCTGGTTCCCACCACGATCGAACGCCGCGAGGTCGGCCCGCATGACGTCCTCATCGACATTGCCTATGCCGGTGTCTGCCACTCGGACATCCACACCGTCCGCGGCGAATGGGGACCCATCGCGTACCCGCAGGTTGTCGGCCACGAAATCGTGGGCACTGTGGCCGAGGTCGGCACCGAGGTCACCGCACACAAGGTCGGCGACCGCGTAGGCGTGGGCTGCATGGTCAACTCCTGCGGCGAATGCGAAAACTGCCAGGCCGGCATGGAGAACTACTGCCTCAACGGCAACGTCGGCACCTACGCCAGCAAGGACCGCGACGGCACCATCACCCAGGGCGGCTACGCCACCTCCGTCGTGGTCAATGACGGCTTCGTGCTCCGCGTTCCGGAGAGCATCCCGTATGAAGCAGCCGCTCCGCTGCTCTGCGCCGGCATCACCACCTACTCGCCCCTCGCACACTGGAACGCGGGACCGGGCAAGCGGGTCGCCGTCGTCGGCATGGGCGGGCTCGGCCACATGGCCGTGAAGATCGCCGTCGCCATGGGCGCCGAGGTCACCGTGCTGTCCCAGACGCTGAGCAAGCAGGAAGACGGCCTGCGTTTCGGTGCCGAGCACTACTACGCCACCAGCGACGAGAGCACGTTCGAGAAGCTGCAGAACACGTTCGACCTGATCATTAACACGGTCAGCGCGCCGATCGACCTGCAGCAGTACCTGTCCCTGCTGCGCCTGGACGGCACCATGGTCAGCGTGGGTGCCCCGCCCGAGGCGCTGCCGATCTCCGTCTTCACCCTGATGAGCAAGCGGCGCTCCTACGCTGCCTCCAACATCGGCGGCATCCGCGAAACCCAGGAAATGCTGGACTTCTGCGCCGAGCACGGCATCGCTCCCGAGATCGAGCTGATCAAGGCCGAGGACATCAACACCGCCTACGAGCGCGTGCTGAAGTCCGACGTCCGCTACCGGTTCGTCATTGACGCGGCGACTATCTAATTCTTAACCGTTTCGCAGGAAGGGCGCTCCACCATTGGGTGGGGCGCCTTTGCCGTATGTGCAGGTAAGCGTGCCCGCTCCGCGTCCCGTAAATCACCTCCGTCCCTATGGCGTAAAGCCGGGCATTCCCGGGGGTAACGCCCTCAACCGACCCGGTGCCGCTGTCCGGGACAGGTCCCCGGCGGACTTATTATTCTTATATGCCAATTCTGCGTCTCGAGGACGCCATCTACGACCACCTGCCCGTCCCGCATCATGGAGCCGGACTGTGAGCGGGGGACTCGTCGCCCTGCTGGATGACGTTGCCGCGCTTGCACGCATAGCCGCCGCCTCCGTGGATGACATTGCTGCCGGTGCCGCGAAGGCGGGAGCCAAGGCTGCCGGCGTCGTCATCGACGATGCCGCCGTGACCCCCCAATACGTATCCGGTGCCGACCCGTCCCGTGAACTCCCGATGATCAAGAAGATCTTCTGGGGCTCACTGCGGAACAAGCTGCTGATCATCCTGCCGGCACTGCTGCTGATCAGCGCCTTCATCCCCGGTGTGATCCCCTTCATCCTTATGCTCGGCGGCACCTACCTCTGCTATGAGGGTGCGGAGAAAGTCTGGCACAAGTTCTTCGGCCACCATGAGGACAAAGAGGCGCCGGCGGTGGAGCGGGGTCCCGACGCCGAGTCCAAGGTAGTCAAGGGAGCCATCACCACCGACTTCATCCTGTCCTGCGAGATCATGGTGATCTCCATGAACGAGGTGGGCGACTCGTCCATCTGGGCCCGCGCGGCCATCCTCGTGGTTGTGGCCATTGCGATCACCATCCTCGTCTACGGGGCCGTGGGGCTGATCGTCAAGATGGATGACATTGGCCTGCATCTGGCGAAAAAGGAGTCAGCAGGCTCCCAGCGCCTCGGCGGACTCCTGGTGAAGGGAATGCCTGCGGTGCTGGCCGCCATCACCCTGGTGGGAACCGTCGCCATGCTCTGGGTGGGCGGCCACATCATGCTGGTAGGCGCATCCGACCTCGGCTGGCACGCGCCGTACGACCTGGTCCACACGCTGGAGCACCCCGTGGCCGGCCTTGCAGTGGTGGGCGGCATCCTGGGCTGGCTCGTGAATACGCTCTGTTCGGCCATCGTCGGACTGGCCTGGGGCCTGGTCATCATGGCGGTTCTGCACCCGCTGATGAAGGTTCTGCCGTTCGGTAAGAAGGACGCACATGCCGGTGAGGCCAAGCCATCAGCCGCCGGGCACGCAGCGGCGGAGAAACAGGATACCGATCCCGCCGGCTAATCACCGGCACTGCGGTGCCGTGCGGTTACCGTCGCAGATGCATTCGCCGCCGACCTAAGTTCACCGTTTGACAACAAAGGCGCCCCACCGTTTGGTGGGGCGCCTTATTGCTGCCCCGGTAGCAAAGCGTTTTTCCTGAATGGCTCGCGCAGCCCTTGGCTCAGTGCCCCGCTGTTTACTGTTTGGGTTTCTATGGTTTTTCCTCTTCGAGTGCGGGGCGGCATTTTCACATAAGTAATTTTTTACCCTTGTTTGATGCAGAAGGCGTTGGTATGGTCACCACCGTCCAGTCGCTGGTGATTCTGAGTCCGGCGGAGAAGCATTAATTGCCAGGGGGAAATTCTCATGTCACGTGTGTTGTCTACCGAGCAGGCTAAGACTGCTATCGGCCAAGTTCAGTCCATCATCAACGGCGGTTTCACGGAACAGATTGCAGCGCTCGATGCGCAGGGCAAGATCCTTTCCGATCCGAACACTTGGGATGGACCCCTAGCCTCGCAGTTCCGGGGTTCCGTGTGGCCGGAAACCAAGGCTGCACTGGATAAGGCCCGGGAGGAACTCGAGCAGCTGCGTACCCAGCTCCAGCAGATCTCGGAGAACATCTTCTCCGCAGGCGGCGGCGCCTAAGCGCTCGTAGTTCTCTTCACGTAATGACCGGGTAGCCGCACCGCTTCGGCGGGCGGCTGCCCGGCCCTCAAACCCTTATCTTGACCGGCCGCGGATTTTCCGCGCCCGTGCTTCAGGGTTTCGATTTTTAGAAGTGTTTTCTGCCGTTTTGCCTCCTGTGTTATGTCCCGGAAGTAAAACGCAGCGTCTTGGTTGATCTTTTCCGGGTTTGTCCAGTGGGGGGCATTGAGCATGTCTGATTCTGAAACTTTCGTTGAGGTGCCGTTGCTGCCGGAGGATTCCCGGGGACGGTTTGTCTATTCGGTGGCCGAGGGGCTGAAATCCGCGTTCGAAGATGCTGCCTCCCGGCTTGACGGCCAGGCCGGATCCCGGGCCTCTTACGTCTCCACAGGCAAGCAGGAGTTCAACGGGCAATTCGCCAACAAGTTCCAGGACAACGCCGGCGTTGCGGCCGCGGACGCGAGGAATCTGGCCGAGGCACTGCGGACAGTGGCCAAGTACGCGGGGCAGATGATCGACGCCGGCCATGACGAAGACGACCGCCGCCGGGAAAACAATGAATGGGTCTACCGGCACAATAACCGCAGCATGTTGGAGGAGATCGGGGACTGGATCTGGGGGGAGGGAAAGCGCCCGAACGAAGATCGCGGTCCGGCGCCGACGTTTGAACCGGCGACGGCGGTCCCCGGGGACAGGGACACACCGCCGCCCGGCAGCGGCGGATACGGCGGCGGGACGTCCTCGGCGCGGCCGGAAAACCTTCATTCCTTCGCGGTAGGATCCCGCGGTCTGGACGGCGAGCTGACCGCGGTTCCGGGCACCTTGGAAGGCCACCTGTCCTCGTTCGCGTCTCTCTGCACCTGGGGGACCATCGAAGCATCCGGGGTGATGCGGGCCTACCACGAATACCTGACGGCCAATGAGAACGATGCGCGCTGGGCGGTCACCGTCGCAGATGCGTTCGCAGCTGCCGGCGCGGAGACGGACGTCTCGACGGTCTCGGACGCGGCCCTGGCCGCAGCACTGGCCGCCGCAGGCGTGGATGCGACCCGTGATGCACTGAAGATTGACCCGCCCACAGCTGCGGGAGCGATTCCCACCACCGGCTACGCCAACGACCCCGTGAACACGGCCACGGGCAACTTCATCGAACCGGAAACGGACTTGGGCTTCCCAGGCACAGCCTCGAACCTGGTCCTTACACGGATGTACAACTCGCTGGCCTCAGGCCTTCAGACCCCGGGTGTGTTCGGCCCCGGCTGGGCATCCGTCCTGGACCAGCACCTGGTGCTCTCGGATGAGGGCTGCCGTTGGGTGCTGGCCGACGGCCGTGCCGTGGACTTCCCGCGTGAAGGCGAGGCCTGGGAACGTGCGGTGGGGGAGAACTACTGGCTGACCCGCGAACCAGCAGCGGCCCCCGCATTTGCCGGACTGGCCTCCGTACCCGAAGGCAGCACCGATCTGCTCGTGGTCCGCGACAACCAGGGCGCCTGGTGGGCCTACACCCTGGCCGGTGTCTGGCTCGGCGCCGGGTCCGGTCCCGGCCGGACAGTGTCCGTCCACCGGGAAGACACCGACGACGACGGCGCCGGCCGGGTGACCCGCCTGTCCCATGTGCGCGGCCGGTTCCTGGACATCGACTACGTGAACGGCTTGGCCGCCGTGGTCCGGGCTTCGGACGGACGCCGGGTGGAATACGGGTATGACGACGCCGGGCGGCTCGTTTCGGTCACCACCGAAACCGGAACCCGGACCTACCGCTGGAACGAAGCCGGTCTGATCGATGCCGTCTACTCCGCCGTCGGGGTGCTGGAAGCCGAAAACACCTACGACGAGCAGGGTCGGGTGATCCTGCAGGTCACCCAGCACGGCCGCCGGACCCGGTTCGCCTACCTCCCCGGCCGCGTCACCGCCGTCTCGGATGAGGACGGCACCCGCTCCAACTCGTGGATCGCCGATCCCAAGGGCCGGCTGGTCGGGGTGCTGGATTCCCATGACCAGCGCCAGTCCATGGCCTACGATCGGCACGGCAACCTCGTCTCGCTCACCGAACGCGACGGGTCCGTCACCGTCCACGCCTACGACGAGCGCGGACGGCGCACCCGCACCGTCACCCCCGAGGGGGCGGACCTGACCTACGGCTGGGATGAGCAGGACCGGATCACCACCCTGGTCACGGAGACCGGGTCAGTCGTCACGTATGAATACAGTGATGAGCTCACCCGGGACCCATCGGTCATTCTCGATCCGCTCGGCGGGCGCACCGAACTGTCCTGGCAGAACGGGCTCCTGACCCGCGTCACCGACCCGGCCGGAGTAACCGTCGAGTTCGACTACGACGGGTCCGGCGATCTGGTCGCCACCCGCAACGCGGTCGGGGATACCGCCCGGATCCTCCGCGACGCTGCCGGCCGCCCCACAGCGGCGGTCAGCCCTTCCGGGGCGCAGACCCGCTTCTCCTACAACACTGCCGGCCTGCTGGTCCGGCGGGAGGAAGCCGACGGGGCCACCTGGTCCTTCGAATATGATGCCGCCGGGCGGCTCACCGCGTCGGTTGTCCCCGACGGCGGCCGGACCACGCTGGAGTATGCCGTCAACGGTGAACTGGTCCGCACCATCGACCCGCTGGGCCGGGCCACGGAGCGGGTCTTCGACGAACTCGGCAACGTCACCGCGACGGTCCTGCCCGACGGCGCCCGCTGGGGCTTCACCCACGACACCCTCTCCCGCCTGACGGGCATCACCGACCCCGCGGGCCACGACTGGATCCGTGAATACGACAAGATCGGCAACCTGACCGCCGTCGTCGATCCCACCGGTGTCCGGACCGAGGCCGCCACGGACCGCGGGGCGGGCACCGCCACCGTGGCGGACGCGTTCTCCGCCGCGACCTACAGTTTCGACGAATACGGCCGCCCGGTCCGGGTCGAAGGGGCAGACGGGTCCGCGGAGCTGGTCACCTATGACGCGGCCGGCAACCCGGTCGAGCTCATCGACGGCGAGGGTGGACTGACGATTCTGGGCCGGGATGTGTCCGGGAAGATCATCTCAGTGACCTCCCCTTCGGGCGCGGTGACCCGGTACGAGTACGACCTCTGCGGACGTCCCTGGAAAACCATCGACCCCCTGGGCGCGGTCACGGAACTGCTCTACGACGCGGACCAGCGCCTCACCGCCCGGATCCTGCCCACCGGTGAAACCGAGACCTTTGACTACGACCCGTCCGGCCGTCTGGTCCTGCGCGCGGCCCCCGGCAACGGTAATGCCCGGTACGGATACGACAGAGCCGGCCGGCTGAGTTTTTCCCAGGACTCCTGGTACGGCACCCGGCGCTTCAAGTACAACGTAGCCGGGGAACTGGTCGAAACGATCAACGGCGTGGGCGGGCGGACCCGGTTCGAGTACGACGTCCGAGGCCGGCTGATCCGGATCACCGACCCGCTCGGCGGAGTCACCACCCGCACCTACACCGCAACCGACAAAGTTGATTCGGTCAGTGACCCGCTCGGCCGGGTCACCACGGCCACCTATGATCCGGCGGGCCGGCAGCTCTCGCAGACGGATCCCGACGGAAACACCACCACCTGGACCTATGACGCGGCAGGCCGGGAGACGAGCACCTCCTATAACGGGAAGCTGCTCTCCTCGGTGGACCGTGACCGGCAGAACCGCCGCGTAGTCATCACCGATTTCACCGGGGACGACGGGCTGGCGGTTGAGCATGAACTTGGCTTCAACCGCCGTCATCAGTTGGTATCCCGGACCCGTGGCGGGCAGGGGATGTCCTGGGAGTACGACGCGGATGGAAACCGCACCGGGTTCACCGACGCGACCGGGACCACCACCGCCTATCAGTGGGACGCCGCCGGCCGGGTGACGACGGTCCGCAACGCCGTGCTGGGCGAGGCGGTGTTCATTCATGACGCGTCCGGGCGGCTGGCTGCCGTCACGGCGGGGGATTTGGTCCAGGAATGGGTCTACCGGAACGGGTACCTGGCCGAGCACAGCCGGACCAACCGTGCAGCTGGCGACGGTCCGGATATCACCTTGATTGGACGGGATGATGATGGCCGGATCACCGGCCTGACCCGGGCGGGCGCGGTAACCCGGTATGGGTATGACGGTGCCGGGCAGATGGTCGCGGCTGCGACCACGCCTTTGGGTGCGTCGGATGCTGCCGCTACCGTTCGGGCGCAGGTCTCGGAGTGGGAGTACGACGCCGGCGGCCGCCTGGTCCGCGAACACACCCCGGCTGGGCCCCGCACTTATGCCTATGACATGGCCGGGCAGTTGGTCTCCGTCATGGAGACGGACGGGTCCCGGACGGAGTACGTCTACGACGGTCTCGGGCGGCGGTCCCGGCTGATCGGTGCCGACGGATCCTGGACCGAATACGCCTGGGGCGACACCGGGTACCTGCAGGGCACGGTCGAGCGGACTCCGGACGGGGCAGAGACTTCCCGGCATAACTTGTGGGTGGATGCCCTGGGCGACCTGGCGTCGGTTGACGGCTGCCCAGTGTGGTGGGACACGGCGAGCCCGATCCCCACGCTGGCTGGCATCGGGGACGAGCAGGTGTTGTCCCTGCCCGGCGGTGTCACTGGCATTGGCGAGGCCTGGACCGCGCCGGGGTGGCGGGCCGCCCGGCCCACAGATGAAACCGATCCGTGGGCAGTACTGGGGGCGTCGGTCATCCCCGAACCCGGTGCGGTATCCGGGGTGTCGGGTGGTTTACCGGCCGGGATCGGTCTGACCGGTAACGGCGGCCTGGATGTTGCGGGTCTGGAGTGGATGGGAGCCCGGGCGTATGACCCGGCAGCCCGTGGTTTCCTCTCCACCGACCCGCTGGCACCGGTCCTGGGTGCAGGCTGGGACGGCAACCCCTACGCGTATGCAGGCAATAACCCGCTGAACGCCAGTGACCCCACCGGCCTGCGTCCGTTGACGGATGAGGACCTGAAGGCCTACGACGCGGCCAACCGTGGCGCGTTGGCTGCTACCGGTGATTGGTTTGCGGATAACTGGGAATACGTTGTCGGCGGTGCGGCGATTCTGGGCGGGGTCGCATTGATGTTCGTGCCCGGCGGCCAGGGCTTCGGTGCAGCATTGATCATGTTCGGTGCCGACGTGGTGATCCAGAAGGCCACCACGGGTGAGGTGAACTGGCTTCTGGCCGGTCTCAACCTGGTAGGTTTCGGTGCCGGCGCGATTGCAGCCAGAATCATTCGCAACCCCGTGGTGCGTGAGGCCGTGAAAGACGGGGTCGAATGGGCGGTTGACGAGCTCGGAGAGCAGATTGTCGGACCGGATCCAGAAGTTGTTCCAAATCCCTCGCCAACTAAAAAGTTGGGCGAACTTGACCCCGTGCCGGACGGGGTGGTGTACCTCCGGACGGACGATCTCGGGGGCGTGAAGCCATACATTGGGCAGGCAAAGAGCCCGGAGAGGTTCAAAATACGAAAAACCGAACATCGCAGGGCATTCCCCGACGCAACATTTCGGTACCGTCCATTGGGCTACGCGGAACCGGGGATTGAGCTGGATAGACTGGAGGAGTTCCATATCCGCGAATGGGGTGGGCCCACAAATAAGGGGAACCCAGATAGCGGGATTTCTAATAAAAGGCACCAAATGAATGATAAGAGATATCAGGAAGCTGGAGGCGATCCGCGGTGAGTAGGCAAAAGTGGCCTTCTTTGAAAGATGGTGACGTCTTCAAGATCCCACTGGGTGACGGCAGGGCGGCCGTTGGTCAGATTGTATCTGAGCATTTGTCTGAGTATTACGTGGTTATCTTCGATTTTGTGGCCCCCGAGGAAGAAGTGCCTTCGCGGGTCACGGAGGCACTAGAGTCTGAGCCGCTCTTTTCTGGACTTTCCCTGGATGCTCTGTTCCGCCCAGGGCGATGGCAGGTACTGGAGAACAGGCCAGTGGACGGCCGGAATTTTCTTCCGGCGTATCGGATCGTTATTGGCGGTCCCGGCAACGTCATGGCCGAGAATTTCCGGGCCACCCGGAGACGACCTGCCACGGACTTGGAGAAAGAGATACTGCCTTACCGGGACACATTTTCCGCAGCGATTTTTGAGCGGGCGATGCGAGCCCATGTCGGGTTGGAGCCCTGGCGAGATGTTTTCGATGAACTCCGAGTGGGGAGACACGTCAAGAGTGCGGACCTTTTCGACGACTGAAAACCGGGCTTACATGGTGCGACACAGGAAGCCCTGTGACAGGGCTGGAAGCTGATGCGTGCCGGTGCCGTGCCCGGTCCGCGTAACGCTTCCGGTCAGGGGTGGGGCGCACGGCATCAGGAAGCTGGAGGCTATCCACGATGAATAAGCAAAAGTGGCCTTCCTTGAAAGATGGAGACGTCTTTAAGGTCCCTCTGGGCGACGGCAGGGCCGCTGTTGGCCAGGTTGTTTCCAAGTACTTGTCTGCCACGTATTACGTACTGATTTTCGATTTCATCGCAGCGGAGGAAGAGGTGCCGTCCTTGGTCTCGGAGGCGCTCAAGTCTGAGCCTCTCTTTGCCGGGCTCACCTTTGATGCATTGTTTCGCCCTGGGCGCTGGCAGGTACTCGAAAACAGACCGGCGGACGGTCGGAAGTACCTTCCGGCCTATAAGGTCGGGTGGCATGTGCCGGGACAGTACGTGGTCGAGGACTTCCGTGCCACACGGAGGCGACCTGCCACAGACTTGGAAAGGGAGAT
Organism: Arthrobacter zhaoxinii; assembly: GCF_025244925.1. Lineage (NCBI taxonomy): Bacteria > Bacillati > Actinomycetota > Actinomycetes > Micrococcales > Micrococcaceae > Arthrobacter > Arthrobacter zhaoxinii. The sequence continues at coordinate 1,597,316 of NZ_CP104275.1, forward strand.
CCTGCCTCACAGGAAGACACGCTCGCCCGCAATTTTTGACGACGCTATCCGGGCTCACGCTGGGTTGGAGCCGTGGCTCGAGTACTACGATGAGCTTCGGCCATGGACTATCGTCACCAGTGCGGAGCTCTTCGACGACTGAAATCCGGGCGCGTGGTTCGGCCCCGGAAGAGTTGAGACAGGGCTACGGCCCGGCTCGTGCCGGTGCCGTGCTCGGTGCGCCTATCGCTTTCGGTCAGCTGATGGGGGCGAGCCCGGTTCGCTGGACAGGTTTCTCTTTCTATCCCAGCCTCGTCGTGGATGCCGGGAAGGACTAATGCGAGATATCAGGAAGCTGAAGGCGATCCACAGTGAATAAAAAGTGGCCTTCTTTGAAGGACGGTGACGTCTTCAAGATCCCACTGGGCGACGGCAGGGCGGCCGTTGGCCAAGTTGTTTCCAAGTACTTGTCTGTGTACTACGTGGTTATTTTCGATTTTGTGGCTCCGGAGGAACAGGTCCCTTCACGGGTCACGGAGGCACTTGGTTCTGAACCTCTTTTTGCTGGACTTTCTCGCGATGCCCTGTTCCGCCCAGAGCGATGGCAGGTGCTCGAGAACAGGCCGGTGGACAGTCGGAAGTTCCTTCCGGCCTATAAGGTCGGGTGGCGCGTCCCGGGACAGTACGTGGTCGAGGATTTCTGGGGCACCCGGAGACGCCCTGCCACGGATCTGGAGGAACAAATTCTTCCCTTCAGGGCAACAAACTCCGCTGCGATTTTCGAGGATGCTATCCGCGCGCATGTTGGGCTGGAGCCTTGGGATGAGTTCTATGACGAGCTCCGAGTGGGGAAGTTTGTCAAGAGCGCGGACCTTTTCGACGACTGAAAACCGAGCTTACATGGGGCGGCCCAGGAAGGGTTGTGACAGGTCTGCGGCCCGGCTCGTGCCGGTGCCGTGCCCGGTCCGCGTAACGCCTCCGGTCCACTGGAGGGCCGACCCGGTTCTCTGGACAGGTTTCTCTTTCTACCCCAGCCTCGTGGCGGCCGCGGAGAAGGACTAATGATGCGATGTATCAGGAAGTTGGAGGCGATCCGCGGTGAGTAGGCAAAAGTGGCCTTCTTTGAAAGATGGTGACGTCTTCAAGATCCCTCTGGGCGACGGCAGAGCCGCCGTTGGCCAAGTAGTTTCTTCGTACATAGGTGAGTATTACGTAATCATCTACGATTTCGTGGCGCCGGAAGAGGAAGTCCCCTCGATGGTCTCGGAGGCGCTTGAATCCAAGCCTCTTTTTGCTGGGTCGTCTCTCGGTGGGCGGTTTCGCTCGGGGCGATGGAAGGTACTTGGAAACATGCCGGTAGACGGCCGAAAGTTCCTTCCCGCATACAAAATCGGATGGCGCATTCCAGGAGAATACGTGGTCGAGAATTTTTGGGGCACCCGGAGACGCCGCGCCACGGATCTGGAGGTACAGATCCTTCCTTTCCGGGCGACACATTCCGCTGCGTTTTTCGAGCACGCGATGCAAGCACATGTAGGGCTGAATGCATGGCACGAAGCGTTCGATGACGTCTTGGTAGGGGATATCGTCACCAGTGCGGACCTCTTCGACGATTGAAACCGTGCGACCCAGGAAGGGTCGTGACAGGGCTACTGGCTGACCCATCCGGGTGAGTTGGGCCCACCAGATGAGCGACCGAAGATGCGAAAATTCAGGAGGAGCCCCATGGTCAAGAATCGAAGAGTTTCAGCGCCGAAAGGCGGCGACATCTTCACGATTCCGTTAGATGATGACCGGGTTGCGCTGGGGCAAGTTATCTCGTCTTTTCATGCCGCGTATTACATAGTTGTATTCGAATGTACTTCGCTGGCAAATGAAATTCCATTACAGATCCCTGAGGCACTGCGCTCCAGGCCCTTCCTTGCGGGACTGACCTTTGCTGCCCTCATTCGTCATGGGCACTGGACAGTCGTGGAGAATAGGCCCGTGGACAGTAAAAAGTTTCTGCCGGCATATAAGACCGGGACCGACAAATTGGGAAACTGTATGATTGAGGACTTCAAAGGGCAAGTGTGGCGACCCGCCACCGCACTGGAGGAAAAACTAATACCCTTTAGGGAAATAACCTCACCAATCCGCTTTGAAAAGGCTATGAAAGCCCACATTGGCTTGGAGCCTTGGGATGAATCAATATGAGCGCCTTCGGATGGGAGACGTGGTCACCAGTGCGGATCTATTTGGTGATTACTAAGACGGATCCATCTGACAGCTGAGTCGCTTATGGAGAAGTGAACGGCAAGTCAGTGCTCCATTGGCCGTACCCGCTAGTGCTAGCGACGATCCGCGGGCCGGAAAGCCGGTGTGTCACGCCGCATGGATCCCTCTTGGGCAGTACTCTCCGAGTCATGACTTACGACATTCTGGCGTTCGATCCGGACAGTGTGACGGACGCGAATTTCCCCGCCTGGTGGGAAGCTCAATCGAGTTGGTCAGAGAGCCACTCTTACGATGACGTCTCCGTGGCAACTCCCGCGCTGCGAGCATTTTACAACGAGCTCGTTTCGACTTTCCCTCCGATGAACGGGCCAGACTCTCCGACCAATGAGGAAATCGAGGAAGATCCCGATTTGGAAGATCGACTTACCGATTACTCGATCGGCACGGCCGTGATCTATGCGGCGTTTGCCTGGAGCCAAGACTCAAAGGCGCGACCTCTTTTTACCTCGTTGGCTGCAAAGCATGGCGTCGCCGTCGCGTTGGTCAGCGACGGCGACGAGATCCTTCGCCCGCCGACTACTCAATAAGCCGACAAGGGCACCACGCCGGCACGGAAAGCTCACGGGACAGCCGGCACAGCCGATGGGGTCCCACTACAAGTACTGTGAGCATGGTGCTGCGGTCATGACCCGACCGAACGCCGGAACGTGACGTGCGTGGTGCCACTCGGTGCTGACTCAGCGGTGACCTGCGAGCCCGCCTCCAGACCGCGCAGGTCATCCCACAGCCGGACCCCGCGGCCGAGAATGATGGGGGCGATGCCGACGTGAAGGTCATCGACGAGGCCGGCCCGAAGGAAGTCGCGCACGGTCGACGCGCCACCGCCCACTCGCACATCCCCGCCCCCGGCGGCCGCGGTGGCCGTATCCAGCGCCTCCTCGGGCGTTGCCGTGAGGAATTGGAAGGTGGTGCCTCCGGCCATCTCGAGCGGGTGCCGCGGCTCGTGCGTCAGCACAAAGACAGGAACATGGAAGGGCGGATCCTCGCCCCACCATCCGCACCACTCGGGGTCATTGGGGTTCGCATGCAGCCCGAACATCCCCGCCCCCATGATCTCCGCGCCGACGTCTTCAAAGTAGCGCGCGGCATAGCGGTCATCGACGCCGGTGGTTCCTTCGCCGCTTTCATCGTGCAGCACCCGCTGACGGAAAGTTCGGGTGGCAGCATACGCGGCGGTGAGGCGCCCCCAGTCGTCACCGAACGGGTTCTCCGGAGTCTGGTCCGTAGTCGTGGCGAAACCGTCGAGAGAGATATTCAGGTCAACGCGGACACGGCTCATAGCTGGCCTCCCTGCGGGTCAGGCGCCTCGCGACGCCCTTCCAGTAATAACTAAAACCTAAAGCCCGATGCCGGCACTTTCCAATAGGGCGACGGCGTCCGGCTGGCCTTCGTACATCACCAGGGCATGCCCGGTCCGGCCGTGGGCGTGCAGCAGCAGCTCACAGGGTTCGCCGACAATCGCCACCGAGACCGGAGCGCGTTTGGCGACATGCCGGGGACCGTCCGGGCGGACCAGCACAATGCCCAGGGTCCACGCCGCGGTGCGGCGATTCTGGGCGGGGTCGCATTGATGTTCGTGCCCGGCGGGCAGGGCTTCGGTGCAGCATTGATCATGTTCGGTGCCGACGTGGTGATCCAGAAGGCCACCACGGGTGAGGTGAACTGGCTTTTGGCCGGCCTGAACCTGGTGGGTTTCGGTGCCGGCGGGGTTGCATCCAGAATCGTTCGCAACCCCGTGGTGCGTGAGGCCGTGGAAGACGGGGTCGAGGGCGCTGTTGACGAGCTGGGAGAGCAAGTTCTCGGACAGGAGAGGCTAGGAGGCCTCTCCCCTGAGCCGGAAGGGATCGTCTATCTGCGCACTGACCCGTCAGGTCAGGTGAAGCCTTACATTGGGCGGTCTGAGTCCGGAGAGGTTTGAGGCGCGAAAAACAGAACACAACAGAAGCATTCCCGGGATCACATTTGAATTCGATGAATTGGACCGAGCAGAGCCGGGCGTCGAGTTGGATAGACTGGAGGAGTTTTATATCCGCGAATTCGGCGGACCTACAAATAAGCGGAACCCGGATGGCGGACTTTCTAATAAGAGGCACCAAATGAGCGATAAGAGATATCAGGAAGCTGGAGGTGATCCGCGGTGAGTAAGCAAGAGTGGCCTTCTTTGAATGATGGTGACGTCTTCAAGATCCCTCTGGGTGACGGTAGGGCCGCTGTTGGCCAGATTGTTTCTAAGTACTTGACTAGCTATTACATGGTTTTTTTCGATTTCATCGCAGCGGAGGAAGAGGTGCCGTCGTTGGTCACGGAGGCGCTCGAGTCTGAGCCGCTCTTTGCCGGGCTGACCCATGATGGATTGTTTCGCCCTGGGCGACCGGCGATGGCAGGTGCTCGAGAACAGGCCGGTGGACGGTCGGAAGTACCTTCCGGCCTACATCATCGGGGGGCACATCCCGTCACGGTGCAAGGTCGAGGACTTCCGGGGTACCCGGGGACGCCCTGCCACGGACTTGGAGAGGGAGACGCTTCCTCACAGGAAGACACGCTCGTCCGCTATTTTTGACGATGCTATCCGGGCTCACGCTGGGTTGGAGCCGTGGATCGAGTACTACGATGGCCTCCGGGTGGGGGATGTAGTCACCAGCGCGGAGCTCTTCGGCGACTGAAACCGGGCGACTCAGGAAGGGTCGTGGCAGGGCTACTGCCTGACCCGTCCGGGTGAGTGGGGCCCACCAAATGAGCGACCGAAGATACGAAAATTCAGGAGGAGCCCCATGGTCAAGAATCGAAGAGTTTCAGCGCCGAAAGGCGGCGACATCTTCACGATTCCGTTAGATGACGACCGGGTGGCGCTGGGGCAAGTTATCTCGTCGCTTCATGCCGCGTATTACATAGTCGTATTCGATTCTGCGGTACCAGCGAACGAAGTTCCATTACTAATTCCAGAGGTGCTCCAAACCAAACCCTTCCTCGCTGGGCTAACCTTCGATGCCCTTATTCGTCACGGGCACTGGCAGGTAGTTGACCAGCGACCGGTCGATAGCGAAAAGTTCCTGCCTGCATATAAGACAGGCACGAGGCAGTTGGGGAACTGTATGATCGAGAACTTCAAGGGAGAAGTGTGGCGACCGGCCACTCCATTGGAGGAAGAGATGATCCCGTTCAGACGAGACACCTCGCCAATTCGTTTTGAAATGGCTATGAAAGCCCACATTGGTTTGGAGCCGTGGGACGAGTCATATGAACGCCTTCGGGTTGGAGACGTGATCACCAGTGCGGATCTTTTTGGCGGTTAGGAAGACGAAGCCAGAGCACGACGAGTCTCATATGTAGAAGGAGTGCCGGGAGTCGGTGGGACCGTTCAGCAAATGAACGCACGGAAAACCTTCACACAGGGAACTGCATGAGGTTTGACGCAAAATCATTAGCGCCCTTGGGGCTGGATCCGGTCGGCTTCCTGACCTATATTTTGCTCACCCAGACGGGACGCCGGATGTTGAGCGCACGAAGGACTATATGGAGACGATTCAGGCTGTGCGGCGGTTCGCAAGGCGGGCGGTACCGCCTCGGTCCTGCTTTCTGTTCTGAAGAGCTCGACCTGGGACTAATAGTCAAGGAGACCGTTGAACCAATGGTAGGAAATGAATCACTGCCTGCTCTGTACGGCCACATGATCGAGTACGGGATAATCGACCTTCACCCATGGTTTCTTCTGCGAGGAGAAGACCAGTTATGGCGAGCTCAGCATATTGAGAAGGTATTCCCGGGCTGGGAGGTCATTCCCTTTGCCCGTCGGACTGATAATGATGACGTGGCGTGCTGGACCGGCAGCAAGGTTGTAGTAACCGATGACTGGGATCTGATTTGGAAGAACGGGGCGCCGCTGCGTTGGGTCGCACGTGAGTACGCCTCCATGGAGGACTGGTTCCTCGCTGCCTCCCAGGACTTCATCGAGCACTACTTGAGCGGAGGCGGCGGAAGCAATGTGGGAGCAACGTGACGTCCTCAGTACTTCGGGATTGGAATAGTCACCGTGAATTATGTTGACGATGCTGTACGGAATATATCGAGGTTCGCTGAACTGTTGAGCCTGGTGGGACTCCCGGAGCTGGGCGAGAATTGTAAAAAGCTCGCAGAAAGACTGGACCGTGATAGGTCCGATCAGACTCTAAGTGATACCCGTAATTGGATTAGGGAAACCTTTAAATACCAAGGCAGTGGAAGCATCCCTGATCGATATGTGGCACAAGAGGACGGTTCAGCCGATCTTGTCCTGACCACGGAGTATCACGGGCTTATACATACCCTCGGCGCCTTCGTCTGCGACGGCCATGAGATCAGCCGCCAGGCCAACCGGAACAGCGGTCCACACGGGTCCTAAGCCGACTACTGGGGTTGACGGACTAAGGCCGGCGGCAGCCTAAAGCCCGATGTCGGCGCTTTCCAGCAGGGCGACGGCGTCCGGCTGGCCCTCGTACATCACCAGCGCATGCCCGGTCCGGCCGTGGGCGTGCAGCAGCAGCTCACAGGGCTCGCCGACAATCGCCACCGAAACCGGAGCGCGTTTGGCCACGTGCCGGGGACCGTCCGGGCGGACCAGCACAATGCCCAGGTCCACGCCGCGGTACAGGATGGCAGCACGCTTGATCAGTTCGGCCCACAAGGCATCCGAATAGTCCGAATCCAGGGCGCGCGGCGCCCAGCGGTCCGAGGCACGGCGGATGTCTTCAGTGTGCACAAAGTACTCGCTGAGGTTGGCGCTGTTATCCACCGATTTGAGGTGCATGGGGGAGAGGCGGGGCGGGCCGGCCCGGAAGGCTCGGACCAGCTTGCCGTAGCCTTCCGTGGTGGACGCTTTCTGCGCCGTTTCCTCCAGCGCCTTGTCCGTGCGCGCCGCCAGGGGCTTGATGAACATGCCCAGGGCAGCACTCATACGGTGCTCGCGCAGGTACAGATGAGCTGCGAGCTCCTTGGTCTGCCACCCCTCGCAAAGCGTGGGTGCATTGGGCCCGGCTGCAAGCAGCGTCTCGGCCAGGACTTCACGGGACGGATCAACGAAATGCATCACTGCTGAAACTAGCATGGAACCCGGTGTTTCGGCGGGGCTGCGGCTCCAATTCGCGCGCGCGGCGGCGTTTTAGTGCCGGGCAGTAGAATCGGTAGCGATGCTTCCTTCACCTTCCCCCCAGAATCCGCCGGCTGCCCTCGATCCGGAGCTCGCCGCGTCGCTCAAGCGCGACGACGCCGGGCTGGTGGCCGCCGTCATCCAGCAGTACGACACCAACCAGGTCCTGATGCTCGGCTGGATGGATGACGAAGCCCTGCACCGCACCCTGACCACGGGCCGGGTGACGTTCTGGTCCCGCTCCCGGCAGGAGTACTGGCGCAAGGGGGACACCTCCGGACATGTGCAGTGGGTGAAGTCCGTAGCAGTGGACTGCGACGGTGACGCCCTGCTGGTCCGCGTGGACCAGGTGGGAGCGGCCTGCCACACCGGCACCCGCACCTGCTTCGACGGCCGTGAGCTGCCCGCCGTCGTCGGCGCTGCCTAAGACCGAAGCTCCACCACCACCGCAGGGAAGAAGTAGGAACAACATGCAGGATCTAGGAGCCATCCGCCCCACTCTGGAGGAATTCCGGGCCCTGGCGTGCGACCGCCGGGTGATCCCCGTGCGCCTCACCGTGCTGGCGGACGCCCACACCCCCATCGGCATCTACCGCAAGCTCACCAACGGCGAGCCCGGCACCTTCCTGATGGAATCGGCCGCGTCCGGAGGCGTCTGGTCCCGCTACTCCTTCATCGGCGCCCGGTCCCGCGCCACCCTCACCACGCTGGACGGGCAGGCCCACTGGCTGGGCGAACCGCCGGCCGGCGTACCGCTGGACGGGAGCCCGGTCGAGGCCCTGGCCCGCACCGTGGACCTGCTGGCCACCGACCGTTTCGACGAGCTGCCCCCGTTCACCTCCGGCATGGTCGGCTTTGTCGGATGGGAAACCGTGCGGCACTGGGAGAAACTGCCCAACCCGCCGGCGGATGACCTGGACCTGCCCGAGATCGCGATGAACCTGGTCTCGGACATGGCCATCCACGACAACAGCGACGGCACCGTCACGCTGGTGGCCAACGCGATCAACTTCGACGGCTCCGACGAACGCGTGGACGAGGCCTGGCACGACGCCGTGGCCCGCGTCCGCTCCATGCTCGGCCGGCTCGCGGCCCCCACCCCGCAGGCCGTCTCCGTGCTGGCCGCGGGCACCACCATTGACGTCGCTGCGAACGTCAAGGAGAGCTGGCCCAAACCGGAGTACACCCGGGCGGTGGAGCGCGGCAAGCAGGCCATTGTGGACGGCGAGGTGTTCCAGGTGGTCATTTCGCGCCGCTTCGAAGCCGACTGCCGGGCTGAAGCACTGGACGTCTACCGGGTACTGCGCACCACCAACCCCAGCCCGTACATGTACCTGTTCAACTTCGAGGATGCGCACGGCAATCCGTTCAAGGTGGTCGGCTCCTCCCCGGAAGCCCTCGTCACCGTGACCGGCCGCGACGTGATCACACATCCGATTGCCGGCTCCCGGCCCCGCGGCCGGACCTCCGAACTGGACAGGGCACTGGCCGAGGAACTGCTGGAAGACGAAAAGGAACGGGCCGAACACCTGATGCTGGTGGACCTGGCCCGCAACGACCTGTCCAAGGTCTGCCGCCCCGGCAGCATCGACGTCACCCAGTTCATGGAGGTGGAGCGGTTCAGCCACATCATGCACCTGGTCTCCACCGTCGTCGGCCGGCTCGCGGACGCCTCCACCGCCTATGACGTGCTCGCCGCGACGTTCCCGGCCGGAACACTGTCCGGAGCACCGAAGCCGCGCGCGCTGCGCCTGCTGGACGAGGTGGAACCGCACCGCCGCGGGATCTACGGCGGGGTGGTCGGCTACCTCGACTTCGCCGGGGACATGGACATGGCCATTGCCATCCGCTCCGCCCTGCTGCGGGACGGCAAGGCATACGTCCAGGCCGGCGGCGGCATCGTCAACGATTCGGACCTGGAAGCGGAAGCCCAGGAAACCGTCAACAAGGCGGCCGCGCCGCTGCGGGCCGCCCTCCTCGCCGGATCACTGGAGACCGTCGCGGCGCCTCCCGCCGGCACCATCGCACAGGAAGCAGACAAGTGAGCACCACCACCCCCCGCTGGGGCCGCAAGGGTACCGTCATCATGGGGACCGTCCTCCTGGCAGCCCTGGCCTTCGGCACCACCACCCGCACCTGGCTCAACGTCACCCTCCCCGCCACGGACGTGGTGACGCCCGACGTCGCCGTCTCGGGCAGCGATGCCGCCACCGCCGTCACGGCGTTCGCCGTGGTCGGTGTCGCCGCCGCCCTGGCCGCCGGAATTGCCGGCCGGATTGCCCGCTGGGTCATCGCCGTCATCATCGCGGTCTCCGGGATCGGCGTGGCCGTGGCCAGCTACCGGATCATCACCGACCCCCTGCAGGGCGCGGCCGGCGCCATCGGCAAGGCGATCGGCGTCAGTTCCGCCGAGGGCACCGTGGCGGAACTGACCGTCATGCCGTACGCCGCCCTGGCCATCGGGATCCTGATTGCCCTGGCCGGTGTCTGGCTCGCCCTCGCGGGCCGGTACTGGACGACGTCGCGCCGTTACGCCCCGACGGCGGAGCCCGCCGCCGGAGCCACCGCCGCGGACTCCGCGGAAGGAACCGCCGCGCCCGGCCCGGACGTACGCAGCCGGAAGGACGCCGCGTCAGGCCCGCCCGTCGACGAAATCGACAGCTGGGACCGGCTTACCCGCGGCGAGGATCCCACCGACCCCAAGTAGGTCCACCCACCAGACCACCGGATTGCGCCGAACACCGGAGCAATATGTGAAAGGGTTTCCGCCCAGTAATGGCAGAATGGAAACCAGATTCGTTAACGAGGAGATTCATCATGAGCACAAACGCCACAGACCAGCACCTGGGAGCGGGCCAGGAAAACGCGGGCGAAAGCCACGCCAGCATTCACGACGAGACCATCGGGCACGGCAACACCCCCGCCGCCTGGGCCTGCGTACTGATCATGATTATCGGCGCTGCTGTGTCCTCTGTTGCCTACTGCATGGCCAGCTACGTTGGCTTCTTTGCGGGCATCGCCGTGATGCTGGTCGGCCTGCTGGTCGGCTTCATCATGCGCAAGGCAGGCTACGGCGTCAACGGATCGAAGCTGAAGAAAAGCAGCCACTGAGTGAGCGTTCTCGACGACATCATTGCCGGCGTTCGGGAGGACCTTTCCGAACGCCGGCAAAGTGTCCCGCTCGAGCAGGTCCGCGGCCAGGCGCTGCAGGCACCGGCACCGCTGGACGCCTACGCAGCGCTGGGCGGAACAGCCGAACCCCGCACCGAGCTGCGGGTCATCGCCGAGGTCAAACGCAGCAGCCCCTCCAAGGGTGAGCTCGCAGACATTGCCGACCCCGCTTCGCTGGCCGCAGCGTATGAGCGCGGGGGAGCCGCCGTCATCAGCGTGCTCACCGAACAGCGCCGGTTCCGGGGTTCCCTCGCGGACCTGGACGCCGTCCGCGCCGCCGTCGGCATCCCCGTGCTGCGCAAGGACTTCACCGTCGACGAGTACCAGATCTGGGAAGCACGCGCCCACGGCGCAGACCTCATCCTGCTCATTGTCGCGGCTCTGGACGACGATCAGCTGCGCCGCTTCCTGGACATCACGCACGAATTGGGTATGAACGCCCTGGTCGAGACGCACACCGCAGACGAAGTAAACCGGGCCGTCGCCCTGGGGGCGCGGATCATCGGCATCAACGTCCGCAACCTCAAAACGCTCGACGTTGACCGCTCAGTGTTCGCCGCCCTGGCCGGCAGCATTCCCGCCGGCCCCGTGGTCATTGCCGAGTCCGGCGTCCGTGACGCCGCCGACGTCGAGCACTACGCTTCCAACGGAGCCAACGCCGTGCTGGTGGGCGAAGCCCTCGTGAAGCACGCATCCCCGGCCGAAACCATCGGCGAGTTCACCGCCGCCGGCGCCAAGGCCCTGGCTGCCCGCGCCCGGCTCCACGGTGAAAGCTGACCCCTAGCACCACCACCCTGTCCGGGCAGGAACGGCCCGGGCCTAAGCAGGACAGGACACAAAGCCCATGATCGGGAAGTCGGAACAGGCTCAGGCAGCAGGAGCTGCCGCGGAAACCGGAAGCGGAAGCGTCACGGAGGCCTTCCTGAACGGGGGAGTGTCCTCCCTGCGCCACGCCTCCGGCCCGTACTTCGGCGAGTACGGCGGCCGCTGGATGCCCGAATCCCTGATCGCTGCCCTGGACGAACTGGAAGACACCTTCGAAAAGGCCAAGGCCGATCCGGAGTTCACCGCCCAGGTGGCTGACCTGAACAAGAACTACTCCGGCCGCCCGTCGCTGCTCACCGAAGCCAAGCGCTTCTCCGAACACGCCGGCGGAGTGCGGATCTTCCTCAAGCGCGAAGACCTCAACCACACCGGCTCCCACAAGATCAACAACGTCCTGGGCCAGGCACTGCTCGCCAAGCGGATGGGCAAGACCCGGGTCATCGCCGAGACCGGCGCCGGACAGCACGGCGTAGCCAGCGCCACCGCCGCGGCCCTGCTCGGCCTGGAATGCGTGGTTTACATGGGGGCCGAGGACTGCCGCCGCCAGGCCCTGAACGTGGCCCGGATGGAACTGCTCGGCGCCAAGGTCATTCCGGTGACCAACGGCTCCCAGACGCTGAAGGACGCCATCAACGAGGCGCTGCGGGACTGGGTCGCGAACGTGGACAACACCCACTACCTGCTCGGCACCGCAGCCGGGGCGCATCCGTTCCCGGCCATGGTCCGCTACTTCCACGAAGTGATCGGCGAAGAAGCCCGCGCCCAGATGCTGGAGCAGGCCGGCCGGCTGCCGGACGCGGTGTGTGCCTGCATCGGCGGCGGCTCCAACGCCATCGGCATCTTCCACGGCTTCCTCGACGATCCCGACGTGAAGATCTACGGCTTCGAGGCCGGCGGCGACGGCGTCGAAACCGGCCGCCACGCCGCCACCATCACCCTCGGCCGGCCCGGCGTGCTGCACGGTGCCCGCTCCTACCTGATGCAGGACGACGACGGCCAGACGGTCGAATCCCACTCCATCTCCGCAGGGCTGGACTACCCCGGAGTCGGACCCGAACACGCCTACCTGGCCGACATCGGGCGGGTCAGCTACGAACCGATCACCGATGCCGAGGCCATGGACGCCTTCCAGCTGCTCTGCCGCACCGAAGGCATCATCCCCGCAATCGAATCCGCCCACGCCCTGGCCGGTGCCATCAAGGTGGGCCAGCGCCTGGCCGCCGAGGCGGCCGGCTCCGACGGAAATGTTTCCGAGAAAATCGTGCTGGTGAACCTCTCAGGCCGCGGCGACAAGGACGTGGCAACCGCCGCGGAATGGTTCAACCTGCTGGACGAGCGCTCAGCCGAAGCAGAAATCGGCAAAGAAGGGGAACAGCTGTGAGCACCGAGGCAACGCAGAGCAAGTCCGCCGCAGCCATTGACCGGGCCGCCGCCCAGGGGCGGGCCGCGCTCATCGGCTACCTGCCCGCCGGCTACCCCACCGTGGAAGCCACCATCGCCGCAGGCATCGCCCTGGTGGAAAACGGTGCGGACCTGATCGAAATCGGCATCCCGTACTCCGACCCCGTGATGGACGGGCACGTCATCCAGGCCGCCACCACGCAGGCGCTGGCGGACGGCTTCCGTGTAGCGCAGGTATTCGACGTCGTTGCCGGCATCACCGCCGCCACCGACGCCGCCGTGCTGGTCATGACCTACTGGAACCCCGTGGTCCGGATGGGCGTGGACGAGTTCTCCCGCCGCCTGGCCGAAGCCGGGGGAGCAGGGCTGATCACCCCGGACCTGGTTCCGGATGAAGCCTCCGAATGGCTGGAAGCCTCCGACAAGTACGGCCTGGACCGCGTCTTCCTGGTCGCCCCGTCCTCCACCGAGGCCCGGATGAAGAGCACCGTGGCCGCCAGCCGCGGCTTCGTCTACGCCGTCTCCATCATGGGCGTCACCGGCGCGCGGGACAGCGTCAGCGACGCCGCCCAGAGCGTTGTCAGCGCCGCCCGCGACGCCGGCGCCGAACGCGTCTGCGTGGGACTGGGCGTCTCCCGTGCCGAACACGTCCGCGAAATCGGCGCCTACGCCGACGGCGTCATTGTGGGCACCGCCCTGGTGGCGGCCCTGCGCGACGGCGGCACGGACGCCGTCGCTGCCCTCACCCGTGACCTCAGTACCGGAACCCCGAAGGCCAGCCGATGAACCCGATGTCCGTGTACGCCAGCATCCCCAGCCCGCCCGCTGAGTTCAGCAGCTTCTCACTGGGGCCGCTGACCATCCACGCGTATGCGCTGTGCATCCTGGCCGGCATCATGCTCGCCCTGTGGCTCACGGCCCGGCGGTGGAAGGCCCGCGGCCTGGACGCGGACGCGGTCTGGGACATCTCCATCTGGGCCATCCCGTTCGGCATTATCGGCGGACGGCTCTACCACGTGTTCTCCTCCCCGGACGCCTACTTCGGACCGGACGGGGACCTGTCCCTCATTCCGCAGATCTGGCTCGGCGGGCTGGGTATCTGGGGTGCGGTGGCCCTCGGCGCCGTCGGTGCCTGGATCGGCTGCCGCCGGGCGGGCATCAAGCTCTCCACCTTCGCCGACGCCGGCGCCCCCGGGCTGCTGCTGGCCCAGGCCGTGGGCCGCTGGGGCAACTGGTTCAACCAGGAACTGTTCGGCTCCGAAACGGACGCACCCTGGGGCCTGGAAATCGACGCGGACAACGCCAATTTCCCCGCCGATGCCGCCCCCGGCACCACGTTCCACCCCACCTTCCTCTACGAGTCGCTCTGGAACCTGGCCGGCGTGGCCCTGCTCCTGCTGCTGGACCGCCGGTTCCGGCTCCGCGGCGGCCGCCTGTTCTGGATTTACGCCGCCTTCTACACCGCCGGACGGCTCTGGATAGAGGTGCTGCGCATCGACGATGCCGAAATGATTACGCTGCTCGGCGTCACACAACGCCTTAATGTGTGGACCAGCGTGCTGATCCTGGCCGTCTCCATCGCGATGTTCATTTACCTCACGCTCAAGGCACGCAAGGGCGGCGAGGGCTCGCTGTACCTCCCGGGACGTGAACCTGCGCAGGGAAGCGGTATTACCGCAGCAGATAACAAGAATGAAACAGAAGCGGGGAATGCGGAATCGGCATCAGCAGAACGCCCGGTGCGTGCTAATCTCGCAGAGACAAAAACCGAGGATTCCCTTCCTCACCGGTCCAGGAACAACGGACCTTCTGCCTGACCCACAGGGTTACCCTCCCGGTGCTGCAGGCGGAGCCACAGAGACGTGGCGCCAGAGCGCTGCAGCACCGGGCCACCCCTTCCGGAACGCGGCGGTTACCGGCATCCAGAATTCCTTATAAAAACGGATCAGTTTCCGGGTTTATCAGGGTGAAGTGAGCCGTAAAATCAATCAATGCCGCGGAGCGCCCCCTCGGGGATCCCGCTGGGGCCAATGCTGTCCCCTCCCAACGCTCTACAAGGGGGAAGGACTCACTTCTTATGGCTGATTCCCTGTCTGCATACCCTGACACTGCGATGTCGCCTTTCATCCGCTTTGCCGCGCTTCCGGAAGACGCCGGCCTGTACCGGGCCGAGAACGAAAAGGACGCGTGCGGCCTGGCCGTCATTGCCACCCTGCACGGTGAGCCCACCCACGGGATTGTCGACGCCGCCCTCGCGGCCCTGCGCAATCTCGAGCACCGCGGTGCCGTGGGCGCTGACGAAGGCACCGGCGACGGCGCCGGACTCCTCACGCAGGTCCCGGACGAGTTCTTCCGCGCAGTAGTGGACTTTGAGCTTCCCGCGGCCGGAGGCTACGCCGTCGGCACCGCCTTCCTGCCCACCGAGGACCGCGAGCAGCAGACCGCCCGCGCCGGCGTCGAACTCATGGCCGCCAGCGAGGGCCTGCGCGTGCTGGGCTGGCGCGAGGTGCCCGTCGTGGCCGAGCTTGTCGGTGCCATGTCCCGGGCCTGCATGCCCCATTTCGAACAGGTGTTCCTGGCCCCCGAAGAGGGGACCGGCACCACGGACCTGGACGCGAGGGCCTTCCGCGTCCGGAAGCGTTCACAAAACAAGTTCGGCGTCTATTTCCCCTCGCTGTCCTCTCGAACCATGGTCTACAAGGGCATGGTCACCACCGCGCAGCTGGAACCGTTCTTCCCCGACCTGTCCGATCCCCGGTTCAAGACCCGGCTGGGCATTGTCCACTCGCGCTTCTCCACCAACACCTTCCCGTCCTGGCCGCTGGCCCAGCCGTTCCGCGCCATCGCGCACAACGGCGAGATCAACACCGTCAAGGGCAACCGGAACTGGATGCGCGCCCGGCAGTCGCAGATGAAGAACCCGCTGCTGGGGCAGACCCCGGAGGAGCTGTTCCCCATCTGCACCCCCGGCGCGTCCGACTCCGCCTCCTTCGACGAGGTGGCCGAGCTGCTGATGCTCTCCGGCCGGCCCATCACGCACGCGATCATGATGATGATCCCGGAGGCCTGGGAGAACCACGCCACCATGGACCCGGCCCGCCGGGCCTTCTACCAGTACCACTCCATGCTGATGGAGCCGTGGGACGGTCCCGCCGCCGTGTCCTTCACCGACGGCGTCTCCGTGGGGGCGGTGCTGGACCGCAACGGGCTGCGCCCCGCCCGCTACTGGGTCACCGACGACGGCCTGGTGGTCCTGGCCTCCGAGGTGGGCGTGGTGGACATTGATCCCGCCAAGGTGGTCCGCAAGGGCCGCGTCTCGCCCGGCAAGATGTTCCTGGTGGACACCACCGAGGGCCGGCTGATCGAAGACGAGGAAATCAAGGCCGAGGTAGCCGCCGCCAACCCGTGGGCGGACTGGGTGAAGGAAAACCAGGTCCGCCTGGAGGAGCTGCCCGAGCGCGAGCACGTGCTGCACACCAAGGCCTCGATCAACCGTCGCCAGCGGACCTTCGGCTACACCCAGGAGGAACTGCGGATCCTGCTGGGCCCGATGGCCCGCACCGGTGCCGAACCGCTGGGAGCCATGGGCTCCGACACCCCCATCGCCGTGCTCTCGAAGCGGCCGCGGCTGCTCTTCGACTACTTTGTGCAGTCCTTTGCCCAGGTCACCAATCCGCCGCTGGATTCCATCCGCGAGGAACTGGTCACCTCCCTGCAGGCCTCCATCGGCCCCAACGGCAACCTGCTGTCCCTGAAGCAGGTGAAGACCAGCCAGATCGCACTGAAGTTCCCGGTGATCAACAACGATGAGCTGGCCAAGATCGCCAACCTCACCGACGACGACGGCGACCGGATAGCGCTTAAGGTCCGCGGCCTCTACCGGCCCGAAGGCGGCGAAGCCGAACTGCGGGCACGGATCAGCGAGATCTGCGAAAAGGTCTCCGGCGCCGTCAACCGGGGTGTGCAGTACATTGTCCTCTCGGACCGGGATTCCAACGCCCAGTGGGCACCCATCCCGTCCCTGCTGCTGCTCTCCGCCGTGCACAACCACCTGCTCAAGAGCGCCAACCGCACCAAGATCTCCCTGCTGGTGGAAGCCGGCGACGTGCGGGAGGTCCACCACGTGGCCCTGCTGATCGGCTACGGCGCCTCCGCGGTGAACCCGTACCTGGCCATGGAGAGCTGCGAGGAACTGGTCCGCAACGGCGACATCACCGGTGTCACCGGCGAAGAGGCCGTCACCAACCTGATCAAGGGCCTGGGCAAGGGCGTCCTGAAGATCATGTCCAAGATGGGCATCTCCACCGTCGCCTCCTACTGCGGCGCGCAGACCTTCGAAGCCCTCGGCCTGGGCCAGGAACTGGTGGACGAGTTCTTCCACGGCACCCAGACCCAGCTCGGCGGCGTCGGCCTGGACGTGGTGGCCGCCGAAGCCGCCGCCCGGCACGCCGAGGCGTACCCCGGCGACGGCATCGAGGAACCGCACCGCGCCCTGGACAACGGCGGCGAATACCAGTGGCGCCGCGAAGGACCGCCGCATCTGTTCAACCCCGAGACCGTCTTCCGGCTCCAGCACGCCACCCGCGAACGCCGGTACGACGTGTTCAAGGCCTACACCAACGGCGTGAACGACCAGTCGAAGAACCTCATGACCCTGCGCGGGCTGCTGGACTTCCGCACCGGCGACCGGACTCCGGTGCCGCTGGACGAGGTGGAACCCGTCTCCAGCATCGTGAAGCGTTTCTCCACCGGAGCCATGAGCTACGGCTCCATCTCCCAGGAAGCGCACGAAACCCTTGCCATCGCGATGAACCGCCTCGGCGCCAAGTCCAACACCGGCGAGGGCGGAGAAGATCCGGAGCGGCTGCTGGACCCGGAGCGCAACTCCGCGATCAAGCAGGTCGCCTCCGGCCGCTTCGGTGTCACCAGCCTGTACCTGACCAACGCGCAGGACATCCAGATCAAGATGGCTCAAGGTGCCAAGCCCGGCGAGGGCGGCCAGCTGATGGCGCAGAAGGTCTACCCGTGGGTGGCCCGCACCCGGCACTCGACGCCCGGCGTCGGGCTGATCTCCCCGCCGCCGCACCACGACATTTACTCCATTGAGGACCTCGCCCAGCTGATCTATGACCTGAAGCGCTCCAACCCCAGCGCCCGGGTGCACGTGAAGCTGGTCTCCGAAGCCGGGATCGGCACCGTGGCGGCCGGCGTGACCAAGGCGAAGGCCGACGTCGTGCTGGTCTCCGGGCACGACGGCGGCACCGGCGCCTCGCCGCTGAACTCGCTCAAGCACGCCGGGGCTCCCTGGGAGCTCGGCCTCGCCGAAACGCAGCAGACCCTGATGCTCAACGGACTGCGGGACCGCGTGGTGGTCCAGGTGGACGGGCAGCTGAAGACCGGCCGCGACGTTGTGATGGCCGCACTGCTGGGCGGGGAGGAATTCGGCTTCGCCACCGCGCCGCTGGTGGTGTCCGGCTGCGTGATGATGCGCGTCTGCCACCTGGACACCTGCCCGGTGGGCGTCGCCACGCAGAACCCCGAACTGCGGGCGCGGTTCACCGGCAAGCCGGAGTTCGTGGTGAACTTCTTCGAGTTCATTGCCGAGGAGATCCGCGAAATCCTGGCTGAGCTCGGGTTCCGGACCCTCGAAGAGGCCATCGGCCGCACCGAGCTGCTGGATACGCAGGCAGCCATCAACCACTGGAAGGCCGACGGACTGGACCTGGAACCGATCCTGCGCGGACCCGAGGTGGACCCCGGCGCACCGCTGCGGAACATGGTGCAGCAGAACCACGAACTTGATCTGCACTTCGACAATAAGCTCATCGAGATGAGCGCCGATGCGCTGCAGAACCGGGCACCGGTCCGGATTGCCCTGGACGTGGTCAACACCGACCGGTCCGTGGGCACCATGCTCGGGCACACCGTCACGAAGACCTTCGGAGTGGACATCCTCGCTCCGGACACCATCGACGTCACGCTCACCGGGCAGGCCGGGCAGTCCCTCGGCGCGTTCCTGCCCGCCGGCATCACCCTGCGGCTGTTCGGCGACTCCAACGACTATGTGGGCAAAGGCCTGTCCGGCGGCCGGATCATCGTCCGCCCGGACCGCGGCAACGTCTTCGCAGCCGAACGCAACGTCATTGCCGGCAACGTGATCGGCTACGGCGCCACCAGCGGCGAGATGTTCCTCAGCGGCCAGGTGGGCGAACGCTTCCTTGTCCGCAACTCCGGGGCCACCGCCGTCGTTGAAGGCATCGGCGACCACGGCTGCGAATACATGACCGGCGGGCAGACCCTGATCCTGGGACCCACCGGCCGGAACTTCGGCGCCGGAATGTCCGGCGGTACCGCGTTTGTGGTGGACCTGGACCCGGCCCGCGTGAACAAGGAGTCCCTGGGACGCGGCGAGCTGCGGCTTGAGGCTCCGGACGCCGAGGATATCGACATTGTCCGCGGGCTGCTGATCCGGCACCTCGAGGAGACCGGCTCCGACCTGGCCCAGAAGATGCTGGAAAGCTTCGAGGACACCGTGTCCCGCATAACCAAGGTGCTGCCGCGGGATTACGCCGCAGTGCTCGGCGCCCGCGCCTCCGCTGCCGAAGCGGGACTCGATCCCGACGGCGCCGAGGCCTGGAACAAGATTTTGGAGGTTACCGGTGGCTGATCCACGCGGATTCTTGAAGGTACGCGAACGCCAGACCCAGCCGCGGCGCCCGGTGCCGGTGCGCATTATGGACTACAAGGAAGTCTACGAAGCGCAGGAAAAGGGCGTGCTGCAGGCCCAGGCCGGCCGCTGCATGGACTGCGGCATCCCGTTCTGCCACCAGGGCTGCCCGCTGGGCAACCTTATTCCGGAGTGGAATGACCTGATGCGGCGGGACAAGGGCGCCGAGGCCATTGAGCGGCTGCACGCCACCAACAACTTCCCGGAGTTCACCGGCCGGCTTTGCCCTGCACCCTGCGAGGCGTCCTGCGTGCTGGGCATCAACCAGCCGCCGGTCACCATCAAGCAGGTGGAGGTCTCCATCATCGACGAAGCCTGGGGCGAAGGCTGGGTCACCCCGCACCCGCCCGAGCGGCTGACCGACCGGACCATCGCCGTCGTCGGCTCCGGCCCCGCCGGCCTCGCCGCCGCCCAGCAGCTCACCCGCGCCGGACACACCGTGGCCGTGTACGAGCGCGACGACCGTATCGGCGGGCTGCTGCGCTACGGCATCCCGGATTTCAAGATGGAAAAGATCCAGGTGGACCGCCGGCTGGAACAGATGCGTGCCGAGGGCACCCGGTTCCGGACCGGCGTCGAAGTGGGCAGGGACATCAGCTGGGAGCAGCTGCGCCGCCGCTACGACGCCGTGGTGATCGCCACCGGAGCCACCGTGCCCCGCGACCTGCCCATTCCGGGCCGGGAACTGTCCGGCGTGCACTTCGCCATGGACTACCTGGTGCAGTCCAACCGTGCCGTTGCCGGTGACACCGTGAAGAACCAGATCAGTGCCGAGGGCAAGCACGTAGTCATCCTTGGGGGCGGCGACACCGGCGCGGACTGCCTCGGCACCGCACACCGCCAGCAGGTCGCCTCGGTCACCACGCTGGCGATCGGCCAGCAGCCGCCCGCGGAGCGTGCCGCCCACCAGCCCTGGCCGATGTACCCCACGCTGTTCGAGATGGCCAGCGCCCACGAGGAAGGCGGCGAACGCACCTTCCTGGCCTCCACCGTGGAGTTCGTGGGGGAGAACGGCAGGCTCACCGGCGTGAAGGTGGCCGAGACTGAGTTCGTGGACGGCAAGCGGCTGCCGAAGGCCGGCACGGAACGGATTCTTCCGGCGGACCTGGTGTTCCTGTCCTTGGGCTTCACCGGCCCGGAACCGGCCGGCCTGGCCGATCAGGTCTCCGCGGAGTTCGACGAGCGGGGCAACGTGGTCCGCGACGGGTACTACATGACCGGAACCCCGGGCGTATTCGCCGCCGGCGACGCCGGGCGCGGACAGTCCCTGATTGTCTGGGCCATCGCCGAGGGACGGGCCGCGGCCGCCGCCGTGGACCAGTGGCTGATGGGATCGACCCGCCTGCCGGCGCCGGTGGCGCCGACCGATCGGGCGATCACCGCACTGTAGCTCCGCTCCCGCCGGGACCGCCCGGAGACCAGCCCCACCGGCTGGATCTCCGGGCTTTTTCTTTGCCCTAAGCCCCTTTGCTCAGCCGGTACTTAGTGTTACTGTCTAGTGGTAGTCAGCAACACTGAGTAGACGGGTACGGCTCCATGGGTAAACAGATGACCGAGATGCTCAAGGGCACCC
This sequence comes from Arthrobacter zhaoxinii, assembly GCF_025244925.1. Taxonomy (NCBI): domain Bacteria; kingdom Bacillati; phylum Actinomycetota; class Actinomycetes; order Micrococcales; family Micrococcaceae; genus Arthrobacter; species Arthrobacter zhaoxinii. The sequence continues at coordinate 1,618,391 of NZ_CP104275.1, forward strand.
TCGAGGGCATTGTCCTGGCGATCCTCGCCGTCGAGCCTGCCTACGGTTACGACATCACGGCGCGGCTGCGCGAGCAGGGTTTCACCGATATCGCCGAGGGAACCGTGTATGCGCTGCTGCTCCGGATTGAGAAGCGGGGACTGGTCGACGTCGAAAAAATGCCGTCGGAAAAGGGACCCCCGCGCAAGGTCTACGCCCTGAACGCCCAGGGTTCCGAGTACCTCCGGGAGTTCTGGGGCACGTGGAGCTTCCTGGCGGCACGGATCGAACAGCTTCAACAGCACGCCGAGAACCCGCAGAACGAAGGAGGGGAATGATGGCCGCACAATGGATCGAGCTGGTCACGGGACCGTGGGAGGACAAAAGGCGGTGGCGCCGGCTCAAGCAGCGCAAGAAACAGCTGCCCGCGGGGTACCGCACCGCCATGGACGGCCTCGAGCGATACTTCATGTACGCGGGACCGATTGCCAGGGGAGACGTCTACCTCCAGATGCTGGAAGACCTCGCTGACCTGGTCGAGCGTGCCGCCGTCGACGGCACTTCCGTCCGCAGCGTCGTGGGGGAGGACCCGGTGGAATTCGCCGAGGCCTTCATCGCGAACTACGCGGACGGCCAGTGGATCAACAAGGAGCGCGTGCGCCTGATCGAGACCATCGACAGGTCCGCGAAAGAGGGATAGCTCACCGGGAATGGAGAACCGGATATGCCTACCGACCACACCCTCGACCCCGCCGTCCGGGTACAGGGCATCGAAAAATCGTTCCGGGAGCTGCAGGTGCTGCGCGGCGTCGGCTTTGACGTGAGTGCCGGCAGTATCTACGCCTTACTCGGCTCCAACGGAGCGGGAAAAACAACGCTGGTGCGGATCCTCGCAACACTGCTGAAGGCCGACGCCGGGACCGCAGCGGTCTCCGGGTTCGACATTGCCGCCAGCCCCGCCGAGGTCCGCCGCTCCATCAGCCTGACCGGCCAGTTCGCCGCCATCGATGAAGTGCTGACGGGCCGGGAAAACCTCGCGCTCATCGCGAAACTCCGCCACCGGAAGGATCCGGGCGGGATTGCTGAGGACATGCTGGACCGGTTCGGGCTCACGGACTCGGGAAACCGCAGGGCGGGGACATATTCGGGCGGAATGCGCCGGCGCCTCGATATCGCGATGAGCCTGATCGGGGAACCGGAGATCATCTTCCTGGATGAGCCAACTGCCGGTCTTGATCCGCAGGCGCGCAACGAGGTCTGGCACACCATTCGGGAACTGGCTGCGGGCGGAACCACTGTGCTGCTGACCACGCAGTATCTCGAAGAAGCCGAGCAGCTGGCCGACCGCATCGGCATCCTGCACCAGGGCGTCATCATCCAAGACGGCACCCTGGCCGAGCTGCAGCAGCTCCTGCCGCCGCCGACAGAGGAATCCGTGATCAGGCAAGCGTCCCTGGAGGACGTTTTCCTCACCCTTGTCGGCGACACCGGCCGGCGCGCCGAACCCGGCGGCGGTTCCTCCGCGGCCGCGGATGAAAGGGAAAGCCGATGACCGCCATCAGCGACACCACTGCCCTGACGGGCCGCTCCCTGCGCCACGTGCTGCGCAGTCCCGACACCATCATTACGACGGCGGTGACCCCGGTCGCGTTGATGCTGATGTTCGTCTACGTCTTCGGCGGTGCGATCAGCACCGGAACCGGGGAGTCCTACATTAACTACACGCTGCCCGGCATCCTGCTGATTACCGTGGCGTCCGGCGTCGCCTACACGGCCTACCGGTTGTTCCTCGACAGGCAGGGAGGCATCTTCGAACGCTTCCGGTCAATGCCGATTGCCCGCTCCGGAGTGCTCTGGGCCCACGTCCTCACCTCGGTAACCGCGAATCTGGTCTCGCTCGCACTGGTTGTCGCCGTCGCCCTGATGGCAGGATTCCGCTCCGGCGCCTCCGCAGCGGCATGGCTCGCCGTCGTCGGCATCCTGGTCCTGTTCACACTGGCCCTGACCTGGCTGGCCGTGATAGCCGGGCTGACCGCCAGGACCGTCGACGGCGCCAGCGCCTTCAGCTACCCGCTGATCTTCCTGCCGTTCATCAGCTCCGCGTTCGTGCCGACCGATACGATGCCCGGCCCGGTGGCGTGGTTTGCCGAGCACCAGCCCGTAACCTCCATTGCGGACACCCTCCGGGCGCTGCTTGCCCAGCAACCCGTGGGCAGCGACTTCTGGGTGGCACTTCTCTGGCTGGCCGGCATCCTCGGCCTCGCCTACGCCGGCGCCACGGCCATTTACCGGCGTCGGATGAACTGATTCCGCCTCCGACCCTGGTTTACAGTTCCTGGTACTGAGCGCCTTTCCCGCCACCAAGGAGTCTCCGCCATGTCTGTTGATGTCACCCTGGGCGCCCGTCCGCCCGTACCGTCGCCGCTGTCCCCGGAGACGCTGGGGCCGGTCCGCCTGCGCAACCGGATCATTAAGGCCGCAACGTCGGAGGGCAGGTCACCGGACGGGCTCGTCACCCAGGACCTCATCGACTTCCACGTCGGGTTCGCCCGCGGCGGCGTGGGCATGACGACGGTGGCTTACTGCTCGGTCGCGCAGGAGGGCCGCAGCGCCCCGGGGCAGATCATCATGTCCGCCGAAGCCGTACCGGGACTGCTGCGCCTCACCGCCGCCGTCCACGCCGAAGGTGCCGCCATCTCCGCGCAGCTGGGCCACGCCGGCGTCGTCGCCAGCCGTGCCGTTACCGGGACTTCCGCCCTGTCTCCCAGCACCTTCCTGAACCCCACGTCATTCCAGCTTTCCAAGGAGATCACCCGCGAGCAGATGCGCGGCGTCGTCGGGCAGTTCCGGGATGCGGCGCTCGTTGCGGTGGAGTCGGGGTTCGACGCCGTCGAGCTGCATTTCGGCCACCTGTACCTTCCCAGCTCGTTCATGAGCCCCTGGATCAACAAGCGCAGGGACGAATACGGGGGCAGCATCGAGAACCGCACCCGCTTCGCGCGGGAAATTGCCCAGGCGGTGAAGGAAGCCGTTGGCGACCGCATTGCCGTTATCGCCAAAATGAGCATGGATGACGGGATCAAGGGAAGCATCTGGCTGGATGAATCCCTGCAGTCCGCCCAGCTGCTGGACTCGGACAAGGTGCTGGACGCCATCGAGCTGACCATGGGTTCCTCGGTGAAGAAGCAAATGTTCCTCTTCCGCGGCGACGTGCCGGTGGACGGAATGGCGGCCGTTATGAAGGAGCCGTTCAAGACCGGCGTGAAAATGCTGGGAAAGAAGATCCTGGGGGAATACCCCTACTACGATCTCTACATGCTGGAGGCCGCCCGGCAGTTCCGCCCGGTAGTGAACAATGCGAAACTCATCCTGCTCGGCGGGGTGAACAATATGGTCCACCTGGAGGCCGCCATGGCCGAGGGATTCGAGTTCGCAGCGATGGGCCGGGCGCTGCTGCGCGAGCCGGACCTGATCAACCGCCTGGCGGAGGACCCCACCAAGCCCGGTCTCTGCATTCACTGCAACAAGTGCATGTTCACCGTCTACGGGAAGACCCACTGCGTGCTGGCGGAGGCGGTTCAGCCGGCTTAGGGTCAGGTCGGCGCCGGACCCGCGTGCACAGATTCCCACGACGGTCGGCAGGCGGGCCGCCCGTCCGCCCCCTGAAACCGAGCTTTTCCCGCTTTCTGGGAATCTGTGCAGGCTCCCCCACTACCGGTCGGGGTCAATAAGTGCTTGGCGGGGCTCCCGCCCGGGTTTCCGGCGTGACCAACGGCCTGTTCCCATGCGCAAACTGCCAAGGGAGACTAGGCTAGAAGTATGAGACGCGCAAAGATTGTTGCCACATTTGGACCAGCGATCGCCAGCTACGAAAATACCGTAGCGGTTCTTCGCGCGGGCGTGAATGTCGCCCGTATGAACATGAGCCACGGCGACCACTCCGTACACAACGCCACGTATGAAAACGTGCGCAAGGCCTCTGCTGAGCTGGGAATGCCCGTGGGCATCTTCGCCGACCTCCAGGGCCCCAAGATCCGGCTCGGCCGGTTCACCGAGGAACCCCACTTCCTGAGCGTGGGGGATACCTTCACGATCACCACGGATGACATTCCCGGTACCAAGGACATCTGCTCCACCACGTACAAGGGCCTCCCCGGCGACGTGAACATCGGCGACTTCCTCCTGATCGACGACGGCAAGGTCAAGCTCCGCGCCGTGGACGTAACCGCCAACACCGTTGTCACCGAGGTAGTCGTACCGGGCAAGGTGTCGAACAACAAGGGCATCAACCTGCCCGGCGTGGCCGTCAACGTGCCCGCGCTGAGCGAAAAGGATGAGGACGACCTCCGCTGGGCCATGCGCCGCGGCGTCGACATGGTTGCCCTGTCCTTCGTCCGCAACGCCGGTGACATTTCCCGCGTGCACGAGATCATGGACGAGGAAGGCCGCCGTGTGCCGGTCATCGCCAAGATCGAGAAGCCGCAGGCAGTGGAGAACCTCGAAGAGATCATCGACGCGTTCGACTCCATCATGGTTGCCCGCGGTGACCTCGGCGTCGAACTGCCGCTCGAAGAGGTTCCGATCGTGCAGAAGAAGGCCATTGAACTGGCCCGCCGCTGGGCCAAGCCTGTCATCGTGGCCACCCAGGTGCTGGAATCCATGATCGAGAACCCCCGCCCGACCCGTGCCGAGGCCTCCGACTGCGCCAACGCCGTGCTCGACGGTGCTGACGCAGTGATGCTCTCCGGTGAAACCTCGGTGGGTTCCTACGCCATCGAAACCGTCGAAACCATGGCACGGATCATCGAGTCCACCGAGCAGCACGGCCTGAACCGCGTTCCGCCGCTGGGCTCCAAGCCGCGGACCCGCGGCGGCGCCATCACCCGCGCCGCAGTGGAGATCTCCGACCAGCTGGATGCGAAGTACATCTGTACCTTCACCCAGTCCGGCGATTCCGCCCGCCGCCTGTCCCGCCTGCGCCCGTCCAAGCCGGTGTTCGCCTTCACCCCCGTGGAGGAGACCTACCGCTACATGACCCTGTTCTGGGGCGTGGCGCCCATGCTGGTGGAGTTCGCTGAGCACACCGATCAGATGACCGCCCAGGTGGACCGCACCCTGCTCGAAGAGGGCCTCGTGGAAGACGATGACCTGGTGGTCATCGCTGCCGGTTCGCCTCCCGGACAGGCCGGCTCCACCAACAGCATCAAGGTGCACCGCGTAGGCGACATCGCCGACGCAGGCCAGCGTGCTGACGGCCAGGAGCGGGTCAAGGAAAAGGTCGGCCCGTGGCCGGTCAAGGAAAGCAAGAAGGGCCAGGCCAAGGCCATCTAGGTTCCCGTTTTCCCTTTACCAATAGGAAAGGTCCCGTCCATTTGGACGGGACCTTTCCTGTTGGTTCTGTATCTGTTGGCTTAGTTGACCTGGTTGATGATGGTTTCGGCGACTTCGCGCATGCTCAGCCGGCGGTCCATGGAGGTTTTCTGGATCCAGCGGAAAGCCTCGGGCTCGGTCAGGCCCATCTTGGTGGTGAGCAGCGACTTGGCGCGCTCCACCAGCTTGCGGGTGGCGAACTGTTCCTGCAGGTCGGAAACCTCGGCTTCCAGCGCCTTGATCTCCTCATGGCGGGACAGGGCGATCTCGATGGCCGGGATCAGGTCCGCCGGGGTGAAGGGCTTGACCACGTAGGCCATGGCGCCGGCTTCGCGGGCACGCTCCACCAGTTCCTTCTGACTGAAGGCGGTCAGCAGCACCACGGGGGCGATGCGGGCCTTGACGATCTGCTCGGCGGCGGTGATGCCGTCCATAAGCGGCATCTTCACGTCCATCAGCACCAGGTCCGGCTTCAGTTCCTTGGCGAGCTGGACGGCCTTCTCGCCGTTGTCTGCCTCGCCGACGACGTCGTAACCCTCACCGGTGAGGATCTCGACAATGTCCAGGCGGATCAGGGTCTCGTCTTCGGCGACGAGTACACGGCGGGCCGGGCCGTTGGAGGCGTTGGACGGTGCGGCGTTGGACGACGCGGCGGGCGCGGACTCGGGGGACTCAGACACAGATGCTCCTCAGATACGGTCTCTCCTGCCGGCAGGCCGACAGTTCACAGATTCAGCCTATCCGCATGTAGAGTTGTTTTGCGCCCAACACGGTAAGTACTCGTACTTCGTGACGCGGCGCACGCCCGAATGGCGGAATTGGCAGACGCGCTGCACTCAAAATGCAGTATCGAAAGGTGTGTGGGTTCGAGTCCCACTTCGGGCACCGTTTTGCTGCTTCTCGAAACACCCCCGGTCTGCGGACCGGGGGTGTTTTGTTTTGGGCCCTACTTGTACCGGTCAAAAGCCTCGAGCAGCCGCGTCACCGACCCGCCCAGGTTCCATTCCGTGCCCAGCTTCTCCAGTTCGGCGCGCTCGTCGCCGGTGATCGGGTGCAGCTCGGCGCCCGCCTTCTTGGGCGTGGGTAGATCCAGGTCCCGGACCACCTTCACTACCTTCGGGGCGACCGCCAGATAGTCAGCGGCCTTGGCGAGCTTGGATCGCACGGGGGATGAAAGGCCGCTGTCCGGGTCCTCCGCAGCCTCCAGCAGGGAGTCGAGGGTACCGTACTCGGCCAGCAGCGACGCCGCGGTCTTCTCGCCGATCCCGGAGACGCCGGGGAGGCCGTCCGAGGCATCGCCGCGCAGGGTCGCGTAATCGGCATACTGCCCGGGCAGCACCCGATACTTCGCCACCACCGATGCATCGGTCATCACGTCCAGGTTCTTCATGCCGCGGGCGGTGTAAATGACGCGGACGTCCCTGTCGTCGTCGATTACCTGGAACAGGTCACGGTCCCCGGTGACCACGTCCACGGGCATGGACGCGGTGGACGCGTAGGTGCCGATCACGTCGTCGGCCTCGTGTTCGGCGGCCCCGACGACGGCGATGCCCGCCAGCTCCAGCGTCCGGCGGATCATCGGGAGCTGGGCCTCGAGGGGATCGGGGACGGTTTCGACGTCGGGGTTGCCCGTTACTTCTTCGGCCACCCGATGCGCCTTGTAGGTGGGGAGCAGCTCCACCCGCCACCGGGGACGCCAGTCGTCATCCCAGCAGGCGATCAGATGGGTGGCTTCGTAGTCGGTGGTGAGCCGGGCGATCATGTCCAACAGGCCGCGTACGGCGTTGACCGGGGTACCGTCGGACCGGCGGATGCTGTCCGGCACCCCGTAGAAGGCACGGAAGTACAGCGATGCGGTGTCGAGGAGCATAAGGCGCTGGGTCATAGGGCCGATCCTTGCACGGATCCGGCCGTGATGGGCAGCGGCGACCGGGTCCGGCTCGGTTAGGCTGAAGCCCCCTGCCTTCCACCGAGGAGTAGAAGTCCGTTGACCGTCCCGTTCCAAGTTGTGCCCGCCAGTTACCTCCTGTTCCAGCGCAGGGACTCCGTGCTGCTGCAGCTGCGGCAGGGCACCGGCTATCTGGACGGCTACTGGGCGACGGCGGCCGCCGGCCATGTGGAAGCCGGGGAGTCAGCGGTGCAGGCGGCCGTGCGCGAGGCGCGGGAGGAACTGGGCATCGAGGTGGCCCCCGGCGACGTTGTACCCCTGACCTCCATGCACCGGAGCAACGGCGGCGGCCAGGCAGTGGATGAGCGGGTGGACTTCTTTTTCCTGTGCAGCGCGTGGCAGGGGGAGCCGCGGATCATGGAACCCGGCAAGGCGGCCGGGCTGGAATGGTTCGCCCTGGACGATCTACCGGACGCCGTCGTGCCGCATGAAAGGTACGTCTTCGAGCGGCTGCGGACAGGCCTGCCGCCGATTGTCAGTTTCGGGTTTGCGGACACCGGCACCGGGGACGGCTCCCGGCCATGATCACGAGTGCGGGGATCCTGCTGTACCGGCGGGCTGCGGCGGGGGTGGAGGTGTGGATCGGCCACATGGGCGGACCGTTCTGGGCGCGGAAGGACGAGCACGCCTGGTCTCTTCCCAAGGGGGAGTACCTTCCGGCCGAGGAACCGCTGGCCGCTGCGCTGCGGGAGTTCGCCGAGGAGATGGGGACTGAGGCGCCGGAGGCCGAGTATGTGCTGCTGGGCAGCTTCCGGCAGTCGGCGCAAAAAACCGTCACAGTGTTCGCCGCGGAGGCGGACTTCGACCCGGAGCGGATTGCCAGCAACACGTTCGAGCTGGAATGGCCCAGGGGCTCGGGCAAGGTGCGCGAGTATCCGGAGATCGACCGGGCCGGCTGGTTTCCCGAGCCCGCTGCCCGGACGAAGCTCGTCAAGGGGCAGGCGCAGGTGCTGGATGCACTGCTTCGGGTGCTGGGGGAGGCGTAGCGGAGTTATTCGAAGCGGGTAGTTGCCGGGACGCCGCGGCAAGCTCAAGGAGCTAGTGCGTGACCGTGGTCTGCTGGTACAGGGCCAGCCGGAGCCGCCCGTTGAGGAGACAGTAAACGCTGGACATCAGCGCCTCGAACGGCTCCTGCCCGTCGCGGTGCACCGTCGCACGGTAGGCCAGCGCTGCTGCCCCGGTGCCCGCCGCCACCAAACGTTCATCCGTGATGCGGTAGGAAGACCACGGCGGCGCCGCATTGAGGGAAACGGCGATAGCCGGGCGGTCCAGCACCATGCCGTTGACCAGGACCATCACGGCGTCCGGAGTCATAAGCTCCCCGTAGAAATCGCCGCCCTGGCCGCGGCACAGGGACTGCCAGCCTTCGTGTTCGAGCCTGAGCAGGTTGGCAAGGGTGAGGTCATCCACATCCCGAGGCTAGCTTCACGCGCCCCGCCCGGCAACGGGCGCGGTGACGGCACGGGTATCGGCCATCTTGACGCAGCCGGGCGCACCGCTATATCCGCAGCCCCCGCGCCGCGGTTACCCTCGAACGGTAGGACGCATCCGCGCTCAGGCTCAGCTGAGAGGTCAGTCCATGCCCGCACATTCAGAAACTCCCCGGCAACGGGAGTCCCGACCCGCAGCGCGTTCGGGCACCTACGCGTCACCCCGGTTCTGGCTGCTGCCGCTGCTGGTGCTCCTCCTCCTGGGCGGCGCCGGGACCGCCCTCTACATCGGCGGACTCGGCAGCCCGGGGGACCACCTGAAGCACTTTCCGGTGGCTGTGGTGAACGAGGACCGTGGTGCGACGCCGGCCGACGGCGGAAGCCCGCAGAACCTCGGGCAGAACATCACCGACCAGATGCAGCAGGGCTTCTCCGAGTCGGACGAAATCGACCTCCGGGTCCTGTCCCCGGACGAGGCCGAAGAGCAGCTGCGCAAGGGACAGATCCATGCCGCCGTCCTCATTCCGGAATCCTTCTCAGCCGATGCGCTGGGGCTGGTGAGCGGTGCATTGAGCGACACGGAAGTCACGCGGCCGTCCATCACCGTCTACACGAATCCACAGGCGGGGCCGCTGGCCAGCAGCCTGGCCACGTCCGCCGTCGACCCGGCCCTGGAACGGGCGAACACCGGCCTTGGCGAGCAACTGACCGCGGCTGCCCAGGCGGCGCAGGGCGAAGCCCGGGCCGAGCAACAGCGCGAACTCGGGGAGCTGGGCCTGCCGGCACAGGTGCAGCAGCAGGTGGCGCCAACTGTTGACGGCACATCGGCTGACCTGCTCCGGGCACCGATCTCCGTCACCACCACCGCCTATGAAACCCCGCCGGAGGGGACGGCCCTGGGCATGGGGGCGTTTTTCTATTCGGTGCTGCTGATGGTGGTGGGAGTCAGCGGCTCCGTGGCCATCCACTTCCTGGTCGACTCGCGGCTCGGGGTGGCGCCGGTGGAAATGGGGCCGCGCTTCGCGCTGGGCCCGCGGCTGCAGCCGGCCCGCTGGAAAACCTACCTGATCAAGTGGGGCATCGTGGTCCTGGGGGCGCTGCCCACGGCGGGGCTGATGATGTGGGTGGCCTCCGCCGTCGGAATGCCCATCCCGCACGGGGGCTGGTTCTTCCTCACCACCTGGCTGTCCATTGTCACGGTCTCGGCGGTGACCACGGCGCTGATCACCCTGTTCGGCAGTATCGGCATGGTGCTCTCGCTGATCTACGTGGTGTTTATGGGCCTGCCGGCCGCCAGCGGAGTGGTGCCGCTGGAGGCGCTGCCAGGGTTCTTCACCTTCATCGCCCGCGCCGAGCCGCTGTACCACATGACCACGGCGAACCGGGCGGTCCTGTACTTTGACGCCCAGGCCGACGCGGGCCTGCAGAGCGGGATTATCGGCATGCTTATTCTCATCCTGATAGCCGTGGCGCTGGCCCTGGTCTTCGCGGTGCTTTATGACCGGATGTTCGGCCGCCGCAGGGCAGAGCTGGTCCCGGCATCGGTCGAGGCGTGATCTTTGGGGGCGGTACGCACCGCCGAACCGGAGCGGGCCGACCTAGAGCAGGAAGACCGGGGAGGGCTGGGTAATGAAGTCGCCGGGGTGGGTCACCGGGGCGGACAGCATCCCCGCGCAGGAATCGATGAGGAAGTAACCCACTCCCGTCCAGTTCGGAGTCTCCGCTCCGTCATGGATGCGCGACTCGTACTCGGAGCAGACCCCGATGGTCATGCTGCCCAGGATCCACGACCGGCCGTGGAGCACGGAGGTGGGGATGTCGCCCACGGCGGCAGCAGTACGGCGGATGAGGTCCTCCGTGACGGGGCTGGCGACGGCCGTCCGGTTCAAGAGGGCCTTCATGGAGGGCACCGCGCGCATCTGATGCAGGAAACGCGCCCGCCAGCTCGGCACCGGAAGGGATGCCAGATGGTCCACCCAGGGCAGGATCAGGCAGGCGAGAAGATCGTGGAGGGCGGCGCCGTCGTCGTCGAGCTGTTCGGTGAGTGCTGCCCGGCGCCGGTGGGTGTCTTCCAGATGGCGGGTGATCAAGGCTTCCATCAGTTCGTCCCGGCCGCCGAAATGGTAGGCGACGGCGGAATGGTTGGCAGTGCCGGCATGCTCGGCAATGCGACGGTTGGACACGGCGTCGATGCCGTAGCGGGCAAAGAGCTCCTCGGCGGCATCGAGCAGGGTTTCGCGGGCCTTCTCGCCGTGCTGTCCCATATGTGATCCCTTGTGTCGGCGTTACTGCGGCTTCGATTACCCAATTTACGCCACATGGCGTAATTTTGACGAGTCGGTCCCACAGACCCCGCCTTGACGATCGCGTTGACGCGCACTTCGCACCATCACCCTTGAATTCAGCTACAGGAGCACGTCCTTGACCAGTACTTCCCCGACATCCCCGGGCTCTCCGCCGGATACGGATCCGACCCGCGAAACCCAGGCTCCGGATGCCGGCACCGAGGACCTTGCCGCGGCAAAGCGCGCAAAGGCAGAGAAGATCGGCCGTTACGTGGCGATGTTCCTGATGCCGCTGCTGATGGTCTCCATGCTGGTGGGCGGTTACCTCGTGGCCATGCATGCACCGACACCGAACGACATGCCCATCGCCGTCACCGGCCAGCAGGCGGAACGCTTTGCGGACTCCCTGGAAGCCGCGGATCCGGACGCCGTCGACGTCCGCGTAGTCGGTTCCGACGCCGAGGCACGCCAGTTGGTCCTGGACCGGAAAACCTCCGGTGCAGTGTCGCTTACCGAAGGCACCGCGTCGGTGTATACGGCAAGTGCCGCCGGCGCCTCGCAGTCCAGCACCGTGACGGCGCTGCTTGCCCCGCAGGTTCTTGGACAGGGCCTGACCCTGCAGTCCGAGGACCTGGCTCCGCTGCCCGACCACGACATGGCCGGCCTGGGTGCAATGTTCCTCACCACCGCGCTGATGCTTGCCGGCTACATGCCGCTGAGCCTGGTCCTGTCCAACTCACCCGAGTTGCTTCGCTTCCGCCGCTTCGTTCCGCTGCTGGCCGGATGGGCCGCGCTGATTGCCGGCCTTGTCTGGGCCGTCACGGGTCCGATGCTCGGCGTTGTGGAAGGACACTCCGCCGCCGTGCTGGGCGTGTCCTGGCTGACCGTCTTCGCCGTCGGCAGCGTCCAGCTGTTCCTCACCCGGATCCTCGGCCCGATGGCCGTGCTCGCCGGCATGCTGTTCCTCATGGTGCTGGGTGTTCCGGCATCCAACATGAGCATGTCCGTGCACACCATGCCGGGTCTCTACCCGTATCTGCACAGCTTCCTGCCCGCGGCCGCCACCGGTGAGTCGCTGCGGTCCTTCCTGTACTTCGACGGCAACGGTGCCGGGCCCCATCTGCTGGTGCTCGTGATCGGTGCCGTGGTCTCGCTGCTGCTCACCCTCATCCTCGATGCGGTTCAGCGCCGCCGCAAGCCGAACGCCGCTCCGCCGGCAATCAACGTCGCCTCGCTGCACGGCGGACCGCGCCCGAAGACCCGCCGCTGGCGCTACGGCACCCTGGCCTTCTTCCCGCTGGCCATGGTCACGATGATGCTCTCGTTCATGTTGGGCGCAATGTACGAACCCACGCCGCGCGACATGCCGGTCGCCGTCGTCGGCTCCACCGCCGAACAGGCAGAACAGGCCGTCGCCGGCCTGGATGAAAACATGTCCGGCCTGTTTGACCTCCGTGCCATGGATTCCGCTGACGAGGCACGCAGCCAGGTGCAGGACCGGACGGTGGTGGGCGCCTACGTCCTGCCCTCGGCCGAAAACCCCGCCGCCACGCTCATTACCAACCAGGCAGCGGGCATAAGCCAGCAGCAGGTCCTCACCTCGGTGTTCGGGCAGGTGGCCGCAGGCCAGCAGATGGAACTGACCTCCGACAACGTGGCCCCGCTGAAGGACTCGGACTCCATGGGCATGGCCACCATGTACCTTGCCATGGGCTGGATTATGGCCGGCTTCATGATTATTGTGGTCGGCTCGACGGCGGCTCCGGCCAGCCGTCCGCTGCGTAAACTGATCCCCATTGTCGCGGCCTGGGCCGTCGGCATGTCGGCCTTCCTCTGGGTCATCGCCGACGTTTTCGTCGGGGCGATCGACGGGCACTTCCTGCCGCTCTGGGGAGCCGGCGCCGTCGCGATCTTCTCCATGGCCATGTTCACGGCGGTCTTCGAACGGTTCATGGGCATGCTCGCCATCCTCCCGGTGATCGGCATCCTGATGTTCCTCGGTGTGCCGGCCTCCGGTGCGGCCATGTCCATCTACATGGAACCGGAGATTTTCCGCTTCCTGCATGAGGTGCTGCCGATGCCGGCCGCGGTGGAATCGATCCGCTCGATCCTCTACTTCGGCTCGGACACCGTCTGGTCCCACCTGGGAACCCTCGGCATCTGGGGTGCGGTGTCGCTGGCCGTGGTCACGGTTATTGACCACTTCAAGCCGCCGCGCACCGAGAGCCATCCGGTGGACGCCGAGACACCTGCTGCGCACGAGCCGAAGCACGCAAAGGTGCCGGCCGGCGTCTAACCGGCACGCAAGGAACCATCCGCCCATGGGCCGCTGCAGTACGCAGCGGTCCATGGCTGGTTAAGGCGAAGGACGGCCCGGACTTCCTGGTGGAGCAGGAAGCGCCCGATCTTGGAAAATACCCTTGACCTCAGCAATGTGAACGGTAACACTAGCGCCAGGGCATGGCGCCCACGCAGCAACGAAGGTGCGTTTTCCTGGCTGCGGACTGACTTCAGGAGGCAGCAGTGTTTCGGAAATCCCTTACAGCGGTTCTCGCCGTGTCAGCCCTCGGTCTCGCTGCCTGCGGCGGCGGATCCGATAGCGGGAGCGGCGCGGAGGACGGCATCACCATGGGCTTTGCCCAGGTAGGCGCCGAGAGCGGCTGGCGGACGGCCAACACCAAGGACGTGCAGGACGCCGCGAAGGCCGCGGACGTGGACCTGAAGTTCACCGACGCCCAGCAAAAGCAGGAGAACCAGATCAAGGCGATCCGCTCCTACATCCAGCAGCAGGTGGACGTGATTGCCTTCTCTCCGGTGGTCGAATCCGGCTGGGACACCGTCCTGAAGGAGGCCAAGGACGCCGACATTCCCGTGATCCTCACCGACCGTGCCATCGATTCATCGGACACGACCCTCTACACAACCTTCCTGGGGTCGGACTTTGTCAAAGAAGGCAAGACGGCCGGGGAATGGCTCGTCGAAGAAAGCGCGGCCACTGACGGGCCCGTGAACATTGTGGAACTGCAGGGAACCACCGGTGCCGCCCCGGCCCTCGATCGGAAGGAAGGCTTCGAAGCGGCCATCGCCGCGGATCCGGACCTGAAGATTGTCGAGTCCCAGACCGGCGACTTCACGCGCAGCGGCGGCAAGCAGGTGATGGAGGCATTCCTGAAGAACAACCCGGACATTGACGTCGTCTACGCCCACAACGACGACATGGGACTGGGCGCCATCGAAGCGATCGAGGCCGCGGGCATGGTGCCGGGGGAAGACATCAAAATCATCACCGTGGATGCGGTTAAAGACGGTATGACCGCCCTCGCGGACGGAAAAATCAACTTCATCGTCGAGTGCAACCCACTGCTGGGCGAGCAGCTGATGGATCTCGCCGAGAAGGTGGTCAACGGCGAAGACGTCCCCGCCCGCGTGGTTGTTGAAGAAACTGCGTTCACCCCTGAGCAGGCGAAGGAAGCCCTGCCGAACCGCAAGTACTAACCATGGAAGCAATCTCTCCCGTGGTGGAAATGCGCGGTATCACCGTTGCATTTCCGGGCGTGAAAGCTCTGGACGGCGTGGACTTTCGACTCTTTCCCGGGGAAGTCCACGCCCTCATGGGCGAAAACGGGGCCGGTAAATCGACCCTGATCAAAGCCCTCACCGGGGTTTACCGGACCGACGGCGGTTCCATTACCGTCGCGGACCGGCCCCGGGAGTTTGCCACGCCGTCGGCAGCACAGGAGGCGGGGATCAGCACCGTCTACCAGGAGGTGAACCTGTGCCCGAACCTGACCGTCGAAGAGAATATCCTGCTGGGCCGGGAACCCCGGAGGTTCGGACACATCCACTGGAAAGAGGTCCGAAGGGCAGCCCGTGCCGTCCTGGCGCAGCTCCAACTCGGCCACATCGACCCCGGCTCCGTGCTGTCCACCCACTCCATAGCCATTCAGCAGCTGGTGGCCATCGCCCGTGCCGTCCAGATCGACGCGAAGGTCCTGGTCCTCGACGAACCCACTTCCAGCCTGGACGCGGACGAGGTGCAGCAGCTCTTTGACGTGGTCCGCGCCCTCCGGGACCGGGGCGTTGCCGTCCTGTTCGTTTCGCACTTCCTGGAGCAGGTCTACGACCTTTCCGACCGCATGACCGTACTCCGGAACGGCAAACTGCTGGGCGAGTACCGGACGGCCGAACTGCCCCGCATGGAACTGATCAAGAAGATGATCGGCAAGGACCTGGAAGTCCTGGAGGAGCTGGACCGCGGGGACATCCGGCCGGCAGCCGGCGACCGGGACAGCCGGCCGGTGCTGCAGGCGGAGAACCTGGGACGGAAGGGATCGGTGGAGAACGTCACTGTCTCGATCGGCCCGGGACAGATCCTTGGCCTTGCCGGCCTGCTGGGGTCCGGGCGCACGGAAACGGCGCGGCTGCTCTTCGGGGCGGACCGCGCGGACATCGGCAAACTCCGGATCCGCGGTGCGGAGCGCTCCCTTCGCAGCCCCCGCACGGCCATCGAACAGGGCATCGGTTTTTCCTCGGAGAACCGCAAGGAAGAGGGCCTGGTGGGCGACCTGTCCGTCAAGGACAACATGGTCCTGGCCATGCAGGCGCGAAAAGGATGGCTTCGGAAAGTCCCCCGTCAGCTGCAGGACCAGCTGGCGGACAAGTTCATTGAAACGCTGGATATCCGGCCCGCGAACAAGGACGCACTGATCCGCGACCTCAGCGGCGGAAACCAGCAGAAGGTGCTCCTGGCCCGCTGGCTGATCACGAACCCGGCGCTGCTCATTCTCGATGAACCCACCCGCGGCATCGACATTGGCGCCAAGACGCAGATCCAGATGCACATCAGCAGCCTGGCCGACCAGGGCATGTCCATTGTCTTTATTTCCGCGGAACTCGAGGAAGTGCTGCGCCTCAGCGACCACATTGCCGTCCTCAAGGACCGCAGGATGGTCGCCGACCTGCCCAACCAGGGAGTCAGCATGGAGGATGTCATGACGATTATCGCCGGGACAGGCGAATGACCGGGGTGCTCAGGCACCGGCTGCTGTGGCCGGTCCTGGCCCTTGTCCTGCTGCTGCTGCTCAACCAGGGATTCCGCAGCGACTTCCTGCTGGTCCGGGTTCAGGACGGCCACCTCTACGGCAGCCTGATCGATATCCTGCGCAACGGTGCGCCCACCCTCCTGATCGCCCTGGGCATGACGCTCGTGATTGCGTCCCGGGGAATCGACCTCTCAGTGGGGGCCGTGGCGGCCATCGCGGGCGCCGTCTCCTGCACCTACATCTACAACTCGGACAATCCGGGATCATTCTCGACGGCGGCCACCGCCGTCGCCATCGCGGTGGCCGCAGGGGTGGCGCTGGGTGCCTGGAACGGGCTGCTGGTCTCCATCATCGGCATCCAGCCCATCATTGCCACGCTGGTGCTGATGACGGCGGGCCGCGGCCTGGCCCAGCTCGTGACCGACGGACAGATCATTTCCGTGTCCAACGAATCCTTCCACGCGATCGGAGCGGGGTTTTTCCTCACCCTGCCTATTTCCATCCTCATAGCAGCACTGGCCTTCGCCGGGGCAGCGCTGCTGACCCGGCGTACGGCACTGGGAACACAAATTGAATCGGTGGGCATCAACCCCCTGGCAAGCCGGCTGGCCGGCCTCAGCGCACGGCGGATCCTCTGGATTGTCTACATCTTCAGCGGCTTCTGCGCTGCCGTCGCCGGGTTGATGATCAGTTCCAACGTCACCGCTGCAGATGCGAACAACGCCGGGCTCTTCATCGAGATGGACGCCATCCTCGCCGTCGTCATCGGCGGCACCTCGCTGGCCGGCGGACGCTACAGCCTCGTGGGCACCCTGATCGGCGCCCTCATCATCCAGACCCTGACCACCACTGTCTACACGCTCGGCATTCCGCCCGAGGTGACCCTGGTCTTCAAGGCGCTCGTGGTCATCCTGGTGTGCCTGCTTCAATCCCCGAAGGCGCGGACACTGCTGCGGCAACGCAGGCGTCCGGCTCCGGCACTTCCCGCAACGAAGGCGGCGCTTTGATGTCAGTCCTCACCAGTCCCTCCGCCCCGGCCACGCGGCAGCGCATCAGCCGGCTGCAGGGCAAGGCCAAATACGCCCCCACTGCGGCGACCATCGCGTTGTTCTTCGCGATGTTTGCCGCTGGATCCCTGATCTATCCGGGATTCTTTTCCGGACAGGTGTTCCTGAACCTGCTGATCGACAACACCTTCCTGATTGTGCTGGCCGTGGGGATGACGTTTGTCATCCTGACCGGGGGGATCGACCTGTCCGTGGGGTCGGTTGTCGCGCTTTCCATGATGATTGCCGCCGCCCTGCTGCAGGCGGGCTGGAACCCCTTCGCAGTGATCGCCGTGGTGCTGCTGACCGGGGCAGTGTTCGGGCTGGCCATGGGCCTGGTGATCCAGGTGTTTGAAATCCAGCCGTTTATCGTCACCCTCGCCGGCCTGTTCCTGGCCCGCGGGCTTTGTTACGTCATCAGCCTCGACGCGATCACCGTCACCGACCCGTTCTTCACGTCCATGGCGCAGGCACGGATCCCGCTGCCGGACGACATGTTCGTCTCGCCCGGTGTCATCATTGCCCTGCTTTTCGTGGCCGGCGCGTTCTATCTGCTTCACCACACGCGTTTCGGCAGGACGGTTTACGCAATCGGCGGGGGAGAGGCCTCGGCAAGGCTGATGGGGCTGGCCGTGCCGCGGACCAAAGTGCTGGTCTATACGGTCAGCGGGTTTTGCTCCGCCACGGCCGGCATCCTCTTTTCCTTCTACAGTCTCTCCGGCTACAGCCTCGCCGCCCAGGGGATGGAACTGGACGCCATCGCCGCGGTGGTGGTCGGGGGAACCCTCCTGACCGGAGGTTACGGGTATGTTGTCGGATCCCTGGCCGGGGTGCTGGTGCTGGGCATTGTCCAGACGTTCATCTCCTACCAGGGGACCCTGAGTTCCTGGTGGACGCGGATAGTCATCGGCGCGCTTCTGCTGCTGTTCATCCTGCTGCAGAAGGTGTTCTCCCGGAAAACGAAGCTCACCTAGCTTGTACGGAGGGTTCCGCGGAGGGCTCCGGGAACGGAAAAAGGATCGGCCGCCTAAATTTATCCTGAGGTTTTGAGGGAAACAAGGTTTTTGCAGGGCCCCGGCCTATGGGAAAGTGGACGGGGAGGGAAACACCATGCCGCGCCAGCACATCACCGCACACATCGCCATCCTTGGCTGCGTGTGCCTCGGGCTCCAGGCCTATCTCTTCCATCTCGACCAGCCGGTCTCGGCCGGAACGACGCCGGCTGCCGGACAGGATTTCGACTCCCCGGCCAGCGTCTTTGTGGTCGTCAACAAGGAACGTCCGCTCCTGGACCCCGCTTATGCGCCCGGGGACCTGGCCGACGCCGGCGGCGTGGCACTGCGCCGGGAAGCCTCCGATGCGTTTGCCCGGATGACAGCCGATGCCGCCGGGGCCGGCGTCACCATCACCGCGGTGAGCGGCTTCCGGACGGCCGAAGCCCAGGCCGCGCTGCACGCCGATTATGCCGGCCGCTACGGATCCGCCCTGGCTGAATCGATTTCCGCCCAGGCGGGCCACAGCGAGCACCAGACCGGGCTGGCCGTGGATATCGGCGCCGCCGACGGGGCGTGCTCACTGCAGGCCTGCTTCGAGGGGACGGGCGCCGGAGCATGGGCAGCGGCCAACGCCCATCAGTACGGGTTTATCGTCCGCTACCCGGCAGGTGCCGAGCACGTCACGGGCTACGCCTACGAGCCTTGGCATCTTCGCTATGTGGGTCCCGCTGCGGCCGGGAAGATCCACGACGCCGGCATCACGCTGGAGCAGTATGCCGGGCTGTACCACCCATCGGGAACGCCGGCGCCGACGCCGGCGCCGTCGCACCCGTCGCTGGACCCTCTGCCGTAATCCCTGTTCACCAGGGAGCGTGGTCAGCGAAGGTTGGCTCGGTCGTTTCCGCCGGTGTTTCAGAACTCGGTTCGCAGGCGGGAGGTTATCTGCCTGGATTGCCGGGAAGGCTATTGCCCAGAACTTCGTCACCGACACGATTGCCGGGGAATAAACAACGGAGTGGTAATTTAAACAACTGTGATGAAAGCGGCTTGCAGCTAAACATAGATACAAACTGCGGGGTTGCCAGCGGTATCACGAAGAAAACCGTTGCGGGAGAAAATTACTCGTGCGGAAATGCGTTTCGGGTCCCATGCAGGGTCCTACAGCGGAAGCAGTGCCTATTTCGTCGAACATCTCGGTGAGAATATTGATTCCGGAATGGCAATGTACCAGCAGGTTCAAGAACGGGAGAGTAACTAACAAGATGAGCCATAGTCTGGAATCGGGTGGCGCACCGTCAGAGGTAGCGGAAAAGCAGATCACTGCGGATGCACGTTCCGCGAAAAAGGCTGCCCTCATCCGTGACGTTTTGTATGCACTTGCTCTCTTGATCTGCGTTGGGCTTACGGTCTACGTGCTCCAGAACGTCCCCTCCGGTACGCGGCTACCTTTCAGCGGCCGGCGCGGTGTGGATGAGATTTCGGTTCCTTACGCGATGATCATGCCTTCGGTAGTGATGGTGTTGATTTGGTGGATTGGTAAGCGACGGCCTCTCCGCCCAGGCAAGGCCGCCCTCATCCGAAAATATGTCTTCTCCACCCTGATTCCGCTGGTGGTAGTGGCCGGCCAGCTCGAGACGGCCAGAAAGCTGATTGATATAGGAGCCCTGGGCGGATAGGCATCCAGCCTTTGGCAGGTTCAAGGAAGTAAGCAGAGGCGACAACCCGGCAATTACGCCGGGAAGCGGTCCCAGGGGCAAAGGTGCGGGCCAGCGCCAAGGGCGTTGCTGCGTTGGCTCTCGTTATGGGTGGTTTCCGGGCGCTCCTTAGCGGCGGTGCGTTGCTGGCGGTTTACGCGGGGCTTCTCCCCATGCTGCTGAGTGTAGGAACTGTGGTTCTGCTGTCGGTTGCCAGGCCCATCCTTGTGCCGCGCATCCATCCTTTCGTTATCCGTCAGGGCGGACCGGCAACGTCCGGGAAACGAATGCGGCGTGATGACTCTGCCGTATATGCCGAGCACAGGGCCGCCATAGCGCGGGGTGAACAGCGCGCGCTGCGTTGGACGGTGTCGGGTGCTCACCACAGTTATGCGCAGGACGAGCATGTGTCGCCGACCGCTGATCCCTACAACGTCAGGTCACTGGGGCTCGGCATTCCTCTTGCCGCGGGGTATCTGGGTGCCTCCGGTCACAAATCCTCCCCGGGCGGTGTCCAATGTGCAGCCGGCGCGGAAGCCGGAAGCGACGGATATCAGGGAGTGCACTCATGGGCACCACAGCAGTCATTCTGGGCGGGGGATACGCAGGGGTCATGGCCGCCAACCGGCTGGCGGCCAGCGGGAGGCCGGGACTCGACGTCGTCCTGGCGACGCCGGAGGAAAGGTTCGTGGAGCGGATTCGGCTTCACGAGTACACGGCCGGCACCCGTGCGGACGCCACCGTTGATTTCACCTCGATCCTGCACCCGGCCGTGCGGCGGATCGCCGGCCGTGCGGTGCGGATCCTGCCGGGGGAGCGGACTGTGCAGCTGGCCGGCGGGGAAACCCTCACCTACGACTATCTGGTGTACGCCGTGGGCTCTGCCGCGGCGGCGGCGCCGGACGGAGCGGTGCGGATCGAACAGCTCGAAGGAGCCACGGCGGCACGCGGCCGACTCGCAGCACTGCCTGCCGGTGCCCGCGTAGCGGTGGTGGGCGGCGGGCTGACCGCCGTCGAGATGGCCGCTGAAACCGCCCGGTCCTGCGACGTCCGCGTTAGCCTGCACAGCGCCGGCCCCGTCGCGCCGCGGCTGCGCGCACAGACCCGCCTGTCCGTGGAGAAGAGCCTGCGCCGGGCCGGAGTGGAACTGCACAGCGGCACACCGGTGCCTGCCGACGGCGACGTGCGGACGGTGCTGGGCGCCGACGTCGTGCTGTGGTGCGCCGGGTTCGGGGTGCCCGGACTGGCCAGGGTGAGCGGGCTCCCGGTGAACGACGACGGGCGGCTGCGTGTGGATCCGACGCTGCGGGTACGCGGCCAGGACCGGGTCTACGGAGCCGGCGATGCCGCGGTGATCGACGAACCCTTCTACGACTACCTCCGGATGTGCTGCGCGGCCGCCCTGCCGATGGGGGCCGACGCGGCAGGGAACATCCTCCGGGCACTGGACGGAGAGACGGGAGTGCGGCACGACAGCGGATTCCGCGGCCTGTGCATTAGTCTGGGCCGCAGCGACGGAGCGGTGCAGTTCCTGTCTGCCGACGATTCCCCGACCCGCTTTCACCTGCACGGCAGGACGGCGGCTGTCCAGAAGGAAATCATCTGCCGGATGACACTGCGGTGGATCCGCGGTGAAGCCAAACGAAGCGGAGCATACACATGGCCAACAGGTCCGCAGGTGGGCAGGGCGACGACGGCGGGTCCCGTGCCGATGACACGCAGCTGAGCGGTGCGCGGGCTGGCCGTGACGCCGAATTCCTGAGGCACCGAGGGATGGTCTTCACCATTGCCTATGACGTCCTCGGCACCGTGGCCGATGCCGAGGACGTGGTGCAGGAGACCTATCTCCGGTGGCGCGCGGTGGAGACTCCAGTGGAAAACCCACGGGCCTACCTGGCCCGCACCGCCTCCCGCCAGGCACTGAATTCCCTCCGCACTGCATCCCGGCGGCGGGAGGACTATCCGGGCGAGTGGCTGCCCGAACCGCTGCCTACCGGACCCGCGCGGCTGCCGGCGGATCCGGAGGCGGCGGCCCTGACCGCCAGCGAGGTGTCGACGGCCATGCTGGTACTCCTGCAGACCCTGAGCGGGCCGGAGCGGGCCGCCTTCATTCTGCACGAGGTCTTCGACTTCGGATATCCGGAGATTGCTGCAACCCTCGAGATGGGCGAGCCCGCCGTGCGGCAGACAGTTCACCGGGCACGGACCCGGCTTCGGGCGGGCACGCCCCGGACTGCGCCGGACACCGGAGAGCACCGGGCCGCCGTCGAACGTTTCCTGGCCGCCACCATGACCGGGCAGGTGCAGTCCCTGCTGGACGTGCTGGCTCCGGACGTGGTCCTGGTGTCCGACGGCGGCGGTAAGGTCAGCGCCGCGCTGCGTCCGGTCCACGGGCCGGAGAAGGTGGCCCGCCTGATGATCGGGCTGGCGGACAAGTACGGTGCCGGGGCCGTCCCCGAGTTCATTGAACTGAACGGGCTGCCGGCGGTCGCGTATCGGGAAGACGGCACTGTGACCACTGTGTTCCAGCTGGACCTCGCGGATGGCCGGGTGCAGGCGGTGTACGCGGTGCGCAACCCGGACAAGCTGATCCGGCTCCAGGGCTAGACTCCGCAGCACCCCCGGCTAAGGTGGGAACGGTGTTGCCGCTCACGGCCGCGCTCTGAGGAAAGCAGGATTTTGTGTCTCCCAAAACCATCGTGATCACCGGCGCCAGCGACGGAATCGGCGCCGCTGCGGCAAGGCGGCTGACCGAAAACGGGCATCACGTCGTGGTGGTGGGACGGTCGCCGGAGAAGACCGCCGCCGTCGCCAAGGATACGGGCGGCGAGTATTTCCTGGCCGATTTCGCGGACCTGGGCAGCGTGCGTACCCTGGCTTCGGAACTGCTCCAGCGTTACCCGCGGATCGACGTCCTGGCCAACAACGCCGGCGCCGTTTTCGGCAATGTCCGCCAGGTCACCGGGGACGGACACGAGATGACCTTCCAGGTGAACTACCTCGCGCCGTTCCTGCTCACCCAACTGCTGACCGACCGGCTCCTTGAATCCAAGGGCACGGTCATCAACACCTCCAGCATGGCCAACCGGTTGTTCGGCAACGTGGACCTGGACGATCTGGAGAATGAAAACGGGTACAACCCCAGCAAGGCCTATGGAAACGCCAAGCTGGAGCAGATCCTGTTCACGGAGGAGTTCGACCGCCGCTACCGCTCGCACGGGGCAACTTCCACCGCCTTCCACCCGGGCGTGATCGGGTCGAGCTTCTCCAGTGCGGAAGGATCGGCAATGCGTGCGGTTTACCAGTCGCCGCTGCTGCGCAGGCTGCTCCCGACGCCGGAAAAGGGTGCCAGGACACTGGTCTTCCTGGCCGAGGGAACCCCGGGAACGGACTATCCCACCGGCAAGTACTTTGTCCGGAGCAAGGTGGCTAAGCCCAACAAACAGGCCGGGGACGCCGCGCTGGCTTTGGGCCTCTGGAACCGTTCGGTGGCAATGCTCGCGAAGTGACCGGGGTTGTTGGTCGGGATGACGGTCCGGGTCTCAGGCGCCGGCATCCCGGTGGGCCGCCCCGGCACGGTTTCCCACTGGGTGTGACAGGTGGTGCGCCTGTTGTCCCACCAGTAACGGCGGCACCACTTGGTGGGACGCAGGGTCTCAGCCTGATTCATAGTGCAGTAGATGTCGCCTGGCCGGTCAGCAAGCAGCACTTACTGCACTATGAATGTCCGGGGCGGCATCTACTGAGCAGATAACGGGGTTACGCGCCATCTAGTGAGCAGATTACGGGGTGACGCGGCATCTAGTGAGCAGATCACGGGGTTACGCGGCTGGGATAAGCCCGGTATCTGCTCAGTAGATGCGGCAACGCGTGCCGTGCATCCGGGACAGGGCCGGTTAAGCCTGCAGCAACACGGCCGCGGTGCCCGGCTGGGGCATCAGGCGGTGCCGCGGAGGCGGTAGGGAAACGTACGGAGCAGCTAGTCCCGCCGCAGGGCGAAAAAGAACGGAGCTTCGGGACCGCGCAGGTCCATGGCACCGAGCACCGTGCGTGCGTCGACCCGGCGGAAGACGTCCAGGACCGGCAGGGCGTCGTAGATCATTGACGCGCTCAACACCCCGCGGTACTCGGTCATCCGCAGCCGGGCGCCGGGCCGCCGGGTCCGCGCCACCCGCAACGCAGGACGTACAGCCGCCAGCACGCCCGGCTTCCGCAGCAAGGGACCGAAACGCAGCACTGCAGAAAGCGGGACCAGCGCCGGATTGACGTTGAACACGCCTCCGCCGGAACCGGAGAAGACCAGCGGGAACACCTCCTCCGCGCCGTCGAACCGCTTGCCGTACCAGCCCATCGGCTCGAGCAGGCCGTCGAGCCGGTGCCCGGTGGGCACTTCGGTACCCCGCCAGGAGCCGTTCAGCTCCGGCACCTGCACCGGTGGCTGGGAATCGAAGAACGCCAGGGCAGTCCCGGCGTCGGTCCCGGCCTGCAGTTCCTGCAGCCGAAGCACAGCGGGATCGGGTTCATTGGCCACGCGGGTTCCTCCTCGATCGGTTGGAACGGATCCTACGACGACGCCAGCCGCCGCGCGGAGTTCTCGTCCAGGATCAGGTCCGTGACCAGTCCCGCACGCAGGGCACCGAGCAGGCTGGTGGTTTTGGTTTCCCCGGCCACCACGCAGATCCGGCGGGGGACCTGGCGCAGCGTGGAGAGGTCGGGACCGGTGCTGCGGTGATTGAGCTTGATCCCGTCCCAGGTGCCGTCGGCCCGGTAGAACATGGTGGCGACGTCGCCCACCACGCCCTCGGACACCAGCTCATCCAGGTCTTCCTCGTCGAGGTAGGCCCCGTTGTAGACATGGCTGGGCACGCCCGCCTCCATGGACCCCACGCCGAAAATCGCCGTGTTCATCCGGGCCTGCAGATCCAGCACCCGCTTCACCGGGCGTTCCCGCCACATCGCTTCCTTGGTCTCGGCATGGTCGAAGAAGGCCGGGACGGGGAACTGGACCACGCGGGCACCGTACGCATGGCCGAAACGCTGCAGGATCTCGCTGGCATAGGTAATGCCCGAGGTGCGGAAATTCCCGGCCCCGTTCATCTGCACGATGGTGCTGTCATGCGTGTTCTTGATGGGCAGGTGCTGGCTGACGGCCGTCAGTGTGGAGCCCCAGGCGACGCCGATGATCGCGTCCGAATCGATGAGCGGACCGATCAGATGGGCGGCCTGGACGGCGACCCGCTGCAGGGCCTGGGCGGGGGAGACAGTTTCGGCAACGGGGACCACATGGGCCTGGATGCCGAAGCGGGAGGCGATCTCCTGTTCCAGCGCCGGAGCCCGGTCCGAGGGGTTGCGGATCTCAATCCGGACCAGGCCGGTGCTTCGGGCATAAGAGAGCAGCCGGGACACCGTGGAGCGGGAAATCCGCAGTTCCCGTGCAATGGCCTCCATGGTCAGGCTCTGCAGGTAGTACATCTGCGCCGCCCGCAGCGCATCCCGGTCGCGGCTTTCCTTCTCGCCTGCCCCCGGCCCGGTGCCGGAGGGGTCCGGGAACCTGCCACTGACACCAATGTTCATTTGCCGTCCATCGACACAGCTGCGTACTCCATGAATCCATTATCGCAGGGTGCACGTATGTGCATTGGTTGGGCCCCTGGAGCCGCAGGCTTCGACCATTGAGTAGATATGGCAATGCAGCCACAGAAGCGTTTGGAGAGATACGTGGACAATTCCGTGAACCCCAGCAAGGCAAAGACCGCCGCCCGGACCCGTCCGGTGGTACAGCAGCTGAAGGACCGGCCCAAGGCCTCGGTGCTGATCATCGGCGGCGGCATCAACGGCGTCGGCACCTTCCGGGACCTGTCGCTGCAGGGAGTGGACGTAGCCCTCGTAGAGCGCGGGGATTACTGCCAGGGCGCCTCCGGTGCGTCGTCCCACATGATCCACGGCGGCATCCGCTACCTGGAGAACGGCGAGTTCCGCCTCGTGCACGAGTCCGTCGTCGAGCGCAACGCCCTGCTCCGCCTGGCACCGCACTACGTCAAGCCGCTGCAGACCACCATCCCGATCACCACCACATTCTCGGGCATCACCGCTGCTCCGCTGCGCTTCCTGACGCACAAGCAGGGCAAGCACACCGAGCGCGGCGCCGTGCTGATCAAGGCCGGCCTGCTGATGTACGACTTCTTCTCCCGCGGCGGCCGCGTGGCCCCCAAGCACAACTTCGTCGGCAAGAAGAAGTCCCTGCAGGAACTGCCGAAGCTCCGCCCGGACGTAAAGTACACCGCCACCTACTTTGACGCCTCGGTGCACAACCCCGAGCGCCTCACCCTGGACGTCCTGCGCGACGGCCTCGAAGCCAACCCGCAGTCGCGCGCCAGCAACTACGTCAGCGCCGTCGGCACCACCGACGCCGGCACCGTGCTGCGCGACGAAGTCACCGGTGAAGAGTTCGTCTTCGACGCCGACGTCGTCATCAACGCCACCGGCGCCTGGGTCGACGAGACCAACGATTCCTTCGGCAAGCGCACCAGCTTCATGGGCGGCACCAAGGGCTCGCACATCGTCCTGGACCACCCGGAACTGCTGGAAGCCTGCGCCGGCCGCGAAATGTTCTTCGAGCACACCGACGGCCGCATCGTCCTCATCTACCCGATGGGCGACCGCGTCCTGGTGGGCACCACGGACATCGACGCCGACATCAACGAGGCCTCGGTCTGCACCGACGAAGAGATCGAGTACTTCTTCGAACTCATCGCCCACGTTTTCCCCACGGTTGACGTGCGCCGCGACCACATCGTGTACACCTTCTCTGGTGTCCGCCCGCTGCCCAAGCACGACGACACGCAGCCCGGCTTCGTGTCCCGCGACTACCGCGTGGAAAAGCGCTCGGACTACCGTGGCGGCCGCAGCGTCACGAGCCTGTCGCTGGTCGGCGGCAAGTGGACCACGTTCCGTGCCCTGTCCGAGACGCTGGCAACCGAGGCAATGACTGCCCTCGGCGTGCCGCGGAAGACGACGACGGCGGAACTCCAGATCGGCGGCGGCAAGGACTTCCCGCGCACCGAGGCTGAGGAGCGCCTGTGGGTCAACCGCATGGCTTCCGACGTAGCCGACCGGGACCGCGTCCGCGTCCTGCTGACCCGCTACGGCACCCGCGCCGTCGACGTTTTGGAGTTCCTGTCCCAGGGCGGGGACCAGCTGCTGGCCTCCACCAAGGAGCTCAGCACCCGCGAGCTCACCTACATGGTGGAGAACGAGCAGATCACGCAGCTCGCCGACATCCTGATCCGCCGCACCTCGCTGGCCTTCCGCGGCCTGGTATCCGAGGACATGCTGACTGAGCTGGCGGACCTGCTGGCTCCGCAGCTGGGCTGGGACGACGCTGAAACGCGCCGCCAGGCCGAGTTTGCCCGCAATCTGCTGGTCACCATGCACGGCATGAAGATCCCGGCGCTGGCTTCCTAGTCCAGGAGTAACAGCCGGAACAGCAAGAGGACGGACACCGCTACGGTGTCCGTCCTCTGCTGCGTTCCGCGTCCGGGACCAATCCTCTCCTGAACACGCCCTTGAGGTGCTTGCCGACAGCTGGCACCATCTGCTCTGTGACGGGGTTTAGAGCAGCAGACGGCGAGGAGGCAGACGCGATGGCGCAACGGCGGAGTTCTGCCTCTGCCCTGTGGCCTCTGGTTCACGCGGAGCGGCGGGCTCTGGCGGACGACCTCGGTGAGCTGGGCACTGAACAGTGGCGGCACGAGACCCTGTGCGGAGAGTGGAACGTTGAAGACGTGGTTGCCCACCTGATTGCCGCGGCAAGCCTGAACCGCTGGGAATGGCTGCGCAGCATGGCCGGCGCACGGTTCCGGCCCGACGTGCACAACCAGCGGCGGCTGGACGAAAGCCGGGGTGTCGATCCGGCAGCTACGTTGAGTCGGTTCCGCGCCGTAATTGCCAGTACGACGGCGCCCTCCAGCCATATTCCGGCATATCTCGGCGAGGTGGTGGTCCACAGCCAGGACATCCGCAGGCCGCTTGGCATTCACCGGCAGCCCAGCATCGAGGCGCTGACCGCCGTCGCCGGGTTTTTCGCCGGACGGGACTTTGCCGTGGCCAGCCGGACGCATATCGCGGGACTGCATCTGCGCGCCGACGACGGACCGTTCGCCGCCGGCAGCGGTCCGCTGGTTACCGGATCGACTCTAGCCCTGGTGATGAGCATGGCAGGCCGGCCGGCATACCTCGCCGACCTTAACGGCCCAGGAGTGCCGACGCTGCGGGAACGGCTGAGCTAAGCCACAGCGCCGGACGGAGCCCAGACCGCGTCCAGCTTGTCGCCGGCCTCTCCCTCGGAAACACCGAGCGACAGGGAAATCTCCGTCAGCAGCGGCCTGCGGGCATGCCGGAGCATCTCCCGCTCGGCCTGCGAGAGACCGCGGTCCGCCTCGCGCAGCATCAGGTTGCGGACCACGGCGGCTATCACCATCGGATCACCGGTGGCAATCTTCTCCGCGTTGTCCTTGTACCGGCGGGACCATTGGGCATCTTCCTTGTCCGCCGGAGCGCGAAGGACGCCAAACAGCGTCTCGAGTCCCGCCCGGTCCAGGACCGGACGGAGGCCGACGTGGTCCACCTGGTCAACGGGCACCCAGACCATCAGGTGGGAGGACTGGACCTCCAGGACAATGCAGTTCTTCTGCATGCGCGGATGGGTTTGGAAAGAGCTGACAACGGCGGGGCCATGATGGGGGTGGACCAGGATCTGGCCTTTGGAAAATGGCAACTGCTACCTCCAGGGAAGAGGAAAGGCAGGGGCGAGTGACGAGACCCTTAACATTTTACAGCTTCCGGCAGGAGGCAGAATGGAAGAGTGACTTCTCCGGCCTCTCCGCACCCAACCGACCCGCCCTTCGACCTTGCGGGCATCGGCCGCGGACTGGTTTTTGCCGAGTCGGTCCCGGAGCTCGCTGCGGTGCTGAGCGGCGGTGCCGGTGATACGCGCGGCGGCACCGCCGTCGTCCAGGCGCCGCCGGGAACCGGCAAGACCACCCTGGTGCCGCCGCTCGTGGCGAACATCCTCGCCGGCGGCGGAACCCGGCCGCGGGTGGTGGTCACCCAGCCCCGCCGCGTGGCCGTCCGCTCGGCGGCCCGCCGGCTCGCAGCCCTTGACGGCACGGCCCTCGGCGGACGGATCGGCTACACGGTCCGGGGCGAGAGCCG
The DNA here is from genome assembly GCF_025244925.1 of Arthrobacter zhaoxinii. NCBI lineage: Bacteria > Bacillati > Actinomycetota > Actinomycetes > Micrococcales > Micrococcaceae > Arthrobacter > Arthrobacter zhaoxinii. Next base: position 1,647,393 of record NZ_CP104275.1, read on the forward strand.
CACGGGTCCTTCTCCGCTGGTGGAATTCGTGACCCCGGGCATCCTGCTGCGCCGCCTGCTGGCCGATCCGGGCCTGGAAGGAACCGCCGCGGTCATCCTGGACGAGGTCCACGAACGCGGCCTGGAAACGGACCTGCTCCTGGGCATGCTCACCGAAGTCCGCCAGCTGCGCGAGGACCTGACCCTCGTGGCCATGTCCGCCACCCTCGATGCGCCGCGTTTTGCCGCACTGATCGGGGCGCCCGACGGCGGCGGCCCGGCTCCCGTCATCGGCTGCCCCTCGGCGCTCCATCCGCTGGAAACGGTCTGGGTGCCTCCGCCGGTGCCGCGGCTCGACGACCGCGGAGTCCCCCGCGGCTTCCTGGACCATGTCGCGGACACCGCCCTGGCCGCACACTTGCGGGCCGTCAGCAGGAACCCCGGGACCGATGCCCTGGTGTTTGTGCCCGGTGCACGCGAGGTGTCCACTGTGGCGGACCGGCTGCGTTCACGGGCGCCGGCCGGAACCGAAGTGCTGGAGCTGCACGGACAGATTCCTCCGGCCGAGCAGGACCGGGCGGTTTCCGGCCGCGGTCCCGGCGAACCGGCCCGCATCATCGTGTCCACGTCCCTGGCGGAGTCCTCGCTGACGGTGCCGGGCGTGCGGCTGGTCATCGACTCGGGCCTGGCCCGCGAACCGCGCAGGGACGCGCTGCGCGGCATGTCCGGCCTCGTCACCCTGTCCTGTTCGCGCGCCTCCGCCGAGCAGCGGGCCGGCCGCGCCGCCCGGCTCGGCCCCGGAACCGTGGTCCGCTGCTACGACGACAAGGCATTCGGGGCTGCGCCCGCACACCAGACTCCGGAAATCGCCGTCGCCGACCTCACGGCGGCTGCCCTGGTGCTGGCCTGCTGGGGTGCACCGGCGGGTGAGGGGCTGTCCCTGCCCGATGCGCCGCCGCCGGCCGCCATGCGGGACGCCGTCGAGGTGCTGCGCGGGATCGGCGCCGTGGACGCCAAGGGGCAGGCGACCGCCCGGGGCAAGACCCTCGCGCACGTACCGGCCGATCCGCGGCTGGCCCGCGCCCTGCTCGACGGCGCCGGTGCGGTGGGCGCTCGGACTGCGGCCGAGGCCGTTGCCCTGCTCGCGGGGGACAACCGGGCACCCGGAGCGGACCTGACCCGCCTGCTCGCCGGGCTGCGGACCGGCCGCGAGCCCGGGGAACGGCGCTGGGCCGACGACGTCCGGCGGCTGGAGCAGCTAGCCCGCCGGGAGAAGGGAAATGCGCCGGCCGCGGCGGGAGTTTCCCCCGGCGAAGCCCTCGGATACGTGATTGCCCTGGCCTTCCCGGACCGGATTGCGCGGCGCGTTCCCGGCTCCGGCCCCGAGCGGTACCTGCTGGCCTCCGGAACCCGCGCCGGACTTCCCGCCGGCAGCTCCCTCACAGGCTCTGACTGGCTGGCCGTCGCCGACGTCGCCCGGGCCGAGGGGCGGGACGCCGCCGGCACCGGTGCCGTCATCCGCGCCGCCGCCCCCCTGGCCTTCGACACTGCGGAAGCGGCTGCCGAACACCTCGTGACGGACGCGGTGGAGGCAGACTTCGCCGGCGGCCGGGTCACCGCGCGCCGGGAACACCGGCTCGGCGCGATCCTGCTTGGCTCCACCCCGGTACGCCCGTCCGCCGAGGAGGGACGCGCCGCCGTCGCCCGCGCCCTGACGGCACGGGGCCTGGACCTGATCGGATTCTCGGGCGGCGCCGATGCCTTGCGCCGGCGCCTGGCCCTGCTGCACCGGGAACTGGGGGATCCGTGGCCGGACGTCAGCGAGCCGGCCCTGCTGGCCGGGCTCCAGGACTGGCTCGGCCCCGAACTGGACGCACTGGCCCGAGGAGCCTCCGCCAACAGCATCGACCTCACCGATCCACTGCGGCGCCTGCTGCCCTGGCCGGATGCATCCCGGCTGGGCAGCCTGGTCCCGGAGCGGCTTGAGGTTCCCAGCGGTTCCCGGGTCCGCATCGACTACCCGCCGGCGGAGGACGACGGCGGCCGGCCGGTGGTTGCGGTGAAGCTGCAGGAATGCTTCGGCTGGGCCGAAACGCCGCGGCTGGTGGAGGGGCGGGTGCCCGTGCTCTTCCATCTGCTGTCCCCGGCCGGCCGGCCCCTGGCTGTTACCGATGACCTGGCGTCCTTCTGGTCCGGTCCTTATGCCCAGGTTCGGGCCGAAATGCGCGGGCGGTATCCCCGGCACCCGTGGCCCGAGGATCCGTGGTCCGCCAAGGCCACCGCCAGGACAAAGGCCCGGATGTAACCCTGGCGCTAGCGTGCCGACGCGCTGAAGAGCTGTGCCGAGCCCTCGACGTCGGCCGTGGTCGGGTCGCCCAGGTAGAGCATGCTCGCGCCCTGCTCCAGGAACGTGCTCACGTCACCCACCGTGACCCTCGCTTCGCCCAGTGCGGCAAGCACCACGGTGAAACGTTCCAGCGGGATGGTTGCTGTGCCGCCGTCGATCACTGTCCGCCGCAGGTCCAGATCGTCGCTCCAGAGCGGAATACGTTCCTGGCACTCAGTGATACGTGCCACCTCCAGCGGAGCCGGGCCGGGCTGGCCGCTGCCCAGAATCTGCTGCAGCTCGGCGATGTCTACGTAGTCCTTGGTCAGCCCTGCCTTCAGGGCATTGTGCGAGAGGCCCATCACCACCATCGCCTGCCCGGACAGATAGGAGTGCAGGCAGCCGGCAGGCGTGACCATTGCCTGCCCCGGGGCCAGCTTGATGAGGTTCATGCAGATGGCTATGAGGATCCCGCGGTCGCCGGGGAAAAGCGGCGCCAGCCGGCGGAAGACGGCAGCTGCATCTGCGGCAAGACCCTCGGTCTCCGTCACGGCAGCCACGGCAGCCTCGGTTTCCCGGAGTGCCCGGGCAACCTCGGACGGCTCCATGCGGAGAAGGGCATGCACCGGCAGCTCATGGCGGAACGTCAACAAGGCGCGAAGCCACGGAAGGTCCACTCCGTCGGCAATGGCCCGCAGTTCTTCCCTCGTGCGCTCTCCGGACAGCACACGCAGGGGCGTGAGTGCCACCGCCACTTCGAACTTGGCGTATCTGTCCTTGTAGTTCCGGTTTCCGGCGCCCAGAGGGACCCCGCGGGTCTGCTCACGGACGTAGCCGGCCAACGCCTGGTCCGGCTGCGGGTGCAGCTGGATGGACTTGGGCACATCCGCGTCCAGGAGATGCATCCGGAAAGGGATAGGGCGCACCGGCAGCGCCTCCGGAGCAGTGAAATTGTGCGGGTGGGCGGCAATCAGCCGATCGAGGGCACCGGGCAGGTCATCGGGATCCCAGGCAATGACGGCTCCTGTAGCGGAAGGAGCATCGTGCCGGTCATCTTTTCCGTGCTGCGCGCCTGCGCCGGCATCCCCCTTCAACGCGTTCATTGCAGCGGAAGGGTTGCGGGTTTCCCTCACCACTCCGTAGACGGCAGTCATGGATGCAGTGCCCCCTTCCGGACGGCGGGAGGAGTCAATGCAACGGGGGAGAAGAAGACCTTCAACTCAAATCACCGGGATCTTGCTTATGTCGCTGGTGGACGCCGAAGCGGCTTCCTTGGACGCACAAACTTCCGTTCAATTTTAGCGGGTTTTGGGTGCGGCGCGAAGAGCCCGGGCTTTGGTTTTCGGTGATCTCAGTAACCCGTCCCATGATCTCCCCGCCCGCCCCGGAACGTTCCGCCGGCCGCGCCACCACCGCAAACCTCCCCGTCATTAGCTGCACTCAATGCAATAATTAACGAAATACTTACACATCCGAAAGAAGCAGGTGCGGAGATGGAATACGCGGCGCGGTCGGTCCGAAGCAAGCTCCGAGCGGACGGCTGAGCCGGTGGATTTCCTCATACTCCTGATCGGACTGCTTTTCGGAACCGTGCTGGCCGCGGGGATCGGTGAGCGCATCCGGCTGCCGTATCCGGTACTGATGCTGATTTCCTCGGCCCTCATCGCGTTCCTGCCGATCATTCCCGAAGTCCACATCAACCCGGAACTGATCCTTCCCCTCTTCCTTCCGCCGCTGCTCTTCGCCGCCGCGCAGCGCAGCTCCTGGTCCGTCTTCCGGCTGCGCTGGCGCTCCCTGGTGCTGCTGGCCGTGGCGCTGGTGGCGGTCACCGTGGCCGTGGTGGCCGGCGTCTCCTGGGCGATGGTTCCGGCGCTCGGGCTTCCCGCCGCAATTGCGCTAGGCGCTATCGTTGCCCCGCCCGACCCGGTGGCTGTGGAAGCGGTCGCGCGGAAGGTCCGGATGCCGCGGCGGCTGATCACCGTGCTGCAGACCGAGGGCCTGTTCAACGACGCGATCGCCATTGTCATCTTCCAGGCTGCCGTTGCGGCGAGTACCAGCGGCGGGCACGTGGGCTGGGACGTGGTGCCGGACTTCCTCATCGCCGCGGCCGGCGCCGTGGTGCTGGGCCTGGCAATGGCGTGGGTTGTCGGCAGCCTCAACCGCTTTGTGCCGAACCTGGTGGCACGCTCGGCGTCCACCCTCGTTGCACCCTTCGCCGTCTACCTGCTCGCCGAAGAGGTGCACTTCTCCGGAGTGGTCGCCGTCGTCGTCACCGCGTTGGAACTGGGCCGCCGTGCCCGCCCGCAGGACTCGGAGGAGCGCCTGACCCGCACCGCGTTCTGGGACGTGGTGGAGCTGCTGACCACCGGTGCCGCGTTCGGCCTGGTGGGCATCGAGATGCGGTACATCATCGAGGACGAGGGCGCCGAGCTGCTGAGTTTCATCCCCGGCATCCTGGCCGTGTGCGCGGCCGTGCTGCTGGTCCGGTTCCTGTGGATGATGGCGATCTACCGGATGGGCGGGACCGAAAAGAACCACGTGCCGGGTTCGCTGAAAGAGGTCCTGGTCCTTTCCTGGTGCGGCATGCGCGGCCTGGCAACCCTGGCGCTTGCCCTCGCCCTGCCGGGCACCACGCTTGCCGGAGACGCGCTGCCCGGACGCAACTTCGTCGTCGCCTGCGCCTGCGCGGTCCTGGTGGTGACCTTGGTGGTACCGGGATTGACGCTGCCGTGGCTGATGCGGGCCCTGAAGCTGCCCAACGACCATAAAGAGGCCGACCGGATGGAACGCGAACTCGCGCTCCGGGCCGAACGGGTCGCCGTCGAGACCATGAAGCGTTCGGCAGCCATCCAGCAGCTGCCGCCGGACCGACGCGCCGCCCTGGCCAAGCGGATGGCTTCGCTGCACTCCATGCTGGAGAGCGACGAAGAGGACGAATCGCAGAAGATGCTGGACCGCAAGGCAACCCTGGAAATCATGGACGTGGTCCAGCGCGAAGCCATGGACGCCGCGCGCCGCGAAGTACTTGACGCCCGCCGGCAGCGCGGCATGGATCCGGAGGCCGTGGACCGCGTGCTGCGCCGCCTGGATCTGCGCACCGTCACCATGGACCGCCCCGAACGCCACTAGACTTCCCCAACATGAGTAAGAACGTGGAAGCCTGGCCGCATCTCGGCACTGCCTGGCTCGTGCAGTCCGCAGCGGCGGCGGTGCTGGCCGTGACCGTCGTCGTCCTGCAGCTGTGGATCTTTCCCGAAAGGGTGCAGGCCACCGTCCTGCTGGGCCTGATCCTGGGCTCGGCGGTGATGCTGCTGCTCTCCGCCCCGCTGGTTTTCGAGTGGCTGCGTCAGCGGTTCCAGCGTCCCTGGGTGTCGCTGGTTCTGACGGCAGCGGCCGCCATCGCGGGCGGCTGCTGGCTGGTGGTGCTGTTTGTGCTGGGGTTCGGACTCCTGGTCACCGGGTTCTAGCGCACCACGGCTTTCCGCGTTGGGCGAATATCCCGAACGCTTGATCCTTCAACCACGTACGATGGCAGGCCGGGCCCGCTGAAGTGCCGTCCGTCCCCGCGCCCTCCAAGCGGCGCCCGCGCACCATGAATAGGACTCTGCCTCCTTGAGTATCGATCCCTCCGCAACACCCGTGTCCACTGCCGGAACCGCCCGGCGCGCACGAAAGAAGCCGGCCCCGGCCACGCTGGATCCGCGCACCAAGACCGTGATCGGGCTGCTGCTCGTCTCCTCGTTCGTGGTCATCCTGAACGAAACGATCATGAGCGTGGCGCTGCCCCGGCTCATGGCTGACCTGGACATCACTGCGGGAACCGCCCAGTGGCTGACCACCGGCTTTATGCTGACCATGGCCGTGGTCATTCCCGCCACCGGCTTCCTGCTGCAGCGGTTCTCCATGCGCGGACTGTTCCTGACCGCCATGTCCCTGTTCAGTGCCGGCACGCTGCTGGCGGCGCTGGCTCCGGGGTTCGGCACCCTGCTGGGCGGCCGGATCATCCAGGCCGGCGGTACCGCCATTATGCTTCCGCTGCTGATGACCACGGTGCTTAACGCGGTTCCCGCACATAAGCGCGGACAGATGATGGGCACTATTTCCATCGTTATCGCCGTGGCGCCGGCTATCGGCCCCACGGTCTCCGGCATCATCCTCAGCGCGCTGGACTGGCGCTGGATGTTCTGGCTGGTCCTGCCCATTGCCCTGCTGTCACTGGCTGTGGGCGCAATGAAGGTCCAGAACCTCACCCAAACCAAGCGCGTGCCCTTCGATGTGCTTTCCATCGTGCTGTCCACCTTCGCCTTCGGCGGACTCATCTTCGGCCTCAGCAGCATCGGCGAGGCCGCGCAGGGCAAGGAACTGATGCCGCTGTGGATCCCGCTCTCTGTCGGCGTCATCGCCATGGCCTGCTTCGTTCTGCGCCAGCTCGTGCTCCAGCGCACCGACAGTGCCCTGATGGACCTGCGCACGTTCACCAGCAAGCCCTTCGTGGTGGCGATCGTTATGGTCCTGGTCTCCATGATGGCCCTGTTCGGCTGCCTGATCGTGCTGCCCCTGTACCTGCAGAACGTGCTGGGACTGGACACGCTGCACACCGGGCTGCTGCTGCTTCCCGGCGGTGCCGTGATGGCCATCCTGTCGCCCATCGTGGGGAACCTGTTTGACCGCTTCGGTCCCCGCCCGCTGGTGATTCCCGGCGCCGTGGTGCTCAGCGCCGCCCTGTGGGGCATGACCCTGCTGACGGATGAAACCCCGGTGGGCCTCGTGATCCTGATGCACTGCCTGCTGAACGCCGGGCTGGGCTTCATCTTCACTCCGCTGTTCACCTCGGCGCTGGGCTCGCTGGACAAGTCCCTGTACTCGCACGGCAGCGCCATCATCAACACGCTGCAGCAGCTTGCCGGCGCCGCCGGCACTGCTGTCTTCATCACCCTGATGACCACCGGCACGACGGCGGCCCTGGCCGACGGCGCGTCAGCGGTCTCCGCCGCCGCCTCCGGCGTTCATACGGCGTTCTTCTGGGGTGCGGTGGTCTCCCTCGTCGCCGTCGCGGCGTCGTTCTTCGTCCGCCGGCCCACCAACGAACTGCCGGAAGGCGTGGCCATCCACTAGCCGCCGCAGGCGCCGCCGGAAACCATGGAGACCGGTGATTTCAGGCCGCAGCGCTCCCACCGAACGTCCCCGGACCGCCCCGAACCACACCCCGGCGCCGTAGGCCAGATCATCCAGGCGGCGGGCAACAGCGAACCGCACCGGATCCAGCTCGGCTCCGGTGCGCCGGTACTCCACGGCGGCGTCCACCACTCCGGCGAGGAGCGCTGCCCGGCGCAGGCGCGAGGAAAACAGGCAGCCCGCGGCCGTCAGCGGCCACCAGTGCCGCAGCAGCAGCGCCGATCCCTGCCCCAGCGCAGCCAGGACCCCCTGTCCCACGAGGACTGCCGCAAGCTGCAGGGGCTTCGGGCTGCGCCGGAGGCGTCGGGCCAGCCGCAGGACCGTGGCCGCCGCCAGAACGGCGGCCACGGGCAGTGACCAGCGGCGCTGGGCCAGCAGGGCAAAGAGGAACGCGACGCTCCACGGTGCCAGCACCGCCGGGGCCACGTTGCTGCCGTGCCGCCGGGAAAGCTCGTGCGCCCCGGACCCGTAGAACGTTTTGCGGGCCAGCCACGGCACAAGCTCCCGCCGGTGCTCGTGCCGCGCAGCCACCGATGGGTCGTAACGCACGCGCTTGCCCTGGCGGACCAGGTTCCAGACCAGATCCACGTCTTCCGCGACGCGCAGTTCGGCGCTGAAGCCGCTGCCCAGGGCCTCGACACGTCCCACCAGACACGCCGCGGGGAGCCAGGACACCGTCCCGCGCGGATGCACCAGGGCCGGGCGCCTGCCGAGGTCGAGGGAGGAGCGGGAATCCTCATACCGGCAGATCCACCCGGTGTCATTGCCCGGATTCCAGCCCAGGATCCGCGGCGCCACAAGCGCTACGCCCGGATCGGCGAAATGCCGCAGCAGTGCAGGAACGGTCCCGGGATCCAGCACCATGTCGGAATCCACAAACGCCACGTAGGGTGTCCGGACCCGTGCCAGCCCGGCATTGCGGGCAGCGGCCGGCCCCGCGTTCACGGCCAGGGGAACGTACTCGGCGGCGTAGGCGGCCGCGGCGTCGGCGATCGGCTGCGGGGACAAGGAAGCGTCATCCACCACCACCACCCGGTGTCCCGGACCGATGCTCTGCAGCAGCCGGCGCAGATGGTCCGGGCGGTCCCGGACGGGCACCACGAACGTCACGGCCGGGTCCGCCGGTGCCGCAAGGACAGCGGCTGCGGGGTCGGCCATGCCGAAGGCAAGCAGTTTCTCCGCCAGCGCTGCGGAAGGACCGTCGCTAACGGTGAACCCGCCTGTTTCGAGCAGCTCCCGTGCCGCCGCGCCCGGGAAGAGTACGCGCAGGGGAGAGCCGCCGGTGAGTACCTGGGCACTGCCGCCGACCCGCACGTTTTCGGAGAGCCGGATGCCGAAGCCGACGGGGAGGCCGGTCACGGAACCGCCGCCGGCAGCGGCTGGAGGCACCCGTACCGATCCGGAGCGCCGGCCAGGCGGGCGGCAACGGCCCCGGCGGCGCGAACGAGGAGCTCCTGCCCTTCGGCCGCGGAGGCCCCGGCCGGGTCGCCCAGGACGCCGAGCGGGGAGACAGCCTTCACGCCGCCGGACCGCAGCGCCGGCATCAGCTCGGGAAGCGGGCGCGTGTCCCCGCGGACTGCCCGGTCCAGGTGGACGCTCCCGGGCGACAAATACAGCATCAGCGACGTTTCCGTCCGGCCCGCATGGGCATCCCCGGGTTCGAAGGTGCAGGGCACCCATCCGACCGAGTGGTTTTCGGCAAGGAGCTGCCCCACCGCCCGGACCAGTCCCGCAGCGTTTCCACCGTGCGCGTTGACGAAGACAACCCGGCGCGCCCAGGTCGAAAGCGAGCGGACGAGTTCCACCAGCATCAGGCTCAGTGCCTCATGCCCCAGCGACACCGTGCCGGGAAAATCCTGATGCTCCCCGCTGGCACCGTAGGCCAGCGCCGGGGCGACGACGACGTCGGCCGGCCCGGTCCTCGCGGCAGCCTCGGCCGCGACCGCCGCCGCAATCACGGTATCCGTGTCCAGGGGCAGGTGCGGGCCGTGCTGTTCGGTGGAGCCGGTGGGCACCAGGACCGTGGCGCCCCGGCGGACCTCCGGCCAGGTGCGTGCCGCCAGACTCCACGGCGGTGGCGACGACGGCGGCAAGGGCGCGGACGGGGCCACTCAGCTCTCCCGGTCCTTGGGCGGGTCTCCCACTGACCGGGTGAACCCGGACGGAATGACCAGGTCCTCGGGGCGCAGTTCATGGATGGAGGTCTTCCCCAGCCCCCGCAGGGCGGAGTCAAGGCCGCCCTGGAGGATGTCCAGGACGTTCTCCACCCCTGCCTGGCCGTTCGCGGCCAGCCCCCACAGGTAGGCCCGGCCGATCATCACGGCCCGGGCACCCAGGGCCAGCGCCTTGGCCACGTCGCTGCCGCGCCGGATACCCCCGTCGAGCAGGACCTCAACCTGGCCGCCGACGGCCTGGGCAACGGCGGGGAGGAGCCGGATGGTGGCCGGGGTGCCGTCGAGGTTGTTGCCGCCGTGGTTGGAGACCGAGAGTGCGGTGACGCCGGCGTCGACCGCCCGGCGGGCATCGTCCACGCGGGTGACGCCCTTGAGCATAAACGGCCCTCCCCACGTCTCGCGCAGCCAGGCCACGTCCTCCCAGGTGGGCGGCGGCGTCTGCATCCACTCGCCGTACGCTCCGAAGAAGGTGGGGGCTTCGCCTCCCGGCGGGACCAGGTTCGGCACCGTCAGGTCCGGTACCCGCCCGGACCGGGCAAAGGCCAGCAGCCAGCGGGGATGCGGAAGCACCTCCGGAGCCAGCCGAGTCATGGCCTTCAGCGTCATCTTTTCCGGGATCACCGGGCTGCCCCAGTCCCGGCCGTTGGAGAAGGACCAGTCCAGGGTGGAGATCAGTCCCGTGGCACCGGCGGCCCGGGCACGCTCCATGCGCTGGATCATCGCCTCCCGCGTTCCGCTCCAGTACATCTGGAAGAACAGCTGGGGAGCAGCCGCTCCCACCTGTTCCACGGGTTTGCTGGCGAACGAACTCAGGCTCATCACGGTCCCGCGGTTTGCGGCCGCACGCGCCACTGCGACTTCGCCCTCGGGGTGTACAGCCTGCACGCCGGTGGGGGAGATGATTACCGGCAGGGCGATCTGCTGCCCCATGACGGTGGTGGTCAGGTCACGCTTTGCGGACTGTCCGACCACGTGCGGGGCGAAGCCCAGCTCCGAAAACGCGGCAATGTTGTCCTCCACGGTGACACCTCGCTCCGATCCGGCGACCAGCGCGCCGTAGACGGATTTCGGCAGGTTTTTTTTGGCGCGGCGCTGGGCCTCGGCAACGGTTTCGAACCAGGGATTGGTGAACATGGCACGGCCTTTCATGGTTGAGACTGGACCTTCAGGTGGCGAACACTGCGCTTACGGCTGGCGCAACGTCCCGGTAGGTATGGATGGTTCGGGCGGTGCCGCGTCCTTCCCGGGCGAGCTGGCGGCCCAGTTCGACGTCGGTTTCGGCGCTGGTGTCGATCAGGACGTCCAGCCGAGGCAGGCGCGCCGCGGCAATCCGGGGATCCGGGCCGGCGTTGTGGACGCAGTCCGAGAGCAGCAGCACCCTCGCGTCCCGAACCGGGATCCGCAGCAGTTCACGGTGGGCGAGCTCCAGCGGAAAGCTGATGTTGGTGAGCCCCCGGGCCGGGATGCGCAGCAGCGTGTCCAGCAGCTCCATCGGCTTCAGCTCGGCGCCCAGCGGCAGCAGCAGGGCGGCATCGGACCAGAAGGCAATGACGGCCAGCGCGTCCCGGTGCAGTTCGGCGGCCAATGCCCCCACCGTGGCAGCGGCGGTCTGGAGGCGTTCGCCCTTCATCGACCCGGACACGTCCACCGCGAGCACCACGGACCGGCGGGTGCGCACCCGGTCCCGGACCACGATGTCCTCGTCGTCGGGGACCGGCCGCTCGGCCAGCACTTCCAGGGTCCGGTCCAGGTCGATGTCATCACTGCCGCCCCGGTAGGGCAGGCTGGCGAGTGATCCGCTGCCGCGGCGCGGCACCGCGTCCGCCCGCGGGCGGGGTACGGACAGCAGGGCGGCGATATGCCGGACCCGTGCGCGGACCGCCGGGTCGACAGGTACCGCGGCCGTCCCGGCTTCCGCCGGTGCAGCAGCCTCGTCGGTGAATCCCGGGCGGGACGAACCCGGAGGTGCCGCCCCCGCCGGAGTGCGCCGGCGTGCCGCGACGGGCTGGATCACTGCGCCCGGACCTGAACCGGGCACCGGCTCAAACACGGCGGGATCCTCGGTCAGCTGTTTGGGGGCACGGCGCAGCGGCGGGCGCCGTTCGGGCCGGCGTCCGGTGCGGCGGGATACCGGCGAATCGGCGGAAACTTCTCTTCAACCGGGTGCCGCCGCCGCAGGATGAAGGATGAAGTGGTCCTCCCATATCTCCCGCAGCACCCGTTCCGGAGTCGTCTCGGCGGCTTCGTCCAGGTGGATGCGTCCGGAGAGGCAGACCGCCATCGCGTCGTAGACCAACTCGCGGTAGCCGGCATCGCCGGGGTCGGAGATCCCGCGGAGGCCGGCGAGCTGGCCGGACACCAGCACGCAGTCGATGGCGCCGCGCACGCTGGAGCCCTGGCGGATATCCGGATGGTCCCGGGTGGCCCGCGTCAGTGCCACGGCGTCGGCGATGAGCGCTTCTCCAAGCGCCCCCGGCGCGTCGGTGCGCAGTGCCACGATGCCGCGTTCGGCGTCGTCGTCCTGATAGCCGACGGCAAGCCGGTTCAACCGGTCATGCACGGACGTGGAGAGTCTGGTGGTGCCCTGGTTGTCGTAGGGATTCATGGACGCGATGACCCGGAAGGTGTCCAGGGCCGGGATGCTGCCGACGCGGGGGACCGCGATGGAACGGTCCGCCATGGCAGCCAGCAGCGTGTTCAGTGTGTCTTCCGGAGCCCGGTTGAACTCCTCGATGTACAGGAATCCGCCGGTCTGCATTGCTTCCACCAGGGGGCCGGCCACGAAGTTGTCGGCACTGTAGTCCTCGCGCAGTACCCGTGCCGGGTTGTGGTGTCCTACGAGTTTGGCCGGGGTCAGATCCGCGTTCCCCTCGACGAAGAGCAGCGGAATGCCCCATTCGGCAGTGATGGCCTTGAGCATGGTGGTCTTGCTGGTGCCCGGAGGGCCCTCCAGGACTATGTCGCGGCCGGCCGCGACGGCCGCGAGCGTAAGTTCCAGCTCACGCTCACGGCCGACGAGGTGCGCGGCGATGCGGTCCCGGGTGGCCCCGATATCCGTGGTCTGCACAGGGTTCCTTTCCCATCCGGTCAGTGGACGGCGCCGCCGGCGTCGACCGGGATCTGGCCGCCGGAGACGTAGTAGGACTGGTCAGAGGCCAGCCACGCCACGGCGTTGGACACATGCTCGGGCTCAATCCATGCCTTGCCCATGGGATTGGTGCCCGCGAACGCCGCTTCGGCGTCCGCGGCCTGCGGATCATCCAGTTCGGGCCGGAACAACTGGTAGGTCTTCCGGTTCTTCACCATGGGGGTGTCCACGGAGTTCGGGTGGATGGTGTTGACCCGGATCCCGTACGGGCCTAGCTCGTTGGCAAGCACCTTCATCAGGCCCACAACCGCATGCTTGGTGGTGGTGTACGCCGCGACGTTCGCCAGTCCCTTGAACCCGGCCAGCGAGGAGATGATGACGACGGAGCCGCCGGGTCCGGATGCGATCAGGTGCTCGGCGGCCGCTTTGTAGGTGTGCCAGACGCCGGTGACGTTGATGTCCATCAGGTCCTGCCAGGACTGTTCGTCGACCTTGTGGGTGGCGGAACCGAAGGTGAAGATGCCGGCGTTGGCCACCACGATGTCCAGCCGGCCCAGCTGCGCCACCCCGTCGTTCACCGCCGCAGTCAGCGCTTCGATGTCGCGGACGTCGGTCTCCACCGCGACAATGCGCCGGTCCAGGGCTTCGACCTGGCGTGTGGTTTCCTTCAGATCCTCCGGGGTTGCCGGGGGATAGAACTCGGTCACGGTCTCCACCGGACCGCAGAGATCGACGGCGATGATGTCCGCCCCCTCGCGGGCCAGCCGCAGGGCGTGCGCCCGCCCCTGGCCGCGGGCTGCGCCCGTGATAAACGCTACTTTTCCGTCAAGGTTTCCCATGGTGCTTTCCTTTCCTGGGAGTGTGTTGCCGGTCGGTTCAGTACTGGGTAACCCCTGCATCCACGGTCATGGCCAGGGACGTGACGTAGCGGGCCTCGTCGGAGGCCAGGAACAACACCGCATTGGAAATATCCGCCGGCTGGACCGCCTGGACGTCCAGCAGGTTGGTCGACATGCTGCCCAGCCGGGGATGTTCCTCCAGCCAGACGGGAAAGGACTGCATGTCCTCACCGCTGATCATGGGAGTCATCACCCCGGTGGGATGGAGGGAATTGACCCGGATATGGTGTTCGGCAAGCTCCGTGGCAAAGGCCCGCATCAGTCCCACCACGCCGTGCTTGGCGGCGACATAAGGCGCCAGGAACGGCAGTCCCTTCAGCCCCGCGGCGGAACTGGTGAGGATGATCGAGCCGCCGCCGGCCTCCACCAGATGCGGGGCGGCCAGCTGCACGGTGTTCCAGACACCGGTGAGATTGATTCCCACGGTGTCATCCCAGATGTCCTGGGTGGTCTGGTCCCACGGCCGCATGATCATGATGCCCGCATTGGCCACCACGATATCCAGCCTGCCCAGCTCCGCCGCACCCGCATCGATGGCGTTCTGCAGGGCGCCCCGGTCCCGGACGTCCGCCTTGACCGCGACGACGCGCCGGTCCAGGGCTTCGACCTCCTTGGCCGTCTGGGCGAGGTCCTCCTCGGTCGCAGCCGGGTAGGTTACGCCCCGCACGGAGTCGCAGAGGTCAACGGCAATGATGTCCGCGCCCTCCTGTGCCAGCCGGATGGCGTGGCTGCGGCCCTGACCCCTGGCCGCCCCCGTAACCAAAGCAACTTTTCCCTGCACACGCCCCATGACGTGCTCCTTTCGATTCGGTTGGTTGGCTAGTACTGGGTGTTGCCGGCGTCGACCGTCATCGCGAGCGAGGTGACGTAGCGGGCCTCATCCGAGGCGAGGAAAAGCACGGCGTTGGATATGTCCACCGGCTGCGTGATGTCCACCGGCAGCAGGTTGGTCATCATGCCGCCGATCCGCGGGTGGGCCTCCAGCATTGCGCCCATGGCCGCCATTCCGTCGCCGGACGCCATCGCCGTGTCGACGCCGGTGGGATGCACCGTGTTGACCCGGATGTTGTGCTCGGCCAGCTCCGTGGCGAAGGCGCGCATGATGCCCACCACGCCGTGCTTGGCGGCGACATAGGGGGTCAGGAACGGCAGTCCCTTCAGGCCCGCGGCGGAGCTGGTGAGGATGATGGAGCCGCCGCCGGCTTCCACCAGGTGCGGCGCCGCCAGCTGTACCGTGTTCCAGACGCCGGTCAGGTTGGTGCCCACGGTGTCGTTCCAGATTTCCGGGGTGACTTCGTTCCACGGCTTCATGATGCAGATGCCGGCGTTGGCCACCACAATGTCCAGCCGGCCGAGCTCCGCGACGCCGGTCTCGATGGCTTTCTGCAGGGCGCCGCGGTCCCGGACATCGGCTTTGGCGGCGATGATGCGCCGGTCGAGTGCCTCAACTTCCTTGACGGTCTGGGCCAGGTCTTCCTCCGTGGCCGACGGGTAGCCGACCCCCGGCAGTGTGTCGCAGAGGTCCACGGCGATGATGTCCGCGCCCTCCTGCGCCAGCCGGACTGCATGGCTGCGGCCCTGACCGCGGGCAGCTCCGGTAATAAACGCGACTTTTCCTTCTACACGCCCCATGGCATGCCTCCTCTGATGGTGGAAAGGATTACTTGGCGGTGGATCCGGCGTCGACGGGCAGGGTCACGCCGGTGATGTACCGCGCCTCGTCAGAGGCCAGGAACAGGACGGCGTTGGAGATATCCACCGCGTCCACCCACTTGATCGGCAGCACATTGAGGGCCTGGAAACGTTCTCCGATCTGCTCCCGCGTCGGATTGTCCAGATCGGGTGCGAAGAGGTTGTAGGTGGCACTGTTGTGGATCATGTCCGTGTCCACGCTCGTGGGGTGCACGGAATTGACCCTGATCATGTCCGGCGCGAGTTCGAGCGCCAGCGCGCGCATCAACCCGACGACGCCGTGCTTTGCCGACACGTAGTGCGCAAGGTTTCCAATGCCCATCAGTCCGGCGGTGGAGCTGGTGAGAATGATGGATCCGCCGTTGCCGCCGGCCCGCAGATGGGGGATGGCGGCCTTCGCCGTGTGCCAGACACCGGTCAGGTTGATGTCCAGCATGTCCCGCCATTCCTCGTCAGTCAGCTCATCGACGGCGCCGAAGCCCGCTATCCCGGCGTTGGCACTGACGATGTCCAGCCGCCCCAGCTGTGCGACGCCGTCGTCGACCGCGGCCTTGAGCGTGCCGTAATCCCTGACGTCGGCTTCGATAGCCACGATGCGGCGGTCCAGTGCCTCCACATCCTTGACGGTCTGCGCCAGATCCTCAGGGGTAGCCATGGGATAGTGCACGGTGTCCACCTGGCCGCAGATGTCGACGGCGATGATGTCCGCCCCCTCCTGGGCCAGCCGCAGCGCATGGCTGCGGCCCTGCCCCCGGGCGGCTCCGGTAATGAATGCGACTTTGCCTTCAACACGCCCCATTGCGTGTACCTTCTTTCTTTTTGTGGCGGGCCGCCGGGTGCGGCCCGGACCTTAGGTGCCGCAGCTCCCGCCGCAGCCCGATGGTTCAGCCGCGGGGTTGAAGCCTGCGAGCGGATCTTCAGCACAGGCACTGACCGGCGCGGCAGCGGGCCGGCGCCGGGAAATGGTGACCGGAACGGCGCCGCTCCGGGGCCGCGGGGGAGCGGTGCGGTGGGAATGGTCTCCGTCGGGACGGGGCAGGGCTTCCCCGGCCCGGGCCTCGAGGGCCGCCTCGCCCAGCCCGCGGACGCACTCCGGATCCGGCCCGTCCAGCGGCAGCCCCGTGAAGAACTTGGCCGCCATGCACCCGCCGCGGCAGGTGTCGAAGAACGGGCAGCCGGAGCAGGCCCCGCCGGTCTGCGGGGAGCGCAGCCGGGTAAACAGTTCCGAGTGCCGCCATACCTCGGAGAACCCGCCGGGATTGCGGATGCTGCCGGCCAGGAACTCGTCGTGGATGGCAAAGGGGCAGGCGTAGACGTCTCCCACCGGATCAATCAGGCAGACCACCCGGCCGGCGCCGCACATGTTCAGCCCCGGCAGGGATCCGCCGTACGCGGACAGATGGAAGAAGGAATCACCGGTAAGCACGTCCTCGCCGTGTTCCACCAGCCAGTCGTAGAGCTCCCGCTGCTGCGCGGCCGTGGGGTGCAGATCGTCCCAGACGTCGGCGCCGCGGCCGGAGGGCCGCAGCCGGGTCAGGCGCAGCTGGGCCTGGTACTTGTCCGCAATGGCTTTGAACCGGTCCAGCTGGGGAATGTTCTGGCGTGTACAGACCACGGAGATCTTGAAGCCGGTGAACCCTGCGTCGGCCATGTTCTGCATGGCACGGAGCGCGGTGTCGAACGAACCGGGACCGCGGACGGCGTCATTGACGTCCGCGGTGGCCCCGTCAAGGGAAATCTGCACGTCTACGTAGTCGCTCGCCGCCAGCCGGGCTGCCACGTCGGGGGTGATCTTCACGCCGTTGGTCGAAAACTTCACGCCCACGTGGTGGGCGGTGGCGTAGTCGACGAGTTCCCAGAAGTCCGGGCGGACCGTGGGCTCCCCGCCGCCGATGTTCACGTAGAACACCTGCATTCTTTCGAGTTCGTCGATCACTGCCTTGCACTCCTGGGTGGTCAGTTCCCGGGGGTCCCGCCGGCCGGAGCTGGAGAGGCAGTGGACACAGGAGAGGTTGCAGGCGTAGGTCAGTTCCCAGGTGAGGCAGATCGGGGCGTCGAGGCCGGTCTCGAACAGATCGACCAGGGTTCCCGGCCGGGGAGTGGAGAGCACCGTCATGGCGTCCTCTCGATCACCATATTTGAGGAGGCCAGTGCGCCCAGGGCCCGCTGGTAGCGGGGGAGGTCCGCGGGGCCGACGCCGGCCGATGTGCAGGCCGCGCCGGCAGTCGGTTCAGTGCGCAGCTGCTGCACGACCGACAGGAGGGTCCTGTCCTTGAGGAAGGACAGCCGGCGGGTGCCGAAGTGGTAGAGCAGCGCGCCGAAAGGTTCCGGACGGACCGAGACCTGGGGGTGCAGCCGCCAGGGGCGGTTGAGATCAAACGTCTGCATTCCGCGCCGGCCCTAGTAAACGCCGCACATACCGTCGATGGAGACTTCCTCCACCAGCAGGTCCTCCGTTGCCTCCGGTTCCGCTCCGGTGCGTACGGCTCCTTCGGGGACGGAATCTTCGGTGAGCGGGGTTGCAATCGGGTCTTGGGCGGCTCGCATGGGTGCTCCTTCTGGCAGAATCCGGCTTCGGCGGCGATACTCTGTGTGCCGGCGAGAGTAACGGCACCGAGTGCCATTGGGAAGAGGTAATTTCGTGGCAACTGCAGCGGCGTTGGGGAAACCGGAACGAGCCGGAAGGAAACCGGTCACGTCCAAGGCAGAGCTCAGCCATACGGCGCTGGTCCTCTTTGACCGGAAGGGTTTTGACCAGGTCACCGTGGACGAGATTGCTGCTGCAGCGGGGATCGGCAGACGGACCTTTTTCCGGTACTTTCCGTCGAAGAACGATTTGCCGTGGGGAGACTTTGAGGAGCTCCTGGCCCGGATGGACGGATATCTGGATTCACTGCCGGAAACCGTGCCGCTGGCCGGCGGACTCTGCAGCGCAGTCATTGAGTTCAACCGGCTGCCGCCCGGGGAGGTTCCGTATCACCGGCAGCGGATGGAACTCCTGCTCGGCGTTCCTACGCTGCAGGCACACTCGACGCTGAGGTACGCTGCCTGGCGGCGGGTGGTGGCCAGATTTGCGGGCAAGCGGCTGGATCTGCCGGAGGGCAGCCTCAAACCACAGGCGATCGCCTGGGCGCTCCTGGGGTTATGCCTGGCAGCGTACGAGCAGTGGCTGGAAACAACGGACACGGAACTTACCGGGATCCTGCAGGAATCCCTGAAGCTGTTTCCTGATGTTCTGGACGGACAGGCCGGGGTTTAGCCGGTACGGACACGGGGGGATGGATATGCCGGAGCACTACGACGTGATTGTGGTGGGCGGCGGAGGCAGCGGAGCACCCCTCGCTGCCCGTGTGGCCGAGGATCCGGACCGCCGGGTGCTGCTGATTGAGGCAGGTCCGGCTCCGGGAGACCGCGCCGGGTACCCGTCGGAGCTTCTGGACGCGGGCACTGTGCAAGGGGCAATGCCCGGGCATCCCAACAACTGGTCCTTTTTGGGTGAGCTCACTCCCGGCAGGCCGTACTCAATTGCCCGGGGGAGGATCCTCGGAGGCTCGACGGCGCTCAACGGGGGCTATTTTGTCCGTGCACCGAAGGAGGATTTTGACCGGTGGGCCCGAGTGGGCGGACCGGCGTGGTCCTTTGCCGAGGCAACGAAGCTGTATGCGGCAATCGAGGCGGACCAGGACTTCGGAACCCTGCCGGGACACGGGTCGGCGGGCCCGGTGCCGGTGCAGCGGCCGCCGCAGTCCCACCCCATCACCCGTGCCTTCCATCAGGCCGCCCGGGAGCTCGGGTTCCCCGAGGAGCCGGATAAGAACGGCGAAGGTGGGCCCGGGGTCGGGCCGGTACCCATGAACGTGGCAGGCGGCCTCCGGTGGAATACGGCGCTCGCCTATCTGGTGTCCGGGCGCGTCCCCGCGAACCTGACCATTCGAGGGCAGACCCTGGTCCGCCGGGTCCTCTTCGAGGGTGCCCGTGCAGTGGGCGTCGAGGTGGAGTGCGCGGGGAAGGCATCGGTTCTCCGGGGCGACGAGATAGTGCTCTGCGCCGGCGCCATCCAGTCGGCGCATCTGCTGCTGCTCTCGGGGATCGGGCCGGCAGCGGCCCTGCGGGCGCACGGCATCGAGGTGATAGCCGACAGGCCTGGTGTGGGTGCCGGTTTCACCGACCATCCGCAGGTCGCGGTTCAGTGGTCCCCTCAGCGGGGCGTGGTGGACACCACGGTTCCGCGGATTATGGAAAGCTCCCTGAATTTCAATGCGGGCGGGCAGCAGGTGCGCGGTGCGGGTGACCTGCAGATTCTGCCTCTGGTGAAGCCGATGGGTTATCTGCTGTCAGCGGGCAACCCCCGGGTGGGCCGAGGGAGTGACCGTGAGGACCTGGAGTTCCTGGTTGCCCTCAAGGACGAGCATGCCAGAGGCCGGCTCACCCTTACGTCCTCCAACCCGGACGTCCAGCCGCGGCTGGAGTACAACTACCTGTCCGTGGAATCCGACCGGCAGCGGATGCGGTACGCGGTACGGACGGCGGTGGCCCTCCTTTCGACCCGCGCGTTCCGGCCGCTGGTCGCCCGGATCACGGAACCGTTGCCGGCCGCCCTGGCCCGGGACGACCTTCTTGATGAGTGGATGCAGTTACGCCTGGGTACGGCCCTGCATATGAGCGGAACGGCCGGGATGGGTCCGGCGGATGATCCGGCATCCGTTGTTGACCCTTTCGGCCGGGTCCACGGTGTCCGCGGACTCCGGGTGGCGGACACCTCGATCCTGCCTACGGCACCGCGGCGCGGACCGGCAGCCACGGCTGTCCTGATAGGCGAACTCGTCCCGGCCACATCCGCACGGGCAGGAATCGCCGTTGACCACGGGTGTGATGCCGGTCATACTAACTGAACGATTAGTTAGTGAACCCCAGGAGCCTCCCATGACCGTCACACAATCCGCGCGTGCCGCCTTCGACCCCACCGCTTTGGACGGCATCGACGCCGACCTGTACCTCTTAGATGAGCTGCTCGATGACCAGGCCCGCGACGTCCGGGACCAGGTCCGCGCCTTCGTGGACAATGATCTGCTGCCGGTCATCAACGACTACTGGGAAAGGGCCGAATTCCCGTTCGAACTGGTCCCCAAGCTCGCCGCGCTGAACATTGCCGGCGGCACCATCTCGGGCCACGGCTGCCCGGGGCTGAGCCGGATCGCCGCCTCCACGGCGGCCGCCGAACTTGCCCGGGGCGACGGCTCCATCAACACCTTCTTCGGCGTCCACTCCGGCCTGGCCATGGGCAGCATCGACATGCTCGGCAGCGAGGAACAGAAGCAGCGCTGGCTGCCCGCCATG
The DNA here is from genome assembly GCF_025244925.1 of Arthrobacter zhaoxinii. Lineage (NCBI taxonomy): Bacteria > Bacillati > Actinomycetota > Actinomycetes > Micrococcales > Micrococcaceae > Arthrobacter > Arthrobacter zhaoxinii. The sequence continues at coordinate 1,668,063 of NZ_CP104275.1, forward strand.
GCGCGGTTCGAGAAAATCGGGGCCTTTGCCCTCACCGAGCCGGGGCACGGATCGGATTCGGTCTCCCTGGAAACCAGCGCCCGGCGCGACGGCGATTCCTACATCCTGAACGGCAGCAAGCGGTGGATCGGCAACGCGAGCTTTGCCGACGTCGTCATCATCTACGCCCGCGACGAAGCCGACGGCGCCGTGAAGGCGTTCGTGATGGAAAAGGATGCGGACGGCAACCACCCCGCCGGCTACCGTGCGGACGTGATTACCGGAAAGATCGGCAAGCGGGCCGTGCTGCAGCCGGACATCCTCATTGAGGACCTGCGCATCCCCGCGGCGAACCGGCTGGAGAACTGCAACTCCTTCAAGGACGTCAACAAGGTGCTGGCAGCGACCCGCGGGGGAGTCGCATGGGAGGCACTGGGACACGCGGTGGCCGCTTATGAGATTGCCGTCGCCTATGCCAAGGACCGGGTGCAGTTCGGCCGGCCCATTGCCGGGTTCCAGCTGGTGCAGAACAAGCTTGCCAATATGCTTGCGCAGCTGACCGCGATCAAGCTGACCTGCTTCCGGCTCAACGAACTCGGCGACGAAGGCAAGATGACCGGCCCGATGGCGTCCATGGCCAAGATGTTCGCCGCCCGGCAGGGCCGCTGGATCTGCTCGGAGGCACGCGACATCATGGGCGGCAACGGCCTGCTGCTGGAAAACCACGTGGCCCGGCACCTGACCGACATGGAGGTGGTGTTCACCTACGAGGGCACCGATTCCATGCAGTCGCTGATCCTGGGCCGGCACATCACCGGCCTGTCGGCGTTCGCCTAGCCGCCGAGGAGGCCCGCCGGCAGGACTTTCCGGGCGAGGAACGGGTTCACGAACTTGCGCTCCGGATCCAGCCGGCGGGCCAGCTGCTGGAAATCGCCCAGCCGGGGGTACAGCTGCTGGAGCTGCGGATGCTCCAGAGTGAACAACTTCCCCCAATGCGGGCGGGCCCGGGAGGGGGCCAGAGCGGCTTCCAGCTCCGGCAGGAGGGCTTCGACGGCGTCCTGCCGGGGTTTCCAGGTGAAGTGGAAGGCCACCGTATCCCGGCTGTAACTGGTACTCAGCCATAAATCGTCCGCGGCTACGGTCCGGATTTCAGCCACCAGCAGCAGGGGCGCTATCCGTCCGGACATGGCACGCAGTGCCCGGAGTGCCTCGACCGCGGACGCCCGGTCCACCAGGTATTCACTCTGCAGCTCATCTCCGTTGCTGGGCATAAAGCCCAGGCGGAAATGGGAGAGCCGGTCGGACCAGGATCCCGGAACGCCCAGCTGCCGGGTGCAGTTCACCGGACTCATGCCCGGCACCGGGTTCCGGGGGACGTCGGAGGCAGCTGCACCGAAGAAGTCCTGCCTGCCGGCATACGGCTGCTCCTTGTCCATCCGGCTCTTGAGCCACACCTGCGAGGCGGCGGCGCCGGTGAAGTTCCCGAAGATACTCACGCTGTATGCGGCAGTGGTGATGGTGTCGAAGTGCTCCTCCACAGCCGCCCACGGCAGGTCTGTGAAGACATCCTGGCGGACCTCGTACGCCGGTTCGATGTCCAGCGTAATCCGGGTGACCACTCCCAGGGCGCCCAGGGACACCACCATGCCGCTGAAGTCGGGACTGCTGCGGTCGACCCGGAGCAGGCCGCCGTCTGCCGTGACCAGTTCCAGGGCCGCGACGGCTTGCGCCAGGTTGCCCGTGCCGGAACCGTGAGTGGCAGTGGCAACGGCCCCGCCCACGGAAATGTGCGGCAGGGAGGCCATGTTGTGCAGCGCGAAGCCGTGCTCCACGAGGAAGCCGGCGACCTCCCCGTACCGGGTGCCTGCGTTCACTGTTACGGTGCGGGCGTCTGCATCCAGCACCATCGGGCCGCCGAGCTTTTCCAGGTTCACGAGGACGCCGGTGGTGTCGGCGATGCCATTAAACGAGTGCCGGGTGCCGAGGGTGCGGACCGCCGCAGCCGCCGCGACGGTTTCGCGCACTTCGTCAATGCTGGCGGGTTGGGTGATCTCTTCGGGGGAGTAACGCAGGTTTCCCGCCCAGTTGTATTCCTCTAGCACGCAGCCGTCCTTCGAATGATGTGATGGCGGTTGCCGGCGTTCGGCTCCTAACCCCTGGAGCAGACGATAGTAGGCTGCGGCGGGTTTTCGTGCATTGACCCGCGGGAGCGGAGCTGCAGCGGTGAGGGGCGGGCAGTGCCTAGCGGACCCGCAGCCCCAGCACCTGGCCGCTTCCGGGGGTTGCGGGATCCATCACTTCCGGCCACCGGGCAGTCATCATAAACAGCAGTCCGCCGTCAACGCCGCCGGTGGCGCAGGAGAAGCACCCCTGGTCCAGCTGCACCGTCTCCACGACCGTTCCGCCCTCACGGACGCGGACGCAGCGTTCCCCCGGCACCTCTGCGAACCAGATGCCGCCGGTGCCGTCCCAGCAGATGCCGTCAGGTGCGCTGCCGGAGACCGCGGCCCATTCCCCGGCGGGGGTGAGGCCGCCGTCGTCGTTGATCGCGAAGGACGTGAGGCAGCCGGCATTGGACTCGGCCACCACCAGCGTGCCGCCGTCGTCGGAGACCAGCATGCCGTTGGGGAACGCGAGACCGTCCGCCACCTGTTCCACGGACCCGTCCGGGCGGATGAGTGCGATCACCCCGCTGGCCTGCGGGTCGGCGGAATAGTCGTAGCCCAGGCCGTTGACGTAAATGCCGCCGGAGGGGTGCACGGCAATCTCGTTCCACGGATAAACCGACAGTCCGGCCAGGTCCGCATGGGGTACCAGGCCGGCATTGGGTACTTCCAGCAGGACGGTTCCGTCCGTTCCGGAGACCACGGCCATCCGGCCGTCCGGCAGCCAGTCAAAGCTGATGGGAAATGACGGGACCGCCGTCACCCGCCGCACATTGCCGGAGGCATCCAATGCTGAAATGGTTCCGGCCGTCCAGTCCGCGAACCAGAACTCGCCGGCATGCCACCGGGCTGATTCGCCCATACCGATCCCGGAGACCAGCGTCGTAAGTTCCGCCATGCTGCACCTCGATTTCCAGAGGATCCGGCTTCCAGTATGCCGCGCTCTCCGGAGCGGACAACAGGCTCCCGGAGGTATTGCCTGCCGGTTACGACGACGCCGCGCCCAGCATCCGCAGCGCCAGCCGGCTGTGGTGTTCGCCGATGCCGGCGGCCGTCTGCCGTCCGTCCCCCCGGTACCAGCGGGCCACGTCCACGCAGAGCGAGAGCAGGGCCAGGACCGCAAGGCCCGTGTCCTCGACGTCGAACAGTCCCTGTCGGCGCCCGCGGTCGACGACGGCGCGGAACTCGGCGTCCACGGACCGCCGGATTTCCAGGACCTCGGCCCGGTGATCCTCCGTGAGGGCCGCGAGCTCGAAATTCACCACGCTGGACTTGGTGCGGTTGGCCGCCTGCCATTCCACAAAGTCGCGGACCATGGTGCGGATCTGCTGCACCGGATCGGTGCTGGAGGCCACCCCGGTGCGCACCAGCTCCAGCGTGCGCTCATGACCGACCCGGGAGATGCTGTACAGCAGCTCTTCCTTCGAGCGGTGGTGCACGTAGACGGCGCCGGGGGTGACCCCCGCCGCCGTCGCGATGTCCCTGGTGGTGGTGCCGTGGAAACCTTTTGCTGCGAAGGCTTCCGTAGCGGAATCCAGCAGGCGTTGGCCCGTGCCGGTTGCGGGCACCTGTACCTCCGTGGGTGAGCGGAATGAGCGTTCAGCAACCAGAGTAACAGCGGGGGATCGCGCTGCTGTCAGGCCAGGCGGGACCGGACAATCTCGCTCACTGCCTTGCCGTCAAACCGCCCTGCCACCTTGGCGGTGACCGGCTTCATCACGGATCCCATCTGGCGCATCGAGGGTTCTTCGCCGCCGGCGCGCAGTGCCGCGATGGCTTCGTCCACAATGGCTTCGACGTCGGCCCGGGTCAGGGGAGCGGGCAGGTAGGCCTCGATGATCTCCGCTTCGGCAACCTCGGAGGCAGCGCGGTCAGCCTCGCCGGCCTCCGTGTAGATCCGGGCCGTGTCACGGCGCTTCGCGGCTTCCTTCTGCAGCAGGGACACAATCTGGAGGTCATCGAGCTCCACCGGTGTCTTGCCCGACTTTTCCCGGGTGGTGATTTCGCCCAGGACGTTGCGCACGGTGGTCAGGGCCGTCCGGTTGCCCGACTTCATGTGTGCCTTCATGTCCGCCTGCAGCTGCTCTTTCAAAGTGCCCATGGTGTTCCTTTTGTTGGTTCTTCGTCTCTTCCCTCTATCGTCCCCTACCCGGGCGTCTCCTGCGGCAACGGTCACAGCGTCCGGAATCACAGCCCAAAAGGCCGCCAGTTGTCTTGAGCCAATCAAAACAACTGATAGGGTTTTTGTTATGCAGGAAGCGGCGGACACAGCACAAACCCTGGCCGCGAACATCCGGTCCGCGGGGCTGAAGTCCACGTCACAACGCGTTGCCGTCCTGGCAGCGCTGCAGCAGGCACCGCACTCCAGTGCAGACACCGTTCTGGTTTCCGTTCGATCGGAGCTGCCGGGTATTTCCGCCCAGGCCGTCTACGGCATCCTGTCCGCCTTCACCGAGGCCGGACTGGCACGGCGGATTGAACCCGCCGGTTCGCCTGCACTGTACGAGTCCAGGGTGGGGGACAACCACCACCATTTGGTCTGCATCCGCTGCGGAGCCATCAAGGACGTCGACTGCGTGATTGGCCAGGCACCCTGCCTGACCCCGGCCGACGATTCCGGCTTTACCGTACTGGCTGCCGAAGTAACCTTCAGCGGCATCTGCAGCACCTGCGCCCAGCAGGCGGAGACCTCCGCCCGCTAAGGCGCATTACCGCCACTACTAAGGGCGGGCACTATTCAACGGCGACACACTACCGGGCTTAACGCTGCCCGGAATCCGTCGCTGCGGTGGCCCGAGTCTCACCCCGCAAGCGTCAACTGAGGAGACACCATGACCACCCTGATGAACCGACCGACCACGACCCACACTGCCGAGCGCGCCGCGTCGAACGAATACACCGCGGCGGCTCCGGCTGCCCGGACCCGCCGCCGGGGTACGTACACCACCTGCTATGACAGCCCGCAGGGAACCCCGCGTCCCGCCGGGAGCTACGTCTCGATCGGCCGCCGCGCCGTCACCCGCCCCCGGGACATGGGGAGCTACGTAGACACCTCCGCGTACCGCAACCGCCGGCCCGAGGGCGCCTACACCCTGCGCGGCTAAGCCCGCGGCAGGCATATAAACCGTCTGCCTGGGGTGCTGCTGGGTACTGTAACGGCATGAAGAACATGGACCTGAACCTGCTGCCTTTACTGCAGGTGCTCCTCGAAGTGCGCAACGTGACCCGGACCGCGGAACGGCTGAAGCTGAGCCAGCCTGCCACGAGCGCTGCGCTGGCGAAGCTCCGCCGGCATTTCGACGACGAGCTGCTGGTGCGGAGCGGCCGCCACTATGAGCTCACTCCCTTCGCCCAGGCACTTGTTCCCGTGGTTGACGAAGCGATGCTGCAGATCCGGCGCGCCACCCGTATCCGGTCCGGTTTTGAGCCGCTGACAAGCACCCGGGGGTTCACGATTTCGGCGTCGGACTATGCCTCCGCGCTTATCGTGGGGCCGCTGCGCCGCATTCTGCGTGAGGAGGCGCCGGGAGTTTCCGTTGACTTCGTGCCGAATTCCGGTTTTACGGGCCAACTGGCCGAACTGACGCGGACGGACCTCCTCGTGGGTCCCGTGGGCTACGGCATGCAGGGGACCCACCGGGAACTTTTCCGCGACGGATTCGTGGCGGTCACCGGCACCGGCAACGAACTCCTGGCCCGGGAATCCCTGACCCTCCAGGACCTGGCGTCCGTACCCCAGGCTGTGGGCTACATCGGCGACGGCATCCTGACCCCCGCCGACCGGCTCTTCGACGACCGCGGCCTGAAGCGGAACACAGCAGCAGTGGTTTCCGGTTTCCTGGCCCTGCCCACGCTGGTGGAGGACACGGACCTCGTGGCCCTCGTGCCGCGGATGCTGGCCGCACGGTCGCAGCGCGGCGCAGACATCGCGATCCTCGAACTGGCGGACAGCGGCGCCGCCGCTTTGGTCGAGGCGCTCTACTGGCACCCGTCGCTGGCGGAGGACCCCGCCGGCATGTGGCTCCGGTCGGTGGTGCACCGGGCCTGCTACCGCCTGCCCGAACAGTGGCCCGCCCGGGTCCATCCCGTGGCGGTCGGCCTCGGGGATGCCCGCGTCACGTACGTCGGCTAGCCCCGGGCTGCGGCGGTAGGATGAATGGTCGTTGTCCCGCGGGGCGAGAAAACCAACCCCTTTGAGAGGACACCATGAGCCTGATCCGGCTGCAGGACGTCAACACTTCCTTCGAGAACAAGCAGGTCCTGCGCGAAGCGTTCCTGCGGCTCGAGCCGAAGGACCGGATCGGCCTGATCGGCAGGAACGGCTCCGGCAAGTCCACCATCCTGAAACTGGTCCTGGAGCAGGTCCAGCCGGATTCCGGCACCGTGACCGTGGAGCCGGGCGTCAGGATCGGCTACTTCTCCCAGTTCTCGGAACTGGACGGACAGGCCAGCATCGCCGAGATCCTGGACGCCGTCTTCACGGAGATCAAGGACGTCGAGGCCGAGCTGGCCGGGATTGACGAAGCCATCGCCGCCAATCCCGCGGACAAGGAAATGGACCGGCTGATCCGCCGCCAGTCGGAACTGTTCGAAACCATGGACCGGCTGGACGGCTGGGACTACCCGCGCCGCATCGACACCGTGCTCACCACTCTCGGATTCACCGCCGCACACCGCATCTGCCCCATCGATGCGCTTTCCGGCGGCTGGCGGAACCGTGCGGCACTGGCAAAAATCCTGCTGGAACAGCCCGATGTCCTACTGCTCGACGAACCCACCAACTTCCTGGACGTGGCCGGCGTCGAATGGCTCGAGGGCTGGTTCCGCGACTTCCGGGGAGCGGCCATCATCGTTTCCCACGACCGGAAGTTCCTGGACGCCGTCGTCACCCGCATCGTGGAGGTGGAGAACTTCCACCTGCACGAATACCCCGGCAACTTTGCCGAGTACGTGGTGCAGAAACAGTTCCGGCTCAAGAACCTCCAGGCGCAGTTCGTGCACGAGGCGGAGCTGCTGGCCTTCGAAGCCGAGGGCATCGCGGACCGCCGCGAGGCAGCCAAAGCCGGCGGACGGCTGAGCACCCAGCTGGCCCGCATCAAGAAATCCCGGGCGCCGCGTCCGGTGGATGAAATCATCACCGGAATCTACGACGGACTTCACGTCAAGGACGTCCTGGGCCGAGTCCGCGGTGTGTCCAAGTCCTACGGCGACAAGGTGCTCTTTGAGGACCTGAGCTTCGAGGTGAACAAGGGCGACCGCATCGCCGTGACCGGCACCAACGGCAGCGGCAAGACCACGCTGCTGCGCGTGCTCACCGGCGAGGAGAAGCCCGACGCCGGCGACGTCGCCTGGCCGAAGGGCCCCGCCATGGTGTCCTACAACCAAATGCTCACGGAGCTCGACGACACCGACACCGTCACCCACGCGGTGAACTCGCTGCCGGGTTCGCTGGCGTTCAGTGCCACGAAAAAGTCCGTGAACCGGTTCCTGACCATGTTCCAGTTCTCCGAGGCGGACCTGACCTCCAAGATCGGCAATCTCTCCGGCGGGCAGCGTGCCCGCGTCGCGATGGCCCAGTGCCTGCTCTCGGGCGCTCCCGTCCTGCTGCTGGACGAACCCACCAACCACCTGGACATGTCCAGCACCCAGGTAATGGAACGCGCCCTCCTGCATTTCCCCGGCGCCGTTATTGTGGTCAGCCACGACCGGTTCTTCACCGAAAAGATCGCCACCCGCTGGCTCGTGTTCGGGGCCGAAGGAGCGGAACCGGGGCAGGTCGACATCCGCGAGGCGTAAACCGCCGACGCCGGTTCGGCGCGGCACCTGTCAGCGCGCCCGGAACCGAGTAATCTCGGGGAGTGTTTGACGGACCCAGCCTCGTATTCTTTGCCGCCGGCCTTGCAGTCTTCCTTGCCGCCGTGCTGCCCAAACTGCTGCGCAATGTTCCGGTGTCCATGCCCATGGTGTTCCTGGGTGCCGGCATCCTGGCGTTCAGCCTCCTGAAGGACCTGCCGGACCCGGATCCGGTGCGCTACGGAGAATTCACCACGCACCTGACCGAGGTGTGCGTGATCATTTCCCTGATGGGCGCGGGACTGGCACTGGACCGGCCGGTCGGCTGGTGGCGCTGGTCCACCACCTGGCGGATGCTGGGCATCGCCATGCCGCTGAGCCTGCTGGGCCTGACCCTGCTGAACCTCTGGGTCCTCGGCGTCGGCCTCGCCGCGGCCATCCTGCTGGCCGCCGCCCTGGCCCCGACCGATCCGGTCCTGGCCTCCGAGGTCCAGGTGGGCGAACCCGCCGACGACGAAGAGGAGGACTCGGAGGGCGAAGCCGAGGACGAGGTCCGGTTCGGCCTGACCTCCGAAGCGGGACTCAATGACGGCCTGGCGTTCCCGTTCGTGTACCTCGCCATCGGCATGAGCCTGGTGGGGACGGCGCCGTCCGACTGGTTCCCGCACTGGATTGCCGTCGACGTCTCCTGGCGGATCGGCATGGGCGTCCTTCTGGGTTTCCTGACCGGCAAAGTGCTCAGCCGGCTCTTCTTCTCCGCACGGCTGGAAAGCATCCGCCTGTCCAACCACTCCGAAGGCTTCGTGGCCCTGGCGGCCACCTTCCTGGCCTACGGAATCACTGAAATGCTGGACGGGTACGGGTTTGTCGCCGTCTTTGTCTGCGCAGTCACCATCCGGGCCGCGGAACGTACGCACGGTTACCACCGCGTGCTGCACAGCTACGTGGAGCAGCTGGAACGGCTGCTGACCGTGGTCCTGCTGCTCCTGCTCGGCGGCGCCATTGCCCGCGGACTGCTGTCCGGCATCGGCTGGCGTGAAATGGCGGTGGCCGCGGCGTTCCTGCTGGTGGTCCGTCCCCTCGCCGGATGGCTGGGCCTGCTGGGCGGCAAGCCGGGCCCCCGCGAGCGGATGGCCATCGCCTTCTTCGGAGTCCGGGGGATCGGCTCGCTGTATTACCTCGGCTATGCCCTTGGCAAGGGACACTTCGACGATGCGGAGCAGCTCTGGGGACTGGTTGGCCTGGTGGTGGCGTCATCCGTCGTGCTGCACGGCGTCACGGCGGCGCCGCTGATCAACCGGCTGGACCGGATCCGGAAGAAGACGGCAGTGGAACGCTTCGGCGAAGAACGGCCGGACACCGCGGTTTAGGCTCCGGCCGCCGGGTCTGCGCTGTTCGCCCGGCAGTCCCGCTGTTACCTTGGCGCCATGGCTTCACACGCGCGCCGCGTGCCGGACCCCCGGCCTGCCGGATCACGGGTTCCCCCGCCGGTCCTCATGGCCCAGACCTGGGCCGCGGCTGTGTTCCTGCACTGGCGCATCGATCCGTCCGTGGCAGCGCCCTACATGCCGCCCGGCGTCGAACCCGATGTCTTCCACGGCTCCTCATGGGTGGGCCTCATCGGCTTCCGGGCACCGGAGACCGAACTCGCCGGGGTTCCGATGCCGTTTTTCGGTTCCTACACCGAGATCAACGTACGCCTGTACTCGCGGGGCCGTGACGGCAGCCGCGGGGTGCTGTTCCGGAGCCTGGACGCCTCCCGGCTCGCCCCGGTGCTGGCGGCCCGTTCGCTGCACATCCCGTATGTCTGGTCCCGCTGCCGGCCCAGGCGTTCCGGCTGGGGCCTGGGGTACGACGTCGCCCGGTTCGGCAGGCAGGCCCGCTCATCCTTCGCCGTGGTGCCGGACTATGGCCGTACCGCAGACGACGACCTGTCCATCCTGCTCACCGCACGTTTCGGGCTGCACGCGTTCCTGGCGCGCCGGACGGTGTTTTTTCCGATCTCGCACCGGCCGTGGCCGCTGCATCCTGCCCGGCTGACCCACCTCCACGACGAGCTGGTGCCGGCCGCGGGGCTGCCCGTCGAAGGGCCGCCGGACACGGTGCATTACTCGCCCGGAGTCAGGACGCTGTTCGGCCGTCCGCGGCGGGTGGCCTGAGCCAGTTCGCGGCGCAGGCCGCGTTCGCCCTGCCGCATCAGCAGAGCGTGGGCTGCTGTGAAGACCGGCCGGGCCACCGGAGTGAGCGCACGCATCCAGCGCCGGGTGGGCCGGACCCGCCAGTCAATGTCCATCCTGGTCTGCGCCGGTACGCCCGGAGCAGGGGCCGTGACGGGGAACAGACGGATCCGTCCGGTGCCGGCCAAGTCGCCGCCGGCGTCGAACTCTATGATCCGGGGGCGGGCCGCAGAGGTGGGATGGACAGTGATGGACAGCCGGTAGCCCAGGGAGGCGCGGAACTGCAGGCGGACGGTGGTGCCGAGCAGCCGGGTGACCGGATCCGCGGCGTCGGCGGACGGGTCGGTGGCAAGGTCCTGCAGCGTGCACCCCGGCCACCAGCGGGGCCAGCTCATCTCCGGGCTGGCAACGGTTTCCCAGACCGCCTCCGGGGTCGCGTCGAGCAGCCAGCTGGAAGGAAGAACATAGAGACCGGGCATCCCTTCAGCATGCCATTGGTACTTGCTGCGTGCCGAAACGGGCCACCGTGCCGGGACCGATGCTGTGGTCCCGGCACGGTGCCGCGCGGTGGGGCTTAGCGCTGGTAGGCCCGGGGCAGATCGAAGCCCCGCTCCGCCATCACTGCTCGCAGCCTGGTGGGGTAGTCAGTGATGATCCCGTCCACGCCCAGGTCAATGAGCCGGTGCATGTCGGCCACCTCGTTGACGGTATAGGGAATCACCGTCATGCCGAGGTTGTGCGCGTCGGCCACCATCTCCGCCGTGACGGTGGTGAAAACGGGGGAAAGTACGTCATAGCCCTGGGCATGGGCGGCACGGACCACGGAACCGCCGAAGTCGTCAATGTCGATTCCGCCCAGCTCCGGGGCAGCTCCGGGCTGGCCAACGCCGAGATCCTCCGCGGTGCCGGCCAGCGCCACCCGTGTCAGTTCCGGGGCGATCCGCTCGAGCAGGTTCAGGGTGGACCAGTCAAAGGACTGGATGGTGGTGCGGCGCTCCCGGTTCGCATCGCGGACCACGTCCACCACTGCCTCGGTCAGGGCGACGCTGCGCGGTCCGCCGGCCTGGCCATCCTCGACCTTGGTTTCGACATTGAACTGGATTTTGCGGGCCCGGTACTCCCGGGCGAGGCGATAGACATCGCTCAGCTCCGCAATCCGGTTGCCCTCCGCGACATCCTGCTCCGGGTAGCCCGGCAACGGCTGGTAGCCGCAGTTCAGGGTCTGGAGCTGCACAAGGCTCAGGTCCGCCACGCGGTCGCCCACATACGGATATTCCGGATCCCCGGCCACCGCAGGCGCGGTGTCGGCGCACTTCGTGTCCAGGATGATGTCGTCATGCCAGACAATCACCCGGCCGTCCTCGGTCAGATGGGCATCCAGTTCCAAGGTGGTGACGCCGAGTTCCAGCGAGTGCGCGAAAGCGGCCAGGGATTCTTCGGTTACTTCACCCCGGCCGCCGCGGTGGGACTGGAGGTCAAAGTCGCGGTCCGTGCCGGAGCGCATGACGGAGACCATCACGTCGAAGATGCGGGTGTTCTCGTAGACGCCGGTCAGCATTTCCGCGCCCGGCCCCATGGCGGTCAGCGGGACGTCGTCGCCCGTGTGGCCGCCTGTGGTCCAGTCAATCTGGAACTGCTGGTCCGAGCCTGCGACGTCGAACGGTCCTTCCTGAACGGGGCTGTCCGGGTTGGAGTCGTCGCCCAGGGGTTCGATGGTCATGCCGCCGGTCTGGTGGTCGCCCACGGTGATCAGCAGGGTGTTCCCGTCCTGCTCGGCGAACTCCTTGGCCAGGGTCACGGAACGGTCGAACTCGATGCCGGACTCAATGGTCAGCGCCCCGTTGTTGACGTGGCTCATCGCGTCAATGCCTTCTTCCTCGACCATCAGGAAGAAGCCGTTGTCGTCCTGGTTGCCGTTCAGGACGTCAATGGCTTTCCGGGTCATTTCGGTCAGCGGAACCGTGGGGTTGTAGACGTCGTCCACGTCGTCTCCGTATTGGAACATTTCCTCGTTGGCGAACAGTCCGAGCAGCATGTCGCCCTGTGCCGCCTGCAGGCCGGGCAGGTCCCAGACATATTCGTATCCCTGCTCCTGGGCCTCTTCCACGAGGTTGCCCTCGGTGCCGGCGCTCTCCTCGGACTCGTCTTCTGCCGGGTTGTCGGGAAGCCGGCCCGGGTCTCCCGCGGGGTACCAGTAGTCCTCGCCGCCGCCCAGGATTACTTCCGGGCGGGAGCTTCGCAGGTACTGGGCGGCGATGGCGCTCTGCTCATCCCGGTCCAGCACGTGCGAGCCGAAGGCAGCGGGAGTTGCATCCGTGACCTGTGCCGTGGTGACCAGGCCGGAGGACTTTCCGAGCCGTTCGGCGACTTCCAGGGCCGTGGTGACCGGCTGCTGGTCCAGGTCCACGCCGATGGCACCGTTGTAGGTCTTCACCCCGGCGGCCATGGCCGTGGCGGCGGCGGCCGAGTCAGTGATAAACGTGCCGGGGTCCGCGGAGTTGGTGTGTACCCGTCCCACTTCGGGAAGCGAATCCATGGCCAGCTCTCCGGTCAGTCCCACCGAGGCCAGCCGGATGGCGTCCCGCTGCGCGGTGCCCATGCCGTCGCCGACCATCAGGATCACGTTGACGGCGTCGTCGTTGCCCTGGCCGCCGTCGTCGCCGTCGTGCCCGTCGCCTTCGTCGTGCGTGGGCGACGGGGTGGGCGTCGGGGCGGGTGATGTCGACGTCGACGTCGGCGTCGGCGTACCGGTGGGCGTCGTGGTGGGAGTTGGTGTGGAGGTCTTGGTGGGCCCGGGATAATCGGCTGGATCGCTTGGTCCGCCGATTGTGCCCGGAAGTCCGGTACCTACGCCGCATCCCGCCAGGACGCAGATGCTCAATATCGCCGTTGATAGTGTTGTGGCCGTTTTCTTCATGTGGATTCCCCTGCGAGTGCCTAGCGATGGTTCCCCCTGACGCGTGCCAGACTCAGTGCGCGCCAGGGTGGAGTCAACCGCAGGGACCGATAAAAGGTCACCGGCCGCAGGGGTTATTCGAAGGGTGCTGGATCTCCGGTTCCGCGCCGGACGATCACGGGGGAATCACCGGAGAAGTCGATGACGGTGGTCGGATCCGGGCCGCAGAACCCGGAATCGATGACGGCATCCACCTGGTGGTCCAGCCGTTCCTTGATTTCCCAGCCCTGCGTCATCGGATCTTCGTCGCCGGGCAGCAGCAGCGTGCTGGAGAGCAGCGGTTCGCCGAGGCTGTCCAGGATCGACTGCACCACTGTGTTGTCCGGGATGCGTACGCCGACGGTCCGCTTCTTAGGCTGGAGCAGCCACTTGGGGACTTCCTTAACCGCGGGCAGGATGAAGGTGTAGCTTCCGGGGGTGGCGGCCTTAATGCTGCGGAACACCGAATTGTCCAGCTGCACGAACTGTCCCAGCTGGGCGAAGTTCCGGCAGACCAGGGTGAAGTGGTGCTTGTCGTCCAGCTGGCGGATCTGGCGGATCCGTTCCAGCCCTTCGCGGTTGCCCAGCTGTACCCCGAGTGCGTAGCAGGAGTCGGTGGGGTAGGCGATCAAACCGCCGGATTCGAGCAGGTTCACAATCTGGCTGATGGCCCTGGGCTGCGGATTGTCCGGGTGTACGTCAAAGTATCTGGCCATTCCACCAGCCTACCGGCGGCGGCCGCTGTCCGGGACAGACCGCCACCCCTGCTGCCTGCGGAGGTTCCAGGCCGGCAGGGTCGCAGGGTGGTGGGCAGGTCGGCGGGCAGAGTCGGGTCGGCGAGCGCCGGGGGAGCCAGCCTATGCTGCCCAAACCAGGTCGGCCATCACCCGTTCAACAACGGCGGAGAAGTCCTCCGGTGCGCCTACCAAGGGCGGCGTGCCTACCAAGGGTCGCGTGCCTACCAAGGGTGGCGCGGTGGATCGGTAGGTGTGCCCGGTGGGGGTGGAGGTCTCCACGGTGTGTTCGGGTGATCCGACCACTCCGGGCCCGCCTGCTGAGCCCGTTGCACTGGTTGGACCTATTGCACCGGGCGCACCGATTGCCCCTGTTGCACCGTTACCACCCAATGCCCCTGCTATGCCCCCAGTGCCCGGAGGTTTGATGACCTCGGCCGACCAGCCGGGGGCTTCCTTGGCATGGTTGCACGCCTCGCAAAGTCCCTGCCCGTTTTCGGCTTTGGTGGGACCACCCCTGCTGTGCGGGCGGATGTGGTCGAAGTGCCGGATTGGTGCGCCACACCACGGCATCCGGCAGGTCTGATCCCGTGCGGCGATGAAGCGGCCAAGGGAAGTCGGGAACAGGCGTGCCCTTGCGTCCATGGCCACCAGCTCACCGGTTTCGGGAGCCGCATACAACCTGCGAATGAAGGTCTGGACGTTCCTGTCCTGCCCCCGACCTTGCTTACGTTTAGTCTGGCTCTCCTGCTGGCCCTTCTCCTGAGTCCGGTCCTGACCCTGGCCCCGACCTTGGCCCTTGTCCTGACCCCGACTCTTGCCCTTGCCGTTTCTCCGGCTCCGGACAAGATCCCGTGCCCACTGCGCCGGAACCGGGCCGTACCCGGGAACGAATGCCGGTTCCGACTCTCCGGCGAGCAGTGTCCGGTCCGTCATCACCAGCTGGACCTCCACCTTCATCGAGTCCGGGTGTCCCTGGCCGGTAATCCGTCCTACAAGGGTGTCCGCCATGATCTGTCCCCGGGTGCGGCCGTCCCCGGCAGCGGTGAGCCGGTCAGCCTCCTTCGACAGGGCAGCATATACACCTACACCCTGGGCGACTGGGAGCAGGCCTGTCAGGTAGGTCATGGTGTCCGGAGCCGGACGGCAGGACACGAAACGTTCCGAGGCGGCCTTCGCGGCCCGGTTCACGGCGGCCCGCGGGTCCAGACGGTAGGCCGCCGTTCTGGCGCGGGAGATGATCTGCCGATCACCCAGAGTCTCCAGCAACTCCGGATTCCCTGCTACCTCCCGGTCAACACGCTGCCGGTCCTCGACGCTGAGGCACGCCGTCTCCCGCACCAGCAATGTTGCCCGCCACTCGCTGATCTTTCCCTGACTCAGCGCCTGCAGGGTGCAGGGCATTTCCTGCGTCAGCGCCTTGGCGAACCCCAGCAGCCGGCCGCCGCGGTTAGCCGATTCCCTCCGGGCCAAAGCGATCTGCGACGCCACTCCACAGCCCTGCTTGTCCTTTGGCACTTCCGCCAGTGCCTGCTTTCGGCGCTGGGAGGCATCGAACGCCGCAGCCGCTCGGGCCTGTGCCGCCGATGCCGCTGCCTTCAATTCCTCAAGGGCACGTATCCGGTCGATGAGTTCGGCATCAGGCTGCTGTGCGGGTTCGGTCTCGCTCTCGTCGCTGAGCGCGCCAACCCACGTATTCACCAGCGCGCTGCTGACACAGGACCTGTCCGGTCCGTAGTGCCGTTGAGAAGGTGAATATTCGAAAATGTGTTCGAGTTTATCGGTCCCGGACGGCAAGAGGAAGGAACTAAATACGCGATGTACTACCTGTTTTTGCCGGCCGAGGGTGGTGTTCCGTGTTGGGGCAGGAATCCGGTGATCTGCACGGTGTAGAGGGGCACGGTGCCCGACGACGACGCCGCCGGCACGGTGACCGACGCCCGCCAGTACGGCGCAGGGAGGTCCTGCCGGTACGATGCCCGACGCCGACGCCGACGCCGCTGCCGACGCTGGTGCGAGTGCGGCGTGCAGGGGCACGGAGCCCGCGGCCGCCGGCACTTCAGCTGAATCCGAGCCCTGCCGGGCCCCGGGGGAGTCCCATGCCGGGTCCGGGAATCCCATCCCCGGTGCGGGAGGCCAAACCCGGCGCGGGAGGCCAAATCCAGCCTGGCTACTCCTTCGACCCGCCGTTAACCGTGGAGCTCCACGCTGCGCTATTCCGTAGGAGTGGGCCGGGCGTACTGACCCGCGGATCTAACCTGCTCTTGGAGAGCCCTTGCGCAGGGAATGTCCGCTCGCGCTCGCAGCACCGAAACCAACGCGCGACAGGAACCGCGACACGCACCTGACCAAGACAACCCGACCAAGGCAACCGGCCAACCCCCGAGCCAAACACCTCCAGGCGATCTACGGCCCTGACTCGGTGAGTTGCTCTCCCCAACACCACTAAGAGGTACTCCATAAACCCGGCAGCAAACCCCGCAGCAAGCCCCGCAGCGCTCGCAGCACGCGCTCGCAGGAACCCAGGGGCTTAGCCCAGCATTCGCCGTCGGATCCGGCGGACCGAATGCGCTGCAGTCTTCAGCCGCACACCGGAATACGGCACCCCGCCGCGCAGCCGCCACTGCACCGCGAGCCAGACACACACCGCCCGCTCGAGAATCCACAACGGAGCCCAAAGGGCCGACGTCGGCCCGAACACCTGCCGCCCGCCGTTGCGTCGGCGTCCAAATTCGGCCGCTGCGGCAACGGCAGCAGAAAGAGCCGCCAGTCGTCGAGGCCTGCGGGCGCTGCGCAAAAGCACCGGGAGCAGAGACAGCTCGGCAGCCAACCGCAGAGGCTGGGCCAGATCGTCATAGGCCTGGCGTACCCGCTGCCGGAAGAACTGCGACGTGGAGGAGGGAAGCCGGGCAACAAACAGGTCGTCGGCGCGCACCTCGGTTCCGCCGGCCGCACGGACAGTGCGCAACAGCTCGAGATTCTCGAACAATGCGTCCCCGCTGTAACCGCCCGTCCGCCGAAGCACCTCTGTCCGCACCGCGAGCGTTCCCGGGTAGTCGGCGCCGAACGCACGGTTCAGCAGGGTCCGGCCGGTGTCCCACCGGGCGTGCCACGGCAGGGGAGGGCGAGGGCGCACGGAAGACGGTACGGAGGACGGCAGCGACGAGCGCACGGGAGGCGGCGAAACAAAGTAGTTCTGCGGACGGACGACGTCGGCATCCCCCAGGAGGGCGCAGATTCTTTCCAGCTGCTCCGGGGTGTAGCGGACGTCGTCGTCGGCAATCACGAGGTATTCAGCCTCGGCCATGTCGACGCCGGTGAGGACGCCGTTGACTTTGCCGTTTCGGCACTCGGGGTGCCGGGGCCGGTAGTGGCCCACGCCGGCAGGGAAGGCCCGGGCGTGTGCCGCAAACAGCTCGTCGCCGGAGCCGTCCACCACCAGGACCCGGACATACGCACTGAGCAGGTCCAGATAGTCCGCCAACTCAGCCAGACCGGTGTCCGCGCTCCATTTCAGCGGCAGCAGATACTCCAGGTGCGGAGGGTCCAAACGCGGAGAACGGTCGTCCATGCGGGAAAGATATCCACCCCGATCATTGCTAAGCAACCTTAGTAAAGCCCGCGTGTCCCCGTTCCCCGGCCTGCCCCCGGGACGTAGGCTGGTCGGATGTTCGTGCTCATTGGATTCAAAACCGTGCTCCGCACCCTCTTCTCCCGCCCCGCCACCTGCCAGTACTGCGGTGTCTACGCGGAGCAGCAGGTGGAGGAACGTGCCAACCGCCTGACGCTCTTCTTCGTCCCGATCTTCACCACCAGCCGCCGCTATGCGTTTACCTGCACCAACTGCGGCCGCAGCACAGGGATCAACCGGTCGCAGAAGAACGCGCTCCAGCGGGCCTGAGGGCCGGCAAAAGCAGCACCGAAAGCCGCCCGCACGTCTCCGCCGATCACCCGCAGGATCCCCGCCGAAGCACCCTGAGACTCTCCGGGAGAGCCCGGTGTCCCCGGCGCGCCGGAAAAGTCAATAGAATGAAAGAAGCACAACAGCTGCCGGCCCTGTTCTGGCCGCACCACAGACTTCCGGAATGCCGCCGTACGGCTGCCGTTCCACCTGCAAATCCCATCCCCGACGAAAGAACCCTCATCCGTGAATAGAACACCTGCCGTCCTGAAAGCCCCCCGGGAACTAGCCAAGGGAACCATGCGTGTCATGAACCTCGGCGGCCTTGGCGAAATCGGCAGGAACATGACCGTTTTCGAATTCGACGGCAAGCTGCTGATCGTTGACTGCGGCGTGCTCTTCCCCGAAGAAGAACACCCGGGCGTAAACCTGATCCTGCCTGATTTCACTGCCATCCGCGACCGTCTGCAGGACGTCGTCGCCGTGGTCCTGACGCACGGCCACGAAGACCACATCGGCGGCGTGCCGTACCTGCTGCGTGAGCGCTCCGATATCCCCATTGTCGGCTCCAAGCTGACCCTGGCCTTCATCGAAGCCAAGCTGAAGGAACACCGGATCAAGCCCAAGCTGATCCAGGTCAAGGAAGGCGACCGCCGCACCATCGGCGGCTTCGACCTTGAGTTCCTCGCCGTGAACCACTCCATCCCCGACGGCCTGGCCATCGCCATCCGCACGGCCGCCGGCATGGCGCTGCACACCGGCGACTTCAAGATGGACCAGTTCCCGCTTGACCGCCGCATCACCGACCTCACCGGCTTCGCCCGGCTCGGCGTGGAGGGCGTGGACCTGTTCCTCACCGACTCCACCAACGCCGAGGTTCCCGGCTTCATGGCCTCGGAAAAGGAACTGGCCCCGGCCATCGACACGGTGTTCCGCACCGCGCCGCGCCGCATCATCGTTTCCAGCTTCGCCAGCCACATCCACCGCATCCAGCAGGTCATCGACGCGGCATCGCGCTACAACCGCAAGGTCTCCTTCGTGGGCCGCTCGATGATCCGCAACATGACCATCGCCGAGGAACTGGGCTACCTGAACATCCCCAAGGGCATCTTGGTGGACTTCAAGTCGCTGCAGCGCACCGATGACCACAAGGTGGTGCTGATCTGCACCGGTTCGCAGGGTGAGCCCATGGCCGCGCTGTCCCGGATGGCCAACAAGGACCACCAGATCCGCATCCACGAGGGCGACACCGTGCTGCTGGCCAGCTCGCTGATCCCGGGTAACGAGAACGCCATCTACGGCATCATCAACAACCTGACCAAGATCGGCGCCAACGTGGTGCACAAGGGCAACGCCAAGGTGCACGTCTCCGGCCACGCCAGCGCCGGCGAACTCGCCTACTGCTACAACATCGTCAAGCCGCGCAACGTGATGCCGGTGCACGGCGAATGGCGCCACCTCAAGGCCAACGGAGCCATTGCGGTGGAGACCGGCATGGATGCACGCGACGTCGTCATCGCGGAAAACGGCATGACCGTTGACCTGCGCCGCGGCCGGGCAACGATCTCCGGCAAGCACCAGGTGGACCTGGTCTTCGTGGATGGCGACAGCGTCGGCCACACCACCGAGGAAACCTTGAAGGAACGCATGCAGCTGGCCGAGGAAGGCGCCGTAACGGTGCTGGCCCTGGTCGATGCCGACACCGGCACCATCGCCGAGCCGGCTGAGTTCTTCACCAAGGGCTTCACCGTCAAGTCCGAGGACCTGGGCAAGGCGGAGGAGGCGGTGGAGAAGGCCCTGGCCAACGCCGCCACCGGCCGCGGACCGAAGGGCGAGGAGCTCGAAGACGTCATTGAACGCGCCGTCGCCAACTGGATGCGCCGCTTCTACAACCGCACCCCGGCGATCACCGCGATTGTCGTCGACGCCTAAAGAGCCGTTCATGTGAGGCGCCCGCCTCACCGCAGGGGAGGGGCCGCCGTCGAATATTCGACGGCGGCCCCTCCCTTTGCTATGCGGGTTTCGTGTGATTTTATTCTCTGCGTAACACGGCTCCCGTGCCCGTCGGGTTCTCCGCCGCAGACCAGAAGCCTGCTCCGCTTCCCAGTAACGGCGCGGATTTCGCGGGTCCTGCAGGCCATGCACACATCCGCGCGTTATACCTTTCGGCACAGGGACGGTCAAGAGGCCTCACAGGCAGTGTCGATAAATTGGGCGAATGCGTCCCCCCACATCCTCATTCTTCCGGAAACTCTCCGTGCCCGGACGGCTCGTTGCGTTCTTCCTCGTCAGCGTGCTTGCCGGCGTGCTGGCAGCCGGCACCCTGATTCCCATTGCTGCTGTGGCGGCCACGGGAACGGATATGGCCGTTGGAGTGCTGGACCAGCTGCCGGATGAGCTGGAAACCGGCCCCCTGGACCAGGGATCGAAGATCTACAGCGCCGACGGCGTCCTGCTGGCCACGTTCTATGCCCAGAACCGGGTTCCGGTAGAGCTGGACGAGATCTCGCAGAGCATGCAGGATGCGATCGTCTCCATTGAGGATGCGCGCTTCTATGAGCACAACGGCATCGACTTCAAGGGCATTGCCCGCGCCGTTGCCTCCAACGTGTCCGGCTCGGACACGCAGGGCGCCTCAACCCTGACCATGCAGTACGTCAACAACGTGCTCATCAGCCGGGACATCGCCTCCGGCAAGGGCGGCAGCGACCTCACGCTCAGCGGCACCAAGGACCTGGGTGACAAACTCCGGGAAGCCAAGCTGGCCGTGGCAGTGGAAAAGGAGTACTCCAAGGAGGAAATCCTGGAGGGGTACCTGAACATTGTGCTCTTCAGCGGCCAGACCTACGGGGTTGAAGCAGCCGCGCGCAGCTTCTTCGGCATCTCCGCCGCGGAACTGACACCGGCGCAGTCGGCCATGCTGGCCGGCATGGTGCAGTCACCCAGCCGCTTCAACCCGTTCACCAACCCCGAAGCCACGAAGGCGCGCCGGGACACCGTGCTTGCCGCCATGCTGAAGAACGACAAGATCAGCCAGGCGGAGTATGACGAGGCAGTGGCCTCCGGACTGGACCTGAACCCGCAGACAGTGGTCTCGGGCTGCACCGGAGCCGAGATGGCCCAGTACTTCTGCAGCTATGTGGAACAGACGGTCCTGCAGTCCGAGGCCTTCGGTGCCGACGTCAAGGACCGGGCCAAGCTCCTGGCCCGGGGCGGGCTGACCATCAGGACCACGCTGGACTCCCGGCTGCAGTCGCAGGCTCAGAAGCAGATCGAGGCACAGGTTCCGGTGGGGGACGCCTCCGGCGCCGGCTCCGCCATCGTCTCCGTGGAACCGGGCACGGGCAAGATCCTGGCCATGGCACAAAACACCGAGTACACCCCGGAGCTTGGCAACGGAAAAACCCAGCTGAACTTCAATGTGGACGCGGACATGGGTGGAACCCCCTACGGGTTCCAGCCCGGCTCGACCATGAAGCCTTTCACCACCGCCGCCTGGTTGGCGGCCGGCCACAAGCTCAGCGACACCATCGACGCCACGCGTACGTCCTACCCGGCCGGCTTCGACTGGAAGGCCAGCTGCCTCGGCTCGAATGCGGAGTTCGATGAATGGAAATTCAAGAACGCCTCAGAGGGCTATGAAAAGAAAATGACGGTGGCCGAGGGCCTGACGCAGTCCGTCAACACCGCCACCGTGGCCCAGGCAGCCCAGCTCGACCTCTGCGACATCCGCGATACCGCCACCAGCATGGGCGTGCACCGGGCCGTCGACGGGGAACCGCTGGAGGTCACCAGCCCGTCCTTCGTCCTGGGCGGCCAGGAAGTCTCTCCGCTGACCATGGCCTCGGCCTATGCCACCTTCGCCAGCGGCGGCGAGTACTGCACACCCACCGCGATCACGGAGGTCACTGACGCCTCCGGCAACGATTACGACGTCGCCGGCGGGGAATGCACCCGCGCCATCAGTGCGGACGTGGCCGCTGCCGTGACGCAGCCGCTGCAGAAACTGGTCGAGGGCTCCCCGGGCAGTATCCACCCGATCGGCGTTCCGGCAGCGGCCAAGACCGGCACCACCGACATGTCCGAGCAGACCTGGACCGTGGGCTACACCACCGGCATTTCCACCGCGTCCTGGGTGGGCAACTGGA
Source organism: Arthrobacter zhaoxinii (assembly GCF_025244925.1). Taxonomy (NCBI): domain Bacteria; kingdom Bacillati; phylum Actinomycetota; class Actinomycetes; order Micrococcales; family Micrococcaceae; genus Arthrobacter; species Arthrobacter zhaoxinii. The sequence goes on from NZ_CP104275.1 coordinate 1,689,895, forward strand.
ACTCGTACTCCACGTTGAACAACCAGTCGATCAACGGCGTGACCCGTTCCTACGTTGACGGCTCCGCCATCGCCGGCGCGCAATGGACCGAGTACATGAGCGCGGCCGCCAAGCTGTACGAGGCGAAGGACTTCCCCTCGGTCCCGGCCCGCCTGCGCTAGGGCGCTAGATGCACGTGCCGGTGTAGGGATCGCACAGGGACTGCCCGGTGGGGACGGCGGCAACGCCGTCGCCGCCGGAAACCAGCCGGAGCGCACCCATCTCTTCCAGTTCGGTCAGCACATTCAGGGTCTGCACCCCGCCCAGGTCAAACTCCTCGGCAATGTCCTGCGGCTGGACCCGGCCGTAGCGGGCCACATAGTCAATGACCCGCTGCCGGGTGGAAAGCTGGATGTTTTCATCGGCTGTTGAGGCCATGGTGTCCTTCTCTTTCTGCGGTTGGTTCTCCTGCTTTAAGCGCAGCCGGCCGGGAGGAAATTCCCGAAGGTAAGCGTGCTGATGGCAGACTGTAAGGGGCATTACTCCACCACGCGAAGGGAAGAAACCGTATGACGACGCCGGACTGGGTGGATCACGTGGTGTGGTGGCAGGTCTACCCGCTGGGCTTCGCCGGCGCCGAGAAGGCGGCTCTTCCGGAGCAGGCCCCCGTGCAGCACGGGCTGGCGAAGCTGGTCCCGTGGCTGGATTACCTCGTGGAGATGGGCGCCTCCGGGCTCGCCCTCGGGCCGGTGTTTGCCTCCGAGACCCACGGGTACGACACCACGGACTACTACCGCATCGACCCTCGGCTGGGCGACGACGCAGATTTCGACGAACTGGTGACGCAGGCGCACGCCCGCGGAATCCGGGTCCTGCTGGACGGCGTCTTCAACCACACCGGCCGCTCCTTCGCACCCTTCCGGCAGGCGCTGGAGCAGGGCCCGGAGGCGGCGACGGCGGACTGGTTCGGCATCACCTGGCCGCAGGGCTGGACACCAGGGACCGAACCGGACTACGCGGACTTCGAGGGCCACCACCACCTGGTTGCCCTGAACCACGCCGAGCCGGCCGTGGCGGACTTCGTGGCCGACGTGATGAAGCACTGGCTGCGCCGCGGCGCGGACGGCTGGCGCCTGGATGCCGCCTACGCCGTGCCGTCGTCGTTCTGGGCCGCCGTGCTGGACAATGTGCGCAGCGAGTTCCCCGAAGCTTATTTCGTCGGGGAGTACATCCACGGCGACTATCCGGCGGACGTGCTCGCCGGCCAGCTGGATTCCGTGACCCAGTATGAACTGTGGAAGGCGGTCTGGAGTTCCCTTGCCGAGGCGAACTTCTACGAACTGGCGGCCGCACTGGAGCGGCACAACACCTTCCTGGACACCTTCGTTCCGCTGACGTTCATCGGCAACCATGACGTGACCCGCATTGCCAGCCGGCTGGACCCCTCCGGCAGGCTGGCACACGCGCTGGTGCTCCTGTTCACCCTGCCGGGCACTCCGGTGGTCTATTACGGCGACGAGCAGGGGTACCGCGGCATCAAGGAAGACCGCGCCGGGGGAGACGACGACATCCGTCCGTCCTTCCCCGCTTCGCCGGACGAGCTCTCGGCGGTCGGGCAGCCGCTCTACCATCTGCACCAGGAACTGATCGGGCTGCGGCGCCGGCACCACTGGGTGCATGCCGCCCGCACCCGGGTACACACACTGGCCAACGAGCAGCTCGTCTACGAGGTGTACGACGCCGGCCACTCGCTCTTCGTGGCCATGAACCTCGCGGACACCTCGGTCACCGTGCAGGTGCCGGCCGCCGCCCGGGACGTCCTCGCCGGTGCAGGCGGGCTGGACGGAACGGGCGGGCGGCTGGCTCTGCAGGCGCTGGGCTGGGCCGTTCTCGGCCCTGCGTCTTAGTACAGCTTGGCCTAGTACAGCTTGATGGTGCCGCCGTCGGCCATGAGGGTCTGGCCGGTCAGGTACTGCGAATCCTCGCTGGCAAGGAAGACGACGATGGGGGCAATGTCCGTTTCGGGATCGCCCAGGCGGCCCAGCGGGACGCCGTCGACAACTTCCTGGTAGGCCTCCGGGAACGCCTTGCTCCACTGGACAATGCCGGGAGTGAGCGCGACGGGGGAGACGACGTTCACGCGGATGCCGTCCACGGCCCATTCATTGGCCGCGGTGCGGGAGATGGCGCGGATGGCTTCCTTAGCCGCTGCGTAGGCCACCTGGTTCGGCAGGCCCTTGATACCGGCGCCGGAGCCGAAGTTGATGATGCTGCCGCGGGTCTTCTTCAGCTCCGGGTAGGCGGCGCGCATCAGGTGGAAGGTCGCCATGGTGCCCGTGTTGAAGGACAGGTCCCAGATCTCCGGCGTGGTTTCCATGATGGGTGCCTGCTTGGAGGCGTGCGCGTTGTTGACCAGGATGTCCAGGCCGCCGAAGCGCTCCACGGTTTCGGCCACGATGGCTGCGGCGTTTTCGGCCAGCGAGATGTCCTTGGCAATGAAGATGACCTCTCCCTTGCCCTCCAGATCGGCCAGGAGCTTGTCGCCCTGCGCCTGGTCGATGTCCACTACTGCCACCTTGGCGCCCTCGGCGAGGAACCGCCGGACAATGCCCTGGCCGATGCCGCCGGCGCCTCCGGTGATGATCGCGGTCTTGTTGTTCAGTTTCATTTGCTTCCTTCCGTAAAACCGGACGGTTTGTCAGCGTCCGGAGCTTTGTTGAGGTTCTGTTCGACGCCGGCAATGAAGTTCGCGACGAAGAACTCCAGTGACCGGCGCGAGTCCGGATAGCTGATGCCCCGGGCCTGGAACCGGGCTGCCTGCGGATGCTCCACTGCATCGTCCGCGGTCCAGCGGCTATGCCCGGCTGCTGCCTGCCCGGACTTCTCCGGTGCCCCGGAATGTGCCGCCGTCGTGATGGCAGCCGTGCCGATCACGGCCGCCGAGATGCCCAGCAGGCAGTCAAAGCCGTCTTCTTCACTGAGGCCGGCGGAGCGCAGGCGGGTAAGGACCAGTTCCACCTCGGCCGGCGTTGCCATGTTCACGAGCCGCCGCGGAGTCAGGACAATGCGCAGCAGCCAGGGGTGCGCCGTGAAGGCACGCCATTGGGCGTCGGCCAGATGTTCGAGGGTTTCCTGCCAGCCCAGGCCGCGTCCCGGCAGGAGCGCGTAATCCCCGGCCGCGGCCTCGGCCATCAGCAGCAGCAGGGCACTGCGGTCCGCCACATGGCGGTAGAGCGCCATGGCGGAAACCCCGAACTCAGCCGCCACCCGGCGCATGGATACCGCATCCAAACCGTCCGCGTCAGCGATGCGGACGGCGGCCGCAGCTATAGCAGCGGGGCTGAGGGGCAGGTTCCGGGACAAGGTGTGTTCCTTCGGTGGGCGTCAGTTTACAGTGTATACCGGCCCGGGCGGCGCTCCGGGGCAGACCCGGAAGACGAGGTCATAAAACGCCCGGTACATGCATTCCGTAAGGGTTTGGCACCCCTGCGTGAGGGAAACGTGAGGATGGTCATCCGGGCGCCGGCGGAGGCATCTAATCGAATGCGGCACAAGGTGTGCCCGTGCTGCCAGTGGCGGCACGCTGACCGGCTGGGGGCAATTCCCGTGCTTGATGTTCTATTTGTGGTGGGCTTCGCAGGGCTTTTCGCTGCGTTTGTCCTGATGGCCGGGGCGGTGGAAAAGCTGTGATCGTTTTCAACGTCCTGGCGCTCTGCCTCGGGGTGGCCGCCGCCGGCTACCTCCTGGTTGCTCTTATCCGCCCGGAGCGGTTCTGATGGGCGGGTGGGTAACGGTTGCGCAGGCCCTTAGCCTGGTGGTCCTGCTTGCTGCGGTCTACCGGCCGCTCGGCGACTACATGGCCCGGCTCTACTCCTCCGAAAAGCACCTCCGCGTGGAGCGCGGCTTCTACCGCCTGGCCGGAGTGGACGGTTCCTCCGGCCAGGCCTGGCAGAGCTACCTGCGCGGCGTCCTGGTGTTCTCCGGAGCGAGCATGCTCCTGCTCTACCTGCTCCAGCGCGTCCAGCCGCTGCTGCCGGGCTCGCTCGGACTTCCGGCGGTGCCCGAGGCCCTGTCCTTCAACACGGCGGCGTCCTTCGTGGCCAACACCAACTGGCAGTCCTACTCGCCGGAAGTGACCATGGGCTACGCGGTGCAGATGCTCGGCCTCGCTGTGCAGAACTTCCTCTCGGCAGCCGTGGGACTGGCCGTGGCCGTGGCATTGATCCGCGGCCTGGCCGGACGCAACTCATCCACCATCGGCAACTTCTGGGTGGACCTGACCCGCGGCGTGCTGCGGCTGCTGCTGCCCGGGGCAGTCCTGGGTGCGATGGTGCTGATGATCGGCGGCGTGATCCAGAACTTCAACGGCTTCACCTCGGTCACCAACCTCATCGGCGGCACCTCTACCATCCCCGGCGGGCCGGTGGCCTCCCAGGAAGCCATCAAGCTGCTGGGCACCAACGGCGGCGGCTTCTTCAACGCCAACTCCGCCCATCCGTTTGAGAATCCCAGCGGGTGGACCAACCTGGTGGAGATCTTCCTGATGCTCGTTATCCCGTTCAGCCTGCCCCGCACGTTCGGCACCATGGTGGGGGACCGCCGGCAGGGGTACGCCATCCTGGCGGCCATGGCTGCAATCTTCACGGTGTCGCTGGCCGCGATGACGGCCTTCGAATTCGGTGCCGCGGACGGTGCAGCCGGTTCCATGGAAGGAAAGGAACAGCGGTTCGGCATCGCCGCGTCCACGCTCTTCGGCTCGACCAGCACCCTGACATCCACCGGTGCGGTGAACGCCATGCATGACAGCTTCAGCCCGCTGGGCGGCATGATGGCCATGCTGAACATGATGCTCGGCGAAGTCGCCCCCGGCGGCGTCGGCTCCGGACTCTACGGCATGCTGATCCTGGCAATCATCACCGCCTTCGTGGCCGGCCTCCTGGTGGGACGCACCCCGGAGTACCTCGGCAAGAAGATCGGTCCGAAGGAAATCAAACTCGCCAGCCTGTACATCCTCACCATGCCGACCCTGGTCCTGGCGGGAACTGCGTTGAGCTTCGCGGTCCCGGGCATCCGGGCCGACATCGAGGGCACCTCCATCCTGAACACCGGACTCCACGGGTTCAGCGAGGTCCTGTACGCCTTCACGTCCGCGGCCAACAACAACGGCTCCGCGTTCGCCGGGCTTACGGCCAACACCCCGTGGCTGAACACGGCACTCGGCGTGGCCATGCTCGTGGGACGCTTCCTGCCGATGATCTTCGTGATCGCCCTGGCCGGAGCCTTTGCCGAGCAGGGCAAGGTCCCCGCCTCGGCCGGCACCCTGCCCACCCACCGGCCGCAGTCCGTGACGCTGCTGTGCGGCGTCACCGTGATCGTGACCGCCCTGACCTTCTTTCCCGTACTCGCGCTGGGTCCCCTGGCGGAAGGACTGCAATAACCATGTCCACACTTACCAAACCCCTGGAGTCCGAAGCGGCCCCGGCACCGGCTCCTGCCGCCCGCGGCATCACCGCTGGATCGCTGGCCGCCGCCCTGCCCGGAGCCTTCCGGAAAATGGACCCGCGGCTGATGGTCCGCACCCCGGTGATGTTCATTGTCGAAATCGGAGCCGTCCTGATCACTGCAATCGCCGTCGCCGAACCCTTCCTCGGCGGTCCGCAGGATTCCGGCGGCACCCCCGTTCCCGGCGCGTTCTCCTGGCTGATCGCCGGCTGGCTCTGGGCCACCGTCATTTTCGCCAACCTCGCTGAAGCGGTGGCCGAGGGCCGCGGCAAGGCGCAGGCTGCCAGCCTGCGCAACAGCCGGGCCACCACCACCGCCTACCGGGTGGAGGGCTACGACTCCGGCCGTGATCCCGCCGCCCTCGGGGCCGCCGTCTCAGAGGTCCCCTCGGCCGATCTGGGCCTGGACGACGTGGTGGTGGTCGTAGCCGGGCAGATCATTCCCGGCGACGGCGACATCATTGACGGCATTGCCTCGGTGGACGAATCGGCAATCACCGGCGAATCCGCCCCGGTGGTCCGCGAATCCGGCGGCGACCGCTCGGCCGTCACCGGCGGCACCCGCGTCCTGTCGGACCGGATAGTTGTCCGGATCACCAGCAAACCCGGTGAAACCTTCGTGGACCGGATGATCCGGCTCGTCGAAGGTGCCGCACGGCAGAAGACGCCCAACGAGATTGCGCTGAATATTCTCCTGGCCACCCTGTCCCTGGTCTTCATCGTGGTGGTGCTGACGCTCAACCCGCTGGCCGGCTACTCGTCTGCCACGGTCAGCATCCCGGTCCTGGTGGCCCTGCTGGTCTGCCTGATCCCCACGACCATCGGCGCGCTGCTTTCCGCCATCGGCATTGCCGGCATGGACCGCCTGGTCCAGCGCAATGTCCTGGCCATGTCCGGCCGCGCCGTGGAGGCCGCCGGTGACGTCACCACGCTGCTGCTCGATAAAACGGGCACCATCACGTACGGCAACCGCCAGGCCGCCGGGTTCATCCCGATCAACGGCACCGAGAGCACCGACCTGATCGACGCCGCCGTGCTGTCCTCCTTCGGTGATCCCACCCCGGAGGGCAAGTCGGTGGTGGAGCTGGCTGCCGCGAAGGGCTGCCGGCCGGAACCGCCGGCGGGCTCCGTGAGTGTGCCGTTCACTGCCCAGACGAGGATGAGCGGCATGGACTTCCCCGACGGAGCGAAGATCCGCAAGGGAGCGTCCTCGGCCATCCTGGACTGGACCGCCGAATCCGGCGGAATAGAGGTGGACGTCCTGATGGCCGTCGAGGACCAGGTCAAGAAGATCTCCACCGGGGGCGGCACTCCGCTGCTGGTGGCGGTCCGGGACGCCGACGGCGGCACCCGGGTGCTCGGCGTCGTCCACCTCAAGGACGTGGTTAAGGAGGGTCTGAAGGAACGCTTCACCCAGCTGCGGGCCATGGGCATCCGCACCGTCATGATCACCGGCGACAACCCGTACACCGCCAAGGCCATTGCCGCCGAGGCGGGAGTGGACGACTTCCTCGCCGAAGCCACCCCCGAAGACAAGATGGCCCTGATCCGCCGCGAACAGGCCGGCGGGCACCTGGTGGCGATGACCGGTGACGGCACCAACGACGCCCCGGCACTGGCCCAGGCCGACGTCGGGGTGGCCATGAACACCGGCACCTCCGCGGCCAAGGAAGCCGGCAACATGGTGGACCTGGACTCGGACCCCACCAAGCTGATCGACATCGTCGGCATCGGCAAACAGCTGCTCATCACCCGCGGCGCGCTGACCACCTTCTCCATCGCCAACGACATTGCCAAGTACTTCGCCATCATCCCGGCCATGTTCGTAGGCGTCTTCCCGGGCCTGGCCGCGCTGAACCTGATGCAGCTGCATTCGCCGGCCTCGGCCATCCTCTCCGCGGTGATCTTCAACGCGGTAATCATCGTGGCACTGATTCCGCTGGCGCTGCGCGGCGTGAAGTACCGGGCCGCCGGATCCTCCTCGATCCTCAGCCGCAACCTGCTGATCTACGGGGTGGGCGGAGTGATTGCTCCGTTCATCGGGATCAAGCTCATCGACCTCCTGATCAGCCTGATCCCGGGGTTCTGACATGGCATCCATCATCCGCATCCACCTCATCAAACGCAGCACGTCCCTTACAAGGAGCAGGAAATGAACCCCGTCCGCAGCAGCATGCGCCAGCTTGGCGTCTCCCTCCGCGTCCTGGCGGTGCTCACGCTCGTGCTCGGCGTCGGATATCCGCTGGCAGTGGCCGGAATCGGCCAGGCCGCACTGCACGGCCGGGCCAACGGCTCGATGGTCAGCAGCGGCGGCAGCGACGTGGGTTCGGAGCTGATCGGCCAGTCCTTCACGGACGCCGACGGCGCGGCCCTGCCCCAGTGGTTCCAGTCCCGGCCCTCCGCGGCCGGCGACGGGTACGACGGCGGGGCCTCCAGCGGTTCCAACCTCGGCCCCCTGAGCGAGGACCTGGCCGCCGCCGTGGCGGAGCGCCGGGGGACCGTGGCAGAGCTGGAAGGTGTGGCTCCGGAAGATGTCCCCGCCGATGCCGTCACGGCATCGGGTTCGGGGCTGGATCCGCACATCAGCCCCGAATACGCCCGGATGCAGGTGGACCGGGTGGCGCGGGAACGCGGCCTGGAACCGGAGCAGGTCTCTGCCCTGGTCGACGACGCCACGCAGGCCCCGTTCGCCGGAATTCTCGGCAGCAGCACCGTCAACGTGTTGCTTTTGAACATTTCGCTGGCGGAGCTGGACACTTAGTCCATGACGCGAGGACAGCTAAGGGTTTTTCTGGGGGCGGCACCCGGTGTGGGCAAAACCTACGCCATGCTCGAAGAGGGGCGCCGCCTCCGGGACGAGGGATCCGACGTCGTCGTCGCGCTGGTGGAAACGCACGGACGCGCCGGGACGGCCGCCGTGGCCGAGGGCCTGGAGACTATCCCGCGCGCGGTCCTGCGGCACCGGGGGCTGGAACTGCAGGAGATGGACCTGCCCGCGGTCCTGGCGCGGGCGCCCGAATATGCGCTGGTGGACGAACTCGCCCATACCAACGTGCCCGGGGGAAAGCACGAAAAGCGGTGGCAGGACGTGCAGGCCCTGCTTGACGCCGGGATCAACGTCCTGTCCACCGTGAACATCCAGCATATTGACTCCTTGAACGACGTGATCGAGCAGATCACCGGCACTCTGCAGGCCGAAACCGTGCCGGACGCCGTCCTGCGCGGCGCCGAACAGGTGGAGCTGGTGGACCTCACTCCGCAGTCGCTACGGGGCCGCCTGGCCGACGGCGTCATTTACCCCGCCGAACGGGTCGACGCCGCCCTGTCCAACTATTTCCGCCTCGGAAACCTGACGGCCCTGCGCGAGCTGGCCCTGTTGTGGCTGGCCGACGAAGTGGACTCGGCGCTGAACCGCTACCGCGAAGAGCATGGCATCAGCCGCAAATGGGAGGCACGGGAGCGGGTGGTGGTGGCGCTCACCGGCGGCCCCGAGGGTCGCACCCTGCTGCGCCGCGGAGCACGTATTGCAGCCCGGTCCGCCGGCGGTAAGCTGCTGGCCGTGCACGTCTCCGGCGCCGACGGACTGCGCGGACCGGAACCGGGGGAGCTGGCTTCGCAGCGGCTCCTGGTGGAGAAGCTCGGCGGCAGCTTCCACCAGGTGGTGGGAAACGACGTTCCGCGGGCGCTGGTGGACTTTGCCCGCAGCGTCAACGCCACCCAGCTGGTGGTGGGTGTCAGCCGGCGCCCCCGGATCGCGGCACTGCTGTCCGGGCCGGGAATCGGGGCCACGGTTATCCGGGAGTCCGGGGACATCGACGTGCACATGGTCTCCCACTCGGCGGCCGCCCGCACCCTGGTGCTGCCGCATTTCGGCAGTGCCCTCTCGGTGCGCCGGCGCCTGCTCGGCTTCGGCTTCGCCCTGGTGGGCGGGCCGCTGCTCACCGCCGGGCTGGTGTCCGTGCGCAGCGCCGAAACCATCACCGGCGACGTGCTCAGCTACCAGCTCCTGGTGATCCTGGTGGCCCTCGTCGGCGGCATCTGGCCGGCGCTGTTCGCCGCCCTGCTCTCGGGCCTGACCCTGGATTTCTTCTTCATTTCTCCGCTCTATACCGTCACCGTGGCCACCCCGTCCCACATGCTGGCGCTGGGGCTATACATCGTCAACGCCATGCTCGTGAGTTACGTGGTGGATGCCGCCGCCCGGCGGGCCCGAACCGCCCGGCGCTCGGCGTCGGAATCCGAACTGCTGGCCTCGGTGGCCGGCAGCGTGCTGCGCGGGGAGGACGCACTGGGTGCCCTGGTGAGCCGGACCCGCGAGGCCTTCAACGTCAGCGCCGCACGCATGCGGTCCGAGGGCGAAGACCTGTACGCCGACGGCGACTGGCCGGCGTCCGTCACGCCCGACGACCCGGCCTTCACCCGGTTGCCGGTCGGGGAGCGTTGCTTCCTGGATTTGTGGGGCCGCGAACTGGCGGCGTCGGACCGGCGCCTGCTGGCGGTCATTACCGCCCAGCTGGAGGCAGCGCTGGAGCACCGGGAACTGACCGAAACCGCTCGGGGACTGGGCTCGCTGGCTGAAGCGGACAAGGTCCGCACGGCGCTGCTGGCCGCCGTCGGGCATGACCTGCGCCGTCCGCTCACGGCCGCAACGGCCGCCGTCACCAGCCTGCGGGCGACGGACGTCACCTGGTCCGAGCAGGACCGGAACGAACTGCTGGCCACCGCCGAGGAATCCCTCGCCTCCCTGTCCGGACTAGTCACCAGCCTGCTGGACGTCAGCAGGCTGCAGGCCGGCGTCGTCGGGGTGAGCCTGGAGCCGCTGAACGTCGCCGATGCGGTGCTGCCGGCGCTCGAGGAGCTGGAACTGGGCCCGGCGGAGGTGGAACTCGAAATCCCTGCTGCACCGCGCGTGGTCCTGGCCGATCCTGTGCTCCTGCAGCGGGTGCTGGTCAACCTGCTGGCCAACGCGGTGCGCTTCAGCCCGGAAGGAATCAGATGCGTGCTGTCGGTCAGTGAGTTCGCCGGGCGGGTGGAAATCCGCGTCATAGACTCAGGACCGGGCGTTCCCGAACAGCGGCGGGGGGAAATTTTTGTTCCGTTCCAGCGGCTGGGGGACATCGACAACTCCACCGGGCTCGGCCTCGGGCTGGCCCTGGCCAAGGGATTTACGGAAGGAATGGGCGGAACACTGGAAACTGAAGACACCCCCGGCGGCGGACTGACCATGGTCCTCTCACTGCCGGTTGCCGCACCCCGCATCCCCGCGGGCGGACTGTCGGCGGTGGCAGGATGAAGATCCTGGTCGCCGACGACGACGTACAGATCCTCCGGGCACTGCGGATCACCCTGAGCGCGTACGGATACGAGGTGGTGACCGCGGAAAGCGGAAGCGCCGCCATCCGTAAGGCGGTGGACACCCATCCGGACCTGCTGGTGCTGGACCTGGGCATGCCGGGACTGAGCGGGATGGACGTCATTGAAGCCGTGCGCGGCTGGAGTGCCGTGCCGATCCTGGTGGTGTCCGGTCGGATCGATCCGGCGGACAAGGTCCGGGCACTGGACCTCGGAGCGGACGACTACGTCACGAAGCCCTTCTCCACCGAAGAACTGCTGGCCCGGATCCGTGCGTTGTCGCGCCGGTCCCCGTCCACGGCGGGGCCCAGCGAAATCACTTTCGGGGCGGTGCGGGTGGATCTGGCGGCGCGGCGGATCGCCCGGCTCGACGACGGCTCGGACATCCGCCTCACCCCCACCGAGTGGCGGTTCCTGGCGGAGCTGCTCGCCCATCCGGGGATGCTGATCACCCAGCAGACGCTGTTGACCAATGTCTGGGGTCCGGGCACCACGGACTCCGGCTACCTGCGCCTGTACATCGGGCAGCTGCGGCGGAAACTGGAGAGTGACCCGGCTGCTCCGGCGCACCTGCTGACCGAACACGGCATGGGGTACCGGTTTGTGCCCTGACTCTGCCGGTGCAGGGCCTGCCCGTTAACGCAATGAGCGCCCGGCCCCTAACGGGGGCGGGCGCTCATCTTTGCACGTTGGGGCTAGGAAGCCTTATGCGCGGTAGAACACGGGGCCGGAGCCGACGTTGACGGACTGGACAACCGTCTGGTTGCCGTTCCAGCCGCTGTGGATGGCTTCGCCGTTGCCTACGTAGATGGCAATGTGGGCCAGGCCCATGCCGCCGTCGGCGTAGAAGACCATGTCACCGGGCTCCGGGGTGGAGACCTGGGTGCCGTAGGCGGCCAGCTGTGCGGGACCGAGGTCTCCCACGTTGTGGCCTGCGGCGCGCAGGGCAACCTCAACCAGCACGGTGCAGTCCTGGGCTGCGCCCAGCTGCGACTGAGCCGAAGCCAGCATGATGGCGTTGGTGCCGGAGGCAGCGGGAGCGGAGAATGACGTTCCCTGCGTGGTGACGACGCCGAGGTTGGCGGCCTCAGCCGGTGCGGCTGCGGCGGCCGGTGCGGCAACCGGTGCGTAGGACGCAGCGGGTGCAGCGGCAATCGCCGGAGCGGCCTCGCCGGCAACGGTGATGACATCACCGGGGTAGATCACTGAGGCCAGGGACAGGCCGTTCAGGGACAGCAGGGTGTCCAGGCCGACGCCGTAAGCGGCGGAGATCTGGCCCAGGGTGTCACCGGAGACCACGGTGTGGGTGGCGGCAGCAGCTGCGGGGGCAGCGGCCGGAGCGGCAGCAACGGGAGCGGCCGGGGCAACCGGAGCAACAGCCTGTGCAGGGGTGTAGTTGTCGTTGGCGACAACACCGGCGGAGGCCGGAGCAGCCATGCCGAGCATGAGGCCGGAACCGGCCACTACTACAGCAGCGGTGCTTCCGATGGTGCGGCCGCGGCCTGCAACGGCCTGTGCGATGGTGGTGCGGGCGTCGATGTTCTCGGCGCGGTGGCGTCCACGAGTCTTGTTGAAAGTCATGTAATAACCTCTCCCGATACCTGCGAGGTGAGCTGTCGGATTCGGATGGGAGACACCCGGCCGCCGGTGGAAACCGGTCGGCTTAACCCCAAGGATTCAAGGAACCCGTAAATGGTTCCCCCGCCTCTGCCGTGGTTGTGCGATCTGTGGACCCCGGGACCAGCGGCAGAGCTAGGTAACAAGCCCGGGGGAGCCGCATCAGAAAGCGGCATGGGTATAACCGTACTGGATAGTTACGGTTGGATAACCATTATGTGATCTGCTTCTCTTGGGCGTGTGATCGGGGGCGCGGTATGCTACTCGATTTGCCCGTCACCTGCCACTTCGCACAACATTCAACTCGATTTTAACAAGGTTCGCCGGCCCATCCCAACTTCGGACAATGTGCAGGTGAAATCCCTGTAATCCCGTGGGTAACAGGGGCACCAGGGAACAGCACTCCGGGGGCTTCCCCTCCGCTGTTCGGGGCCGAAAAAACAGGCGCGGTTACGGAAGTGGCGCCTGGGTTCCCATGCACCCCAGCAGCATCATCACGAAAAGGAATGTGCCCGGGATCACGAAAAGCGGCGCTGCTTTGCGCGCCCTAGCCGCGTCCGGCTGCGCGTAGAATTGTTAGGCAGCCTTTCAATATGGGGCGGCAGATGTCGACAAACAGGAGTGAGCAGTGGCTGGCAGCGGTTCGAAATTATGGACCAGGGGATTTGTGCTGGCGATCATCACCAATCTCTTTATTTCACTGGTGTTTTATCTGTTGATGACCACCATGGCGCTTTACGCGGTGCAGGAGTTCGCCGCCTCGGACGGCGCGGCCGGATTCGCCTCCGGGTCCTTCGTCCTCGGCGCCCTCGCGGCGCGCGTGTTTGCGGGTAAGTTCCTGGACTTCGTAGGACGCCGACGCCTGCTGGTGATCAGCCTCGCGGTCTTCGTGGCCGCTTCGCTGCTCTACATTCCGGCCTCGAACCTGGCTCTGCTGCTGGCCGTGCGGATACTGCACGGCATGGCCTTCGGTGCGGCGAGTACGAGTATCTCCGCCTCGGTCATGGGGCTCATTCCCGTACACCGGCGCGGTGAGGGAACCGGCTATTTCGGTATCTCCACCACCCTGGCCACGGCAATCGGCCCCTTCCTGGCCGTGTTCCTGGTGAACTCCGTCAGCTACCGCGCCCTGTTCCTGTTCGCCGCCGGCTGTGCCGCCGTCGCCCTGGCGCTCTCCCTGGTGCTGCGGCTGCCTGAACGCATACCCGGCCCCGAGGAACAGAAGAACAAGTGGCGGATGCACCTGACGGACATCATCGATCCGTCCGCACTTGCCATCGCCTCGGTGATGTTCATTGCCGGTGCGGCGTACGCAGGCATCCTGTCCTTCCTCAACTCCTACGCGCAGAGCGAAGGCCTGGCGCTCGGCGCCAGCCTCTTCTTTGTGGTCTACGCCGGCGTTGTGCTGGTCTCGCGGCTCTTCGTAGGACGCATCCAGGACCGGCACGGCGACAACGCCGTGGTCTACCCGACCCTGGTGTCCTTTGCCGTCGGCCTGGCCCTCCTGGCCTACGCCCCGAATGACATGGTGATGGCGGCGGCCGGAATCTTCGTGGGCTTCGGTTTCGGTGCCCTGATGCCGTGTGCCCAGGCGATTGCCGTGAGCATGGCGCCGGCTGCCAGGATCGGCCTGGCCACCTCCACCTTCTTCATCCTGATGGACGCGGGCGTGGGCCTCGGCCCGCTGCTGCTGGGTGCGCTCCTGCCGTTCACGGGCTTCCACGGAATGTACTGGGTGCTCGCCGCCGTCCTGCTGGCGTCCACCGTGCTCTACTACTTTGTGCACGGCCGGAAGAACTACCGCCCCGGCACACCGGTGGAGTAAGCCCCCGGGTGTTCCGGCCGGCTGACACGGTAACCTCTTTCCCACACGGCTCCGTCAAGGGAAAGCAGCACCATGGCACGCGAGGAAACCACCCTGACCGTCCCCGGCCCGGAAGGGGATCGGCAGGTCCGCATCTCCAGCCCCGGCCGGGTCATCTGGCCTGATCCCGGCATCACCAAACTGGATCTGGCCCGTTATTTCGCGGAAGTCGGTGATGCTTTCATCCGGGCCAACGGCGGGCGGCCCGTCTCGCTGGAGCGGTTCCCGGAGGGCATCGGCGGGGAAGTCTTTTTCTCCAAGAACCCGCCGCGCGGCATGCCGGACTGGATGCGCTCGGTCACCGTCACGTACCCCAGCGCCCGGTCGCACCCGCAGGTGGTGCTGGACGAGCCGGCCGCCGCGGTGTGGGCCGCGCAGATGAACACGGTGGTGTTCCATCCCTGGCCCTCGCGGGCGGACAACACGGACAACCCGGACCAGCTGCGCATTGACCTGGATCCCCAGCCGGGCACGGACTTCGACGACGCCGTCCGGCCGGCCCAGGAACTGCGGTCCATCCTGGCCGAGGCCGGATTGGAGGCGTTCATCAAGACCTCGGGCAACCGCGGCATCCACCTGTTCGCCCCGATCCGGTCGGACTATGAATTCCTGGACGTCCGGCACGCCGTCATCGCCGCGGCCCGGGAGGTGGAGCGCCGGATGCCGGACAAGGTGACCACGGCCTGGTGGAAGGAAGAACGCGGCGAACGCGTGTTCGTGGACTTCAACCAGGCCAACCGTGACCGCACCATGGCCGGCGCCTACAGCCCCCGGGCACTCCCGAACGCACCCGTCTCCTGCCCCGTCGCGTGGGAGGAGCTGGAGCGGGTGCATCCTGCAGACTTCACCATGCAGACGGTTCCGGAGCGCCTGCGGACTATAGGGGATCCCTGGGCGGACATGGCCGCCCGGCCGGGGTCCATCGACGTCCTGCTGGGCTGGTGGGAGCGGGACCTCGCCAACGGGCTGGGCGAGCTGCCCTTCCCGCCGGACTATCCGAAGATGCCGGGGGAGCCGCCCCGGGTCCAGCCCAGCCGGGCCCGCCGGAAGGATTAGGCCTTCTGCACCGTGATCGACCACTCGGCCGGGCCGCGCTTGGAGAAATCCGTGACCGGGTAGCCGCTCTCGGCTGCCCAGCGCGGAATCGCATCCGTGGCCTGGGTGCAGTCAAAGTGGATGACGAGTTCGTCGCCGTTCGTCAGCGTTGTCATGGCCTGCTTGGCCTCCACGAGGGGGAAGGGGCAGACGGATCCGTTGGTTTCCAGGGTGACCTGTGCCATGGTGTGTTTCCTTTTCTAGCTTGGAGGGGATTAGACGCCGGCGGGGACGCGTGCGGAGGCAGGCGCCGGCCGGCGGTTCATGATGGTGAGCTTCGCGGCGACGCCGGTGCCGAGGATCATGAAGATCAGCGCGGTCCAGCCCTGGAAGGTGAACTGGGCAGTCTGCACCATTGCGTTGCCGATGGTGCAGCCGCCGGCCAGCGCTGCGCCGATGCCCATCAGGGCACCGCCGCCGAGGCTCTTTACTGCCGTGGCGGCGTCGGGCACCCGGACCCGGAATTCGCCGCTGCCCTTGGCTGCAATGAAGGAGCCGAGCAGGATGCCGATGACCAGGTACACGCCCCAGTCCACCAGTTCCGCATCACCGGTCACCAGGTAGCTGACCAGCTTGGAGGACGGGGTGGTGATGCCCAGGCCGTCCTCACGGCCGGTGGCCCAGCTCAGCGGCCACGCAGCCGTGGCGATAAGGCCGATGACGACGGCGGTGGCGAAGGCGTTCCACGGCTTTTCAAACAGAAGGTGCGCCAACCCGGTCTTCGATGCCGGCAGGGCCGCCATTGTGAATTTGGGCTTGGCCAGGTGATGCCGGACGGCCAGCGCCACGGCCGCCACGAGCACCGCCACCAGCAGCCACGGTGAGATTCCCAGGACGGAGTAGAAGTTGCTCTGCTCCACGGTGACGGACCGCATGGCCGTGTTGAAGCCGGCCAGGGGACCGGTCTTCATGACCGCGGCGAACAGGGCGTAGGAGATCAGTGCGAGCCAGCTGCCGACCAGGCCTTCGCCGGCGCGGTAGTAGGTTCCGGTGGCGCATCCGCCGGCCAGCACGATGGCGAAACCGAAGATGAAGCCGCCCACGATGGTGGCCAGCCAGGGAAATGCCTCGGCCTGCAGGGTGATGATGCCTGCGGCGTCCAGCGCGAAAACGCCGACGCTCTGCACGGCCACCACCACGAGGAAGGCGGTGAGCCATCGGGTATTGCGCGTGACCCAGACGTCCCGGAAGGCGCCGGTGACGCAGAATCTGCCGCGCTGCATAACGAACCCGAGCGCCAGCCCGACCAGCAGGCCTGAAATAAGCATGGAAACTGCTCCTAGGGGAAAAGAGGATTCCGCGGCAGGATGCCGCGGCTATGCAACGCTAGTTGGGCCGGTTTCCCGCCGCCAAGGAATGTGGCCCAGCATGTCTGCGGGTTAAGCCGCGTGACGGCGGGCTGGACGAAGGACGGTCCGGGATGCACCGTTGCCCGCTTCGCTGGTCCGGCCGGTCCCCGCTGCCCGTGCCATGGCCGGAGAAGGGACGCGGTGGCAGAATCGGAGGGCAGGCAGCACAACCGGCAGCCAGGACGCGATGTCGACCATCACAGTGGTGATCCCCTCCCATAACGACGCCGCCATGCTTGCCGCCTGCCTGCGGGCGGTGGCCCGGCAGACCCGGCCGCCGGACGAGGTGCTGGTGGTGGACAACGCCAGCACCGACGCGACGCCGGATGTCTGCCGGGCGGCGGGAGTCCGCAGGATCTACGAGCCGGAGGTGGGGGTTGCCTCCGCGACCTTCCGCGGCTTTGATGAGGCGCGCGGGGAATGGCTGGCTCGGCTGGACGCTGATTCGGTGCCGCCGCCGCACTGGCTGGCACGGCTGGAGGCGGACCTCCTCGCCGCGGGGGAAGACACCGCGGTGACCGGACCGGGGGAGTTCTACGGTTCCGGCCCGGTGATCCGGTGGATAGCCCAAACCCTCTACATCGGCGGCTACCGCTGGTCCATGACCCTGCTGCTGGGACATCCGCCCCTCTTCGGCTCCAACTTCGGCCTGCACCGCAGCATGTGGAACCGCTTGCGGGGCCGGGTGCACCGGGGTAATCCCCGGGTGCATGATGACCTCGACCTCTGTTACCAGCTCCGTCCCGGGATGCGGGTCCGCTGGGACCGGGACCTGCGCGTGGGTGTCTCGGCCCGGCCGTTTGGTACGTGGCGGGGGCTGGGCCGGCGGCTGGCCATGGCCTACGCCACCTTAAGGGTCGACTTCGAGCAGGAGCCGCCGTGCCGGCGCAGGCGGGACCGGCTCCGCGGCTTCAGGCGGCGGAACCGAAAAGGCGCAGCAGGTCGCGCGTGAACTGGTAGGGCGATTCCTCGCTGGGGCTGTGCCCGCTGCCGTAGGCGGCAAACGACGCACCGATATCGGCGGCAAAGTCCCGGTGCAGCCGCAAGGGCCAGACATCATGCTCGCCGACGGCCACGAACTTCGGCACGCCGGCAGCGGCCAGCGGGGTCCGCAGGTCCGGGGCATGGCGCATCAGTCCCACCATGTCCCGGATCGAATCCTTCCGGGTCAGCGTGAACCGGTGGGCAACCAGCGCCATCCGCCCGGGGGACGCATGGATGAAATTGCGCTGCACACCCCAGACAATCAGGTCGGCACTGATCCTGTCTCCGACCAGGGGAGAAGCCCAGCCGATGCGGCTCACCCCGCGGAAACTCTGCCCGCCCCGGGGCGGGCAGCCGAGCAGGGTGATGCTGCGGAACAGGTCCGGCCGCTGGAGCAGTGTCAGCTGGGCAACGATGCCGGCAAAGGAATAGCCGACCACGTGGGCCGGGCCGTAGGCGGACAGCACTGCCGCGAGATCGCCCGTGAACAGGGCGTAGTCGTACCGGGGGCGCGGCGGGCACAGGTGCTCCGGGCCGGCGTCGGCGGATTCGTACTGGCCGGCAAGATCGAAGGTGAAGGCGAAATACCCTGCAGCTGCAAGCTCCGGCAGCATCAACGAGAAGTCCTCCTTTGACCCCATGGCTCCGGGCACGAGGACCACCGCAGGCCCGCCCGGGTCTCCCATGCTCACGGCAGCCAGCGGCCCGCTGGGGGCCGGGAACCGCGAACGGACCGCACCGTCCGGAAGTGCGAACCAGTCGACGTCGCCCAGTTCCGCGTCGCGGAGGGCTGCAGGATCCGCCGTCGCGGGCGGTACGGTGCGTCCCCTGCCGGGAGACCCTTTGCCAGCGAACCTCCCGCGTATCACCATGGCTAAAAGATAACCGTCAAACCATTTGCCGTCGCCTGTTCCGGTGCCCCGGACCGCGGTGTCCGGCCATTTGCCCGGGACGCGGACCGGCGGGTCTGCTGCCGTCCGCCGCCGCGGTAGAATTCCTTTGCCTGCCCCGAAATCCCCCTACTCAGGAGCCGACGTTGCCCGCAAAGCGTAACCCCAACAAGTTCGTCTATCGAGGCATCGTATTT
The DNA here is from genome assembly GCF_025244925.1 of Arthrobacter zhaoxinii. Lineage (NCBI taxonomy): Bacteria > Bacillati > Actinomycetota > Actinomycetes > Micrococcales > Micrococcaceae > Arthrobacter > Arthrobacter zhaoxinii. The sequence goes on from NZ_CP104275.1 coordinate 1,708,723, forward strand.
ACGGGCCTCACTGCCCGCAGCCTCTTCAGGGTTCCCGTGATCCCCTCCGGCCTGGAGAACCTTCCCGCCCACGAAGACATCCGCGGCCTGAACCGCGCCGTCGTCCCCGGCAAGGGGGCAGTAGTGGCCATCACGCACTTCGGGTACCTGGACTTCGCGTTTGCCGAGCTGCTGATGTGGCGGAAGCTGAAGGTCCACATGCGGTTCCTCGTCACCAAGAAGGCCACCAAAAAGAAGTTCGTCAAGGCCGTCTGCGACTGGTGTGAGCACATTGTGGTGGACCGTGCCGACGGGGCAGCAGCCTACAAGGAGTCCGTGGAAAAGCTGCGCGGCGGCGATTACCTGGCGGTCCTGCCCGAGGCAGGCGTCAGCCGCAGCTTCACCGTGCGGCAGCTGAAGACCGGCGCCGTGCGCATGGCCGCCGAGGCCGGCGTCCCGATCATTCCGGTATCCGTCTGGGGCGGCCACCGCATGCTGACCCGCGGGCACGGCCTGAGCATCAAGGCCGCCTGGAAAAACCCGGTGCGCGTGCACGTCGGTGAAATCATGCGCATCGAAAAGGATGCCGACGTCGTCGCAGAGACCCGCCGGCTGCAGGAGGAACTGCAGGAGGGAATTGATTACTGCATCGATACCTACCCCGTGACGCCCGAACCCGGTGCGTGGTGGATGCCGCGGAGCCGCGGCGGCAGCGCCATGGGCGTGGAGGAGCAGCAGGTCCTCGACGCCGCGGACCGCGAAAAGTACAAGATCACGGGTTAACGCCGGGGACATAACAACGGCAGCCGCAGGTGCGGCTGCCGTTGCTGTTGGTGGACGGGTTAGGCGAGCGAGTCCAGGGCTTCGGCCACCGGCGTCGAGCCGTTGTTGAACTCGATGGTTTTTCCGGCGGTTTCGGGGCGTTCGAGGACTTCGGCCGCCACGTGGGCAACGTCCTCACGCGAAACGGATCCGCCCTCCACACCGGCGCCGGTTTCAATCCGGCCCGTGCCGGGATCCAGGGTCAGCGCGCTGGGGCCGAGAATGGTCCAGTTCAGGCGGCTGGCACGCAGGTGCTCGTCGGCGTCGGCCTTGGCCTCTGCGTAGGCAAAGAAGCCGTCGTCTTCGGGAACACCGTGGTCCTTGCCGGCACCGAAGTAGGAAACCATCACATAGCGGTCCGCTCCGGCTGCTTCCGCGGCGTCCATGGAACGGATCGCGGCGTCGCGGTCCACGGCAAAGGTGCGTTCGGGAGTACCGCCGCCGGCACCGGCGCTCCAGACGACGGCGTCCTGGCCGCGGAGCAGTTCCGTGATCTGCTCCGTGGAGAGGTTTTCGACGTCGGCCACCACGGCCGCTGCGCCGGTCTGTTCAACTTCGGCTGCGTGGTCCGGGTTGCGGAAGAGCGAGGTGACGCTGTGGCCCTTGTCGCTGAGCCGGCGGGCCAGGTGCAGGGCTACTTTTCCGTGGCCTCCGATAATGGCGATGCGGGACATATTGCACTCCTTCAGTTGATAGCGGTTCTTCCACCATAAGCATGCTGTCCTTTTTTTGCCGGGATTCCGCCCGGCGTCCGCCGAGGGCTTAGCTGACGGCGGCGAATAGCACCGCAGGGATGGCGGCGGGCTCCGGGGCGTGCTTATGATCGCGCAGGGCGCCTAAACCTCGGAAGGAACACTGTGGCAACAACTACGGCACCGCCGGACCTCACTGTGCAGACGTCGGAGGGAACGGTGCGGGGGACACTTGCCGACGGCGTGCGGACGTGGCGGGGAATCCCGTACGCAGCGCCGCCGACCGGGGAGGCGCGGCTGCGCAGGCCCCGGCCCGTGCAGCCCTGGAAAGGGACGCTGGACGCCGCCCATTACGGCCCGGTCCCGCCGCAGGAACGCGGCCTGCCGTCCATGGGTGCCGGCCGGAAGACACCCATGGACGAGGACTGCCTCACCATCAATGTCACGGCCCCGTTGCATAACGCGCCGCCCCGCCCCGTCCTGGTGTACTTCTACGGCGGAGCATTCACCATCGGCGCGGCGTCGTCCCCGGCCTACGACGGCCGGAATCTGGTGAAGCACGGGGACGTGGTCTACGTCTGCATGAACTACCGGCTGGGTGCCCTCGGCTGGATGGACTTCCGCAGGTATTCGACACCGGGACGGCCTTTTGACGTCAATGTCGGACTGGCGGACCAGGTCGCTGCCCTGCGCTGGGTGCAGCGCAACATTGCGGGCTTCGGCGGCGACCCGGACAACGTCACGGTTTTCGGCGAGTCTGCCGGCGGTATGTCGATTACCGCGCTGATGTGCGTTCCTTCCGCCGAGGGATTTTTCCACCGGGCCTTCGTCCAGAGCTCGGCACCGGCCACCGCCTACGGCCCCGGGCTGCCGGAAAAGTGGGCCGGCACCCTGATGGGCCTGATGGGGGTGCGGGAGCAGGACGCACCGGACGCCCTGGCTACGCTGTCTGCACAGCGCCTGGTGGAAGCGGTGGGCAGGCTCACCCGTAGGGTCACGCCGGAGTCCGAGCCCGGCGCCCGGGCGGTGGCGCCGGTGGTCGACGGCGAGTTCCTTCCGCTGCATCCCATCGATGCCTTCCGGGCGGGAAAGGCACACCGCATCCCGCTGGTCATCGGCAATATGTTCCGCGAGGGTGCGCTGTTCGACCGGGTGCAGGACATCCTCCCCACCACCGTGGAACGGATCGACACCATGTTTGCCCGCACCGAACCGGAGCTGAAGGACCAGGTCCTCGCGGCCTACCCCGGCTATCCGGCCCGGCGCGCCGCCGTGGACGTGGGCGGCGACGCCGTTTTCTGGCTGCCCAGCGTCCAGGTGGCGGAGGCGCACTCCGCCCACGCCCCCACGTGGTCCTACCGGTTCGACTACGCCCCGCGGATGGCGAACCTGCTCGGCATGGGCGCCACCCACGCCATGGACGTCCCCGCGGTATTCGGCAACTACGACGACGGCGTGGGCCGGTTCCTGACCCTGGCGGGCGGCAGGCGGACCGCAGTGTCCGTCGGCAACCGCTTCCGCGGAGCCCTGCTGCGGTTTGCCCGTACGGGAAGTCCCGGACTCTGGCCGGGCTACAACACCGGAACCCGGACAACCAAGATCTTCGACAGCACCGACCGGGTCATGCTGGATCCGCACCGGGCCCGCCGGGAGGCCTGGAACGGCTACCGCGGCTTCCGCTGACCTAGACCGGAAGCTCCCGAAGCAGTCCGCCCAGCCGAAGGAGTTCCAGCGGCGCGTGCTGGGCCAGGGAGAGGCCCACTATCTCGCCGGCATCGCCCAGGGCATCGATGATCCGCAGCAGATCAGGCACCCGCATACCGCGGGTGCCGCCGCCCGTCGCCCCGGAGAAGTCCCGCCGGTCCAGCACATCCAGGTCAACATGGACAGCCAGTTTGGCGGCGCCCGTCAGTGCCAGCCAGTCCAGGATCTTCCGGGTGTCCTCCGGGGTGTCCGTGATGCCCACGCTGGCGATGCCCATCCGCTGTTTGTTGGCAATGCCGGGGTCCTGCCAGTCCTGCAGGCCGACATGGAGGATGTTCGACGGCGGCACCACCGCGGGCAGGGCGGCGAGGAACTCCGGGTCGCCCTCTCCGGCCAGCGTTGCCAGGGACATCGAACGGAAGCCGGTGTAACTGTCACCCGGCATCCCGGTGTCAGGGTGCGCGTCCACCCACAGCACCGCCAGATCCGCTCCGTATCGCGAGGCAAGGTAGCTGAAGGGTGCCACGGACACCGAGCATTCCCCGCCGAAAGTGACCACCGAGGCCGGAGCGTGTTCGGACACCACCCGCAGCCCGTCCCGGAGCTGGCGCAGGACCGCAGCGCGGGCATAAATACCGTTGACCGTCTCCACGGCCTCATCCGACGTGTCGGTGCTTACCGTCACGTAACCCGTGGGACCGTCGTGCTCGGGGGAAAGCAGCTCGAGCAGGGCCGGCCCGAGATGGTAGGAGAGCTGGGTCTGGTGCGGCTGCCCCGCGGGCAGCGACCCGACCGCGCCTGCTCCGGCAGCTCCCTGCCACTGCGGAAAGATCAGCCGAAGGTTTCCGGGGCCGGATGGATGCATGGAGGTCATGATCGTCCTTTGCTGCGGGTCAGATGCCACCTTACCGCTGCGGAACCGGGGCAAAACAGGTGCGGACACAAAATAGAATGGAGGAATGACTGCAACCCTCGTCGCCCGGGACCTTTCCGGCGGCCACGCGCACCGCACCCTTTTCGAGCATCTTTCCCTCACCGTCTCCCCGGGGGATGTCGTGGGTGTGGTGGGTGCCAACGGTGCCGGGAAATCGACGCTGCTGCGGCTGCTGGCCGGGGCAGCCGAACCGCAGGCCGGCACGGTCAGCACCTCGCCTGTTGATGCCTTCGTAGGCTGGCTTCCGCAGGAACACGTCCGGCTGGCCGGCGAAACCGTGGGCCGCTACCTGGCCCGCCGCACCGGGGCGGCAGCTGCCACCGAGGCTATGGAGACGGCGGCCGAAGCGCTGGGATCGGAACTGCCGGGTGCTGACGATACCTACGCTGCCGCCCTGGACCGGTGGCTGGCCTCCGGCGCCGCCGACCTGGAGGACCGGGCACCTGCGGTCCTGGCGGATCTGGGCCTGGGGCTCGGCCTGGACACCCCAATGGCCGGGCTCTCGGGCGGGCAGGCGGCGCGTGTGGCGCTGGCCGCACTGCTGCTGAGCCGCTTCGACATTGTCCTGCTTGACGAACCCACCAATGACCTCGACCTGGACGGGCTGGAACGCCTGGAACAGTTTGTCCGGGGCCTGCGCGGCGGCGTCGTCCTGGTCTCCCATGACCGCGAATTCCTGGCCCGGTGCGTGACGACGGTTGTCGAGCTGGACCTGGCGCAGAACAGCACCGCGGTCTATGAAGGCGGCTATGAGGCGTACCTGGAGGAACGCGCCGTCGCCCGCCGGCACGCCCGCGAGGCCTACGACGAATTCGCCGACAAGAAGGCAGATCTGGTCTCCCGCGCCCGGACCACCCGGGAATGGAGTTCGCAGGGCGTGCGCAACGCCATGAAGAAAAACCCCGACAATGACAAGATCCGGCGCAAGGCCAGCACCGAATCGTCCGAAAAACAGGCGCGGAAGGTCCGGCAGATGGAATCCCGCATCGCCCGGCTGGACGAGGTGGAGGAACCGCGCAAGGAATGGCAGCTGCAGCTGCGCATCGGATCCGCGCCCCGCTCCAGCTCGGTGGTCTCCACCCTGAACGACGCCGTGCTGAACCGCGGCGGGTTCACCCTGGGCCCCGTGTCGGTGCAGGTCAACGCGGGGGAGCGGATCGGCATTACCGGTCCCAACGGTGCCGGGAAATCCACCCTGCTGCAGCTGCTGCTGGGACGGGAGGTGCCCGATTCCGGCACCGCCTCCCTGGGCGCCTCCGTGGCCGTGGGGGAGATCGACCAGGGCCGCGGCCAGCTCCCTGCGCATCTCCCGCTCGGGGACGCCTTTGAAGCCGCCGTCCCGGAACTCTCCTCCGCGGAAGCGCGGACCCTGCTGGCCAAGTTCGGGCTCAAGGCGGACCAGGTGTCCAGCCGGGTCGACGCGCTGTCTCCGGGGGAGCGTACCCGCGCTTCACTGGCTCTCCTTCAGGCCCGCGGGGTGAACCTGCTGGTCCTGGACGAGCCCACCAACCATCTGGACCTGCCCGCCATTGAGCAGCTCGAAGAGGCACTGGAAAGCTATGAAGGAGCACTGCTGCTGGTGTCCCACGACCGCCGGCTGCTGGAGAACGTGCGCCTGGACCGACGCTGGGAAGTGAAGGACGGGGTGGTCCGCGCAGGGTAGCCCGGACCATTCCCGGCCCGTCCCGAAGCGGCGGGAACGCCCCGGCGCGCGGAATGTGATACAAAGTATGCTGTGAGGCACCCTTGGGAGGTGTGGCACGCAGGTCTCGGGCGATTTCACGGAAGAAGTGTCCTCATGGCTTCATGGATGAGAAAGCGCAGCTCAGCTGCAGCGCACGGCAGCAGGGGCAGCCGCAGCGCAACGACGGTTCGACATGGGCTCGCGGTGACTACACACGCTTCCTTCGGGCAATTCGGAACCGGCCAGTGAAGGCGCTGCGGTCGGCGGATGTGCCGGTCCTGATCCTTGTCTGGATGCTGTGCGTGGGAACCGACTGGTCCACCGGCACGAAGATCGCCCTTAACGTTGCAGCGGTTGCTGCCCTTTGCCTCAAGGAAGCGGTCATGCACCGCCGCCTGATGTCCCGCCCGGTGCATGGGCGGCGCAGCGCAGGGGTACGCCGGCAGCTCGTCTCCGCCGCTTAGGCACTTCTCCGGCGTGCCGGACCCTGATGTTGGGCCGGTACCACCGGTAACCGACGCCGTCTCTGGTGGCCTCCCCGGGGCGCGCCTATCGTAGATAGTCGCAAGGCAGCTTCCCCGGCTGGAAAGAGTCGACCGTGGCTATTGACGTTGCATCGCTGGTGGTTGAGACCGGCAACGGACTGGTGCAGGGCATTGTGGACCACGGCGTGCGCACCTGGCGCGGCATCCCTTACGCGGCGCCGCCGGTCGGCGGACTCCGGCTCCGTGCGCCGCAGCCGCCCCGCAGCTGGAACGGCATCCGCGACGCCGCGAGGTTCGGCCCGGTGCCCCCGCAGTCCAAGGCGCCGAGCCTCACCGGGACCCGGCGAAGGGTGGCCATGGATGAGGACTGCCTGTCCCTGAATGTCTCCGCACCGCTGGATCCGGCGGACGGACTGCTGCCGGTGCTGGTCTACCTGTACGGCGGCGCCTTCAGTTCCGGTTCCTCCGCGGAGCCTACGTACCGGGGAACCAAGCTGGTCCGGGACGGCGGCGTCCTCTACGTCTCGCTCAACTACCGCATCGGGGCGCTGGGGTTCATGGACTTCCGCGCGTACTCGACGCCGGAACGGCCGTTCGACGCCAACATGGGCCTGCGGGACCAGCTCGCCGCCCTGGAATGGGTGCAGCAGAACATTGAAGCCTTCGGCGGCGACCCGGACAATGTCACCCTGTTCGGCGAATCGGCGGGAGGTCTCGCCGTCACCACCCTGATGTGCGTTCCCGCCGCCCGGGGCCTGTTCCATCAGGCCTATGCACAGAGCGCGGCGCCGTCGGCAGCCTATTCATCGGACCTGCATGCGGCCTGGGCGGCCGACCTGCTGGAGATTCTGGGGGTTGAACCCTCTGCAGCCGCGGAAGCCCTGACCAGCATTGACGCGGCGAAGCTGGTCAACGCCACCCGGAAACTGACGACGAAGATCGGCCCGGCCAAGCAGCCCGGCTCGCTCAGCGTCTCTCCGGTCATTGACGGGGACTTCCTCCCCAGGCATCCGATCGACGCCTTCTTTGCGGGCGAATCCGCTCCGGTTCCCCTCGTGCTGGGCACCATGGCCCGGGAAGGTGCGCTTTTCGCCAAGGTCTCCAACATTCTGCCCTCCACACCCGAACTCATCGAAAAAATGTTCGCGGGCACCGACCCGCTGGCCCGGGACCGGGTGGTTGCCGCCTATCCGGGCTACCCGTCCCGCAGGCGGTCGGAGGAGATCAGCGGTGACCTGGTGTTCTGGTATCCAAGCCAGATGGTTGCCGAAGGGCATTCACGCATTGCTCCCACGTGGTCATACCGCTATGACTATGCAACGCCGGCGATGAACCTGCTGGGGTTCGGCGCGACCCATTCCTTCGATGTGCCGGTGATGTTCGGCGACATCGGAACCGGGACGGCGAGGGCCCTGACCCTGTTGGGCGGAACCGACGAGCTGAAGGCCCTGTCCGAACGGTTCCAGGGCTCGCTGCTGAGCCTGGCCAGGCATTCGCACCCCGGCGCCGGCTGGCCCGCCTACGACGAGTTCCACCGGCACACCCGCGTGTTCGACAAGCATGACCGGATCGAATCGGATCCGTTCCCGGAACGGCGCCGGGCCTGGTCAGGCTACCGGGGCTACATCTGAAGGTTCCCGGCACCCGTGCCCTCAGCGTCACCGCGTGAGAGCCTTAAGCCGGCTGAGAGATTTTCCCGCACCCCAGGCAAGGAGAGTTGGTTCCCATGAGCGAACATTACGACGTCGTGGTCCTGGGGGCCGGCCCGGGCGGATATGTGGCGGCCATCCGTGCCGCCCAACTGGGGTTGAAGACGGCAATCGTCGAGGAGAAATACTGGGGCGGGGTCTGCCTCAACGTGGGCTGCATTCCCTCCAAGGCGCTGCTCCGCAATGCCGAACTCGCACAGATCTTCACCAATCAGGCCAAAACCTTCGGCATGACAGGCGAGGTCAGCTTCGATTTCGGTGCTGCCTTTGACCGCAGCCGCCAGGTGGCTGACGGCCGGGTCAAGGGCGTCCACTTCCTGATGAAGAAAAACAAGATCACCGAATATGACGGGCACGGCGTTTTTTCCGATGACCACACGCTCGAGGTGGCCCTGTCCAAGGGCGGCAGCGAGACGATCACCTTCGACAACGCGATCATCGCGACCGGCACCTATGTGCGGCTGCTTCCCGGCGTCGAACTAAGCGAGAACGTGGTGACGTATGAGGCCCAGATCATGGACCGGGAGCTGCCGAAGAAGATCGTGATTGTCGGTGCCGGCGCCATCGGCATGGAGTTCGGCTACGTGCACCGCAGCTACGGCGTGGACGTGACCATCATCGAATTCCTGGACCGTGCACTGCCGAACGAGGACGCGGACGTGTCCAAGGAAATCGCCAAGCAGTACAAGAAGCTCGGTATTCCCATCCTTACCTCCACAAAGGTGGAAACGGTGAAGGACAACGGGTCTTCCGTCACCGTGACCTACACGGATAAGAACGGCCAACCGGGCAGCATCGAAGCGGACCGGGTGATGATGTCCATCGGCTTTGCCCCGCGCACCGAGGGCTACGGGCTGGAAACGACAGGGGTGCAGTTGACCGAACGCGGAGCCATCGGCATTGACGACTACATGCGCACCAACGTCCCGCACATCTACGCGATCGGTGACATCACCGCCAAGCTGCAGCTCGCCCATGTGGCGGAGGCGATGGGCGTGGTGGCGGCCGAAACCATCGGCAAGGCGGAAACCCTGCCGCTGGGCGATTACCGCATGATGCCGCGTGCCACGTTCTGCCAGCCGCAGGTGGCCAGCTTTGGACTCACCGAACAGCAGGCCCGCGACGAAGGGCACGATGTGGTGGTGAGTACCTTCCCGTTCACCGCCAACGGCAAGGCACACGGCCTGGGTGAACCGGTCGGCTTCGTGAAGCTCGTGGCGGACAAGGAGCATCTGGAGCTCCTGGGCGGTCATCTGATCGGACCGGATGTCTCCGAGCTGCTGCCTGAACTGACGCTGGCGCAGAAATGGGACCTGACCGCCCATGAGCTCGCCCGCAACGTGCATACCCATCCCACCCTGAGCGAGGCCCTGCAGGAAGCCTTCCACGGATTGACAGGCCACATGATCAACTTCTAGCCGGGCGGCGGCAGCAGGCCATGCCGGCTTGACTCTGTTCCGGACGCGGCGAACGCTTGAAGACGAACCCGCCGGGAACTTTCCGCCTTGCTGAAAGCGAAGGGCACCGTCATGAACCCGGGCAGAATCGTCCTGATCGTTATCGGCTCCCTGCTGGTCCTTGCCGGGCTGACCGCAGGGGCGGCTGCCGCTGCGCTCGGGCTCCTGGCTGCCGCCCAGCGCGACGACGGGTACCTGTCGGTTCCCGAAGAGACCTACAGCGTCGGCTCGTATGCCCTGACCAGCGAAAACATTGAGGTGAGCTCCGGTATCAGCGCCGGGGACAACGTCGGCACGGTGCAGATCCGGGGCACCAATCCGGACGGCGAGCTGTTCATCGGGATCGCCTCAGACACCGACGTCGACCGGTACCTCGCCGGAGTGGCCCACTCCGAACTCGGCGACGTGACCTTTGAACCGTTCTCCGCCGAGTATGAGGAGACCCCGGGCACCGCAGCACCGGCACCGCCCGGGGAGCAGGATTTCTGGGCTGCGTCCTCCGAGGGAGCCGGAACCCGGGAAATAGACTGGCCCCTGCAAGAGGGGGAATGGACCGTCGTCGTGATGAACGCCGACGCCGCGCCCCGGGTCACGGCCGAACTGCAGGCGGGTGTGCGCTCTGACGTGTTCGGTCCGCTCACCTGGTGGCTCATCCTCGGAGCCGTTGTCCTGGTGCTCGGCGGCGTGGCGCTGATCCTTGCCGGCATCCTCACCGGCCGGAAGCCCGGCAGCGCATATCCGGCGGCCGGCGCGTATCCGGGCCCCGAAGGAGGACACGGTCCCTACGGGTACGGCGTGGCTGCGGCCGCCCCCGAGGTGCCCGTGTTGTCCGCCGCGGGGGCGGGGCAGCTGACCGCGGGAGGATACGGCGGGCCGTACCCGGCGCGGCTCTACGGGGAACTCGATCCGGGGCTGTCCCGCTGGCTGTGGCTCGTGAAGTGGTTCCTGGCCATCCCGCACTACATCCTGCTTGCCTTCCTGTGGATTGCGTTTGGTGTGGCGACCGTTGTTGCCGGATTCGCCATCCTCTTCACCACCCGCTATCCACGGGCACTGTTCGATTTCAATGTGGGTGTCATCCGGTGGAGCTGGCGCGTGGCCTTCTATGCCACCGGAGTATTGGGCACGGACCGGTATCCGCCCTTCAGCCTGGAACGGACCGACTATCCGGCGGACTTCGACGTCGCATACCCGGACCGCCTCTCCCGCGGACTGGTGCTGGTGAAGTGGTGGCTGCTGGTCCTCCCGCAGGCACTGATCGTGGGGGCCTTCAGCGGTTCCGGCTACGTTGTGGTGCGGCAGGCAGGGCCGCTCGGCGGCTGGGACCGGAGCATGGGCGGCGGGGACTGGGACGGGCCGGTGGACTGGGTGACGGACCCTGCAGCCGAAAGCCTGCGCTCAGTGGGCGGCTGGACCGCCTCCCTGCTGGCCCTGCTGGTGGTGGTTGCCGCCGTCGCGCTGCTGTTTACCGGCCGCTATCCGCGTGCGCTCTTCGACCTCGTGATGGGTCTGCAGCGGTGGTCCTACCGGGTCCTCGCCTACACGGCGCTGATGCGCGACGAGTATCCTCCGTTCCGGCTGGACCAGGGGCCGGTTGATGCCCGCGACCTGCCGCCCGCCGGTGACGTGGCCCGTGCCGGCTAAGGGCTGCATCGGCGCATTTCTGGTCCTGCACCGGGGTCCGCGGCGCGGTCCGTAGGGCATACTGGCCCGATGACCAGGTTGGAAGGGCCGCTTGCCGACCCTCAGTCGGGGGCTTGGATTGCCGCGCGGCTGGCTCAGGCCGGAACCGTCTCGGGTACGGTTCCGCAGGGGTATGCCGCCTATGCCCGGATTTTCCATCCGATCCGTGCGCAGCTGCTGGATTGGCGGCCGGACGGACCGGTAACCGTCGAATCCCGCAACATGCGGTGGGAGGAACTTGCCGAGGCGCGGGGAACAGTTGCGCACCCGCTGATGCAGTGGTCCGCCATCCTCGCCGGTTACCGCAATCCGGTATGGAACGAACGCGGATGGCATTATGAAGACCCGCTGGTGGGTGCATTGCCCGCCGGAACATTGGCCGAGGTGGTCCGCCTCCTCGCCGCACACACGCAGCCCCCCGGCCGTTGCCTGGCCGGGCTGTGGGACGGGTGGGGCTGGGTCACCGGTGCCGGGGAAACCTCCGCTGTTTCCGCCGGCGGCCCGGCGCCGCAGGAGGCACTGCCGCTTCCGGGATATGCCGCGGCGGACCGTGTACCGCGGCTGGAACTGCCGGCTCGCGACTACCTGCTGTTTACCGGGGACCTGGCGGTCTTCGCCGACCCGGGATGGCAGGAACGCAACGGCTGGGATCCGCTCCAGAGCCCCAACCTGCTGTGGCCCCAGGACGCGGCATGGTTCCTCGCTTCCGAGATCGACTTCGATTCCACGCTCGTAGGCGGCTCGGTTGAACTAATCACCGACCTGCTGCAGGCCGGCACGTTCGAAGCCATGGCGGTACCGCTGGACGGCGATCTGACCCGGCTCGGAGACCTCAGAAACGAGACCCCGGACTGAGGCCCCGGCCGCCACAGAGGGTCGGGCAGCTAACACGGGTCTGTGATCAAGGCATCCACGGATCGGTCCGGTCCGCCCCGGACCTGTGGATAAGCTGAATATATGGCCCTTGAGAACATCAATTTCCACACCCGTAAGTGGGTCCGCCCCGAGGATCTGAACGCCAACGGCACCCTGTTCGGCGGCAGCCTGCTGCGCTGGATCGACGAAGAGGCCACCGTGTACGCCATCCTGCAGATGGGCAACGGCCGGGTGGTCACCAAGTTCATGTCGGAGATCAACTTCGTCAGCTCGGCGGTGCAGGGAGACCTGATCGAAATGGGGCTTACCGCCACCAAGTTCGGCCGGACGTCGCTCACCATGCAGGCCGAGGTGCGGAACATGATCACCCGCCGCAGCATCCTGACGATCGACAAGATTGTGTTCGTCAACCTGGATGAGCACGGCAAACCCGTCCCGCACGGCTACACCACCATCAGCTACGACCGCGACCGCATCCCGTCCCAGCACATTCCGCCGGTGCCTTTCGGCACGGAGCCGTTCTAGCCGCAACGCCCGTCCTGCCAGCCTGCGCCCTCCCGGCCCGGGCGGGGGATTCAAGGCATACTTACTCATATGAGTCTCGACTTCCCCCTGCCGCAGGGGCGCGCGGCGGCCGGGAAGCCGCTGCGGATAGCCATCCTGGCCCACCTGCACCATCCGATCTCCAGTCCGTTCCTCGGCGGCCTGGAAATGCACACCTCGCTGATGGCGGACGAGTTCGCCTCGCGCGGCCATGACGTCACGCTTTTCGCCAAGGCCGGGTCCGTTTCCCGGGGCCGGGTGGTCGATGTCCTCCCGGAAAGCTTTGACTTCCACCGCAGTCCTGCCCCGGACCGCCGGCAGGAGACCCTGGACAGCGCGCTGGGCACGGCCATTGCGGCTGTCCGGGACGGCGGGTTCGACGTCGTCGTCAACAACTCGCTGAGCCTGCTGCCGTATCTCGAGCTCGCGGATGTGCCCATGCTGACCATCCTGCACACACCGCCGCTGCCGTGGATCGTCGACGCAGTCGAGGACGGCCGGGCACCCCTGTCACCGCTGCACCGGTTTGTCAGCGTTTCCGCCCGCAATGCCACCGGCTGGTCCACCCACCTGCCGGACCTGCACGTCATCCACAACGGCATCCGCCTGGCGGACTGGCCCGCCGGCACCGGGTCCCGCCCGGGGACCGCAGTCTGGGCCGGACGGGTCACCCCGGAAAAGGGCCTGCACATTGCCATCGACGCGGCGCGGACGGCAGGCATGGAACTGCACTTTGCCGGGCCGATCAGCGACGCGAAGTACTTTGAACGCACCGTGGCCCCGCATCTGGGCCGCGGGGTTCGCCACGTCGGCCACCTCGACCACCGGAACCTGGCCGCCTTCCTCGGATCGGGGGAGGTCTTCATCGCCTCCCCGGTCTGGTCCGAGCCTTTCGGACTCACCGCGCTTGAAGCCATGGCCTGCGGCACCCCGGTGGCGGCCCTGCCCCTGGGCGCCATGCCGGAGATCATCGACGACGACGCCGGCCGGCTCGCCGAAGGCCTCGGTGCGGATGCCCTGGCCGCCGCCGTCACCGCCGCACGCCGCCTGGACCGGGACCGCGTGCGGAATTCGGCGGCCCGCTTCAGTGCGGCGGCCATGGTGGACTCCTACGAAGAGCAGGTGCGGTTCCTGCTCAATCCGGACTGGCTGCCGTCCGCCCCGCCCGCCGAAGCCCTCGTCCCGTAACCGGAGTTGTCCTTGCCTTCCCCGCGCCTGCCCCGCGTCGCCTATTACGCCCACCACCACGGCACCGGACACCTGCGCCACGCCGCCAACATTGCCCGGCTGGGCGGGGTGGAGCTGCTGGTCACCGGGACCGCCCCTGCCGCAGGGGAACCCCGGCTGCCCGGCGGCGCACGGTTCGCTCCGCTGCCGCCCGACGTCGGCCCGGGCGGCCCCTACGCGCCCGGACCGGGGGAGTTCCTGCACTATGCACCCTCGGGTCCGGCACTGCAGGCCCGGTTTGGACAGCTTCTCCGGCTCTGGGAGGAGTTCTCCCCGGACGTAGTGGTAGTGGACGTGTCCGTGGAGGCGGCCGTCTTTGCCCGGCTGGCCGGCTATCCCGTGATCCACCGGCGGATGCACGGGGAGCGGACGGATCCGCCCCACCGGCTGGCCTATGAGTCCGTGCACCGGCTGATCGCCTACTTCCCGGAAGCTATCGAGGACCCGGCGCATCTGCAGGCCTACGGAGCAAAGAGCACGTATCTGGGCATGCTTGGCCCGGATACGGCACCGCCCGCCGGGCTCGTCCCCGTGCAGCCCCGGACCGTTGCAGTGCAGACCTCCCTGGGCGGCAGCGGCGTGTCACTCGAAGACGTGCTCGCCGCGGCCCGCCAGACCCCGGAATGGCAGTGGGAGGTTATGGGGCACACCGCCGGCGCACCCGGAAAGATACCGGCGAACGTGTCGCTGCCGGGCGTAGTGGCGGATCCGGGACCCCGGCTTGCCGCCGCGGATGTGGTGGTCACCTCCGCCGGACACAACGCCGTGGCCGCAGCGGCTGCCGCCCGGCGTCCGGCACTGCTGATCCCCGAACCCCGCCCGTTCCGCGAACAGGCGGTCTTCGCCTCTTCGCTGGCTGCGGCGGGGGCAGCCTCCGCTGCGGACTTCGCCTCCGTGCAGGATTGGCAGCGCACACTGGAGGACCTGCGCGGAACCGATCCGGAGCTGCTGGCCCGGACGCTGCTGGTATCCCCGGAAGATTTCCGGAAGCGCTTCCTGGCCGCGGTGGACGCGGCCGTGTCCGGCGGAGCCGGGAACGCGGACGCTGCCGGCAGGGTGGTCAGTACGGCGCGTTGACCCGAACCGCTGCAAGCTCAGCGGAACCGGGACGGCGCAGCAGACGCAGCTCCCGGCCGCCGCGGTCCCAGGAGACGTAGCCGTCCCGGGCAAAGGCCTCGAGCCAGCCGGTCATCGGCCAGGTGCCCCATTTGCGCCGGAACGCTTCGGCGTTGATCACGATCGATTCCAGGTGCTGCAGCGGCGGCCGGTGCACCCCGTGGTGCTGGTGGAACATGGTTGCCGCGGAGAACGCCAGGGGGACGGCTTCCCGCCGGGCCGTGAAGGCGAAGTCCGTGTCCTCGCCGCCGTAGCCGGCGAAGGATTCGTCAAAGCCGCCGATCCGGTCGAAGGTGTCCCGGCGGACCGCAAATCCCAAAGACCAGAACAGGGCGTATTCCTGCGAGGCTGCTGCGGGCTCTCCCGGCGCCGGTGCCAGGGCAGCGCGGGCATGGTGCGGCACGGAATCGCGCAGCAGCACTGACTCGTCGCCGTCGGCTACCCAGGCCTGGACGTCCGCGTCCGCCGCGAGATAGCGGGGCGCGGCCATCACCAGGCCGCCTGTGCGGTCCAGGTCGGCCAGCAGCTGTTCGAACATCTCCGGGCCGGGAATGCAGTCCACGTCCAGGAAGACCAAAGTGCGGGACCGGGCGGCGGCAGCGGCGGCATTCCGGCCCGCTCCCAGCGGCAGCGGTCCGCCGGGCTCCGACGCCGTGTGGACCACCCGCAGAGGCACTTCACTGGGCGGGGGAACAGCCGAGGGCTGGTTCAGGTAGCAGACCACGATTTCGGCGGGCCGGCACGTGGAGCGGCCGATGCCGCGGACTGCATTGGCCAGATGGGCGTCCCGTCCCGAGCTGATGATCAGGACCGAAAACTCCTGGGGGGAGCCCGTATGCCGAGGCTGCATTCTTCCCTTCCGCCGGGGGTACCCGACCCGGGCGCCCGAAACCACTAAGTATACTGAAGAAGGTTTTTTCGGCGGAGAAGGAGCAGGCGTGGGCACGGCGGCAGATTCAATGATCAGGGTGGCGTCAGTGCCGCACAGCCAGGTCTACATCCGGCATACCGGTGCCGTCCCCGGCGAGCGGAATCCCGTAGTGCGCCTGCCGGACCCCGATCCCCGCAATCCGGGCCAGTCCACGGAAGCGACGTGGTGGCCGCCGGTCATGCTGGACGCGGCCTGGATCCGGGAGAACGCGGACAGCTTCGACCTGATGCACATCCACTTCGGCTTCGATGCCATTTCCCCCGCGGATCTCCGGGCCGTCACCACGGAGTTGAAGGCGCAGGGAAAACCGCTGGTCTACACGGTCCACGACCTGCGCAATCCGCACCACCTCACGCCGGAGGCGCACGACGCGCAGCTTGACGTGCTGATTTCCGCAGCCGATGCGCTGATCACGCTCACGCCCGGGGCGGCCGACGTCGTCGAGCGTCGATGGGGCCGCCGCCCGCAGGTGCTGCCGCACCCGCACGTTGTCGGGCTCGACGAGCTGGAGCGGCGCCAGGCCCGGCGGCTCGCGGCCGGTCCCCGCGGGGAGTTCCGCGTCGGGGTGCACCTGAAGAGCCTGCGCCCGAACATGATGGACGGGGCGGTGCTGCCGGACCTGCTCGACGCCGTGGAGCAGCTTCCCGGTGCCGTGCTGCAGGTGAACGGGCACCCGGACATCCTCACTCCCGGAGGGGAGAAGTTCCGTCCGGAACTGCACCGCTGGCTTACGGAAGCCGCCGACGCCGGGCGGCTGGAGCTGCAGGTCCGCGACTACTTCGACGAGCCTGCACTGTGGGACTACCTGTCGGGCCTGGATGTGTCCGTGCTGCCGTACCGGTTCGGCACCCACTCCGGCTGGCTGGAGGCCTGCACCGACCTGGGTACGAGTGTGCTGGCGCCGTCCTGCGGTTTCTATGCCCAGCAGCGCTCCACCGTTACCGAATTCGTCCACGACGAAGAGGGACTGGATGCCCAGTCCCTCGCCAGGGGGCTCAAGCAGCTGCATTCATCCCGTTCCTGGCCCGGACTGAGCCGGGAGGAACGGACCGCCGAGCGCCGCCGGGTGGCCGCCGCCCACGAAGACATCTACCGCTCCCTGCTCTAGGCTTCCGGGATTGGGTCGGCGGACCGCCGCGCATGCGTCGCACGGGACCCGGGGCCTGTCGGCGGAACCTGTCCTCCCGCTAGTGTTTCGGTAACGAAGCGCAGCCCACCTGAGGATCGTCGCGGACGGAGCAGAGCCATGATCAGCCAGCTGGACCGTTACCGGCAGATCGCCGAGATCCTGTCCCGCAACGGTTTGGGCTTCCTGGTGTCCGCTCTCGGCCTCGAGGGCAGGCTGCCGTTCCGCAGGCAGCAGGAGCCGGTTCCGGCCGGGCGGCCGCGCACCCGGCCCCAGTACCTGCGCACGGCCCTCGAGGAGCTCGGCCCCACGTATGTGAAGATCGGCCAGCTGCTCTCCACCCGCCCCGACCTGCTCCCGCCGGATTACCAGCGGGAGCTGGCGAAGCTGCAGGACAATGCCGAAGCGGTACCGTGGCCGCAGATCGTGGAAGAGCTGCGTCAGGAACTGGGCGGGGACCCGCTGGAGGTCTTTGGCTCCTTCGACACCACCGTCATGGCGAGCGCCTCGATTGGACAGGTCTATGCCGCGACACTGAAGGACGGTACGGAGGTGGTGGTCAAGGTGCGCCGGCCCGGGATTGCAGCCCAGGTGGACCAGGACCTGGAGATCCTGCAGAACCTGGCCAATGCGGCCGGCAAACGCTGGGAGGCGGCCCGGGACTATGACATCACCGGGCTGATGGATGAATTCGCCGCCACCCTCCGCTCCGAGCTGGACTACCTCCAGGAAGGACGCAACGCGGACCGTTTCCAGGTCAACTTCGAAAACGACGCGGCGATTACCATTCCTGCGGTGTACTGGGACCACAGCACCTCCCGGGTCCTGACGATGGACCGGATCCGGGGAATGAAGGTCACGGATGTGGACGCGCTCGACGCCGCGGGGATCGACCGTCCCGCTCTCGCGGTGGCTGCGGCCCGCGTGGAAATGAAAATGGTCTTCGAGGACGGGTTCTTCCATGCAGACCCGCACCCCGGGAATCTTTTCGTGCAGCCCGGCGGCCGGGTGGGACTGATTGACTTCGGGATGGTGGGGGAGGTGGACGAGAAGCTCCGCAGCCAGCTCTCGGCCCTGTTCATCGGCATAGTGCGCAAGGACCCCGAGCGGATTACCAATGCACTTGTTCGGATCAACGCTTCCGGCATGCGGGTGAACCGGGTAAAGCTGAGGATGGACCTGGGACCGCTGATCCGTCTGTACTCCGGCAAGGACCTGGGCAGCGCGCCGGTGGGGACCATCATCAGCACCGGACTGGGCATCCTGCGTACGCACCACATCCAGCTTCCCCGCGAAATGGCGCTGCTGCTTCGGATGCTGATCATGACCGAGGGCATGGGCGAGGTGCTGGATCCCCAGTTCCGGCTGGGCCCCACCCTGGGCCCGTACGCCCGCAGGATGGCGCTGCAGCAGCTGAACCCCGTGAACTACGCCCGCAGGCTCGGCCGTGCGGGAACGGAGGTCCTGGAGCTGGGAGCGGAACTGCCGGACCAGGCACGCCGGCTGCTCAACACCCTGGAAATCGAGGGCGTGGAGGTCCACCTCCGCGGTGAGGAACTGCTGCCGCTGGTGATGCGGCTGGAGCGCGTGGGAAACCGGCTGGTGGCGGCGATCTTCGCTTCGGCGTTTATCCGGGGTGTGGGCGAGCTGACGCTGGGTGACTCGTCCCGCTGGAAATCGTGGCAGGCACCGCTGATGAGCGCCGGGCTCGCGTCCACCGGCGCGCTGGGCGGGTACATTGCCTGGACTTCGCGACGGGCCCGGCTGCGCGGCATGTGACCCGGCGGCACAGTATCCACCCGGATATGCCACAGGGCCGGGGCGGGAAATTTTCCCGCCCCCGCCCTGTGGCTGATGCGTAGGCTGCCGGGGGAATTCCCTATGCCGTGGCCGGGCGCACCGGGGCGGCGGTCTTGGCCGGGCCCAGACCCAGTTCGGCGGTGGGGGTGTGCGCGGTTTCCTTGGCAGTGAGGGCGGAAATCGCAGCGATGGCACAGATGACGCCGGTGAACATGCTGGTCACCACCCATCCGCCGGGTTCCAGCCCCCCGATGGCCGCAACGATGGACGGTGCAAAACCGGCCATCAGGAAGCCGAGCTGCGTGCCGATGGCCAGGCCGGAGAAGCGGACCTTGGCGCTGAACATCTCTCCGTAGAAGGACGGCCAGACGGCGTTCGCCGCGGCGTAGCCGAAGGAGAAGACTGCTACGGAAAGGGCGAACTGCAGCAGCGTGTTACCGGATTCCATGGACAGTAGGTAGAACGGCATGATCACTGCACTGGAGACTGCGCCGTAGACGAAGACCGGACGGCGCCCGATCCGGTCGGCCAGCCGGCCGAACAACGGCTGCGTGAACAGTGCAAAGACGTTGCCGGCCACCACGAGCCAGAGCGTAATATTCGCGTCCACGTTGCCCACCTCGGTGCCGTACTTGATGGCCAGCGTTCCGTACACGGTGGACACCGCCGCAATGAAGGCGCAGCAGATGACGCGAAGCACATCGCGCCAGTGGTCCTTGAGCAGGACGCCTACCGGCAGCTTCACAATCTCGTTGCGTTCCTTTGCCTCCGTGAAGGTGGGGGTTTCGTGCAGCGAGCGGCGGATGAAGAAGGTGACAATAACAACCACGGCGCTGAGCCAGAACGGAATGCGCCAGCCGATGCCGTATTTGATGTCGTCCGGCAGGGCAACCACGGGGATGAACACCAGTGCGGCAAGGATCTGCCCGCCCTGGGTTCCCGTGAGTGTCCAGGACGTGAAGAACGAGCGCCGGTTGTCCGGTGCGTGTTCCAGGGTCATGGAACTGGCGCCGGCCTGCTCGCCGGCTGCGGAAAGGCCCTGCATCAGGCGGCAGAAGACCAGCAGGACCGGAGCCCACCAGCCGATCGTGTTGAAGTCCGGCAGGCAGCCGATCAGGAAGGTGGACCCGCCCATCAGCAGGAGGGTGAACATCAGGACCTTCTGGCGGCCCACCCGGTCACCGAAGTGTCCGAGGATGACGGCGCCCACCGGACGGGCGATGTAGGCGAAACCAAAGGTGGCAAGCGACATAACGCTGGCCTGGGTGTCGGCATCCGGGAAGAACACGCGCGGAAAAATGAGCGCGGCGGCGGAACCGAAAATGAAGAAATCGTAGTACTCGACGGCACTGCCCATAAAGCTGGCAGTGGCGGCCTTGCGCGGGGTCTTACCCGTCGCGGGTCCAGCGGGGGCGGATGCGTCCATTGCATCTCTCCTGACGGTGGCTGAAGTGGGGGGCAGAGCGGAGATGGAAAGTGTGCTGCGGAAGCCTGGATGGGACGCCCGGTGTGCACTATGCGCACCTGTGTGCATTCTCCGTACACTTGAAGTAATGTAGCCCACAGTTATGGGCCGGGCAAGCCGCGGCCAAATCGGCCCGCGTTCGTCGGAACCGGCCCTGCACACGTATGCACATGCACCGGAAGGAACAGCACCATGAGCGGCACCGGGGAATCATTCGTTGTCGGATTGATCGGGGAGGGCATTACGGCTTCCCTCACTCCTCCCATGCATGAAAAGGAAGCGGATCAGCAGGGCCTGCGCTACATCTACCGGCCCATCGACCTCACCGTCCTGAACCGCCCGGGCACCGACGTGGGAGCGCTGCTGCGCGCCGGCCGGGACCTGGGCTTCAACGCTTTCAACGTTACCCATCCCTGCAAGCAATTGGTCCTCGCTGAACTGGATGTTGTGTCCGACGACGCCGCCCGGCTGGGCGCTGTCAACACGGTCCTGATCCGGGACGGCCGGTTCATCGGACACAACACCGATTTCTCCGGCTTCGGCGGGGCGCTGGCCGGCGGGCTTCCGGATGCCGCACTGGATTCGGTGGTCCAGCTGGGCGTGGGCGGGGCCGGTGCGGCCGTGGCCTATGCCCTGCTCAAGGCGGGTACCGGCGAGCTGACCCTGCTGGACCTGGATCCTGTGCGTGCTGCCGAGCGCGCCGCAGCGCTGTCCGGGCTTTTCCCGGACCAGCGGATCACCGCAGGCACGCCGGCGGACCTCCCCTCGGTCCTGCCCGGAGCCGACGGCCTGGTCCATGCCACACCGGTGGGGATGCATTCCCATCCCGGCATCGCCGTGGACCTGGACCTGCTCAGTTCCTCCCAGTGGGTGGCCGACGTCGTCTACCGTCCGGTGGAAACGGAACTGATCCGCGGAGCCCGGGAGCGCGGGTGCCGGGTGCTGGACGGCGGCCGGATGGCCGTGGGCCAGGCCGTGGACGCCTTCGAACTGATCACCGGCATCCGTCCCGACGCCGCGCGGATGCTCACCCACTTCCACGAACTGATTAGCCAGGGCCGCTGAAGGCCGGGACCGGAGCACCATGCGTACGTCAATTGCCACCGTCTGCCTGAGCGGGACGCTCGAAGAGAAAATGCGCGCCTGCGCGGATGCCGGTTTCGACGGCATTGAAATCTTCGAGCCGGACCTTTTGGTGTCCCCGTCCAGCCCGGAGCAGATCCGCGCCCTGGCGGACACCCTGGGACTGACCCTGGACCTGTACCAGCCGTTCCGCGACTTCGAAGGCGTGGAGGAGCCCCTCCTGACTGCCAACCTGGACCGGGCCCGGGCCAAGTTCGAGCTGATGAACCGCCTGGGCATCGGGACCATGCTGCTGTGCAGCAACGTGGGCACGGCGACCATTGACGACGACGCCGCGGCGGCGGACCAGCTGCGCCGGCTGGGGAAGCTGGCTGCAGGCTACGGGGTAAAGGTTGCCTACGAAGCCCTTGCCTGGGGCCGCTACGTGAATGACTTCGAGCATGCCCAGCGCATTGTGGACCTCGCCGACCACCCGCAGATCGGCACCTGCTTGGACAGCTTCCACATCCTCTCCCGCGGCTGGGACCCGGCTGCGATCGAAAAAATCCCCGCGGAGAAGATCTTCTTCGTCCAGCTCGCCGACGCGCCGGAACTGTCCCTGGATGTCCTCTCCTGGAGCCGGCACTACCGGGTCTTTCCGGGAGAGGGCGCATTCGACCTGGTGCGGTTCATGGCCCACCTGGTCCGCAGCGGCTATGACGGGCCGGTGTCCCTGGAGATCTTCAACGACGTGTTCCGGCAGACCGCCGAGGACCGCACCGCCGTGGACGCCATGCGGTCCCTCATCTGGCTGGAGGAGCGCACGGCGTCGTACCTCGCACGGCACGACGCCGGCACGCACTATCCCATGTCCCTCGCGACCCTGCCGAGCGTGGCCGAGCCCACCGGCTTCAACTTCGCCGAGGTCAAGGCCGGGAGCCCGGACACGGTGTCCGCGCTCCTGCATCAGCTGGGCTTCACCTTCGCCGGGCGGCACCGGACCAAACCCGTGCAGCTGTGGACCTCCGGCACGGCGCGGGTGATCATCAACGGGCAGCAGGCCGGGGGAATGGAACCGGGCATCTCCGCGCTGGGGCTGGATGTGCAGGACCCGCAGGCTGCGGCGTCCCGTGCGGTGCAGCTGCGCGCCCGGCCTGTCAGCCGGCGCAGCCAGGCGGACGAGCAGGTGCTGCAGGCCGTGTTTGCCCCGGATTCCACGGAGGTCTTCCTCTGCGAGGCCACCGCCGACGGCACGGCCGCGTGGGCGGACGAATTCGGACCTGCGGCAGAGAACGGTCCCGGCGGAACCGGCCCTGACGAACCCGCCGGACAGCCGCTGATTTCGGCCATTGACCATATCAACCTGTCGCAGCCCTGGCAGCACTTCGACGAAGCCGT
This sequence comes from Arthrobacter zhaoxinii, assembly GCF_025244925.1. Taxonomy (NCBI): domain Bacteria; kingdom Bacillati; phylum Actinomycetota; class Actinomycetes; order Micrococcales; family Micrococcaceae; genus Arthrobacter; species Arthrobacter zhaoxinii. The sequence continues at coordinate 1,731,416 of NZ_CP104275.1, forward strand.
CCTTTTCTACGAATCCACGCTTTCCCTGACTCCCATTGCCTCGCAGGAGGTTCCCAGCCCCATGGGCCTGGTCCGCAGCCAGGTGATGCGCAGCGCCGACGGCGGGGTGCGGCTGGCGCTGAACATCGCCCCGCTGATCGTGGAATCCGAGCCCGGCGGCGCGGAGTACCCCCAGCACGTGGCCTTCACCTCCACCGATCTGGTCGCCACCGCCCGCCAGGCCGCCGAAAGGGGGCTGCGGTTCCTGCCCGTGCCGGCCAATTACTATGAGGACCTGGCCGCCCGCTTCCGGCTTGATCCGGGGTTCCTGGCCGAACTACAGGATCTGAACCTGCTGTATGACCGCGACGGCGACGGCGAATTCCTGCACTTCTACACGGGCACCGTGGGCAATGTGTTCTTCGAAGTGGTGGAGCGGCGCGGCGGGTATGAGGGCTACGGTGCACCCAATGCCCCCGTCCGGCTGGCGTCCCAGTACCTTGCCTCCCGCGGGGAGCCGAAACGGAAGGCAGGTTAAGTGGAGGCCGCAGACGGCTATTACGTGAAGTCGGTGGAGAAGGCCTTCGCCGTGCTGGGCACCTTCACGTTGAACGTGCCCGAACACACCGTCAGCTCCGCAGCCGCGGCGGCAGGCATCAGCCGGGCTGCGGCTCGCCGGTTCCTCCTTACCCTCCGGGACCTGGGTTACCTGGGCTTTGACGGAACCACGTTCCGGCTGGCGCCGCGCACCCTGGATATCGGTTCCTCGTTCCTGGCACACCTCTCGCTGCCGCACGCGGCTGAGCCGCACCTGAAGCAGCTCTCCGCGGACCTCGGTGAGACCACGTCGCTGTGCATCCTGGACGGGTCCGACGTCGTCTACGTTTCGCGGATCACCTCGCCCCGCCTGATGCGGGTGGCAGTCAACGTCGGCACCCGGTTCCCGGCCTGGGCCACGTCCATGGGCAGGGTGCTGCTGGCGTCCCTCCCTGAGGCGGAGCAGGAAGCGTACTTCGACACGGTGGAACTGCTGCCCTACACCGCGCACACCGTCCGCACCGTGGAGGAGCTGCGGAAGGCAGTGCACGACGCCGGCGATCGGGGCTGGTCACGGGTGGCCGACGAGCTGGAAGACGGCCTGCGGGGCGTGGCCGTTCCGGTCCGCAGCGGCGACGGCACAGTTGTGGCCGCTGCGAACGTGTCGCTGCAGCTGCACAGCTCGGCACGTGCGGAGGAGACCGTGATCCCGCCGCTGCGGGCAGCCGCGGACCGGATCGGCCGCGACCTCGGCTAGTCGCTGTACTCGCTGGCCTTGTAAATGCTCAGGCCCAGCGCCGCGGCAACCTGCGCGACCGCCCGCTGTGCCTTGACGCTGTTGCCCACCTCATCCAGCGGCGGCGCGAACCCGGCAATAGCCAGTTTGCCGGGCATGATGGCCAGGATGCCGCCGCCCACGCCGGACTTACCGGGCAGCCCCACCCGGTAGGCCCAGTCTCCGGAAGCGGTGTACATGCCTTCCATGGTCATTTCCGCGAGCATGGCCGGGATGTTAGCCGCGGAGACCACCCGGTCTCCGGTCAGGGGGTTGATGCCCTTGTTCGCGATGGTGGCGCCCATGGCGGCCAGGTCCCGGGCGGTGACCAGGGTGGAACACTGCCGGGTATACACGTCGCACGCCTCCATTGGATCCGAATACATGGTGCCGCCCGAATACAGCAGCCAGGCTATGGCCCGGTTGTGGAAGTTGGTGGACTGTTCGGAGTCGTTCACCTCGTCGCTCAGACTGATTCTCCGGCCGGCGAAAGCACTCTGGACCTGCAGGATCGCCTCCCACCGATCCTCGGCGTTGTCTCCCGGAATCAGTGAAACGGTGGACATGGCCCCCGCGTTGACCAGGGGAGACACCGGAGTGTCGCCGTGCAGCGCAACGGAGATCACCGAGTTGAACGGTTCCCCGGTGGGGTCCGCCCCGACCTTCTCCTGGAAGGTTTCCAGTCCCACCTGTTCCATCGCCCATGCCATGGAGAACACTTTGGAAATGGATTCCAGCGCGAACTCGAACCCGGTGTCACCGGCTTCGAACAAGGCTCCGTCCGCCGTCATCGCGCAGACCCCGAAAAGGTCCGGATTTACCGACGCCAGATACGGGATGTAGCCGGCGTTCCTGCCCCCGGAGTCGTTCCGGTGGTCCGCATAAGCGGTCCGGACAGCAGCTTCTACCGCGGAATCGTTCAGCCTCATACCGCGGAGCTCCCGCCTGAGGTTCCCTTGCCGCGCCTCGTGCCCGTTGGCGCCGCCGGGACGGTGTCCGGTGCCGCTGCGGCAGGCTCCCCGTGCCCCCCGCCGCCGTCAGCGTGCGAGAACGTCATCGGTGAACCTGAAGCCTCAGCTTCACGGGTGAGCTGCTGGGTGGAAATGCTGGACTCGGTGACCGTCCCGGGATGCGTATGTTCAATCTGCCAGGTGAACGGAACGAACGCGCTGGAGCCGTCGCGCCAATGCGGTTTGCGGAAGGCATAGATCACGAACGGCAGGATCACCATCACCACTGCTCCGCCCACCAAGATGCCCACGTACACTTCCGGGGATCCCACGGAGATCTGGTCCGGCGGGATGAAGCTGAAGGCGAAAGCCATCAGCGAACCGAGGAAACCCACGCCGCCGATGATCCACATTCCCACGTCGCCTCCGGGCACGCGGTAGGGCCGCGGACGGTTCGGCTGGCTGTAGCGCAGGTAAATCGCGGCAGCGAACATCAGCATGTACATGATGAGGTACAGGATCACCGTCAGCTGGCTCAGGATCTGGTAGGCGGCCTGCACCGAGGGCAGCACTACATAGGTCAGTCCCAGGCCGGTGACCATGAAGGCCTGGAAGAACAGGATGTGGGTGCCCATGCCGTTCTTGTTGGTGTGCTGCCAGAAGCGGGGCAGGTAGCCTGCTTTCGCCACGGCGAGCATGCCTGTTGACGGACCTGCCACCCAGGTCACCACACCCGCGAGGACGCCGATCAGCAGCATAAACGCGACTATCGGTCCGGCCCAGCCGATGCCGGCCCACTCGAACATGTCGTTGTAGGAGGTCAGCAGGGACTGGGTGAGGTTGATGTCGGCCTGGGGCACCACGAACGCGATGGCCAGGGTTCCCAGCACGAAGATGATGACCGTGCCCGCCGCCGCGGTCAGCACCGCGATCGGGTAGTCCCGGGTGGGGTTCTTGACCTCTTTCACGTGGATGGCGTTCATTTCCATGCCGGCGTAGAACAGGAAGATCGATGCCGCGAGCACCACGTTGGAGAAGTTGCCGAAGTCCGGAATAAGTTCGCCCCAGCCCATCTGGATCTGCGGGGTATTGCCCGCAAAGAAGTAGGCGAAACCGAGAACGATCAGAATCACCGCCGGGATGATGGTGCCGATGATGCCGCCCCATTGGCTCACCCGCGAGAAGGCCTTCGCGCCCCGGAAGGCAATGAACGTGGCCAGCCAGTAGACCACCAGGACAACCGCCAGGACGAAGAGCTTATTGCCGGCCAGCTGCGCATCCAGGTTCTGGTTGTCCCCGGTGTACGCAAGCGACACGGCGCCGAACGTCAGGACAGTGGGGAACCAGATGGTGACCTCGATGAAGAGCATAAACATGGCCAGGAAGGCCCACCGCGGTCCGAAGGCCTCGCCGACCCACCGGAAGACCCCGCCCGTTTCCGGCCAGCCGGTGGCCAGCTCGGCCGCCACGATGGAGACCGGAATCAGGAAGACGACGGCGGCCAGGACGTAGTAGAAAATCGAGCTCAGGCCGTACTCGGCCTCCGACGGAAGTCCGCGGAGACTGACCACGGCCACAATGTTCATCACGGCCAGGGCGCCGATGGTGATTTGCGCATTCTGCTTCGACTTCGCCCGCTGCTGGTTCGCTGCGGAGGAATTTGCTGCCTTCGAATCGCTCATATAACCCACCTCCTGGGATTAGTGATGGAATCCGGGATGCTCCGCCTCGCGGGGCATCGGGGCGCTGAGCTGCTCGAGGTACGTCGTTTCGCGGCGGATGTCCGCCAGCAGCTTGTCCGCCAGGTCCATGCTCAGGCCGTTGCGGACCACAATCCGTTCCACCGTCAGGTTCGAGAGGTCGTCCGGCAGGGGATAGGCGGGCACCAGCCAGCCCCTGGTGCGGAGCCGGTCGGCCAGGTCATACAGGTTCCACTTGTCCGTATGGCCTTCCTTCAGGCGCCACGCGAAGACCGGGATGTCCGAACCGTCGTTCCACAGCTCGAAGGGGCCCAATTCCGCGATCGCTCCGGAGAGATGCAGCGCAACGTCCTGCGATGCCTGCTGGATCCGCGCATACCCGTCGCGGCCCAGGCGAAGGAACAAATAGAACTGCAGGACTACCTGCGCGCCGGGGCGGGAGAAGTTCAGGGCGAAGGTCGGCATGTCCCCGCCGAGATAGCTGACATAGAAGATCAGGTCCTCCGGAAGCCACTGCCGTTCCCGCCAGACCACCCAGCCGAGGCCCGGATAGACGAGGCCGTATTTATGGCCGGAAGTGCTGATTGAGTGGACCCGTTCCAGCCGGAAATCCCATTCCAGGTCCTGTTGGATGAACGGAGCGATCATGGCACCGGACGCCCCGTCCACATGGATGGGAATGTCCAGGCCCGTGGAGGACTGGATTTCGTCGAGCTTGGCGGCGATCTGCTGTACCGGCTCATACATGCCGGTGTAGGTCACACCCATGATCGCGACGACGCCGATGGTGTTTTCATCGACGTAGTTCTCCAGCCCGAAGCCGTCCAGGCATTTATGCTCCTCGCTGATGGGCACCAGCCGAGGCTCCACGTCGAAGTAATTGCAGAACTTCTCCCAGCACACCTGCACCGCTGAACTCATCACGAGGTTGGGCTTATCCGTCGGTTTTCCCTCGCTGCGGCGCCGGTGCTGCCACAGCCGCTTGAATGCCAGTCCGCCCAGCATGCAGGCTTCGGAGGAACCGACGGTCGAGGTGCCGATGGTTTCCCGGGGGGACGGCGCATGCCACAGATCGGCAAGGATCTGCCAGCAGTTCTGCTCAATCTGCGCGGTCTGCGGGTACTCGTCCTTGTCGATCATGTTCTTGTCGAACGTCTCGCTGTAGAGCCGGTTCGCGTGGTCGTCCATCCAGGTACTGACGAAGGTCGCCAGGTTCAGCCGGGCGTTGCCGTCCAGCATGGTCTCGTCGTGGACAATCTGGTAGGCCGTTTCCGGCAGCATTTCGCCGTCGTTCAGCCGATACTTCGGGGCGGCGGTCTCTTCGCCGGGACGGGCAAAAAGTGGATTTACGGAAAGGGAATCAGGATTATTGTGCGCCATTTGGAGGCCTCTCATTGACAGGATGCCTACCGGCATCGGGCCGTAGTGAACGGCGGTGGGTGTCCACAAAGGGCTGCGCGCAGGAAAAACTCTACGCGCGCCGAAAATCCATGACTAGGCCCGGCCGCCGCTTAGTAGCGGCGCAGGCCAAAACGCGCAAAAAGCCGGCCGGGGCCGGGGAAAACCCCGGCATTCCATTGAGGACGGCACGCGGCCGGACGTAGCCTTGCTGCACCGTTTGTTCCTTCCGGCGCCCCGGCCCTCCGCCGCCGGGCCGGGCAAGAGAGAAAGAGAATTCCATGGCTTCCCTTGCACGACGCGAGCGTTTTGAACTGCCCGACCAGGTCCGCAGGTTTTTCGAGGGGGACTGGGAGGTTCCGGCATTCCCGGTCGAGGAATACCAGGACGGTTCGGCCATGGTGATCCGGGCCGAACTGCCCAACATCAATCCCGAGCAGGACCTCGACGTCACCGTCAGCGACGGGATCCTGCACATCAAGGGGGAGCGGAAGGAACGAACCGAGCATAAGGGAAAGCACGGGTACCGTTCCGAATTCCGCTACGGGTCGTTCACCCGGGAGATCGCGCTGCCCTCCGGCGCCAGCCAGGACAACGTCACGGCCTCCTACAACGACGGCGTCCTGGAAATCCGTGTGCCGGTCCCCGAATCCGGACCGTCGTCCACCAAGATTCCCGTCTCGCGGGGCTAGTCCGTCCTTCCGCAGCCTGCATCACCGAGCCTGAAGGACCGGTATGAGCGCCGAGCCCGCAGCACGCAGGAGCGCGCGGAGGTTCCCCGACTGGCTGGTCATCGCCACGCTGGGGTGCGGCGGGATTGTGGTCTCGCTGGAGAAAACGGCCGTGGTCCCGCTGCTGCCGGAGTATCCCCGGATTTTCGGGGTCACTTCTGATGACGTCTCCTGGATGGTCACCGTCACCCTGCTCTCCGCAGCGGTGGCCACCCCCATCGTGTCCCGTCTGGCGGACATGTACGGCAAGCGCCGGATGCTGCTGCTGGCAATGGTCCTCATGGTTGCCGGCGCTTTCACGGCCTCGATCGGGGGGACGTTTACCTGGGCCCTCATCGGACGGGGGCTGCAGGGGGCCGCCGGTGCCGTGATCCCGGTGGGCATCAGCATCCTCCGGGACGCCCTGCCGCAGCAGAAAATCGCCGGGGCGGTGTCGCTGATGAGCGCGAGCTTCGGCATCGGCAGCGCCCTGGGACTTCCCCTCTCCGGGCTGGTCTACGAACGGCTCGGCTGGCAGGCCACGTTCTGGGTGGTGGGGGTCGTCGGCGTGCTGCTGATTGCCGCCGTCGTTGTTTTCGTTCCGGAGTCCACGGTCCGCAGCCCGGCCCCCTTTGACTACGCCGGCGCGTTCCTGCTGTCCGCCGGCATGACGGCGGTGCTGCTGGCCATTACCAAGGGCGGGGTCTGGGGGTGGAGCAGTTATCCGGTCCTTGGGCTGTTAGCCGCCGCGGCCGTTTCCTTTGCCTTGTGGTTTCCCGCGGAGCTGCGCACCGGCCAGCCCCTGGTGGACCTGCGGACCTCCGCCCGGCGGCCGGTGCTGCTCACCAATATCGGAGCCGTCCTGGTCGGGTTTTCGATGTACGCCAATATGCTCGTCACCACGCAGCAGCTGCAGCTGTCGAGGGAAACCGGTTACGGCTTCGGGCTCAGTGTGCTGGCCGCCGGACTCACCATGATCCCCTCGGGGCTGGCGATGGTGGCAGTTGCCCCGGTGTCTGCGCGCATCACCAACACCTACGGAGCCAGGGCCACCCTGGTCACCGGCTGCTCGGTCATGGCCGCCGGGTATCTCGTCCGGGTCCTTTTCGTGCAGACCGTTCCGGAAATCATTATCGGGGCGGTGATCGTCTCGGTGGGCACCGCAATTTCGATGGCAGCCATGCCGACCATCATCATGAGCAACGTTCCGCTGACCGACACCGCGGCGGCGAACGGCGTCAACACCCTGCTCCGGTCCGTAGGCACCTCCACCTGCAGCGCCGCAGTGGCAACGATCCTTGCCTCGCTGACGGTCAGTATCGGCGGCGGCACCTTTCCGGGCCTGGATGCCTTCCGCACCATTTTCGTGCTGGCCGGCTTCGCCGCCCTGGCCGCTACGGGCGTGGCCTGCCTCATTCCGCGCTCCGGCAGCCGGGAAGCCACCCATCCGGACCTGCACTCCGGCACCGGTACCCGGGAGCCGCGGCCGGCGGAGCAGAAACGGGAGATCCTGGTCCGCGGACGGCTCCTTGCGGCAGCGGACGGCAGGCCCGTGGGCCGGGGCACCGTCACGGTGCTGGACAGCGAGGGCGGGCCGGTGGACTGGGGCCGGGCCGACGACGACGGCCGCTATGCCGTCCTGCTTCCGGGCGGCGGGCGGTACGTCATGGTGGCCAGCCAGGTCCGCTGGCGGCCGGTTTCCGAGGTGCTGGCCTTCCCGGATGCGTCCGCCAGCCATGACATTCACTTCCGCGAGCAGCTGTCCCTCACCGGCCGGGTCCGGCACGCCGGCCGCCCCGTGGCAGACGCCCTCGTGATCCTGGTCCGGCCCGGAGGCGGGAGCACCGTGTCCACCCGCTCGGACACCAGGGGCAACTACGAGCTGCCCCTGCCGGGTCCCGGCCTGTATGTCCTGGGCATCGTTGAGCCGGACGGACGGACTACGCACTGCCGGCGGGTCCTCCTGCCCGCACCGGACACCGTCATAGACCTGGAACTCGCAGGGCGGGAGCCGCACACCGGCCTGAGGATCTGAGCTCTGCCGCCGCCGGCGAGATTAAGGGCACATCCGCCGCTTTGGTCCGCGCCCGCCTCAGCGCATACGATCAATCTGGCGCAGAGCGGGCGTCGGCAGTTCTACATGCCGAGGCATGACCCGCTGCGCGGATTCTTTCACTCGTCTTTAGATAGGGTATTTGGTGGACCTCACCCTCATGGTCGCGCTGGTGATCGCGCTAGCACTATTCTTCGACTTCACCAACGGTTTTCATGACACCGCCAACGCGATGGCTACCCCCATCGCCACCGGTGCCATCAAACCAAAAACCGCCGTCGCACTGGCGGCCGTGCTTAACCTGGTGGGTGCTTTCCTCTCCACGGAGGTAGCCAAAACCATTTCCGGCGGACTCATCAAGGAAGGTGAGGGCGGGATCCAGATCACTCCGGTCATGATCTTCGCCGGCCTGATGGGTGCAGTCATCTGGAACCTGATCACCTGGCTGCGGGGACTGCCGAGCAGTTCCTCCCACGCCCTGTTCGGCGGTCTCATCGGTGCCGCCATAGTCGGTGCCGGATTCGGTTCGGTGGATTACTCCGTGCTGATGTCCAAGGTTGTCCTGCCGGCGCTGATCGCTCCGTGCATCGCCCTGTTCGTGGCTTACCTCGCCACCAAGCTGGCGTACCGGATCACCCGCCGGCATGATCCCGATTCCGGCAGCAAGCTGCCCCGCAAGCGCGGCGGCTTCCGCTACGCCCAGATCTTCTCCTCCTCCCTGGTGGCCCTGGCACACGGCACCAACGACGCCCAGAAGACCATGGGTGTGATCACCCTTGTCCTGGTTGCCGGCGGCCTGCAGACCTCCGGAACCGGCCCCGAGTTCTGGGTTGTCGCGTCCTGTGCCATTGCCATTGCCGCCGGAACCTACGCCGGTGGCTGGCGCATCATCCGCACCATGGGAACCGGCCTGACCGAGGTCAAGCCGGCACAGGGCTTTGCTGCCGAAACCAGTACGGCCGCCGCCATCCTGGCGTCGTCCCACCTGGGCTTCGCGCTGTCCACCACACAGGTGGCCTCCGGCTCCGTGATCGGTTCGGGCCTGGGCCGCAAGGGCGCCGAGGTCCGCTGGGGCACCGCCGGTAAGGTCGGCGCCGGCTGGCTCCTTACGCTTCCCGCCGCCGCCGCCATGGGTGCCGTCGCGGCCCTCATCGCGTCCATCGGCACTGCAGGTGTGGTCGCAATCGCCATCATCGGCACCCTCACCATCCTCGGCATGTTCCTGTGGTCCCGCCGCAGCCCGGTGAACCACGACAACGCGGTGAGCGACATTGAGAACGCGGGCGAAGTGGTCCGCATCAAGAAGAGCCGCGGCAAGAACAGCGGCAAGGGCAAGCGCAAGTCCGGCGGGAACCGCACTTCCGGCGGCAACCGCACGTCCGGTACGTCCGCCTCCGCCGGTACCCCGGGCAACAACTCCAGCACCACGGGCACGGACGGCAGCTACGCCGGCACCGTCCAGGAAGGTTCCAAATGAATATCCACTGGATGGACTACCTGACGGTCTTCGGCGTCACCCTCGCCGCGGCCCTGACCGTGGTCTGCATCTATTCGTTCGGGGTCCGCCTCTACGCGGTCTCGCTCGACGCGGAGACAGACTCCACCCCGCGCAACCGCGTTGCCCTGGCCAAAGCCGGCGCGTTTGCCTGCTTCGCCCTCAGCGCCGCAGCGGTACTGTTCGGCATTTACCTGATTGTCCCGGCCCTGCACAGCTAGGACCTCCAACACCGGCCAACGCCTCCGGGATAGTCAAAGGCCCGCAGGATCCCTACGGATCCTGCGGGCCTTTGACGTTGCCGGAGCTTAGTTCTGCGACGCAGCTTCGGGAGCGTAGAACGGGTAGTCCGTGTAGCCCTCGGGGCCGAACGAGTAGAACGTGGCGGCGTCCGGCGTGTTCAGCGGCAGGTCTTCCTGCCAGCGGCGCACGAGGTCCGGGTTGGCAATGGCCGGCCGGCCAACGACGACGGCGTCCCCGAGTCCGTCTTCCATGATCGCCAGGGCTTCCTCACGGGTGGTGAGCGGGCCGAACCCCGTGTTGAGCAGTACCTTGCCGCCGAAGCGGGTGCGCAGGGCCTGGACCAGGTCGCCGGCGGGGTCGCGGTGCAGGATGCTCAGGTAGGCGAGTCCCAGCGGAGCCACGGCATCCAGCAGGGCGCCGTAGGTGGCGAGCACATCCTCGGCGTCCATTTCCAGGCAGCCCTGGACATTGTGTTCCGGTGAGATGCGCAGGCCCACCCGGTCGGCGCCGATTTCGGCCGCCACTGCGGAAAGTGTCTCAATGACGAACCGGGCACGGTTCTCCGGGCTGCCGCCGTAGTTGTCCGTCCGCTGGTTCGCCACCGGGGACAGGAATTCGTGGAGGAGGTAGCCGTTGGCGCCGTGCAGTTCCACGCCGTCGAACCCGGCGTCCACCGCTGCCCGGGACCCGCGGACAAAGTCAGCGGTCACCGAAGCCAGTTCCGCGGTCTCCAGCGCGCGCGGCACCGTGTAGGTCTGCTTGCCCTCGTAGGTGTGGGACATGCCGTCCACGGCAATGGCGCTCGGAGCCACCAGATCCAGCCCGCCGTTGATGTTCGGGTGGGTCACGCGGCCTGCGTGCATCACCTGCGCAACGATGCGGCCGCCGGCTGCATGCACGGCGTCCGTGACCTTCCGCCAGCCCTCCAGCTGCTCCGGATCCACGAGCCCGGGCTGGCCCGGGAAACCCTGTCCTTCGCGGCTGGGGTAGGTGCCCTCGCTGACGATCAGGCCGAGGGAGGCACGCTGGCTGTAGTGCTCAACCATCATCGGGCCGGGGATACCCTCGCGGCCGGCGCGCTGGCGGGTCAGCGGAGCCATCACGAGGCGGTTGGACAGCTCGAAGCTGCCCGCGGTCATCGGGGAAAACAGGTTCACTAAATAACTCTTCCTATAGTTGCCGCCGCCGGCACCCGCAGAGGCAGGCCCGGGAACGGCAGTCACGTTCCATAGGCGGCAACCGGGACCCCGCTGAACCTATTCCGCCCGAGGTGTGTTCTGTGGCGCAGCCCATATCTGTTCGGCCTCCGGATGGCTAACATGGCGGCATGGTGCGCACCGTGTACTACGCCTCCGTGTCCCTGGACGGATTCAACGCCCACAACGACGCCGAGCGGCGGGGCAACGGGGGATTCCAGGTGGCGGAATCACCCGCAAACGCCGGCGCCGTCGTGATGGGTGCGGGTACCTATGCCCGGCTGCAGGAGCCGGGGGAGAGCGGTTCCCCTGCGTGGGACTGTCCGCCCAAACCCGTGTGGGTCTACACACACCACGAATTTCCCGGCGTCCCGGGGGCCGACATTATGTTTGTCCGCGGCCCGGTGGGGGAATTCGCCGCGGACATCTCGGAGTCGGCCAACGGGGGAGAGATATGGGTGCGCGGCGCCGACCTGGCCGGCCAGTATCTGCATCACGGTCTGCTGGACGAACTGCGCCTCGTGGTGCATCCGGTCCTGCTCAGGCAGGGCCGCCCCCTGCTGCCCCTGCCCCTGCTGCCGGCCGCGGCGCGGCCGGCCGTGCTGCTCAGCGCCGGCCCGTCCGCCGACGGCAGCATCCGCCTCTGCTATGGATTCGGCGCGCGCCCGGACGCTTAGCGGGACTCGCGGATCATGTTCGTGATGCGGGCCGTGGAGAGCCTGCGGCCGTCCTCGTCGGTCATGACTACTTCATGCGTGGTGAGGGTGTTGCCCAGGTGCACGGCGGTGGCCGTTCCGGTGACCAGCCCGGAGGACGCGGACCGGTGGTGCGTGGCACTGATTTCTATTCCGACGGCGTGCCGCCCGGGCCCGGCGTGGATGCCGGCGCCGAAGGAGCCGAGGGTCTCGGCGAGGACCAGGTGCGCGCCGCCGTGCAGGATGCCCGCCACCTGTTCGTTGCCCTCCACGGGCATGGTCGCCACCAGCCGGTCCGCAGTCATTTCGAGGAAGCGGATGCCCATCTTTGCCACCAGCCGGCCGACGCCGTGCGCGGACAGCCAGTCATGCATCTCCTCCGGCACACCGGCGTCGATGAGTTCCTGCTTGTGGGGGTTGGTGTCCGCCTGACGGCCGGCAGGGCCCGGCGTGAAAATCTCGCTCATGGCAACTAGGCTTGCATTTGTGAGTGAATCTACCAAACTGGCCACGACCCCCCTTAACGGCAACATGAACGGCGACACGGAAGACAGCACTACCACCGTCGAAACCTCCAGCACCCCGTCTGCCGGTGCAGCCGCCGCTTCCCTGGGAACCGTGAACGCCGGAGGGCACAACCGGTTGCTGGTGATTGACGGGCACTCCATGGCGTTCCGGGCCTTCTACGCGCTCCCCGCCGAGAACTTCTCCACCGACACCGGCCAGCACACCAACGCCGTCTACGGTTTTACCTCCATGCTGATCAACCTGATCAAGGAGGAGAAGCCCACTCACGTGGCCGTCGCCTTTGACCTGGATACCCCTACGTTCCGGTCGGAGGAATACACCGAATACAAGGGCGGGCGGAACAAGACCCCCGAGGAGTTCCACGGCCAGATTGACCTGATTATCAAGGTCATGGAAGCCATGCGCATTCCCACCCTGTCGATGGACGGGTACGAAGCGGACGACATCCTGGCAACCCTGGCGGAAAAGGCCTCCGCCCTCAACTGGGACGTTATGGTCGTTTCCGGAGACCGGGATGCCTTCCAGCTGGTGGATGACCACGTCACCGTGTTCTACCCGAAGAAGGGGGTCTCCGACCTGCCGCGGATGGACGCGGCAGCCGTGGAAGCCAAGTACCTGGTTCCCCCGGACAAGTACTCCGACCTCGCCGCCCTCGTGGGTGAGAGTGCGGACAACCTCCCCGGCGTTCCCGGCGTCGGACCCAAGACCGCTGCGAAGTGGATCAAGCTTTACGGCGGGCTCGAGGGGATTCTCGAGAACCTGGACTCCATCAAGGGCAAGGTCGGCGATTCCCTGCGCGAGAACATCGAAGACGTCAAGCGGAACCGGCGCCTGAACCGGCTGCTCCGGGACCTGGACCTTCCCGTGGAGCTTGAGGCCATGGCTGCCCGCCGGCCGGACCGGGAGGCCATCGAGGAACTCTTCGACGCCCTGCAGTTCAACGCACTGCGCAAGCGGCTCTTCGACGTCTACGGGGAAGAAGAGGGCGAGAGCGCCGCGCACAACGAAGTGGCCGCGCCCGCACACAGCATCATCACCGACGCCGGGGAGCTCGCGACCTGGATCCGCGCCACCAACCAGGCCCGGACAGCCGTGCAGCTGGTCACCGAGGGTGCGGCAGGGGCACGCGACGTCGTCGGCCTTGCCCTCGTCACCGATGCAGCCGCCGCCTACGTGCCCCTGACCGAACTCGACGCCGACGCCGAGCAGGTCCTCGCGGCCTGGCTGGCGGACCGGGACGCGCCGAAGGTGGTGCACGATTTCAAGGAGGCCTACAAGGCCCTCGCCGCCCGCGGCCTTCACCTGGCCGGGGAAGTCGACGACACCGCCATTTCCGGCTACCTGATCCAGCCGGACCGCCGCAGCTACGAGCTGGCGGACCTGGCCCAGTACCACCTGCGGATGAACATTGTGCCGGCCGTGGCCGCCAGCAACCAGCTGGAACTGTCCCTCGGCGATGAGGACGCAGCCACGCCCGCCGTATCCAAGGCCTTTGCCGCCCTGCGGCTGAGCGAGCACTTTGCCGGCCAGCTCGTGGAGCGCGGTGCCTACCAGCTGCTCGGCGGGCTGGAACTGCCGTTGTCCGAGGTCCTCGCGGAAATGGAACTGGCCGGCATTGCCGTGTCCTCCGAGAAGCTGGACCGGCTGCTGGACGATTTCAGCGCCACCATTACCCGTGTGAGCGAGGAAGCCTTCCGGATCATCGGCAAGGAGATCAACCTCGGCTCCCCGAAGCAGCTGCAGGCGGTCCTGTTCGACGAGCTCGGCCTGCCGAAGACCAAGAAGATCAAGACCGGGTACTCCACCGACGCGGACGCGCTGACGGACCTGATCGTGAAGACCGGACACCCGTTCCTGGAGCAGCTGCTGGCGTTCCGTGACGCGTCCAAGCTGCGTTCCACGGTGGAGGGGCTGCGGAAGTCCGTGGCCGACGACGGCCGCATCCACACCACCTACGCGCAGACGGTGGCGGCCACCGGACGGCTGTCCTCGATCAACCCGAACCTGCAGAACATCCCGATCCGTTCCGAAGAGGGCCGCCGCATCCGCGAGGTCTTCGTGGTCGGTGAAGGCTACGACTCGCTGCTCACCGCGGACTACTCGCAGATCGAAATGCGCATCATGGCGCACCTGTCCGGCGACGAAGGGCTGATCTCCGCCTTCCAGGCGGGCGAGGACCTGCACCGCTTTGTCGGTTCGCACGTGTTCAACGTGGCGCCCGAAGAGGTCACCAGTGCCATGCGCTCGAAGGTCAAGGCCATGTCCTACGGCCTGGTCTACGGACTGAGTTCGTTTGGCCTGTCCAAGCAGCTGGCCATCCCGGTGGATGAAGCCCGAACCCTCATCCGCGACTACTTCGAGCGGTTCGGTGCCGTGCGCGACTACCTGCGCGGCGTCGTCGAGCAGGCCCGCAAGGACGGTTTCACCTCGACCATCGAGGGCCGCCGCCGGTACCTGCCGGACCTGTCCAGCGACAACCGGCAGCTGCGCGAAATGGCTGAACGTGCGGCGCTCAACGCACCCATCCAGGGATCCGCAGCGGACATCATTAAGAAGGCCATGCTCGGCGTGGACCGGGAACTGAAGGCGCAGGGGCTGAAATCCCGGATGCTGCTGCAGGTCCATGATGAACTGGTCCTCGAAGTCGCCCCCGGAGAGCGGGACGCGGTGGAGAAGCTGGTGCGGGCGCAGATGGGCTCCGCGGCGGATCTGTCTGTTCCGCTGGATGTCTCCGTCGGCGAGGGCATCAGCTGGCACGAGGCAGGGCATTAAGGCGCAGGGCACTAAGCGGGAGGGACCCGCAGCATAGCCACAGGGGGAACCATGGGCACGGACCGCAGTACGGACGGCAGCACCGACGGGCTCCGGTTTGAGTCCTTCCCGGCCGGGTACGACGCAGCGGACCCGGCCAAGGCTGACGAGCGGACCGCCAGGTGGTTCGACGCCGTGAACCTGGGCTTCCACGAGGACCGCACCAAAGAGGAGCGGCTGCCCGCCCAGGTGGACGGTTACCTGCGGGACGGCCGCGTCCTGACGGCGGTGTACGACGATCGCCTGCCGGAGTACGCCTGGGACCCGGCAGTGCCCGTGGCCACCTACGCCACCATGGTCAATGACCTGAACGCCGGGGGAAGCGCACTGCTGCCCACGCACCTGGTCACGGCGGTCACCGTCCGGCCCACGCACCGGCGCCGGGGCATCCTGCGGCGGATGATTACCGCGGACCTCGCCCGGGCCAAGGACTCCGGTCTGGCGCTGGCGGCTCTCACCGCGTCCGAGGCAACCATTTACGGGCGCTTCGGGTTCGGCGCCGCTACCTCCACCGCCGGCGTCGAGCTGGAGACCCGCGGCGGCCTGGAGTTCACTGCGCCGCCGCGCGGCAGCATCGCGATTGCCGACGGCGACAAGCTCCGGGGGCTGGTGCCTGACATCTTCCGGGCCCACCTGGAACGTACCTTCGGCGCCCTGGGCCGGCAGCATGCGTACGCCATGCGTGCTGCCGGGAAGTGGAACGGGGAAAACACGGACCCGGACCTGGCTGTACGCGGTGTTCTCCGGTACAACGCAGACGGCGTCCCGGACGGCTACGCGGCCTACAAGTCCCTGGGCTGGCAGCACCGCCCGCACACAGTGAAGATCACTGACCTGGTGGCGGCCAGCGACGAGGCGTACCGCGAACTGTGGCGCTACCTCGGCTCGATTGACCTGGTGGACCGGCTGACTTTCAGCGAAGCGCCCGTGGAGGATCCGCTGCCCTGGATGCTTGCGGACCGGCGGCGCTACAAGGTGAAGGACGTCGAGGACGTCCTGTGGCTGCGGATCCTGGATCCCGCGGCCGCCCTTGCGGCCCGCGGCTACTTCGGCGACGGCACGGTGGTGCTCGACGTCGATGATCCGATGGGGCTGGCAGCGGGAACCTTCCTGCTCGAAGTACGCGGCGGCGTCGGGACCGTCCGCGCGGCCGGACCCGGCGGGCACACGGACACCCCGCGGGTGGAACTGGGCGCGGCCGCCCTGGGGTCCCTTTACCTGGGGGCCGTCAGCGCGCGGACACTGGCGGCTGCCGGGGGAGTGCGGGCCGGGGAGGAAGCGCTGGCCGTCCTGGACGAATTGTTCACCGCAGGCCCGGCACCGTACTGCAGCACGCATTTCTAACCACCTGAGTGGCAGGCAGGTATTTTAGTGCCGGCGGCACAGCGGTTCCCTTTGACCTGCGTTGGCGCATCCGGCTAGACTGATCGGGCGCGTAATAGCGCAAGTTATTACCAATCCTGTCCATCTCCGGGCAAACAAGCTGTTCGTCGCAGGCATCTACGTGCCTTCGTCATTCACTTGGGCAAGTATCTTGCCTGCGGTTAATCCCGCCGGTTAGTGGAAACCAGTCCGGAATACAAAACAACTTCCACATCGGAGTCCCAACTACATGACCATCACCACCAACGAGAAGTCCGGTACCCCGCAGGTCGCCATCAACGACATCGGTACTGCCGAGGACTTCCTCGCCGCGATTGACGCAACGATCAAGTACTTCAACGACGGCGATCTCGTCGAAGGTACCGTTGTCAAGGTTGACCGCGACGAGGTCCTGCTCGACATCGGTTACAAGACCGAGGGTGTCATTCCTTCCCGCGAGCTTTCCATCAAGCACGACGTTGATCCCGGAGACGTTGTCTCCGTCGGCGATCAGGTCGAAGCCCTGGTGCTCACCAAGGAAGACAAAGAAGGCCGTCTGATCCTCTCCAAGAAGCGTGCTCAGTACGAGCGTGCCTGGGGCGACATCGAGAAGGTCAAGGAAGAAGACGGCGTCGTTACCGGTACCGTCATCGAGGTTGTCAAGGGTGGTCTTATCCTCGACATCGGGCTGCGCGGCTTCCTGCCTGCATCCCTCGTGGAGATGCGTCGCGTCCGCGACCTGGCTCCGTACATCGGTCAGCAGATCGAAGCCAAGATCATCGAGCTGGACAAGAACCGCAACAACGTTGTTCTGTCCCGCCGTGCCTGGCTCGAGCAGACCCAGTCCGAGGTCCGTTCCACGTTCCTCAACAAGCTGGAAAAGGGCCAGGTTCGTCCGGGCGTTGTTTCCTCCATCGTCAACTTCGGTGCATTCGTGGACCTTGGCGGCGTAGACGGTCTCGTCCACGTTTCCGAGCTGTCCTGGAAGCACATCGACCACCCCTCCGAGGTTGTCGAAGTTGGCCAGGAAGTCACCGTTGAGGTTCTGGAAGTTGACCTCGACCGCGAGCGTGTCTCCCTGTCGCTGAAGGCTACGCAGGAAGATCCGTGGCAGACCTTCGCCCGCACCCACGCCCTCGGCCAGGTTGTTCCGGGTAAGGTCACCAAGCTGGTTCCGTTCGGTGCGTTCGTCCGCGTCGAAGACGGCATCGAAGGCCTGGTCCACATCTCCGAACTGGCAGTCCGCCACGTAGAGCTCGCCGAGCAGGTTGTCTCCGTTGGAGATGAACTGTTCGTCAAGGTCATCGACATCGATCTTGAGCGTCGCCGCATCTCGCTGTCCCTCAAGCAGGCCAACGAGGGCGTCGATCCCGAGGGCACCGAATTCGATCCGGCTCTGTACGGCATGGCCGCAGAGTACGACGAAGCCGGCAACTACAAGTACCCGGAGGGCTTCGACCCCGAGTCCAACGAATGGCTCGAAGGCTACGAGACCCAGCGCGCCGCTTGGGAGCAGCAGTACGCTGACGCCCAGGCCCGTTGGGAAGCCCACAAGAAGCAGGTCGCCCAGCACAACTCCGAGGACATCGCTGCTGCATCGGAATCCAACGATTCCGGCACCACCAGCTACTCCTCCGAGCCTGCCGTTGCAGAGACGGGTGCCGGCACGCTGGCTTCCGACGAAGCCCTGGCTGCACTGCGCGAGAAGCTCACGGGAAACTAATTCCCCCAGGTTCCGCAGTCCGGTAACCCGGACCGCGTAACCGACATCAGCGGACCTCCACTTCGGTGGGGGTCCGCTTTTGCGTGCGGGCGTGTCTTTCCCCTGCCCAGGGCCTTCAGCCGTAGGGTGGCGGAAGGAAACCGTCCGCACGGATCAGGGGGCATCATGCCGCAGCCAGAGCCAGAGCCTAGTCCGGGGCCTACGCCCCTTTCCGCTGGCGGCCCGGAGATTACGGCCGGGAACTACGAGCAGTCCGTGGCCCGGGCCCTTTCCGCGGCCAGGGCCTATGAGCGCACCGACGTCGAGGAAATGTCCGACGACCGTTTCGACCGGCTCCGGGCCGCGGTTCTTGCCTACGAAACAGCCAACGGCCTTGCCGCATCACACGGCCTGCACACCGCAGTAGGGCACGGGGGAGCCGAAGGCGGCGATACGAAACACGCAGCCCCGGCCGGTTCCTTGGAGAAGCCCGGCGAGGAGAAGGTCATCGAGTTCGCCGCACAGCATCCCGATGCCGTGGTGGAGCCGAAAATCGACGGAATGGCCCTCATTCTCCGCTACAAGGACGGGCGTCTCTTTTCAGCGGCGAGGCGCGGAGACGGCCATACCGGTGAAAGCGTCATTGACAAGGTCCGCGGCGTCGACGGCCTGCCTGAGCTCGCCGGAGAGGGAGACTTCGAGGTCCGCGGCGAGCTGTACCTGAACGACGCGAACAAGGGTACCGCGGACGCCCTCCGCGCCGCAGCAGGCAAGCCCCCGTTCAGGAACGCCCGCAACGGCGTGGCCGGAATGCTGGCCAAAGACGGATCCGTCTATGCCGGCCTGTTCTCCTTTGCTGCCTACTCCACCACCATCCGCGGCGACGCTGACCATCTTGAGGCAATGGAGGAACTGGCTGGCCTGGGCTTCACCACCGCCCGCTCCCTGTTGCCGCCGTCCGTGCTGGCAGCGCCGGACCCGATGGCAGCAGTCGCTGCCCTGGGCGCCGAGCGCAGCGAGCTGAACTTCCCCATCGACGGTGCGGTCCTGAAAGTCCCCGCCGCGGCTGAGCGGCACGCCCTCGGGGAAGGGGCACGGGCGCCGAAGTGGGCGGTGGCCTACAAGTACCCGCCGGTGGAAGCGCCCACCGTCGTCGAAGACATCGAACTCGACATCGGCAAGACCGGACGGTTGTCCCTCCGTGCCCGGTTTGCGCCCGTGGACGTGGACGGCTCCACCATCGAATATGCCTCGCTGCACAACGTCCGGGACCTGCTGAGGAAGGACATCCGCGTCGGCGACACCGTCATGGCGTACAAGGCCAACGACATCATCCCGCAGATCCATCTGCCCCGTGCCGATCTGCGGACCGCGTCCTCCCGGCCGTGGGAACCCCCGGCCACCTGCCCCAGGTGCGGCGGCGGGTTCGATAAGTCCACCGAGCTGTGGCGCTGCCCCAACCCCGGATGCTCCGTTTCCGGGCGCATTTCCTACGCGGTCTCGGCAGACGCCGGCCTGGACATTGACGGCGTCGGCGGCGCCGTCGGGGATGCCCTTATCGAGGCGGGACTGGTTCAGGACGTCTCAGACCTCTTCCGCCTCACCGCAGATCAGCTGGCAGGGCTCCCGCTGGGCACCACTGATACGGGAGCCGACCGCGTTCTCGGGGCAAAGAACGCGAACAAGATCAGAGGCCGGATCGAGGAGGCTAAGTCGCGGCCGCTGAACCGGGTCATTACGGCCCTGGCCATGCGCTACACGGGACGCACCTTCGGCCGCCGCCTGGCCGCATCCTTCGGAACCATGGACAACCTCCGGGCCGCTTCCGTCGAGGAGCTGGCACGTGTTGAAGGCATCGGCTGGACAAAGGCCGAGGTGATCCACGCAGGGCTGAAGGCCAACGGGCCGGTGATCGACCGTCTGGCAGCCGCGGGGGTAAACATGGGAGCTCCGGCACCGGAGGGGCGGGACGCCGGGGCTCCGAAGCTGACCACCCCGGACGGCGGAGCCATGAACGTAGTCATCACCGGCTCGTTGAAAGGCAGCGCACTGGGTTCGCTGACGCGGGCGGCCGCGCAGGAACTCATCGAAGCCAACGGCGGCCGCGCGGCCGGCTCGGTATCCTCATCCACCTCACTGCTGGTGTGTGCCGAGCCCGGG
Source organism: Arthrobacter zhaoxinii (assembly GCF_025244925.1). Classification (NCBI taxonomy): domain Bacteria; kingdom Bacillati; phylum Actinomycetota; class Actinomycetes; order Micrococcales; family Micrococcaceae; genus Arthrobacter; species Arthrobacter zhaoxinii. Next base: position 1,751,710 of record NZ_CP104275.1, read on the forward strand.
AGCAGCAAGTTCCTCAAGGCTCAGCAGCTGGGCATCAGGATCGTCACTCCTGATGAGTTCGCGCAGATGCTGGACGACGGCGAGGGCTAACCTCAGGCAGAATCCCGGGGCACCAGGGAAGTGGGCAGGCGGTAGACGCGTGCTGCCGGCCTGCCTTCGATGAGTTCCACCAGAAGCTCCGCCATCTTTTCACCCAGGGCGGAGATGGGATGGTGGATGGTGGTCAGGGCCGGGCTGACACTGGTGGCAAAGTAGTCATCGTCAAAGCCAACGACGGCGATGTCCTCGGGGATGCGCAGGCCCCGCTCCTTGATGACCGAGTAGGCTCCGGCTGCCATCTGGTCATTGGCAACGAAGATGCCGTCCAGCGGCTTGTCCCTCTCGAGCAGGCGGCGCATGGCTGCCGCCCCGGACGTCACGGTGAAGTCCCCGATTTCCACCAGTGCGTCGTCCAGGCCGCCCGCAGCCAGCGCGGCGCGCCATCCGGCCAGCCGGTCCACGCCCGGCGGCATGTCCTGGGGACCGGCGATTGTGGCGATATGACGGCGTCCGCCCTCCACCAGGCGCGCCGTGGCTGCCACCGCACCTTCCTCGTTGTCGACCTCCACGAAATAGCTTTCGTCGGCGTTGACCAGCGGCCGCCCGGCGAAGACGACCGGCAGTGAGTGCGTCAGGCTGGCCCAGGAGTGGTCCCCGCTGTGGTGGGAAACCACGAGCACGCCGTCCACGTTGCCGCCCATCAAATACCGGCGCGTCTTCTCCGGATCAGCCTCCGAGGAGGTGACGATGTTGAGCATGTAGTCGGTGGTGTTCAGGTACTTGGTCACGCCTTCAACCACGGTGGCGAAGAAGGGATCGGCGAACACCTTGGAGGTGGACTCCGGCACCAGCAGGGTAACCGTATACGTCCGCCGAATGGCCAGGGTCCGGGCGGCACGGTTGGGCACGTAGTTCAGCGTCCGGACGGCTTCCTCAACGGACTCGGCCAGGTGCGGAGCGACGGACGGCGATCCGTTGACCACGCGGGACACGGTGGCGCGGGAAACGCCGGCCAGCGCGGCCACCATTTCCAGGGTGGGGGCCGGCCTGCTGCCGGGTTCAGCACTCATTCTTATCTCCCTGTACTGACTTCGGTTCCGCGCGGCGGAAAAAGCAGGCCGGCCCCCAGTTTACGGTCACTTAGGCAACCGGTGCGGTTTCTGCAGCTTGGTGCCCGTGCGTACCCGTGCCCCGGAGCTCAGCAATCAGGGCGCTGTAGGCGTGGCCGCTGTCCTTGACCGTACGCGCCATGGTGTCGTAATCGACGCGCACAATCCCGAACCGCTTGTTGTAGCCCCAGGACCACTCGAAGTTGTCCAGCAGCGACCAGACGAAGTACCCGCGCACATCGGCGCCGGCGTCAACGGCACGCCCGACGGCGGCGATGTGGTCCAGGATGAACTGGGTGCGTTCCGGGTCATGCACCGATCCGTCCGTGCTCACGGCGTCGTTGTAGGCGGCACCGTTTTCGGTGACGTAGAGCGGGGGCAGCGTCGGGTATTCCTCGCCCAGTCGGACCAGGAGCCTGCGCAGCCCGTCGGGGTTGACCTCCCAGCCCATGGCGGTCCGGGGCAGTCCCCGGGTGGGGAAGGTGATGTGTTCGGCACCGATCCAGGGTGAGGCAACCGGGCGGCCCGAGCCTCCCGAGTGGCCGTCGGCACCACTCGTGTCCGGGTGTCCGCTGATCTGGTCGTCGTGGTAATGGTTCACGCCCAGGAAATCGATCGGAGTCCCGATGATCTCCAGGTCCCCGTCGAGGATGACTTCGCGCAGGCCGAAAGGCTCAAGATCCGTCAGGGTGTCTTCCGGGTACGCACCCCGAAGGATGGGGTCGAGGAAGATGCGGTTCTGCAGGGAGTCAAAGAGCCGGGCCGCTTCCAGATCCACCGGATCAGCGGCGTCGAGGGGGATCGAGTTGCTGAGGTTGAGCGTGATGCCCAGCTGCTGGGCGCCGCGGCTTCGGAGTTCGTTGACGGCCAGGCCGTGTGCCAGGTGCTGATGGTGCACGGCAGCGATGGCCGCACGGGGTTCCTGCCGGCCGGGCGCGTGGACGCCGGAGCCGTAGCCCAGCAGGGAGGAACAGAACGGTTCGTTGAACGTGGTCCAGTGCTGCACCCGGTCGCCCAGGGCGGTGTAGACATCGTTGGCGTACTCGGCAAAGCGGTAGGCCGTGTCGCGGTTCGCCCATCCGCCCTTTTCCTCCAGCGCCTGCGGCAGGTCCCAGTGGTAGAGGGTCAGCCAGGGCAGGATTCCCGCTTCCAGGAGTTCGTCCACCAGCCGGGAGTAGAAGTCCAGCCCCTTGGCGTTGGTACTGCGGTCTCCCGGGCGGACCCGGGCCCAGCTGGTGGAGAACCGGTAGGAGTCCAGGCCGAGTTCCTTCATGAGGGCGACGTCGGCCGGCATCCGGTGGTAGTGGTCCACCGCGGTTTCCGGGGTGTGGCCGTTGAGCGTGCGTCCCGGGATGCGGGAGAAGGCGTCCCAGACGGAATCTTCCTTTCCGTCTTCCCAGGCCGCGCCCTCAATCTGTGCGGCAGCGGTAGCTGATCCCCAGATGAAACCGTCCGGCCAGCTGCTCCGCTGTGGCATATTGTTCGTCATTAACCCTTCACTGCTCCCTGCATAATTCCGGATATAAGTTGTTTTCCTGCCAAGACAAAGAGAATCAGCAGGGGGATGGTGGCCAGGACGGCACCGGTCAGGACCACGGAGTAGTCCACGTACCGGGCGGACTGCAGCTGGCTCAGCGCCGTCTGCAGCGTCGGGTTGCTGCTGCCAAGCACCAGCAGCGGCCACATGAAATCAGTCCACGCCATCATGAACGTGAACAGGCTGAGGATGGCCATGGCAGGCCTCGCGGCGGGCAGGGCAACATGCCAGAACGTCTTGATCATGTTGGCCCCGTCCATGCGCGCGGATTCGATCAGCTCGTCGGGGATGGTGTCCACGAGGTACTGGCGCATAAAGAAGACCCCGAACGCGGTGACCAGGCTGGGCACGATGACGGCACCGACCTCACCGGTCCAGCCCAGCCGCTGCATCACCATAAACAAGGGGATGATGCCCAGCTGTGTCGGGATGGCCATGGTGGCGATCACGGCCACCATGAGTATGCCGTTGCCGCGGAACTTGAGCTTGGCAAAGGCGTAGCCTGCCAGGGTGGAGAAAAGGACCACGGAAACGGTGATCGTCCCGGAGATCAGGATGCTGTTGCCGAGTGCCTTCCAGAACGGCACCGTGTCGAAGACTTCGGCGGCATTGGTCCAGAAATTTCCGCCCGGCAGCAGCGGGGGCCAGTCCAGGCCGAGTGCTTCGTTGGACCGGCTGCCCATGACGGCGGACCACCACAGCGGGTACGCGGACCCGATGAGGAACGCCAGCAGGATCCCGTAGGTGAGGAAACCCGGGCGCCTGCCGTCAACGAGTGAACCCCGTTTCCGGGACTTCCGCACCGGTTTTCCCGAGCCGGAGTCGATGCCGGTGCCGGGTACGGCACGGGCTCTTTGCATAACGCTCATCGCTTGCTCCTAACCCGGCGGGGTTTCGTATCCGCCGTGGCGATGCTCTTGGAGATCATGAAGTTGACCAGGCCTACCAGCACGATGATCAGGAACAGGAGCCAGGCCACCGCAGAAGCCTCGCCGAAGTTCTGGCGCTGGAAGGCCATCTCCCAGAGGTAAAGCACAGTGGTCTGGAACTGGCGCTGGCTTCCGCCGGCCGTCACTGCGTCGAACAGCCGCGGTTCGGAGAAGATCTGCAGTCCGCCGATGGTGGAGGTGATCACCACGAAGATCATCGTGGGGCGGATGCTGGGAAGCGTGATGCTGAAGAACCGCCGGAAGGGACCGGCGCCGTCCAGCGCTGCGGATTCGTAGATATCCCGGGGAACCGACTGCATTGCGGCGAGGAGGATCAGGGCGTTGTACCCGGTCCAACGCCAGTTAACCATCGTGGCGATGGCAAAGTGGCTGGGCAGCGTCTCGGTTTTCCAGAGGATGGGGTCGATGCCCAGGTTGCCCAGCAGGTTGTTGATCAGTCCGTACTCTTCACCGAACATGTTGGTGAAGATCAGGGCGACCGCCACCGGAGTCACCACGTAGGGCAGCAGGATGCTCATGCGCCAGAAGGTCCGCGCCCGCAGCTGCTGGTCCAGCACTGCCGCCAGGAACAGTGCGACTGCCAGCTGCGGAATGGCCGAGAGGAGGAAGATGCTGAAGGTGTTGACCATCGAGTTCCAGAAGAACCGGTCGCCCAGCACGTCCCGGAAATTCTGCAGCCCCACGAACTCGCCCTGCCCTTTGAGCAGGTGCCAGTCGTGCACGGAAACGTAGAAAGTGAACAGGAGCGGGAACAGGCCCACAATCGCAAAAACGATGAAGAAGGGGGAGATGTACAGGTAGGGGGAAGCCTTGACGTCCCAGACCTGCAGACGTTGACGGAAGGTGGGCCGGGGGAGGTCCGGCCGGGCCGTGTCGGGACGGCTAAGTGTAGTGGTCATGGGACTCTCGAACTCCAAGGGGGGCCTTCGGTCCTGCCGAAGGCCCCCGGTCGATGGTGCTAGTTGTTGCTGATAACCAGCTCGTCGAGGAGCTTGAGCGCTTCTGCCCAGGCGCCTTCCGTATCGGTGTCGCCCGTTTCGAGGCGATCCAGAGCGGGGCCAAAGACGTTCTCCTGGATGACGGAGTCATCAGGGCCCTTGAACTGCGCTATGACGCCTTCTGCACGGGAGGCCAGAATCGCTCCGGTTGGCGCGTTGTTGAAGTACTCGTTCGGAGCAGCCGCCTCAGCAAGTTCCTTCTGTGCATCAAGGGTGCTGGGGAAGTTGTTCGCTGCAGCACTCTGCTTGACCTGCTGGTCCGGGTGGGTCAGCCACGCTGCAAGCTTTGCAGCTTCGGTCTTGTGCTCGGAGGTTTCCGGAACGGACAGGAAGGCGCCGCCCCAGTTGGAGGCACCGCCCGGGAAGACGTCGGCGAAGTCCCAGCCGCTGTCGGTGCCGCCGCCTGCCGATTCAATGGAACCCTGGATGGTGCCGAGCATCCATCCGGGGCAGACGAACGTGGCGAAGGAACCGTCCAGGAAGCCCTGGCCGTTGCCCCAGTTCCATTCTTCCTGGTTGGCTGACAGGCCGTCCTGCGTGGCCGAAGCCAGCTGGGCGAACTTGTCCTCCATCTCCTTGTTCCCTTCGATGTTCAGTTCACCGTCGGCGGTGTAGTAGCCCTCGTCCATCTGGTTGACCATGGAGTTCCAGACGAAACCGTTCTGGTCGAACCAGGGCTTTCCGGTCTTCTCGTGATACTGGCGGCCGAGATCGAAGTACGTTTCCCAGGTGGCGTCGTCGCCGCCGAAGAGCTCTGCAACGGACTCGCGGTCGCTGGGCATGCCGGCGGCTTCGAACAGCTTGCCGTTGTAGCACATGCCCGCGGGGCCGATGTCGGTGCCATAACCGATCACCCGTCCCTCACTGTCGGTGCCCTGCTCGTACTTCCAGTCCACCCAGCGGTCCTTGATGTCTTCAGCGCCGTACTCGTTGAGGTCAACGAACTTATCGGAGACCTCCATAACGGCGCCCAGCCAGCCTTCTTCGATGGCTACAACGTCGCTCAGGCCGGAGCCGGCGGACAGCTTGGTGAACGTATCGGTGCGGGCATTGCCGCCGGTGTCGATGTTGCTGGCCTTGATGGTGATTCCGGGATTGGCCTTCTCATACTCTTCGTAGAGATCGTCATAGCCGAAGGTGCCGAAGGTGGTGACGGTCAGTTCAACGGGATTGTCGGCACTTGCCGCCTCATCCTCGCCGCCGCCGCCGCCGCAGCCTACGGCCAGCAGCGCCACTACGGCGGCACCTGCAATTGCCGCCGCGGGATGTCGGAAATTCTTCACGGTCACTCCTTTGTGTGTGGGTAGAGCAAGTAATAATCCCGGGCAGTGGACCGTGCCGTTATAGTGCTCTGGGGCGGGATCCGACGGAAGCGGGACTTTGATGTGTGGTGAAACGGGGCCAGACGCCCAGCCGGATCAGATTCCGTACCGAGAGAGCGCTCTCTTGACTTGATCCACAGCCTAGGAGTGATGTGTATCACTGTCAAGAGAGCGCTCTCTCGGCGTGTTGGGAGTGTCGCCGCGAAGGAACCATCCCCGTATGGGGACGGCAGGGATTCCTGCCGTCCTGGCCGCGTTTAGCGGCGGGTACTGACGGTAACTGTGAACTTCGGGTTGCGGGCCACCTCGCGGGTGGGCCCCACGAGCCGCGTCAGGGCGGGTTTGTACAGCAGGTGGCTGTTCCAGACGGTCCACAGCTCCCCGCCCGGTTTGAGGACGCGGCCGGCGTCTGCGAAGAGCTTCAGGGCAATGCCGGCATACACCGCTGCCCCGACATGGAAGGGCGGGTTCAGCACCACCAGGTCTTCGGACTGGTCGGGAAGCGGAGCCAGGGCATCGGCACGGGCAACGACGGCGCGGTCAGCCACGCCGTTGGCGGCCAGGGTCCGCTCGGCGGACGCGGCGGCCGCGGCGGACTGATCCGTTGCCAGGACCCGCAGGCCCGGACGCGTCAGCGCCAGGTACGCAGCAATGGTTCCCGTTCCGCAGCCCAAATCCACGGCGTGTTCGGCTGCGCGGGCCCCGGCCAGATGCGGCAGCAGGAACCGGGTGCCCGGGTCCAGCGCGGCCCCGCCGAACGCCGCCCCGTAGGCCCAGAGTTCCAGCGGCTGCGCCAGCCCGACGTCGTGCCGCTCGGACACCGGAAAACGCGTCACCGGACGCTGCTCCGGCGGCAGGGGAGAGGCTGCAGTCAGGACACGCGACTTCTGCCGCCCGAGCCCTGCCGTCACCGAGCCGAAATAGCGCGCCAGGACCTCGTTCATGGCCGTAGTCATGTGCTTGATCCGGCCCCCTGCGTATACCGTGACGTCCGGCGCGGCGGAGGCTGCGACCAGGGCCGCAATCTCTTCCAGGGCTGCCAGGGAGCGCGGCAGCCGCAGCAGGACCACACGGGCACCCTCCACGAGCGGTGCCGTGAGGGCATGGTGCGTAAACGCGTCCGCCAGCCCCAGGTCCGCGGCGTTTGCCTCCAGCGCCTGTTCACCGCTCAGCGGATCCTGATGGACGCGGAGGCTGCGCAGCCCGTAACCGGCCGCCGCTCCAAGGGTCAGGGCACCATAGGCATCGCCGATGACGACGACGCCGCCCGGCCGGCCGGAGTCCGCTGCCGCGGCCTCGAGGTCGGCGGCAGCCGTGTCGAGCAGGAGCCGGTCCGCGGCGTCCCAGGCCTGCAGGTTGGGGGCCTCCACATCCGGCCGGCGGCGCAGCCGGGCAAAGTCAAAGTCGGTCCGGCCCGGTACAGGGTCAGTCACGGTCAATCCATTCTGTTCCTAGGGGGACCGGCTCGGAGGCTCCGGCGGTCAGGGCGGCGAGACGCGCGTGGAAGGCAGTTAGGGCTTCCGGGGTGTCCGGCAGTGCGACGTTGATGGAGGCACCTGCGGCCGAGTACTCGGTGCCCAGTACGCTCACGCCTGCTGTCCGGAGGTCGTTTTCCAGCCGTCCGGCCGCTGAGTGTCCTGCGGGAATACCGTAAAGCTGCATCCGGCGCCGCCGCAGCAGGGGCGCGGTGGCGAGGGCGGAGGAGACGGACTCGGAATAGGCACGGACCAGTCCGCCGGCACCGAGCAGGATGCCGCCGAAGTACCGAACGGTCACCGCGGTGATATCGCTGAGGTCGGTGGCCCCGCGAAACGTTTCCCGCTTGGTCAGTGCCTCCAGCATCGGGATGCCGGCGGTGCCGGAGGGTTCGCCGTCGTCGCTGGAGCGCTGGACCTCACGGGCCGGGCCGAGCACGAAGGCGCTGCAGTGGTGCCGGGCGTCATGGAATTCCCGGCGCAGGTCCGCCACCAGGGCGCGGGCCTGCTCCTCGGTTTCAGTGCGCCGCAGCACGGTGATGAAGCGGGAGCGTTTTATCTCGAGTTCGGAGCGGTGCTCTGCGGCGATGGTGGTGTAGCGCCCCGCCGCCGCGTCAATATCGCTCACCTTTCCAGTCTAGTGGCCGCCGCCGGTCCCCGTGCCGGCGGTAGGGTGGGGGGCATGCTCAAGGTTGGACTCACCGGCGGGATCGCCGCCGGAAAATCCCTGGTTGCCCGTACCCTCGTGGACTGCGGCGCGGTGCTGGTGGACGCCGACGCCCTGGCCCGGGAAGTGGTGGAGCCCGGCACACCTGGCCTGGCCGCCGTCGTCGAGGCTTTTGGCCCCGCCATCCTGGCCGCCGACGGTTCCCTGGACCGTCCGGCGCTGGCCGCCGTGGTCTTCGGTGACGAGGAGCGCAGGAAGGTGCTGAACGGCATTGTCCACCCGCTGGTCCGGGCACGTGCCGCGGAGCTGGCGGCCGAGGTGCCCGCGGACGGGATCCTGGTCCAGGACATCCCGCTCCTGGTGGAAACCGGCCAGGCCGGGAACTTCGATTTTGTCCTGGTTGTCGAGGCACCCGAGGATGTCCGGCTGGACCGCATGGTCCGGATGCGGGGGATGGAACCCGACGCCGCTCGGGCCCGGATTGCCGCGCAGGCCAGCGCGGAGCAGCGGGCCGAAGCCGCCGACGTCGTGCTGCACAACACCGGCACCGAGCAGGAGCTGGCTGCGGCCGTACGGGACCTCTGGGAAACCCGGCTGGTGCCGCTGAATGCCGCCCGGACCCGGGCGGCACGGTAGGACCCGGACCGGCGGGTATTCCCCGTTCAGCCGCTAGCAAAGCGGACCACGGCTGTCCGCAGAGCGGAGTAGCTTTAAACCCATGAGTCTTGCGCAGGACATCAAGAGAGTAGTGGCACCGTTTGAGGTCATCAGTGACTACAAGCCCGCCGGTGACCAGCCCACCGCCATCAAGGAACTCGCCGAGCGGATCAACGCGGGCGAGAAGGACGTTGTCCTCCTGGGCGCCACCGGTACCGGTAAGAGCGCGACGGCGGCCTGGCTGGTGGAGCAGGTCCAGCGCCCAACGCTGGTGATGGTCCAGAACAAGACGCTGGCCGCCCAGCTGGCCAACGAATTCCGGGAGCTGCTGCCCAACAACGCGGTGGAGTACTTCGTCTCCTATTACGACTACTACCAGCCTGAAGCGTACGTTCCGCAGACGGACACCTTCATCGAGAAGGACTCCTCCATCAATGAGGAAGTCGAACGTCTGCGCCACTCGGCCACCAACGCCCTGCTGACCCGCCGCGACGTCATCGTGGTGGCCACCGTGTCCTGCATCTACGGCCTGGGCACCCCGGAAGAGTACATCGAGGCGATGGTGACGCTGCGCCGGGGCCAGCAGATGAACCGTGATGACCTGCTGCGCCGCTTCGTAGCCATGCAGTACGTCCGCAATGACATGGACTTCCACCGCGGCACCTTCCGGGTGCGCGGCGACACCGTGGAAATCATTCCGATGTACGAGGAAAACGCGATCCGCGTGGAATTCTTCGGCGACGAGATCGAGAACATCTACACCCTGCATCCGCTGACCGGCGACGTCATCCATGAAGAGAACGAAATGTACGTCTTCCCGGCGTCGCACTACGTGGCCGGCGAGGACCGGATGCACCGTGCCATCCGCCAGATCGAGGACGAGCTGCAGGTGCGGCTGAAGGAACTTGAATCCCAGAACAAGCTGGTGGAAGCCCAGCGGCTGCGGATGCGCACCACCTACGACCTGGAAATGATGCAGCAGATGGGTTTCTGCAACGGCATCGAGAACTACTCGCGGCATATCGACGGCCGCGGCCCGGGCACCGCCCCGCACTGCCTGCTGGATTACTTCCCGGATGACTTCCTGCTGGTGGTGGACGAATCCCACGTCACCATTCCGCAGATCGGTGCCATGTACGAAGGCGACATGTCCCGCAAGCGCACCCTGGTGGACCACGGCTTCCGGCTTCCCTCGGCCATGGACAACCGTCCGCTCAAGTGGGACGAGTTCCTGGAGCGGATCGGCCAGACCGTGTACATGTCCGCCACCCCCGGCAAATACGAACTGTCCAAGGCGGACGGCTACGTGGAACAGATCATCCGGCCCACCGGCCTGGTGGACCCGCAGGTGGTGGTGAAGCCCAGCAAGGGCCAGATCGATGACCTGCTCGGCGAAATCCGCACCCGCACCGAGCGGGACGAGCGCGTGCTGGTCACCACGCTCACCAAGCGGATGGCGGAGGACCTCACGGGCTATCTGCTGGAGCACGGGGTCAAGGTGGAATACCTGCACTCCGACGTCGATACCCTGCGCCGCGTGGAACTGCTCCGCGAACTGCGGATGGGCACCTTCGACGTGCTGGTCGGCATTAACCTGCTGCGTGAGGGCCTGGACCTTCCCGAGGTGTCCCTGGTCAGCATCCTCGACGCCGACAAGGAAGGCTTCCTGCGCTCCTCCACGTCACTGATCCAGACCATCGGCCGTGCCGCACGTAACGTCTCCGGCGAGGTCCACATGTACGCGGACCGGATCACCGATTCCATGGCCAAGGCCATCGATGAAACCAACCGCCGCCGCGAGATCCAGGTCGCCTACAACAAGAAGCACGGCGTGGACCCGCAGCCGCTGCGCAAGAAGATCGCGGACATCACGGACCAGCTGGCCCGCGAGGACGCCGACACCAAGGCGCTCCTGGAAGAGGCCGCGAAGAAGAAGACGAAGGGCAAGGGCAAGGGGGTCCGGAAGGACGGCCTCGCCGCCGCTCCCGCCGAGGACCTCACCACGCTCATTGCTTCCATGACCGAGCAGATGCATGCCGCCGCCGCCGAGCTGCAGTTCGAGCTCGCGGCACGGCTCCGCGACGAGGTGGGGGACCTGAAGAAGGAACTGCGCCAGATGCAGGCCGCCGGACACGCGTAGGCCGCCGGTCCACGCGGGACGGAAGACCCGTAGGAGTACCTGCGAACACTGCGGTGCGGCTGCTGTAGCCTGCCACTCCAATCACAACGATGTGGAGGACCAGGATGAAAACACGTGCAGCAGTTCTGTGGGAAGCACCCGGCAAATGGACCGTTCAGGAGGTGGACCTGGACGAACCGGGACCCACCGAGGTCCTGGTGGAGATGGTGGCCACCGGCCTTTGCCATTCCGATGACCATTTCGTCACCGGGGATATCCAGACCGGCATGACGCCGATGGTCGGCGGCCATGAAGGCGCCGGCATCGTCCGCAAGGTGGGCTCCGAGGTGCATGACCTGGCCGAGGGCGACCACATTGTCACGGCCTTCATCCCCGGTTGCGGGAAGTGCCGCTGGTGTGCCGCGGGAATGCAGAACCTGTGTGACTACGGAGCAATCATCCTCGAGGGGAACCAGCCTTCGGGCGGCTTCCGGATGCACTCCGACGGAACGGACGTGGGTACGGTCAGCACCCTGGGCACCTTCGCGCAGTGGCAGGTTTACGATCAGATGTCCGTCGTGAAAATCGACCCGGAAGTACCGCTGGAGGTTGCCTGCCTGGTGGCCTGCGGCGTCGCCACCGGGTTCGGCTCGGCGACCAACGCGGCACAGGTCCGGGGAGGGGACGTTGTCCTGGTCATCGGCGCCGGCGGCATCGGCATGAATGCGGTCCAGGGGGCTGCACTGTCCGGCGCCGCCCACGTGGTGGTGGTCGATCCGGCACCGGCCAAGAAGGATTTTGCCCCGCAGTTCGGCGCCACTGAGGTCTTCGCGGACTTCGGTGAAGCCGATGCCTTCGTTCGGTCCGTCACCAACGGCCAGGGCGCGGATTCGGCGATTATCTGCATCGGTGTCGTCACGGGTGCCGACATCGGCCGGGCATATGGTGCCATCCGCAAGGGCGGAACCGTTGTGGTCACCGGGATCGGCAAGGACACCGACGACGAGATCCCGGGGATCAACGCCTTTACCCTGGCCATGTACCAGAAGCGCATCCAGGGCGCGCTCTACGGTATGGCGTCCCCGCGGGAGGCGATGCCGATGCTGCTGCGCCTCTACCAGGCCGGCCGGCTGAAGCTGGACGAGCTGATCACCAAGCGGTACTCCCTGGACGAGATCAACGAGGCCTACAACGATATGCGTGAGGGCATCAATATCCGCGGAATCATCGATTTCACTAAGGCCTGACCGGCGGGGCTGCCGGCCGGGTCGGCCGGGAATGTCGGCGGCCGGCGCTACGGTGGAAGCATGCAGTTCACCTCCCCGCCGTCCCCGCCGGCGCTTCCGGCAGACAGTGCCACCTCCTGGTGGGAAATTGTCGCCGCGCTGGGCCCGCTGGCCGTCCTGCTTGCGGGTGCCCTGACCTTTTTCATCGGATGGAAAACCCTGGAGCAGCGCCGGAAAGCGGATCAGCGGTCGGAATGGTGGACCCGTGCCCAGTGGGCCATCGAAGCGTCCCTGTCGGAGGATCCCCGGCGGCAGGAAACCGGCCTAGGCGTTTTGGATCTGCTGGCCCAGAGCGACCTGGCCGGTGCCGAAGAGGCAGCGATCATCAGCATTGCCTGGGCGCGCCCGCTGACGGCGTTAGTGGACTCGAACGGCGATATGGGCCAGAATGAAATCATCACGAGCGGACCCGGAACGGAGGAGGCTGACGATGACAACAGCAGCACTGCCGCTGGCACACGGAGGTAAGACCCCGCGGGGCACCGATCAGGCTGACCGGGACCGGGACCGCGAACGGGTGCAGATCCGAGCCGCACGGCTCCGTCTCACCACTGACCGCAAGCTCGGCAAGCCCACCCCGGACTGGGTCCGGAAACTGGCCGACCGGCCGCTGTAGCGACCCCAGGACAACAACAGGCATAACGAAGCAGGTCCCCGGCAGACGCCGGGGACCTGCTTCGTTATGCCGGCCTACGCGTCGGCGCCGCGGGCCATGCCCAGCAGCCGGGTGAAAATCGCTTCGCCGTCGTCGGCAATGCCGTCATGGTGGAAGTCGGCGCTTTCCCAGACCTTCAGTCCCTGCACGGCTGCGGCGGTTTCCAGGGAGAGGTCCCGGTCCACGTAGATGTCATCCGTGTAGACCGCGGCGGCCACGGGCACGGCGTTGCGCGCCAGTTGCGCGGTGTCATAGAGGGGACCCCAGTCGGATTTCCGGGCCAGCAGCTCGGCCGTGTCCCGAAGCGGGATCAGTGCCGGGTCCTCGTCGAAGTACCAGGGGTAGACCATCTCGCCGGTGTACAGCGGCTGGGGCGCCGTGGGTTCAAACTCAGGGAAGGACTGCAGTACGCGCTCCGCCGCCCAGTTGGTGGCTTCGCCCTGGCCGTAGATCGACTCGTGCATCACCGCGTAGAGCGGATTCGCCGCGCGGCTGACCAGCCCGTGGACAGCTTCCAGGAAGGTGGCCGAGAGCCGTTCCCCGTCCGGGGTGGGGACAAACGCCTCCTGCAGCAGGTAATGCAGGCCGTCCACCCGGGTGTTGCCGCCCAGATAGGACCCGGCCATCTGGAACCGCCGCACGGTCAGGCGCTCCCCGGTGGGAAGGAACTCCGGGACGGACTCCAGGTGCCGGGCAATCCGGGTGGTGGCCTCCCGGTCCTCCGGGTAGCGGGCGAAGTGCTCCGCGTTGCGTGCGGCCACCCGCCGGAACGTCGCTTCGTAGACCCGGTCCGCCGGCCCGGTCAACGGGGCCAGGCCTCCGGTCACCAGGCATTCCTTCAAACCACCGGGGGCAAAGGAGAGGTAGGTCAGGGTGCAGAAACCGCCGTAGCTCTGCCCGTACGTGCTCCACGGTCCGGAGCCGAGGGCCTGCCGGATCAGTTCGGCATCGGCCACAATCGAGTCAGCCCGGAAACGGGCGAGATACGCGGCCTGCGCGGCAGCGTCTCCGCGCAGCGGAAGAGTCTGCCCGTCGGCCGGAGTGGACAGGCCGGTGCCGCGCTGGTCCAGCATGAGGATCCGGAAGTGCCTGGCCGCGGCTTTCGTCCAGCCGCCGAACTGCAGCAGCCGGTTTCCCTTGCCGCCCGGGCCGCCCTGCAGGTAGAGCAGCCACGGCAGGTCCTGCACTTCGGCGGCGGGGAGTTCGGCGTCGGTATATTCGCGGGCGAAGACCGTGATGCTTTCGCCGTCGGGATCCGAGTGGTCCAGCGGCACCGTGAACCGGTGGTCCGTCACGTTCATTCCGCGCACCGGGTAGCTACGCGAGGCAGTGTGGGGGACGTGCTCGTTCACTCGGCACCCCCGAAGGAGGCGAGTGCGTCTCCGGTGAGCCGGAAGGTCGTCCAGTCGTCCTGCGCCGCGGCACCCAGGGACCGATAGAAGCCGATGGAGGGTTCGTTCCAGTTCAGCACGCACCACTCCACCCGGGCGTAGCCGCGTTCGACGGCGGTTTCCGCCAGCGTCCGCAGCAGCGCCTTTCCGATACCCCTGCCCCGGGCCTCGGGCCGGACATACAGATCCTCGAGGTAGATGCCGTGCACACCCTCCCAGGTGGAGTAGTTCAGGAACCACAGGGCGAACCCCTGCACCGTGCCCCCGTCCACCGCCACATGGGCGAAGATGGCCGGATGCTCCCCGAAGAGGTTCGCTTCCAGCGCCTCCACGGTGTTTTTCACCGCGTGCGGCTCTTTTTCGTAGATGGCCAGGTCGTGGATCAGCTCAAGGATGACGGGGACGTCTTCCCGGCGTGCGGGACGGATCTGCATGGGCTCCAGCCTAATCCAGGCGTCCGGCGGAGATCACCTTGATGACGGGGCTGCCGGCCTCGTCCGACGCGGCCAGGTCCACTTCGGCGGTGATGCCCCAGTCCAGGTGGTTGGCCGGGTCCTTGAAGATCTGCCGGACCTCCCATTTGCCGGGGAGTTCCTTGATGATCAGCAGGTTGGGTCCGCGGCCGTCCGGGCCGTCGTCAATATCCTCGTGTTCCTCGAAGTAGGCGTCCAGGACCTCTGCCCAGCGGTCGGCGTCCCAGCCGGCGTCGCCGTCGAGCTCTCCCAGGGTGCGGTCGTCCTCGTCGGCGAACAGCTTCACCCGGGAGAACATCTCATTGCGCACCATGACCCGGAACGCCCGGACGTTGGCGGTCAGCCGGTCCGGCACCGGCGGAAGCAGCGGCTCGTTCGAGGCATCGGGGTTGATCCCGCTGGTCAGCTCCTCCCATTCGTCCAGCAGCGAGGAGTCGGTCTGGCGGACCAGTTCACCTAGCCATTCGATGATGTCTTCCAGGTCTTCGCGCAGCCGCTCCGGCGGCACGGTGTGCAGCAGGGCCTTGTAGGTGTCCGAGAGGTAGCGCAGCAGCACGCCTTCGGAACGGGCCAGGGAGTAGAACTGCACGTACTCGCCGAAGCTCATGGCCCGCTCGTACATGTCCCGGACAATCGACTTGGGGCTGAGTTCGAACTCGCCCAGCCAGGGAGCACCGGAGCGGTACACCTCGAAGGACTGCTCCAGGAGTTCGGCCAGCGGCTGCGGGTAGGTCACTTCCTCCAGCAGGGCCATCCGCTCGTCGTACTCGATGCCCTGGGACTTCATGGCCGCAATAGCTTCTCCGCGTGCCTTCTTCTCCTGGGCGGAGAGCACCTGGCGGGGCTTTTCCATGATCGCTTCGATCACGGAGACCACGTCCAGGGCGTAGGACGGGCTGTCCGGGTCCAGGATCTCCAGGGAGGCCATGGCAAACGGGGACAGCGGCTGGTTCAGGGCAAAGTTCGGCTGCAGGTGCACCTTCAGGCGGACGGTGCGGCCGTCGGCGTCGGGCTCCGGCAGCACCTCGACAATGCCGGCGGTCTTGAGTTCCCGGTAAATGCTCAGGGCTTTCTTCATCAGCGCCAGCTGCGAGGAGCGGGTCTCGTGGTTGTTGGTCAGCAGCTTCTTCGCCGCGGTGAACGGATCACCCGGGCGCTCCAGCAGGTTCAGCAGCATGGAGTGGGTGATGTTGAAGCTGGAGGTCAGCGGTTCCGGAGTGCCGTCCACCAGCTTCTCGAAGGTCGGCTTGCCCCAGGAGACAAAACCGGCCTGCGGCTTCTTCTTCACCACCTGGCGCAGCTTCTTCTGGTCGTCACCGAACTTGGCGTGCGCCTTGGCCATGGCCTTGACGTTTTCGATCACGTGTTCCGGTGCCTGCACGACGACGGTGCCTGCCGTGTCGTACCCGGCCCGCCCGGCGCGTCCGGCGATCTGGTGGAACTCGCGGACCTTCAGGGGCCGGGTGCGCGTGCCGTCGTACTTGGACAGGGCGGTGATCAGCACGGTGCGGATGGGCACGTTGATGCCGACCCCCAGGGTGTCCGTGCCGCAGATGACCTTCAGCAGGCCGGCCTGGGCCAGCTGCTCCACCAGGCGCCGGTACTTGGGCAGCATGCCGGCGTGGTGCACGCCGATGCCGTGCCGGACCAGCCGGTTCAGGGTCTTGCCGAACCCGGGGGCAAACCGGAAGCCGGCGATCAGCTCGGCGATCCGGTCCTTTTCCTCGCGGGTACAGACGTTGATGCTCATGAGGGCCTGGGCCCGGTCAATGGCTTCGATCTGGGAAAAATGCACTACGTAGACCGGCACCTGCTTGGTGGCCAGCAGTTCCTCCAGGGACTCCTGGACCGGGGTCTCCACGTAGTAGTAGTGCAGGGGGATGGGCCGCTGCACGGAGGAGACCGTGACGGTGTCCCGGTTGGTGAGTTCGCTGAGCTCGTTCGCGATCCGGGTCATGTCGCCCAGGGTGGCGGACATCAGCAGGAACTGGGCCTGCGGCAGCTCCAGCAGCGGAACCTGCCAGGCCCAGCCGCGCTGCGGATCGGAGTAGAAATGGAACTCGTCCATGATGACGGTGCCCAGGTCCGCGTCGGCGCCTTCGCGCAGGGCGATGTTGGCCAGGATCTCCGCGGTGCAGCAGATGATCGGGGCGTCCTTGTTCACCGAGGAGTCGCCGGTGACCATCCCGACGTTCTCGGCACCGAAGATTTCGCACAGGGCGAAGAACTTCTCCGACACCAGGGCCTTGATGGGCGCCGTGTAGTAGCTGCGCTCGTCCTGTGCCATGGCGTAGAAATGCGCGGCGATCGCCACCATCGACTTACCGGACCCGGTGGGGGTGGCAAGGATGACGTTGTTGCCCGTCACCAGTTCCATGACTGCCTCGTCCTGCGCCGGGTACAGGGACATACCGCGGCTTTCCACCCACTCCAGGAAGGACGTGTAGGTCTCGTCGGGATCAACGGTGCGGGTGCTGGACGGGCCGGAGGCAAGCTGCTCAAGAAGTTTCATGTCCATACCAGAGTATCGGGCCGCGCCGATCCCGTTTTCCGCCGGATGCGGCGGGTAGGCTCGGCGGCATGAAATGGGACCCCGAAAAGTACACACAGTTCTCCTCGCACCGCGACCGCCCCTTCTTCGACCTCACGGCCCGGGTTGCCGCATCCTCCCCGGCGCGCGTGGTGGATCTTGGCTGCGGCACGGGCGTCCTCACTGCAGCGCTCGCCGCCCGCTGGCCGCAGGCGCAGGTCACCGGTCTGGACTCCTCGCAGGACATGGTCGACGCCGCCCGGACACTGGAGGATGCGCCGTCGAACCTGGACTTTGTGCACGGCAGGATTGAGGACTGGAATCCGGAACCCGGCACGGACGTGGTGGTCTCCAACGCCGCGCTGCAGTGGGTGCCGGGCCACCGGGACCTCCTGCGGCGGTGGGCCAAGCAGCTCGACGCCGGCGCGTGGCTGGCGGTGCAGGTGCCGGGCAACTTCACCGCGCCCTCCCATGTGCTGATGCGGGAACTGGCGGCGAGCGCCGCCTGGGCGCCGAAGCTGGACGGGGTGCTGCGCCATGCCGACGCCGTGGACGAGCCGGAGGATTACCTGGCCCTCTTCACCGAGGCCGGGTTCGAGGCGGATGTCTGGGAAACCAGCTACGCCCAGGTCCTGACCGGGGAGGATCCGGTACTGGAATGGGTGCGGGGCACAGCCCTGCGTCCGGTCATCAACGCCCTGTCCGCCGAGGACTTCGCCGCCTTCGAGGCCGAATACGCTTCCCTGCTGCGGACGGCCTACCCGCAGCACGCCTGGGGAACCGTCTTCCCGTTCCGGAGGCTCTTTATGGTGGGCCGGAAGGCGGCCTAGCGGCAGACCGGAGCGCGGCTGCTACCAGCCGCGCTCTTTCCACTCCCGCAGGTGCGGCCGCTCGGCGCCCAGGGTGGTGCCGGCGCCGTGACCGGGGTGCACCACGGTGTCATCCGGCAGATAATCGAACACACGTTCGAATACGTCGCGGTACAGCTGCGCAAAGCGCTCCGGATCCTTCTGCGTGTTGCCCAGCCCGCCGGGGAAGAGGGAATCTCCGGTGAACAGGTGGGCGGGGCCGTGCGGGTCCCGGTAGAGCAGGGCCACGGAGCCCGGGGTGTGGCCGCGCAGCGAGATCGCCTCCAGCTCAAAGTCGGGGAACGTGCCGGTGTCCCCGTGGTCCAGGGGAACAACCGTGGGCACCTCAATGTCGGGAATGTCCGCCGTGCCGGCTGCGGTCCGCGCGCCGGTGGCCGCCACCGTTTCGGCGAGCGCCCGGACGTGGTCCCAGTGGCTGTGCGTGGTGATGACCAGTTCCAGCTTCGCCGGAACCGCGGCATCCTGCGCCCCGTCGGCCAGCAGCCGCTGGATGGCGGGGAAGTCGGCGGCGGCGTCGATAAGCACCTGCGCGCCGGACGCCTTCCCGGTGAGCAGGTAGACGTTGTTGTCCATGTCGCTGACGGACACGCTGCGGATAGTGATGTTCTCCAGATCCTCCATTCGGCCAGTCTAGCGAGGCACTCGGCGCAGGGGACCTATTGTCTGCGCTCGCGGACGGGCGTACGTTGCAAGGATGCTTCTGAGGCTGGTCCGGGAAAACCTCGCCCCCTACAAAGGCGCGGTGGCCGCCGTCGTTCTCCTGCAGCTGCTGCAGACCGTAGCCACGCTGTATCTGCCCACCCTGAACGCCGACATCATTGACCGCGGTGTGGTCACCGGGGATACCGGCGTCATCATGCAGGTAGGCGGATGGATGCTTGCCGTCACGGCGGGCCAGGTCGTGTGTTCGGTTGCGGCCACCTATCTTGCCTCCCGGGTGGCCATGAGCGCCGGCCGGAATATCCGGGCAGCGCTGTTCACCAACGTGGAGACCTTCTCCTCCCGGGAAGTCGGCCTGTTCGGGCCGCCGTCACTGATCACCCGCACCACCAATGATGTGCAGCAGGTGCAGATGACGCTGCTGATGACCTTCACCATGATGGTCTCGGCTCCCATCATGGGCGTGGGCGGGGTCCTGCTGGCCCTGAACCAGGACATTCCGCTCTCCGGCATCCTGCTGCTGATCCTGCCCGCCCTGTTCCTGGTGATCGGGCTGGTCCTGCGGAGGCTGATTCCCCTGTTCCGGCGGGCCCAGCGGCAGATCGACAGGGTCAACTCGGTGCTGCGGGAACAGATCATGGGCATCAGCGTCATCCGGGCCTTCATCCGGGAGCACTCCGAGCAGGACCGCTTCGCCGGAGCGAACAGGGACCTCACTCAGACCCAGCTGCGGGTCAGCCAGCTGCTGGCCCTGCTGTTTCCCGCCGCCATGCTGGTCGCCAACCTCGCCACGGTCGCGGTGGTCTGGTTCGGCGCCTTCCGGATCGACGCCGGACAGATGCAGATCGGTGCGCTCACCGCCTTTATTGCCTACATCATGCAGATCCTCGTGGCCGTCATGATGTCCATGTTCATGATCATGATGCTTCCCCGCGCCGCGGTGTGTGCCGAACGCATCTTCGAGGTGCTGGATACCCGCACCAGCGTCTCCGATGCCCCCGGGGCGGGAGAGCTGGCGTACGACGGCGGACGGCTCACCTTTACGGATGTCGGCTACAGCTACCCGGGGGCGGAGGATCCGGTGCTGTTCAACCTCAGCTTCGAAGCCCTGCCGGGGGAGACCACCGCCATCATCGGTTCCACCGGGGCAGGGAAGACCACACTGCTGCATCTGGTTCCGCGGCTGCTCGACTCCACATCCGGCAGCATCGCCGTGGACGGGCAGGACATTGCCGGGGTCACGCTCTCCTCACTGCGGCGCGGCATCGGCCTCGTGCCGCAGCGGGCGTACCTGTTCAGCGGCACCATTGCCTCGAACCTGCGCTTCGGCCGGCCGGAGGCCACCGACGCTGAACTCTGGGAGGCGCTGGAGACCGCGCAGGCGGCGGACTTCGTGCGGACGTCCGAGGGAGGACTGGACCACCGCGTGGAGCAGGGCGGGTCCAACTTCTCCGGGGGACAGCGCCAACGCCTGGCCATTGCCCGGGCTCTGGTGGTCCGGCCGTCCATTTACCTGTTCGATGACAGCTTCTCCGCCCTCGACTTCGCCACCGACGCCCGGCTGCGGGCGGCGCTGAAGCCGCAGACCCGGAACGCAACGGTCATCGTGGTCGCCCAGCGGGTGAACACCATCACCGACGCCGCCCGGATCATCGTGCTGGAGGAAGGACGGATAGCGGGGCAGGGAACCCATGCCGAGCTGATGGAGTCCTCGGACACCTACCGGGAGATCGTCGCGTCGCAGCTGACCGCGGAGGAAGTCGCATGAGCACCCCGGGGGTACGGGGACGCCCGGGGGCTCCTGCAACGGCCAGGCCGGAGAACTTTGCCGCCAGTGTCCGGCCGATCCTGGGGCTGATGGCACCGGACCGGGTACGGGTGGCGGCGGTACTGGCTGCCGCCGTCGTCTCCGTGGCGCTCGCGGTCAGTGCACCGAGGATCCTGGGGGAGGCCACCAACGTCATCTTCGACGGGTTCATCGGGCAGTCCCTGCCGGCGGGGATGTCCAAGGACGCCCAGGTACAGATGCTGCGGGACTCGGGGGAGGGGGAACTGGCGGACATGCTTGCCGTCATGGACGTGGTCCCCGGGCAGGGGCTGGACTTCGCCCGGCTCGGCGGCATCCTGCTCGGCGTGCTGGGAATCTACCTCGCGGCGTTCGCGTTCGGCTGGTTCCAGGCACGGGTGACCGCCCGAGTTGTCCAGAACGCCATGTACCGGCTGCGCCGCGACGTCGACGGCAAACTGTTCGGCCTGCCCATGTCCCACTTCCAGCAGCAGTCACGCGGCGACGTCCTGAGCCGCGTCACCAATGACATCGACAACCTGGCCCAGACCCTCTCGCAGAGCCTGACCCAGATTGTCACCTCGGTCCTGACCATCATCGGCGTGCTGGCAATGATGGTCTCCATTTCCCCGCTGCTGGCCCTGATCGCCGTGATCACCGTGCCGGTCTCCGCCCTGGTCACCGTGCTCATTGCCCGGCGCTCGCAGGCGGAGTTCAAGACCCAGTGGAAATCCACCGGCGAGGTGAACGGCTACATCGAGGAAATGTTCACCGGCCAGGATGTTGTGAAGGCCTTCGGCCAGCAGGAACGGGTGATCGAGGGATTCGCACCGGCCAACCACCGCCTGTACCGCTCCGCGTTCCGCGCGCAGTTCGTCTCGGGCATCATCATGCCGGCGATGATGTTCATCTCGAACCTCAACTATGTGGCGGTGGCCGTGGTCGGCGGCCTGCAGGTGGCGGGCGGGCAGCTGTCCATCGGCGGCGTGCAGGCCTTCGTGCAGTACAGCCGTCAGTTCAGCCAGCCGCTGGGCCAGCTCGGCGGGCTGATCAACATGCTCCAGTCCGGCGTCGCCTCCGCGGAACGCGTGTTCGCGCTGCTGGATGCCAGGGAGCAGGATCCGGACCCCGAGCGGCCCGAACACCTCGAGGCCGTCCGGGGACGGGTGGCCTTTGAAGACGTGTCCTTCAGTTACAGCCCCGACGCGCCGCTCATCCGGGATCTGTCCTTCACTGCCGAGCCGGGGCAGACCGTGGCTATCGTGGGCCCCACCGGCGCCGGCAAGACCACCCTGGTCAATCTCCTGATGCGGTTCTACGAGGTGGACGCCGGCCGCATCACGATCGACGGCGTGGACACTGCCCGGCTCGCCCGCGAGGAACTGCGCAGCCACATCGGCATGGTGCTCCAGGACGCCTGGCTGTTCGAGGGCACCGTCCGGGAGAACCTGGTCTACGGCGCACCCGGCGCCACCGAGGAGCAGATTGTCGCTGCGGCGCAGGCCACCCACGTGGACCACTTCGTCCGTTCCCTGCCGGAGGGCTACGACACCGTGCTCGGCTACGACGGCGGGGCGCTCAGCCAGGGCCAGCGGCAGCTGCTGACCATCGCCCGGGCCTGGCTTTCGAACCCGTCCATCCTGGTGCTGGACGAAGCGACCAGTTCCGTGGACACCCGCACCGAAGTCGCGATCCGGCTGGCCATGAACGCCCTGCGGCAGGACCGCACCAGCTTCGTGATTGCCCACCGCCTGTCCACCATCCGGGACGCGGACATCATCCTGGTGGTTCGGGACGGGCAGATCGTGGAGCAGGGACCGCATGAGACACTGCTGGCGGCGGAGGGCTTCTACTCCGAGCTCTACCGCTCCCAGTTCGCCGGCCCGGCGGAGACCGCGGAGGAGCCTGCCGATCCTGCCGGGCATTAGCATTGCAGCATGACGCCTGACACAAAGCCCGGATCCGACGCACCCCCTGCCGGCAACGACCCCGGCGTGCTGGCAAAGGTCCGGATAGACGCTTCCAGCTCGGTTCCCCCATATGAACAGCTGCGCCTGCAGATCCTGGACAGCGTGAATGACGGCCGCCTCGCCGTCGGAACGCGGCTGCCTCCGGTCCGTGCCCTGGCCGGACACCTGGGACTAGCGGTGAACACCGTGGCGAAGGCCTACCGCGAACTGGAGCAGGCGCAGGTGGTCACCACCCGGTCCCGCGCCGGCACGGTCATCGCCGCGAACGGTGACAGCAGCCGCGGCCGGGTGGCCGAAGCCGCCGCCGCGTATGCCGAGACGGTACGGGCCAACGGCGTCTCGGATGACGATGCTGTTTCCCTCGTGCGGGCTGCCCTGGGCTAGGCGGTTTCCGGCACGGCATCCCACTCGGTGGTGCTCCTGGTGCTGGTGGGACCTCAGGAGAACCTCCAGCCCCAAACCGTGGGACCCCGTGCGCGTGCGAGGGAGCCCCGGCAGCTCCGTCCACCCGATCCGCTTCGCCCGCGGCGAAACCCGGGGGGTCGAATACTTTTTCGAATCGGCGTTTGAACTAGAGTGGAAAACGTGCCTAAATCGACTCTTCCGACGGCGGACACCACGTTCGTGCCGCATAAAGCCAATGACCTTTCCCGTCTGGTAGTGAAAGGCGCGCGCGAGCACAACCTCCGCAACGTTGACCTGGACCTTCCGCGGGACGCCATGATCGTCTTCACCGGCCTGTCCGGTTCGGGCAAATCCTCCCTGGCGTTCGACACCATCTTCGCCGAGGGCCAGCGCCGCTACGTCGAGTCCCTCTCCGCGTACGCGCGCATGTTCCTGGGCCAGGTGGACAAGCCCGACGTCGACTTCATCGAGGGCCTCTCGCCCGCCGTCTCGATCGACCAGAAGTCCACCAGCAAGAACCCGCGCTCCACGGTCGGCACCATCACCGAGATCCACGACTACATGCGCCTGCTCTGGGCCCGTGTGGGCCGCCCCTTCTGCCCGGTGTGCGGCGAGCCCGTCAGCCGGCAGACGCCGCAGCAGATCGTGGACCAGCTCCTCGAACTGGAAGAGGGCACCCGCTTCCAGATCCTTGCCCCGGTGGTCCGCGGACGGAAGGGCGAATTCGTCGATCTGTTCAAGGAACTCGCCGCCAAGGGATACTCCCGTGCCCGGGTGGACGGCAAGCAGATCCAGCTGTCCGAACCGCCGAAGCTCGGCAAGCAGTACAAGCACAACATCGAAGTGGTCGTGGACCGCCTGGTGGCCAAGGACGGCATCCGGCAGCGGCTCACGGACTCCGTGGAAACCGGACTCGGTCTTGCCGACGGGCGCGTAGTGGTGGACTTCGTGGACCTGCCCGAGGACAGCAGCGAACGTACCCGCACCTTCTCCGAGAACCTCGCCTGCCCGAACGAGCACCCGCTGGCCATCGACGAAATCGAACCGCGGTCCTTCTCCTTCAACAACCCGTTCGGCGCCTGCCCGGTCTGCACCGGCATCGGCTCCCGGCTGGAAGTGGACGAGGACCTGATCATTCCGGACCCCTCCAAGTCCCTGGCCGAGGGTGCCATCGCCCCGTGGTCCCTGGGCACCGCCACCACGGAGTACTGGAACCGGCTGCTCGACGGCCTGGCCAAGGACATGGGCTTCTCCATGGATACCCCCTGGAAGAAGCTCCCGGCCAAGGTGCGCGAGGCAGTGCTCCACGGCAAGGACCACAAGGTAGTGGTCCAGTACCGGAACCGCTTCGGCCGCGAACGCAAGTACAGCACCGGCTTCGAAGGCGTCATCCAGTACATCCACCGCAAGCATGAGGAAACCGAGTCGGACCACGCCCGCGACCGGTACGAAGAGTACATGCGGGAAATTGCCTGCCCCGAGTGCGGGGGAGCGCGCCTGAACCCGGCATCCCTGTCCGTGCTGATCAACGGCCGCAACATCGCGGAGATCAGCGCCCTGCCGCTGCGTGAAGCCGCGGACTTCCTCAACACCCTGGTCCTCACCGGACGCGAAGCACAGATTGCCAACCAGGTGCTGAAGGAAATCCAGGCCCGCCTGACCTTCCTGCTCGACGTCGGCCTCGAGTACCTGAGCCTGAACCGCCCGGCAGCCACGCTGTCCGGCGGCGAAGCCCAGCGCATCCGCCTGGCCACGCAGATCGGTTCCGGTCTCGTGGGCGTGCTGTACGTCCTGGATGAGCCGTCCATCGGCCTGCACCAGAAGGACAACCGTCGCCTGATCGATACCCTGATCAGGCTGCGCAGCCTGGGCAACACCCTGATTGTGGTGGAACACGACGAAGACACGATCCAGGAAGCGGACTGGATTGTCGACGTCGGCCCCGGCGCCGGTGAGCGCGGCGGCGAGGTGGTGCACTCCGGGCCGTTGGCCGAGCTGCTGACCAACGAGCGGTCCATCACCGGCGCGTACCTCTCCGGCCGGAAGAAGATCGAAATTCCGGCGAAGCGGCGCAAGGTGGACAAGTCCCGCCAGCTGAAGATCGTCGGGGCGCGGGAAAACAACCTGCAGAACCTGAACGTGGACGTTCCGCTGGGCGTTTTCACTGCCGTCACGGGCGTCAGCGGATCCGGCAAGTCCACCCTGATCAACGACATCCTCTACAAGACGATGGCGAACAAGCTCAACGGCGCCAAGCACGTGGCCGGCCGGCACACCCGCGTGGAGGGCCTGGAGCAGCTGGACAAGGTCATCCACGTGGACCAGAGCCCGATCGGACGGACCCCGCGGTCCAACCCCGCCACCTACACCGGTGTCTGGGACCACATCCGCAAGCTCTTCGCCGAGACCAACGAGGCGAAGGTGCGCGGCTACCTGCCGGGCCGCTTCTCCTTCAACGTCAAGGGCGGCCGCTGCGAGGCCTGCCACGGCGACGGCACGCTGAAGATCGAAATGAACTTCCTGCCCGACGTGTATGTTCCCTGCGAGGTGTGCCACGGCGCCCGGTTCAACCGGGAAACCATGGAGGTGCACTACAAGGGCAAGAACATCGCCGAGGTGCTGGACATGCCGATCGAGGAAGCCGCGGAGTTCTTCGCCGCCTTCGGTCCGATTTCCCGGCACCTGAACACGCTGGTGGACGTGGGCCTGGGCTACGTCCGTCTGGGCCAGCCCGCCACCACGCTCTCCGGTGGCGAGGCACAGCGCGTGAAGCTCGCCAGCGAACTGCAGAAGCGCTCCAACGGCCGCAGCATCTACGTCCTCGACGAGCCCACCACGGGCCTGCACTTCGAAGACGTCCGCAAGCTGCTGGAGGTCCTGCAGGGACTGGTGGACAAGGGCAACACCGTGATCACCATCGAGCACAACCTTGACGTCATCAAGAGTGCCGACTGGATCATTGACCTCGGTCCCGACGGCGGCACCGGCGGCGGCAAGGTGGTGGCCTCCGGCACCCCGGAGAAGGTCGCCAAGGTTGAGGGCAGCCACACCGCCACGTTCCTGGCGGAAATCCTCAACCCGTAACGGGATACCTGCCCGGCACATATACTGTGCCGGGCATATCTTTTTCCCTTAGCCCGCCGGGATATGCCAAACTTAGGCCCGTGACTTCTCCCCGGCTCTTGGTGCTTTTCGATCTTGATGGAACGCTGGTGGACCCGGCGGGTGCCATCACGGGCGGCATCAGTTCCGCATTGGCGGCCTGCGGGCTTCCCGTACCCTCCGAGGCGGACCTGCACCGCATGGTCGGCCCGTCCCTGATGACCTCCCTGCGGGACATTGCCGGCGTGCCGGAAGACCGCCTGGACGCCGTCATCGCGCACTACCGGCAGGGCTACCGGCAGTCCGGCATGAGGCAGAGCCGTCCGTACCCCGGCATCATCGGAGCGGTCGAACGGCTCCGCCGCGAGGGCACCGTCGCCGTGGCAACCCAGAAGCCCGAACACCTGGCGGTGGAACTGCTCGGTGTGCAGGGCATGGGTGATCTGTTTGCCTCCGTGCACGGCTCCCCGGCAGACGAGCTTGCCGCAGCCGCACTGAACGGGAAGGCCGGCATCATCCGCGCGGCCCTGGAGCGGCATGCCGGGTCCTATGACCGGGCCGTGATGATCGGAGACCGCCGGCACGACGTCGAGGGTGCCGCCGCCAACGGCATTGACTGCATCGGCGTTTCCTGGGGCTTCGCCGCCGACGGCGAGCTGGAAGCCGCCGGTGCCGCCGTCGTCGTGGACAGCGCCGGGGACCTTCCCGATGCAGTGCTGGGTTACGCACGGAACGGAGCGGCACTCCATGGTTCTGTATAACCTGACCCGGGCAAGCACCCGCGGGCTTGTTGCCGGTCTCTGCCGGCCTACGATCACCGGGCTGGAGCACGTTCCGGCCAGCGGCCCGTTTATCGTCGCCTGCAACCACCAGTCCTTCCTGGACAGTGTCCTGGTGCAGGCGCTGCTTCCCCGCCGCGTGGGGTTCTTCGCCAAGGCCGAATACTTCACCGGCACCGGCCTCAAGGGGCTCGCGATGAAGAGCTTCTTTGAAGGCGTCGGGTCCATTCCGGTGCAGCGCGACCAGCAGGCCGCCAGTGTTGCCGCGCTCAAGACGCTGCTGGACATCCTGGAGGAGGGCGGCGGCGTCGGGATCTACCCCGAAGGCACCCGCTCCCGCGACGGGCTGCTCTACCGAGGCCGCACCGGCGTCGGCTGGCTGGCGCTGACCTCCGGAGCGCCGGTGGTCCCGGTCGGGCTCATCGACACCGACAAGCTGCAGCCTGCCGGGAAGAAAACGGTCAAACCCGGGCACTTCACCCTCAAGGTGGGGCAGCCGCTGTACTTCCAGAAGACCGGCCCCGACCACGCGCTGCCGGCCCGCCGGCAGGCCACGGACCGGGTGATGGAGGCCATCGCGGAACTCAGCGGCCAGCAGCGCTCCGAGAGCTACAACCGGAACCGGCCGGAAGGGTAGGAAGGGCCGAGGCGCTGTGAGGATCGTAGGCCTGCCCGGGCTACTGCGTCATGCGCACCCGGGAGGTCCAGGAGTCACCGTCCCAGTAGCGGAAGGGCGCCACTCCTTCGGGATCAGGGTAAAAACCGGGTGACTTGCTGATTGTTTCGTTCGCTGTATCCGAGGCCTGGTCTTCCGAGGGCGTATCCGCATCGTCGTCACTCAGGCTGATCACTCCGGTCTGAATCAACGGCGCGTTATTTTGAGCAAGTTTCGCAGCTGCTTTTTCGGCTCGGAGGCGCTGGGCGTCAGCGGCTTTTTCTTCACGCCGGCGTGCTACCTCAGCGGCTTTCTGGTCGCGAAGGCGCTGTGCCTCGGCAGCTTTTTCCGCTGCAGCGTTAGCCTTCTGACTCTCGGCATCAAGTTTTGCCTGATTTATTTCAGCAATCGCTTCACGGATTCCTCGCACCTGGGAATTCTCGGCCAGGATCTTCTCCAGATCTGCTACGGCCCGCCCGTAGGCCTTCTCTGCCAGACTGATATTGGAACGGTGCACCAAGGCTTTGAAGCGAATATTTTCGGAGTGCTTCTTGCTGGCAGTCAGCGGTTTCAGACACTCCTTTGCTGCGACCATCTGACCGAGTTCGAGGTGAGCTTGTGATCTTAGGATGGCCAGCAGTGCAGTGACTTCGGAATCTACGGGCACGCGGTCCGTCAATCGCAGAATCTCCTCCCAGTCCTGCCGGTCAGCATAGAGCTCGGTAAGGCTGAGCAATGCAGGGTAGGTCGGATCCAACTGTTCGACGTACTGGATTGCCTCAGTATCCCTCTGCAACGACTGCAGAGCTTCAGCCAGAACCAACGTCAACGCGGCGCTCGTTAACGGCAGACTCACAATCACGCCGCCGGCTATCTCCAAGTCGTAAATGAATCCGGACAGGTATTTAAGGACGAACGGGTTGGTTTCAATCGGTGCCGGGCCGTGGATCACGCTCCGCAGCTGCGCCGCGCAGGCCTCGTCATTGCCGGCTCGAAACTGCTGGAGTCCCAATAGTGCTGCGGCGGCATGTCCGTACACGGGATGCTGCATCACCTGGGGATCAAGCCCGGGAACCTGCTGGGAGATCGCGTAGGCATAGAGTGCCTTCTCTTCCTTCGGAGCCAACAGGCCGGGTTTAGGCGCAGGCGCCGGCCTGGTCGCGGGAGCCGGCGCAGGGTTGCGGCGAGGAGCGGTCCGCGCGGCAGGCCTTCGTGACGACGCAGATGTTCCAGCCACCTTTGTCCGCCCTGCATAGGCACTGACACCTGTGTTGGAAACTCGAACGGTCACCCCCGGCATCAGTCTGATTGACGTGCTCTTCTTAAATCCCACTACACACCTTCCGTTAGTGACAGGCTGAGCCTGAACTCGCTGGCTTCCGATTCTTCCTTGAATTCCAGAGTGGTTACGCCCACCAGCCGTTTGACCGCTTCTTTGACTTCTGCAGGGGAAGCATAGAAGAACTCACGTCTGAGATTGACTTTATTCACCCGCCGGGACTCGAATTCCCGATGGAGTTGGGTCTCCAGGGCCGCCGCGTCCTCGCTGAAGAAAAGGACATGTATGTCGTAGAGGAACGGTACGCCGGCGCCACTCAGTTCTCGGATGCGTTCAGTGGGCTCGAGCCTCCGGGTCATCCCGATTTTCACGATGCGGTCCCCAAAGGCGCCAAGATTGGAGATGACGTAGACATAACCCGTGCGCACGTTGGCCTGACGGTTTTCAATGTCACGAAGCTTGGCCTCCGCTTCCTCAACGAACTGTTGCATGGCGGCGACGGCGTCGGGTTCACCGCTGTCGACCGCGATGGCCAGCGCTGCAAGGTACTTGTCACGCTCCTGCTCCATCTTGTCGCGTGCCTTCTGCAGCTCTTTCTCCACCTTTTCCTGCTCGCGCGCTTCCTCCCTGAGGGCACGCTGGGTTTCACGTTCAGCGGCTACCTTCGCGTGGTAGTCAGCAGTCAGCTTCAACTCATCCAACCGCAGCCGGTGATAGTCGTCGGTGATCGCAATCGCCATGCTCTTCCCGAGTTTTTCAATGGACGTTTTTGCACGTTCAAGCCGTGACGTATTTGCGTCAAGCGAGTGAGCACGGACGGTGCGTACGCAGTTGTCCGCTTCGGCGTTGTAGGCCCTCAACATCAGCTTGCACTGTTCCTTTACCATCTGGGCACCCTTTTTTATGTCTCCGTTGACCGCCCAATTAGTAGCCCCGGTGACCGCCCGTTCTTTCACAACTTCCTTGATGGAGGCCCTTAGCTGAGACAAGCGGTCCTTGTACTGGACGGCGTCCTCGAGCGGATGGGCGAAGTCATAGATACCCAGATCCTGCAGCAGGTTGATCTCACGTGTTTCAACTATCCGCGACTCGAGCTCTGCTAATACGGCTTCCCGCTCACGAATTTGGTGGTTCAGGTCCTGAAGGTGCGCGAGCCCTGCGGGATCCGGCTCAGGAACAGAAGCCGGGGGATTCACCACGCCCGAGCCATCGACGGCAGATTTCTGCTCCGCTGAGCCGTCATCAAGGACCGCCCCGTGGTGCCTGAGCAGATCCGGGAGCCCTCCAGTCCACCCTTGCGATACCGAGCGGACCTTCCACTCGCCGTTACGCCGGTAGATTTCACCCGCAACGGCAACGCGTTCAGTGGATAAACCCTCGCATGGGATGCTGAACAGGGTTCCAGAGTCTGCAGACAGAGTGAGCTCCAGCGAGGATAGTCCGCCCAATCGCGACTCTTCAGAATCCAAGGCACCCGCCACCGCAATGGTATGGACCTCCTTGGGAAGGCGGTCCAGAAAAATCTCCGCTTTGTGCGCATGCCCGGTTGCGGTATCGCTTCTCCCTAGATATCGGGCAGCACCGCCCAGATAATCCGGCTGGTTATAAAAGACAATGTCCGCGTTGGTGGTTACCCGCCTGTTGGCATCAAGTAGGAGGATGAACAGGTCCACCTCCTGGGTGCCGGACTGCGCCGTCCAGTGAAGCTCCATCCGGAGTCCGCGGTGAACAGGCGACGCGATGAGGGCATTTGCCCCTTTGGGCAGCGAAACATTGGGCATAGAAGGACCATATAACGGACGTCCGACAAAAAACGCAGGGATAGCACCCGGGGGTTCAGCGCCCCGCGAAACCCCGCACGCGCGTCCGGGGCAGCCCGCCGTCGAACGTAGGATGGAGAAGTGGCAGATCCAGCAACCTACCGGCCGAAAACAGGGGAGATCCCCACGGCACCGGGCGTTTACCGCTTCCGGGACGAGCACGGCCGGGTCATCTATGTGGGCAAGGCCAAGAACCTCCGCTCCCGCCTGAACTCCTACTTCGCGAACCCCCGAGGGCTGCTGCCCAAGACCCGGGCCATGGTGCACACCGCCGCCGGTGTCGAATGGACGGTGGTCGGCACCGAGCTCGAGGCGCTGCAGCTCGAGTACACCTGGATCAAGGAATTCAATCCCCGGTTCAACATCATGTTCCGGGACGACAAGTCCTACCCCTATCTCGCCGTGACCATGGGGGAGAAGTACCCGCGCGCCCAGGTTATGCGCGGTGACCGGCGCAAGGACACCCGCTACTTCGGACCGTTCTATCCGGCCAAGGCCATCCGGGAAACCCTGGACACCCTGCTCCGCGTCTTCCCCGTCCGCACCTGCAGCAGCGGCGTCTTCAAGCGTGCCGAACGCACCGGCCGGCCGTGCCTGCTCGGCTACATCGACAAGTGCTCGGCCCCCTGCGTGGGACGGATCAGCCCCGAGGACCACCGCGAGCTCGCCGCCGAGCTGTGCGACTTCATGGCCGGCGAAGGCAAACGCTTCATCTCCAGCCTCGAAAAGGAAATGCAGGCCGCCGTCGCGGAACTGGATTACGAAACCGCCGCCCGGCTCCGGGATGACATCTCCGCGCTCCGGAAGGTGTTCGAGCGCAACAACGTGGTGCTCAGCGAAGACACCGACGCAGACATCTTCGCGCTGGAAGAAGACGAACTCGAAGCCTCCGCCCAGGTGTTCCACGTCCGCGGCGGACGCATCCGCGGCCAGCGCGGCTGGGTGGTGGAAAAGGTCGAAGACAATGACACCTCGGACCTGGTGGAGCACCTGATCCAGCAGGTCTACGGGGAGGCCAACTCCACGGACCGGATTCCGCGCCAGGTCCTGGTGCCGGTCCTCCCGCCGGACGCCGAGGAACTCGCCGAGTGGCTGGGCGGGCTGCGCGGAGCCAAGGTGGACATCCGGGTGCCGATGCGCGGTGACAAGAAGGCACTGATGGAGACCGTGGCACGCAACGCCGCGGATGCCCTGCGGCTGCACAAGAGCCGCCGCGCCGGGGACATCACCACCCGCTCCGCCGCCCTGCAGGAATTGCAGGAAGCCCTCGACCTGCCCTCGCCGCCGCTGCGCATCGAGTGCTACGACATCTCCCATGTACAGGGAACCAACGTGGTTGCCTCCATGGTGGTGGCGGAAGACGGCCTGCCGAAGAAATCGGACTACCGCAAGTTCTCCATCACCGGCGACGCCGCACGCGACGATACGTCCTCCATGTACAACGTCATTTCCCGCCGTTTCCGCAACTACCTGGCCGAAAACGCGGACCCCGCCGCCGATCCCGATGCCCCGGTGGACCTGCCGGACGAGCGCGGCGGCGACGGCGACGTCCAGCCGCTGACCGACACCCTGACCCCGGCAGTCAAGGCCAGGTTCGCCTACCCGCCGAACCTCGTGGTGGTGGACGGCGGCCAGCCGCAGGTGGCGGCGGCGTCGAAAGCCCTGGCAGACCTGGGCATCACCGACGTGCAGGTGGTCGGACTGGCCAAGCGCCTGGAGGAGGTCTGGGTTCCGGACAGCGACTTCCCGGTGATCCTCCCGCGTGCCTCCGAGGCGCTGTTCCTGCTCCAGCGCGTCCGGGATGAGGCTCACCGCTTCGCCATCACCTTCCACCGGCAGAAGCGGGGTAAGTCCATGACTGCGTCCCTGCTCGATGAGGTGCCCGGACTGGGACCGTCCAAACGGCAGGCGTTGCTCAAGCACTTCGGGTCGGTAAAGAAACTGCGGGCTGCCACCGAGGACGAGCTGCGGGAGGTTCCGGGTATCGGACCGGCCATGGCCGCCAACCTGCGCAGCCGCCTGGCCGACAAGGAAACGGCGGGGGTGCCGGCGGTCAATATGGCCACCGGCGAAATCCTGGAAACTTAGCTAGGCTTGGAAACCGGCGTGTCGGCTTCGAAACGTTCGGAGTTTCTTCAAAAAGCAGGGCAATCAGAATGGGACCACAGCAATGACGCAAGAGGACCGGTTAACCGTAGTCAAACCCGAGGAATCGGAGCTGCTCGTGGTGACGGGCATGTCCGGTGCCGGGCGCAGCACTGCTGCCAACGCTCTGGAAGACCACGGCTGGTACGTCGTGGAGAACCTGCCGCCGCTGATGCTGGGGACCCTCACCGAACTGGTGTCCCGGATGCCGCAGTCCATCCCGAAGCTTGCCGTGGTGATCGATGTCCGCAGCAAGGAGCTCTTCCAGGACATCCGCGAGGCACTGCGGAACCTGCGCGCGGCCGGCGTCGGCTACCGGCTGCTGTTCCTGGACGCCGACGACTCCACCCTGGTCCGCCGCTTTGAACAGGGCCGCCGCCCGCACCCGCTCCAGGGTGACGGCAGCATCCTGGACGGTATCGCCGCCGAACGCGAGGTCCTGACGGAACTGCGGGAATCCTCCGACGTCGTGGTGGACACCTCCAAGCTGAATGTCCATGCCCTGGCCACCACCGTCACCGAGCTGTTCACGGAGTCCGGCCCGATTGTCCTGCGCCTGAACGTTATGAGCTTCGGCTTCAAATACGGCCTGCCGGTGGACGCGAACTACGTGGCCGACGTCCGCTTCATCCCCAATCCGCACTGGGTCCCGCAGCTGCGCCCGCACACCGGGCTGGATGAGGACGTCCGCGACTACGTCCTGCAGGCCAAGGGCACCGCGGATTTCCTGGACCGCTACGTTGAGGCCCTGGAACCCGTGATTGACGGCTACCGCCGCGAAAACAAGCACTACGCCACCATCGCCGTCGGCTGCACGGGCGGCAAGCACCGCTCCGTTGCGGTCACGGAGGAACTGGCCAAGCGGCTGGACCAGCTTCCCCACGTGACGGTCAGCTCGCACCACCGGGATCTGGGGCGCGAATAGTGTCCTTCCTCACCGGACCGCTGCCCCTGATTCCCGAGGGCGGACGGGAGAGCGGGGACAAGGCCGGATCAATCGTCGCCCTCGGCGGCGGACACGGCCTGTCTTCGTCCCTCTCGGCCCTCCGCCTGCTCACCACCGACCTCACCGCCATTGTCACGGTTGCCGACGACGGCGGCTCCTCCGGCCGCCTCCGCCGTGAGCTGGGCGTCCTCCCGCCCGGGGACCTGCGGATGGCGCTGGCGGCACTCTGCGATGACACCGACTGGGGGCGCACCTGGCGCGACGTTATGCAGCACCGCTTCCGCTCCCAGCCCGGCGTCGAAGGCTCCCTGGATGACCACGCCCTCGGCAACCTGCTGATCGTGACGCTCTGGGAGCTGCTGGGGGACCCCGTCGCCGGCCTCCAGTGGGCCGGTGCGCTGCTGGGCGCCCGCGGCCAGGTGCTGCCGATGTCCACGCTGCCGCTGACCATTGAAGGGGACGTGCTGCGCCGCACGGCGGCCGGAGACGTGCTTGAAACCATCAGCGGCCAGGCCAGCCTCGCCGCCGCCGGGGCCCGCAGCAACGTCGCCGACGTCCGGCTCCTGCCGGTCGACGCCCCGGCCTGCCCGGCCGCACTGGAGGCCATCGACCGTGCCGACTGGGTGGTTCTGGGACCCGGCTCCTGGTACACCTCCGTCCTGCCGCACCTGATGCTGCCGCAGCTGCGCGATGCGTTGTGCGCCACATCCGCAAAGCGGTGCCTGACCATGAATCTCAGCAACGAGACAACCGAAACGTCGGGAATGAGCGCAGTGGACCATCTGGCGGTTATCCGCCGTTACGCGCCGGAGTTCAAGGTGGACGCCGTGCTGGTGGACCCGTCCGTGGTGGCGGACAAAGGAGCCTTCGAGGACGCTGTAGCAGAACTCGGCGGCCGTCCGGTCTTCGGTAAGGTGGGGGCAGCATCGGGGCGTCCGATCCATGATCCGCTCCGCCTCGCAACCGCCTTCCACGATATATTTGGGGAGAATTAGGAGTGTTTTTGTGGCGTTAACCGCAGCAGTAAAAGAGGAACTTTCACGTCTGGACGTGAAGAAGTCCTCAGTCCGCAAGGCCGAGGTGTCGGCAATGCTGCGTTTTGCCGGCGGACTGCACATCATTTCCGGCCGCATCGTCATTGAAGCCGAGGTGGACCTGGCATCCACCGCCCGCCGGCTGCGTGCTGCCATCGCCGAGGTGTACGGCCACGCCAGCGACATCATTGTCGTCTCCGGCGGGGGACTGCGCCGCGGCAACCGCTACGTGGTGCGCGTCGTCAAGGACGGGGAATCCCTGGCCCGGCAGACCGGCCTGCTCGATGCCCGGGGCCGTCCCGTCCGGGGCCTGCCCTCCGTCGTCGTCAACGGTTCGGCGGCCGACGCCGAGGCCGTCTGGCGGGGTGCCTTCCTCGCCCACGGTTCCCTCACCGAACCCGGCCGCTCGTCCTCGCTTGAAGTCACCTGCCCCGGACCCGAAGCGGCCCTGGCCCTGGTCGGCTCCGCCCGCCGGATCGGCATCTCGGCCAAGGCGCGCGAGGTCCGCGGCGTGGACCGAGTGGTGATCCGCGACGGCGACACCATCGCTGCCCTGCTCACCCGGATGGGCGCCCACGACGCGCTGATGGTCTGGGAAGAGCGCCGCATGCGCAAGGAAGTGCGGGCCACCGCCAACCGGCTGGCCAACTTCGACGACGCGAACCTGCGCCGCTCCGCGCAGGCCGCCGTCGCCGCCGGCGCCCGGGTGGACCGTGCCCTGGAGATCCTCGGCGAGGACGTCCCGGAGCACCTGCGCTACGCCGGCGAGCTGCGCGTGGCGCACAAGCAGGCCAGCCTGGACGAGCTGGGACACCTGGCGGACCCGCCCATGACCAAGGATGCGATTGCCGGCCGGATCCGGCGCCTGCTGGCCATGGCCGACAAGCGCGCAGCCGAGCTGGGGATTCCGGGTACCGAGTCCAGTGTCACTCCGGAAATGTTGGATGAATAACGTTATTGCATAGGATGGACTAAGCCTGCTGCCTTTTTCGGCAGCACGATGAGTTTCCGGATGGGAATTCCGTCCGGAACATTGATCCGACACCAACGGAGGATTTTCGTGAACGAGTACACACTGCCGGAACTGCCGTACGACTACGCGGCGCTTGAACCGCACATTTCCGCCCGCATCATGGAACTGCACCACGACAAGCACCACGCCACGTACGTTGCCGGCGCCAACACGGCCCTGGCCCAGATGGCTGAAGCACGCGACAAGGGCGAGTTCGGCACCATCGGCAAGCTCTCCAAGGACCTGGCCTTCCACCTGGGCGGCCACACCAACCACAGCATCTTCTGGAACAACATGTCCCCGGACGGCGGCGACAAGCCCGAAGGCGAACTGGCAGCAGCCATCGACGAGTTCTTCGGTTCCTTCGACGGCTTCCGCGGCCAGTTCAACGCCGTGGCCAACTCCATCCAGGGCTCCGGCTGGTCCATCCTTGCCTACGAACCGCTGGGCAAGAACCTGGTCATCGAGCAGCTCTACGACCAGCAGGGCAACGTTCCCGTGGGCACCATCCCCCTGCTGATGCTCGACATGTGGGAGCACTCCTACTACCTGGACTACGCCAACGTGAAGGGCGACTACGTCAAGGCATGGTGGAACATCGTGAACTGGGCCGACGTCGCAGCCCGCTTCGAGGCCGCCCGCACCGGCGCCAAGAGCCTCATCATCCCGGCCTAGTTCCCCGGAAAGCCGCATATTCTGCGGGCGCCCCGGTCCGTACGGAGACTGTGACGCGTAAGATAAATCCGTAGGTCCGGTCCCGCCCGGTGCTTTCCGGCACCGGGCGGACAGGGCCACGGCGCCGCGGCCGGAAGGGTTTACCCAAGCGGAAGTGTCAGGCCGCAGTCAGTCCGGTGGCTTCTTACCCTGAGGTCACACAGCTCTCGATTGAACCCCTACTCAAGGAGACAGAACAGTGACTACTCGTGTTGGAATCAACGGATTCGGGCGTATTGGCCGCAACTACTTCCGGGCCGCCCTGGAGCAGAACGCCGACCTCGACATCGTCGCCGTGAATGACCTCACCAGCCCTGAGACCCTCGCCCACCTCCTCAAGTACGATTCCGTCACCGGGCGTCTGGGGGCCGACGTCAAAGTCAGCGAGGGGAACATCGTCGTCGGGGGTAAGACCATCCGTGTCCTCGCCGAGCGGGATCCCTCGAACCTTCCCTGGAGCGATCTGGGCGTGGATATCGTCATCGAGTCCACCGGATTCTTCACCAAGGCCGAGGACGCCAAAAAGCACATCGACGCCGGCGCCAAAAAGGTCCTGATCTCCGCCCCGGGCAAGGGCGCCGACCTGACCGTGGTTATGGGTGTCAACGACGGCGACTACGACCCCGCGTCCCACAACATCATTTCGAACGCCTCCTGCACCACCAACTGCCTCGGCCCGCTGGCCAAGGTCCTCCACGAGGCGTTCGGCATTGAACGCGGCCTGATGACCACCGTCCACGCGTACACCGCGGACCAGAATCTGCAGGACGGCCCGCACCGCGACCTGCGCCGTGCCCGCGCTGCAGCCCTGAACATCGTGCCCACCACCACCGGAGCCGCAAAGGCCATCGGCCTGGTCCTGCCGGCCCTCGACGGCAAGCTGGACGGCTTCGCGCTGCGCGTTCCGGTGCCCACGGGTTCGGTCACCGACCTGACCGTGACGGTTTCCAAGGAAGCCACGGTGGAGCAGATCAACGATGTCTACAAGGCCGCAGGCAACGGGCCGCTGGCAGGCATTCTGCGCTACACGGACGAGCCGATTGTCTCTTCCGACATCGTCACCGATCCTGCCTCGTGCATCTTCGACTCCGGCCTGACCCGCGTGATGGGCAACCAGGTGAAGGTTGTGGGCTGGTACGACAACGAGTGGGGCTACTCCTGCCGCCTCGTGGACCTCACCAAGCTTGTAGCCTCAAAGCTTTAATCAACCGAGTACGCAAAGGTAGACATGACTGTCAAAACTCTCCCCGACCTGGTCAGCGAAGGCGTCGACGGCAGGTACGTCCTCGTCCGCTCGGACCTGAACGTACCGCTCGACGACGGCCGGGTTACCGACGACGGACGTATCCGGGCGTCGATTCCCACCCTGCAGACCCTCGTGGAGCACGGTGCCAAGGTCATTGTGATGGCCCACCTCGGCCGCCCGAAGGGCAAGCCGGAGGAGAAGTACTCGCTGCGTCCCGCCGTCGACCGCCTCGCCGAGCTCTCCCCGTTCCCGGTGGAGTTCGCCGAAGACGTGGTAGGCGACAGTGCCCGCGGGCTGGCCGGCTCGCTGGCCGCCGGGTCCGTTCTTGTGCTGCAGAACATCCGCTTCGATCCGCGCGAAACCTCCAAGGACGACGCCGAGCGCCAGGCCCTGGCCGGGGAGCTGGCAGCCCTGACCGGGGACAACGGCGCCTACGTAGACGATGCTTTCGGTGCCGTGCACCGGAAGCATGCCAGCGTCTACGATGTTGCCGAGGCGCTGCCCGCCTATGAAGGCGGGCTGGTGCATACCGAGGTCGAGGTGCTCAAACGCCTCACCGAGAACCCGGAGAAGCCGTACGTGGTGGTCCTGGGCGGTTCCAAGGTGTCCGACAAGCTGGCAGTGATCGAGAACCTGATGGACCGGGCGGACTACCTCCTGGTGGGCGGCGGCATGGTCTTC
Organism: Arthrobacter zhaoxinii; assembly: GCF_025244925.1. Lineage (NCBI taxonomy): Bacteria > Bacillati > Actinomycetota > Actinomycetes > Micrococcales > Micrococcaceae > Arthrobacter > Arthrobacter zhaoxinii. The sequence goes on from NZ_CP104275.1 coordinate 1,790,021, forward strand.
ACGTTCCTGGCGGCGCAGGGCTACAACGTCGGCGCCTCGCTGCTCGAGACAGACCAGATCGAAAACGTCAAGGGCTACCTCAGCCGTGCCAAGGAGGTCGGCTGCGAATTCGTCCTCCCCACCGACATTGTGGTGGCGGATAAGTTCGCTGCGGACGCAGATGTCGAGACCGTACCTGCCGATGCCATGGAGAACGGCCGTTTCGGTGCCTCCGGCCTCGGCCTGGATATCGGTCCCGATTCCGCGGCAGCGTTCGCCGAGCGGATCCGCGGCGGGAAGACCATCTTCTGGAACGGCCCCATGGGCGTGTTCGAGTTCGAGGCCTTTGCCAACGGCACCCGTGCCGTGGCCCAGGGGCTGAAGGACTCCAGCGGCTTCAGCGTGGTCGGCGGCGGCGATTCGGCGGCAGCCGTCCGGAAGCTCGGCTTCTCGGAAGCCGATTTCGGCCACATCTCCACCGGCGGCGGCGCCAGCCTCGAGTACCTGGAAGGCAAGGCCCTGCCGGGCCTTACCGTCCTCGACAAGTAAAACCAATGGTGCGGGCCCGCTGGCATAAGCGGGCCCGCACCTGCATGTCCCATCCCGCCCGGCCTTCAACGGCCGGTGCACCGCGAGCAAGAAACCGGAGTAACCATGACCACCTCCACGAACGGCAAGTTCGACCGCACACCCCTGATCGCCGGCAACTGGAAGATGAACATGGACCACGTCCAGGGCATCACCCTGCTGCAGAAGCTGGCATGGACGCTGAGCGACGCACGCCACGACTACGGCCGCGTGGAGGTTGTGGTGTTCCCTCCGTTCACCGACCTGCGCAGCACGCAGACCCTGGTGGCCGGCGACAAGCTGAAGGTGGAATACGGCGCGCAGGATCTCTCGCCGAACGATTCCGGCGCCTTTACCGGAGACATCTCCGGCCAGTTCCTCGCCAAGCTCGGCTGCAGCTACGTCCTCGTGGGGCACAGCGAACGCCGGTCCGTCCACGGTGAGAGCGACGAGCTGCTGAATGAAAAGCTCAAGGCCGCCTACCGCCACAACCTGGTGCCCATCCTCTGCGTAGGCGAAGGCCTTGAGGTCCGCCAGGCGGGCGACCACGTGCTGCACACCCTTGCGCAGGTCCGCAAGGACCTTGCCGGCCTGAACGCCGAGCAGGTTTCCAACCTCGTCATTGCCTACGAACCCATCTGGGCCATCGGAACGGGCGAAGTGGCGGGTCCCGACGACGCACAGGAAATGTGCGCGGCCATCCGTGCCGAAATCGCGGATCTGTACGACGACAGCGTAGCTGCCAAGACCCGCCTGCTCTACGGCGGCTCGGTCAAGGCCGCCAATGCGGCAAGCATTCTGGGCGAACGGGACGTGGACGGCGTGCTGGTGGGCGGCGCCAGTTTGGATGTGGGCGAATTTGCTAATATTGTCAGGTTCGAACAACATCTGGTGACTGACTGAACTGCAGCTGAAGGGCGCCGCAGCGGCGTCTCCAATTCCCTGAGTCACCCGAAAGGCCCTAAGTGGAAATTCTGAAGATCGTCCTGCTGGTGCTCCTTGCCATCACGAGCCTGCTGCTGACGCTGCTCATCCTGCTGCACAAGGGCCGCGGCGGCGGCATGTCCGACATGTTCGGCGGCGGCATGACCAGCAGCCTTGGGTCCTCCGGTGTTGCGGAAAAGAACCTTAACCGCTTCACGGTGGCACTGGCCATTTCCTGGGGCGTGGTCATCGTGGCTCTGGGACTGCTCCAGCGCTTCGCCGGCGAAGCCTAGGCGGCAAGCAGTACCGGTAGAAATACCCAAAGGAATGGCCCCCGGATATTTCCGGGGGCCATTCCTTTATATATGTGGACCGGGCCTAGTCCTCGTCCTCTTCCGTGTCGGAATCGTGGGACGCGAAGAGACGCCGGGACAGCTGCGACGCCGCTGCCTGGTCAATCAGCCACCGGGTCTTGGTGCGGCCGCGGGCACCGGCGGCAGGAACCTGGATTTCTCCGGCACCGGCCAGGGCCAGGCCGACGGCACCGGCCTTGTCGTTGCCGGCAACGCCCAACCAGACCTCGGAAGCGGTGTTGATGCTTTCCAGTGTCAGGGAAATCCGTTCCGGCGGGGGCTTCGGGGCGTCCCGGACCGCAACGGTGGTGGCGCCCACGGTGCGCACGCCCGGGGTTTCCGGGAACAGGGACGCAATGTGCGCGTCCGGGCCTACGCCGAGGAGCAGGACGTCGAAGCGGGGCAGCCGCGGATCCAGCGGTTCAAACCCGGCCTCGAGCTGCTCGGCGGCGGCCGCTTCGGCCAGCTGCCGCGCATAGTCAGCTGCGGCGTCTTCCACCGTGTCGGCCTCGTTGGCCGTGGCGACGGCGTGGATCCGGTCAGCGGGAACGCCGAGCGGGTCCAGCATTGCCTGCCGGGCCTGAAGGGAGTTGAGCTCCGGGTCTCCGGCCGGAAGGAACCGTTCGTCACCCCACCAGAAGTTCACCCGGGTCCAGTCCACGGCCGTCCGCGCCGGATTGGCGGTCACGGCCTCGAGGGTTGCGATGCCTACCGTACCGCCGGTCAGCACCACTGTTGCTTCCCCGCGGCGGCTCTGGACATCCACGAGCTTGGTGATCAGCCGTGCGGCTGTGGTTGCTACGAGCGCCTGCGGATCCGGATGGATGCTGACGCCGTTGGGGGAGGGCGTCATGCCTGTGCCCCTTCCTGGGACAGGCAGGCTGCCAGTCCCTCAGTGAGTACTTCTCCGAAAACCTCGTCCGGATCCAGCCGGCGCATTTCCTCCGCCAGGCAGTCCCGCAGGGTGCGCCGGGGCAGGGCGATCTGCTGCTCGGGCTGTCCCGGCTGGGTCAGGTGGGCGGTGAGCTGGTCGGGCCGGGCCAGCTCCACGTCTCCGCCGTCGCAGCTGAACACCACGCGGTAAATACCGGTGCCGGCCTGGCCCTCGATAATCTCCAGGGGTACGTCCAGCGCTTTCTTGAGCCACGCCGCCAGCAGGAAGGTGCTGGCCGAGTCCGAGGCGCCCTCGACGATGATCGACCGGACCTTCGCGGCTCCGACACCGTCCAGGACTGCGGCCAGCTGAATGCGCCAGTTGGTCAGCCGGGTCCAGCTGAGATCCGTGTCGCCGGCCGCATAGCTGTCGGCCAGTCCCAGCAGTGCCTTCTTCGGGTCATCCTCTGTGGCAGCGTCCGTGATGCGGCGGTGCGCAATGGCGCCCAGCGGTGTCTGCGCCGGATCCTGCGGAACTCCGTGCGGCCACCAGACCACTATGGGCGCGTCCGGCAGCAGCAGGGCGGACACCAGGGATTCGCTTTCCCCCGCAAGTTCGCCGTACCCGGACAGCACTATCACTTCCGAGGCACCGGCGTCTCCGCCCACCCGGATCTGCGCGTCGAGACGCGTTTTCTCGTCCGCGCTGCCCTCGGCCAGCACGATAATGCGGCAGGGGTGTTCACGGCTGGCCTCGTTGGCGGCGGCAATGGCCTCCTCGACGAAGTCCGGCTGTGTATCCACCACCAGGGTCAGCACGCGGCCGAGTGTCACCACTCCGCCCTTTTCACGCATGGCAACAATTTCCTTGGACACCTTGGAGGTGGTGGTGTCCGGCAGTTCTACTATCACGGCCTTCTCCAGGTCCTTCCGTCTTGGGCGAGCAGCTCGTTGGCGGAGTCCGGCCCCCAGCTTCCGGGGGCGTAAGGCTCAGGCTGGGAATCCAGGGACGCCCAGTATTCTTCGAACGGATCCACGATCTTCCAGGACAGTTCGACTTCCTCATGCCGCGGGAAGAGCGGAGGCTCACCCAGCAGCACATCCAGGATCAGGCGTTCATAGGCCTCGGGGCTGGACTCGGTAAAGGAGTGCCCGTAGCCGAAGTCCATGGAAACGTCGCGGACTTCCATCTGGGTGCCCGGCACCTTGGAGCCGAAGCGGATGGTGGCGCCTTCGTCCGGCTGCACACGGATGACGACGGCGTTCTGGCCGAAGTCGTCGCCGTTGTGTTCGCGGAACAGCAGGTTGGGGGAGCGCTTGAAGACCACCGCAATTTCCGTGACGCGGCGTCCCAGCCGTTTGCCGGCCCGGAGATAGAACGGAACCCCGGCCCAGCGGCGGGTATTGATGTCCAGCCGGACTGCGGCGAAGGTTTCCGTCTTGGAGTCCGGGTTGAACCCTTCCTCCTCGAGGAAACCGGTGACCTTCTCGCCGCCCTGCCAGCCGCCGGTGTACTGCCCGCGCGCGGAGCTGCGGGAAAGGTCCTCCGGCAGCCGGACCGCGGCCAGCACCTTCTCCTTTTCGGCGCGGAGGTGCTCCGCGTTGAAGGAAATGGGCTCCTCCATCGCGGTCAGCGCGAGGAGCTGGAGCAGGTGGTTCTGGATGACGTCGCGGGCCGCGCCCACGCCGTCGTAATACCCTGCGCGGCCGCCGATGCCGATGTCTTCGGCCATGGTGATCTGTACGTGGTCCACGTAGTTGGCGTTCCAGATCGGTTCGAACAACTGGTTCGCGAAGCGCAGGGCCAGGATGTTCTGGACCGTTTCCTTGCCCAGGTAGTGGTCGATCCGGAACACCGAGTCGGCGGGGAAGACGGACTCCACCACGTTGTTCAGTTCCCGGGCCGAGGCCAGGTCATGGCCGAACGGCTTTTCGATCACCACCCGCCGCCACTTGCCCTCGGAGGTCTTGGCGAGTCCGTGCTCGGAGAGCTGCTGGCAGACCTGTTCAAAGGATTTGGGCGGCACCGAGAGATAGAACGCGTGGTTGCCCCGGGTTCCGCGGCGTTCGTCCAGGTCCTCGAGGGTCGCCTTGAGGTTCCCGAAGGCTTCGTCGCTGTCGAAACCGCCCTCTACAAACCGAATGCCTTCGGCCAGCTGCTTCCACACGCCTTCGTCGAAGTCGGTCCGGGCATGGGCCTGGACCGACTCCTTCACCTGCGCGGCGAACTCCTCGTCGCTCCACGGGCGGCGGCCGAAGCCCACCAGCGAAAAGCTCGGGGGGAGCAGGCCGCGGTTGGCCAGGTCGTAGACGGCGGGAATGAGCTTCTTCCGTGCGAGGTCTCCGGTGACGCCGAAGATCACCAGGGAGGACGGACCGGCGATCCGGCTCAGCCGGAGGTCGCGCGGATCCCGGAGGGGGTTGCCCGTCCCTGTCTTCTCCTCGGCGCGCATTTAGTTGCTGCTTTCTTCTGCTGCCAGGGCGCGCACGACGTTTTCGATTTCGCGGATCCCTTCGTCGCGGTTCAGCAGGTGCAGGCGCAGGACCGGGCGGCCCTGGTCCGCAAGGACCTGAGCGTCGCCGGCTGCCTGCGCACTGATGAGCTCACCGAAGGTGAAGGGCCGGTCCGGAATGGAAACGTCTTCGGCGGGCCTGCCGGTGATCTGCAGGTAAACGCCCTGCGCCGGCCCGCCCTTGTGGAACTGGCCGGTGGAGTGCAGGAACCGCGGACCCCAGCCGAAAGTCACGGGACGGCCGGTGGCTGCTGCCAGCTCCGGGCGGATGCCTGCGAGCTCTGCCTGCCGGGCACGGTCGAGGTAGGCCTGGACGCTGAGGTAGCCGTCCGTGCCGAGGTGGCGGAGCAGGGCGGCCAGCGCGCCCCGGAGGGTATGTGCGGTGCCGAGCAGGTCGGCCGGGCCGCGCACCTCGACGGACCCGTCCACGAAGGACGGCTCCGTGGCTTCGGGGGTGGCGTCCAGCAGTCCGCGTGCTGCCTTCTTCGCAGCCTCGACGTCGGGCTGGTCGAACGGGTTGATGTTCAGCAGGCGTCCCGCCACCGCGGTGGCGAACTCCCAGAGCATCATGGAGCCGCCCAGGCTGCCGGAGACCACTACCTGGTCCCCTTCGGGGAGGGCCTCCGAGTCAACGGGGACAATCCGGACGGTGAGCACGTCGCCGGCTCCGGAAACCATCTCCGGTGCGCCGGGCTCGACGGCGACGGGCAGCAGGCCGGTGCCGAGCTTGCCGGTGGACTCGGCAATCAGCTGTTCGGCCCAGTCCGGGAAGCCGGCCAGGCCGGAGCCTTCGTCCACAATAACGATCTTGTTGCGCAGCGGGTCGGTTCCGCCGAGTGCCGCTCCGAGTTCCAAACCGATGTTGTCCGGTGCGTCGTCCCGCAGGATTTCCGCCGTCATCTCGGCGTCGTCCAGCAGGGTCTCAATGTCCGCTCCGGCCAGGCCCGAGGGCACCAGGCCGAACGCGGTCAGGGCGGAGTAGCGCCCGCCGACGTTGGGATCGGCGTTGAACACGGCGCGGTACCCGGCCTCGCGGGCCGCCGCGTCCAGCGGCGACCCCGGGTCGGTGACAACCACAATGCGTGACTTGGCGTCGATACCGGCGTCGGTGAAGGCCTGTTCGAAGACCCGGCGCTGCGAATCGGTTTCCACCGTGGAGCCCGACTTGGAGCTCACCACAATGACGGTTTCCGCCAGGCGGTCGCCCAGGGCTGCGGCGACGACGTCGGGGTCGGTGGAATCCAGCACGGTCAGGTCCACACCCGCGGAGCGGGTAATGACCTCGGGCGCCAGGGAAGAGCCGCCCATGCCGGCCAGGACCACGCGGGTCACCGACTCGGCAGCGAGCTCTTCCCGAAGCGCCGCGATCTGTCCCACGAGCGGCCGGGAGCTTTCTCCGGGATTGAGCCAGCCCAGGCGAATGGACGCCTCGGCTTCGGCATCGGGACCCCACAGGGTGGGATCCTGCGCCACGAGGCGGGAGGCAACTTCATCTCCCACGAGTTCGGGCACCTTGGCGTCGACGGCGGCACTTGCCGCCCCGGCTGCTTCAAAGGACAGTGTGGTCATGTTTTCCTATGCCTCTTTCGCGGTATCCAGTGCGTTCTGAACGGTCTGCAGGAGTTCGCCCCAGCTGACCACGAACTTATCGAGGCCTTCGGTCTCCAGCTGCTCCACAACGTCGTTGTAGGAGATGCCCAGGCCGTCGAGCTGGTCCAGCACGCCGTTGGATTCGGTGTAGGTGCCGGTGATCGTGTCGCCGGTGACCTCGCCGTGGTCCGCTGTGGCTTCCAGCGTCTTTTCCGGCATGGTGTTCACCGTGTTCGGAGCCACGAGACCCGTGACGTACAGGGTGTCCGGCAGGGCAGGATCCTTCACGCCGGTGGAGGCCCACAGCGGACGCTGGGCGTTGGCGCCGGCTGCTGCCAGCACCTGCCAGCGCTCGGAGGCGAACTGCTCTTCGAAGACCTGGTACGCCAGCCGGGCGTTGGCCAGTCCGGCCTTGCCCTTCAGGCCCTTGGCCTCGTCGGAACCGACGGCGTCGAGGCGCTTGTCGATCTCGGCGTCGACACGGGAGACGAAGAAGGACGCGACGGAGTGGATGGTGGACAGATCGTGCCCGTTCTCCTTCGCCTGCTCAATGCCGAGCATGTACGCGTTGATGACCTCGCGGTAGCGCTCGAGCGAGAAAATCAGGGTCACGTTCACGCTGATGCCCGCGGCCAGCGTGGCGGTGATGGCCGGCAGGCCTTCCTGGGTGGCGGGGATCTTGATCAGGACGTTGGCGCGGCCAACCTTGTCGAAGAGTTCCTTCGCCTCATTGATGGTGCCCTGGGTGTCACGCGACAGGCGCGGATCCACCTCGATGGACACACGGCCGTCAACCCCGTTGGTTGCTTCGTAGACCGGCGCGAAGACATCGCAGGCCTGGATGACGTCGTCGGTGGTGATCTCGAAGACCGACTTGTTGACGTCGGCGCCGGAACGCGAGAGCTGCTGCACCTGGGCGGCGTAGGACTCGCCGTTGGCCAGGGCCGAGGCGAAGATGCTCGGGTTCGTGGTCACGCCGACCACGTTCCACTCATCGATGAGCTTCTTCAGGGAACCGGAGACAATCCGTTCGCGGGAAAGGTCGTCCAGCCAGATGGAGACGCCGGCGTCGGAAAGCCGGGCCGTGGGAGTGGAAGTCATTGTTGATGCTCCTTTATTAAGGGGAATTACTGCTGGTCGCCGGTCTCGGTGGACTGTGCTCCGGAGGACGCGCCGGTGGTGCCGGCGGGCGCGGATCCGCCGCCGCCGACTGCAGCGAGGGAATCCCGGGCTGCCTGGGCCACGGCGTCGGCGGTGATGCCGAATTCGCGGAACAGCGTCTTGTAGTCCGCGGACGCGCCGAAGTGCTCCAGCGAGACGCTGCGGCCGGCGTCGCCGACAATTTCGCGCCAGCCGAGCGCAATGCCGGCTTCGACGGAAACCCGGGCGCGGATGTCCTTCGGCAGGACGGACTCGCGGTATTCCTTGTCCTGCTTGTTGAACCACTCGATGCTCGGCATCGACACCACGCGGGCGGCTACGCCCTCGGCGGCGAGTGCTTCGCGGGCCTCAACAGCCAGCTGGACCTCGGAACCGGTGCCGACCAGGATGACGTCGGGCGTGACGACGCTGCCGTCACGGACGGCTTCGGCCAGCACATAGCCGCCGCGGGCAGCACCGTCGGCGGAGCCGAATTCGGTGGCCGTGGCAGCACCTTCGCCGCGTGCGTAGGTGGGGATGTTCTGGCGGGTCAGCACAATGCCGGCCGGGTTTTCGGTGTTCTCCAGGATGGTCCGCCAGGCGACGGCCACCTCGTTCGCGTCGCCGGGGCGGACGACGTCGAGTCCCGGGATCGCGCGCAGGGAGGCGAGCTGCTCCACCGGCTGGTGGGTGGGTCCGTCTTCGCCGAGGCCGATCGAATCGTGGGTCCAGACGTAGATGGCCGGCACGCCCATCAGGGCACCGAGGCGGATGGCCGGACGCTGGTAGTCGCTGAAGATCAGGAACGTACCGGAGAAGGCGCGGGTGTTGCTGTGCATGGTGATGCCGTTGACGATCGACGCCGCTGCGTGTTCGCGGATGCCGAAGTGCAGCACGCGGCCGTACGGGTTGCCGGACCAGGCGTTGGTCTGCTTCCCGGCGGGAATGAAGGAGGGCGAGCCCTCAATCGTGGTGTTGTTGGACTCGGCAAGGTCGGCGGAGCCGCCCCACAGTTCCGGCAGGGCCGGGCCGATCGCGGAGAGGACCTTGCCGGAGGCGGCACGGGTGGACATGTCCTTGCCGGCTTCGAAGACGGGCAGCGACGCTTCCCAGCCCTCGGGCAGCTCGCCCTTTTCGAGGCGGGCCAGCAGGGCGGAGCCTTCGGCGTTGGCCTCTTCCCAGGCCTTGAAGCCTTCGCTCCACTGTTTGTGGGCCTCGGCGCCGCGGGTCACTGCCTGGCGGGCGTGCTCGAGGACCTCGGGGTCGACGTCGAAGGTCTTGGCCGGGTCGAAGCCCAGCGTTTCCTTCAGTGCCGCTACTTCGTCGGTGCCCAGGGCGGAGCCGTGGATCTTGCCGGTGTTCTGCTTGTTCGGTGCAGGCCAGCCGATGATGGTGCGCAGGGAAATGATGGAGGGGCGGTTCGTTTCGGCCTTGGCTGCCATCAGTGCGTTGTACAGCTCGTTGACGTCTTCGACGTATTCGCCCGTCTTGGTCCAGTCCACCCGCTGGGTGTGCCAGCCGTAGGCTTCGTAGCGCTTGAGTACGTCTTCGGTGAAGGCAATGTCGGTGTCGTCTTCGATGGAGATGTGGTTCTCGTCGTAGACGACTACAAGGTTGCCCAGTTCCTGGTGACCGGCCAGCGAGGAGGCCTCGGCGGTGACGCCTTCCTGCAGGTCGCCGTCGGACGCGATGACCCAGATGGTGTGGTCGAACGGGCTGGTGCCCTCGGCGGCGTCGGCGTCCAGCAGGCCGCGCAGGCGGCGCTGGGCGAAGGCGAAGCCAACGGAGGAGGCGAGGCCCTGGCCGAGCGGGCCGGTGGTGATTTCGACGCCGTCGGTGTGGCGGTACTCCGGGTGGCCCGGGGTCTTGGAGCCCCAGGTGCGCAGGGACTGAAGGTCTTCGAGCTCCAGGCCGTAGCCGGAGAGGAAGAGCTCAATGTAGAGGGTCAGGGAGGTGTGCCCGGGGGAGAGGACGAAGCGGTCGCGTCCGATCCAGTGCGGATCGGACGGGTCGTGGCGCATGACCTTCTGGAACAGAAGGTACGCGGCCGGGGCCAGGCTCATGGCCGTGCCGGGGTGGCCGTTGCCGACCTTCTCCACGGCATCGGCGGCGAGGACGCGGACGGTGTCCACTGCCTTGCGGTCCGTTTCGGTCCAGATCAGTTCTTGCTCTTCCATATGTGGCACGTTTACCGGGCCCCTCTCTCTGCAGATAACCGGCACCGTACAGCACCGGACATGCCCGGAAGCCCCCGTGAACGGGGTGCGTCCGGTTCCTTTACCACTACAACCAAAGGCAGACGCAAATCGATACCGCGTTCACGGCATAACTTGTTCCGCGTTCCGCAGCCGATGCCGCGGATACTGCTTAATACTTGTTGTTGCTTTTACCGTTCCACGCCCATAATCGGCCGCAGGAAAGGTCCGTTCCAACCTTATCGTCTAAGGCTGCTTCCTGCCTGCCCCGGCCGTATCAGGCCGGGCATCGTGGCGGGAAGTTTGGAAGCCTGTCAGCTGTGCGGGCGGATGCGTCTTCGGTGCTTCGATTTCTACAGCCGATAGAGGTTATGATGAGGACGGACTTTTTCGTTCCAGATTGGATAAAGTGATCGCTTCGTGACTACCCAGCATGCCGAGTCTCCGGTCTACACGGGGAAGATGACGGCGGGCCGCAAAGCCCGGGCTTACGTGGCGCTCACCAAACCGCGCGTCATCGAACTCCTGCTCGTGACTACCCTGCCCACCATGATCTTCGCCGAGCGGGGCCTGCCGTCCCTGGGCCTGATCCTGGCCACCATGGTCGGCGGCGCACTGGCTGCCGGCAGCGCCGGCGCCTTCAACTGCTATATCGACCGCGATATGGACAAGCTGATGAAGCGGACAAAGAACCGTCCGCTGGTCACCGGCGAGGTCTCGCCGCGGGAGGCCATGGTCTTCGCGTGGGTACTGGGCATTGTCGCCATTGCCCTGCTGTGGTTCGGCGCCAACCCGCTCACGGGCCTCCTCGGCGTCGGGGCCATTTTCCTGTACGTGGTGTTCTACACCCTGATCCTCAAGCGCCGCACTACCCAGAACATCGTCTGGGGCGGCGCTGCCGGCTGCATGCCCGTGCTGATCGCGTGGGCCGCGGTCACCAACAAGGTGGAATGGCCGGCCATCATCCTGTTCATGATCATCTTCCTGTGGACGCCGCCGCACTACTGGCCGCTGTCCATGAAGTACGGCGAGGACTACCGCAACGCCAGCGTGCCGATGCTCGGCGCTGTGGCCGGTGCGAAGCTGGTCTCCGTCCAGGTGGTCCTGTACGCCTACGCCACGGTGGCCTGCTCGCTGCTGCTGGTTCCCGTGGGCGGTGCCGGCTGGGTCTACACCATTGCCGCGCTGCTGTCCGGAGGCTGGTTCATCGCCGAGGCGCACAAGCTGCACTCCCGGGCGCAGCGTGAAGAGCTCAATGACAAGTCCGCTATGAAGGTCTTCCACCTCTCCATCAGCTACCTCACGATCCTCTTCCTGGCCCTGGCCGTGGACCCGTTCGTGGGCAGCGCCCTGGTCTAGCTTTCCGCTGTACGGCGGCCGGATCCCCTCGGGGGTCCGGCCGTTGTTGTTTCCGGGGTTGGCTGGTGGCCGGGTGTCTGGAGCGACGGGCTCCGGCCGTTCCGGCGCTCCGGGCGTTCCGGGCGTTCCGTAACGGCGGCAACGAAACTCCCGGCTCGCAGAGCTCGCGGGGAGTATTAAAGCCGCCTAACCCGGAACGTCCTGCACGTCTGTTGCAGCAGCACGTGGCTCATCGGGCTGCAGCAACGGTTCATCTACTGAGCAGATAACGGGCTTTAGGACACCGGATAACCGCGTTATCTGCTCAGTAGACGGGGCGGTAGCCGGGAGCATGGAGGATGGAGGGGCTTCGGCCGGACATCCAGCCCCCTGCGCGCACAGCATCCCAGTCGATGGGGCAGATGTTGCCGGTGGGGTCACGCCCGCCACAGGAGCACCAGGGTGTGGGACACTGTGCAGCGGACGACCCCTGCGCGCACAGCATCCCAAACTATGGGACTCCTGTTGCCGGTGGGGTCACACCCCGAACAGCAGTACCAAAGCGTGGGACGCTGTGCGGGCACGCCCCCTGCGCCAAGAGAGCCAGGAGAGCAGGAGACCCTGGAAAAGGGCACAGACCCCCGGACACAAAAAAGGGCCGGACCCCGCGGGGGAGTCCGGCCCTTTCCTCGGGAACTGAAGGTCTACTTCCGGCCAGTCCGTTCGCGCCGGCCGAACCGAACCTTCCGGGCAGCCTGCGCCTGTGCCAGTGCCACGGCAGCACCGCCGGGGACCTGTTTGTTGAAACCGATGTACACGGCCTGCGCAGCGGCTGCCGTCAGCAGGCACGCACCAAGCATGTGCAGCGCCACCAGGGCGATCGGCAGGTGCAGGAAGTGCTGCGCGTAGCCGATGGCCGCCTGGGCCAGGACGACGACGGCCAGCAGGGCCACGGCCTTGCGCACCCGGGCATCCGCGCCCCGCCGGTAGACCAGGTACAGGGCCACGGCCAGGGCAAAGACCAGCAGGTACACGGGCACCACGTGGATGCGGGTGACCAGATCCGGGTTCAGGCCGTTGCGGGCGGCACCGTGGTCGCCGGCGTGCGGGCCGGAACCGGTCACGACAACACCCAGCACCACCGTGAGGGCGGACAGCACACCGATGGCGCCCAGCACGGGGCGGAGGCTCTTGTCCGCCAGCGGCGCGTGGCGTGCCTGGAGATCCAATGCGGACAGCCGGGACCGGTTGACCATCACCACGGCCGCGCTGATCATCACCGTCGAGGCAAGGAAGTGCAGGCCCACCACCCACGGGTTCAGGTCGGTCAGGACGGTAATTCCGCCGATCACGGCCTGGGCGGGAACGCCGGCCAGCAGGGCGATGGACAGCCACCACAGATCGCGGCGCTCGGCCCGGATCCGCCAGACGGAGAACACCGTGGCGAAGGCAATGGCCGTCAGCACGAAAGTGAGGAGCCGGTTGCCGAACTCGATGACGCCGTGCAGGCCCATTTCCGGCGTCGTCACCAGCGAGTCCGCGGTGCACAACGGCCACTCCGGGCAGCCGAGGCCGGAAGCCGTCAGACGGACCGCGCCGCCGGTCACCACAATCACGATGTTGGCCACCAGCGAAGCCAAGGCAAGGTTGCGGATCAGGGGTCCGGCAGCAGGGCTGTTCGATTGCCGGGCAGGGACCCCGGCCGAGGTCTGTGACACGGTTTCTAACTCCATTTGAACCAGCGGACAGCACCGAGGCCGCCCAGTATTGTCCACGCCAGAAGGATCAGCGTGGCGGAAATATTGAACTGCGAGTCGATCAGGGCCGAGCGCAGGGCGTCGCCCAGGGCCGCCGAGGGCAGGACTTCGATGAACGGCTGCAGCACTCCGGGCAGGTTGCCTACCGGGATGATGATACCGCCGGCCGCCGCCAGGAGGATCCAGAGCAGGTTCGTGATGGCCAGTGTGGCCTCAGGCCGTACCGTGCCGGCGACGAGCAGGCCCAAAGCTGTGAACGCCACCGCACCCAGGACCAGCTGCACCGCAGCCGGGAGTACCCCGCTCAGTTCCGGCTCCCAGCCGAACAGCAGGGCGACCACCGAGACCAGCACCACCTGGATGGCCAGGACGGCCAGGACCGCAATGACCTTTCCGGCAATCAGTCCGGTCCGGCCCAGCGGCGTGGTGGAGAGGTAGCGGAGCACACCGTAGCGACGGTCGAAACCGGTCGCGATGCCCTGGCCGGTGAAGGCGGTCGACATGGCGCAGAGCGCGAAAATCCCAGGGGCGGCCATGTTGATCCGGGGAGTTCCGTAGCCGTCCAGCAGGGGAGTGACCACCAGGGCCACCATGGCAAGCAGCGGCAGGACCACGGCGAGGATCAGCTGTTCGCCGTTGCGCAGCATGGTGAGGGCCTCGTAACGGCCCTGGTTCAGGATGCGTGCCGGCAGCGACGCGGGAGCGCTCATCGGATAGCCCTTCCGGAAAGATCAAGGAAAACGTCCTCGAGGGTGCGGGAGGCCATGTGCACGGAGGACGGCAGGATGCCGTGCTCCGCCCACCAGGCGGCCAGCGCGGCCAGGTCCTGCGGAGTCAGGGATCCGCGGACGGAATAGTGGCCGGGCGCAGCTTCGGAAACCTCCAGGTGGCGCAGCGGGCCGGAGGCGAGGCCGACGACGTCGAGCCCGGGGCCGGCGTCGAACGTCAGGAGGCGCTGTTCGGCCGGGGAGCCGGTGGCGGAGGTCAGCTCAGCGACCGTTCCGGAAGCCACGGTCTTGCCGGCGTCGATGATGTAGACGTAGTCCGCGAGTTTCTGCGCGTCGTCCATCAGGTGGGTCGTGAGGATGATGCCGAGGCCCTCGGCCCGCAGCTCCTCGATCAGCTCGAAGACAATCTGCCGCGACTGCGGATCCAGGCCGGCGCTGGGCTCGTCCAGGAAAAGCACTTCCGGGCGGCCGATCAGCGCGGCGGCCATCGCCAGGCGCTGCTTCTGCCCGCCGGAGAGGCGCCGGATGCCGGTGTTGGCAAAGCTGCCGATGCCCAGGCGCTCCACAAGTTCGGCCACGGGGCGCGGGGACTCATACATCCGGGCAACGTGTTCGAGGAGGGCAACGGGACGGGCCGACGGCGGGAGGCCGCCTTCCTGCAGCATAACGCCCACGCGGCTGCGCAGGTGGGCGTCGGCGCGGTAGGGGTCCTGCCCGAGCAGGCGGATTTCCCCGCCGTCAATGGACTGGAGGCCCTGGGCGCATTCCAGAGTGGTGGTTTTACCGGCGCCGTTGGCGCCGAGCAGGGCAGTGACGGAGCCGCGGCGGGCTGTGAAGTCGACGCCGGCGAGCACACGGATCATTTTGCCGTCGAGACCAGCAACCGGGCCGCAGTCCTTGATCAGACCTTTAATGGTCAGGCAGGGTTCATCGGTAGGCACCTGCATATTCTACGTTAGGTAGTACAGGCCGCCCGCACGGACAGCCGCCCCCGCCACTGCGGCAATAGCAAGCCTTGCCTTAGTGGAATCAGGGAACAGATTAGGACATGCTTGTGTTGTGTATTCTGTGAGCAACTCTGAACCCAAGGCAGCAGCCGTACCAGCTGCTGCCCGCGAAGCGGAGGAGCGCACCCGGGACAAGGTTCTGGGTGCGGTTCTGGAACACGGCCCTGTCAGCGCAGCCGAGCTGGGCGAACGGCTGGGCTTCACGCCTGCCGCCGTGCGCCGTCATCTGGATGCGCTGTCCGGGAAGGGCCTGATCCAGGTCAAGCTCGTCCGCAATTCCTCCTCCGGGGCCGGAAGGCCCGCCAGGCGCTATGTGCTGAGCCCGCAGGGCCAGGCGCACCTGGGCAACGACTACCTCGACATCGCCACGGAGGCGCTGCGCCAGCTCGGTGCCGCGCTCGGCCCGCAGGCGATCGAGGCTTTCGCCGCGGAGCGCTTCGGCCGCATGGAGGAACGCTACCGTCCCGTGGTCGAGGCCGCAGGGCCCGACGTCGGCGACCGCGCCCAGGCGCTGGCCGCGGAACTGACCAAGGACGGCTTCGTGGCGTCAACCACCATGATCGGCGCCGCCGCGAGGAAGAGTACGTTGCTCAGTGTCCAGCTGTGCCAGGCACACTGCCCCATCCAGGGACTCGCCACGGCCTACCCCGTCTTCTGTGACAAGGAGACCGAAGTTTTTGCCCGCCTCCTCGACGTGGACGTCCGCCGACTGTCCACGCTCTCCCGGGGCGGTCACGTTTGTACGACCCACATCCCAGTGGGTCGGACCCGATCCGCGCCGCAGGTTCCACTGCGCGTCGAGACCAACCAGTCCACATCCATTCATCAGCAAGAAAGGCCGTGATGACGGATCAAGTAACCCAGAAGCCAACGGCACCTTCATTGGTGCCGGAGTCTGTGATTTCAGACATCCTGGAAAAGAACCCCGAGCTCGAGGGCATCGGTACATACGAGTACGGATGGGCCGACTCGGACGTTGCCGGTGCAACCGCACGCCGCGGCCTGAGTGAGGAAGTCGTCCGCGACATTTCGGCTAAGAAGAGCGAGCCGCAGTGGATGCTGGACCTTCGTCTGAAGGGCCTGAAGTACTTCGAACGCAAGCCCATGCCGACCTGGGGTGCAGACCTCTCCGGCATCGACTTCGACAACATCAAGTACTTTGTGCGCTCCACGGAGAAGCAGGCCAACACCTGGGAAGACCTTCCCGAGGACATCCGCAACACGTACGAGAAGCTCGGCATCCCCGAAGCTGAGCGCGGCCGCCTGGTTTCCGGCGTCGCAGCGCAGTACGAGTCCGAGGTTGTGTACCACCAGCTCCGCGAGGACCTGGAACGCCAGGGCGTTATCTTCCTGGACACGGACACGGCGCTGAAGGAACACCCGGAAATGTTCCAGGAGTACTTCGGCACCGTCATCCCCGTCGGTGACAACAAGTTCGGCTCGCTGAACACTGCCGTGTGGTCCGGCGGTTCCTTCGTCTACGTCCCCAAGGGCGTTCACGTGGAGATCCCGCTGCAGGCCTACTTCCGTATCAATACGGAGAACATGGGCCAGTTCGAGCGCACGCTGATCATTGCGGACGAGGATTCCTACGTCCACTACATCGAGGGCTGCACCGCACCGATCTACACGTCGGACTCGCTGCACAGCGCCGTCGTCGAAATCATCGTGAAGAAGGGCGCCCGCGTCCGCTACACGACCATCCAGAACTGGTCCAACAACGTGTACAACCTGGTGACCAAGCGCGCCATTGCACACGAGGGCGCCACCATGGAATGGATCGACGGCAACATCGGCTCCAAGGTCACCATGAAGTACCCGGCTGTCTACCTGGTCGGCGAGCACGCCAAGGGTGAGACCCTGTCCATCGCCTTCGCCGGCGAAGGCCAGCACCAGGACACCGGATCCAAGATGGTCCACATTGCTCCGAACACCAAGAGCTCCATCATCTCCAAGTCCGTGGCCCGCGGCGGCGGCCGTGCCGCTTACCGCGGCCTGGTCCAGGTCCGCGAAGGCGCCACGCACTCGGCCAACACCGTGCGCTGCGACGCCCTGCTGGTGGACACCATCTCCCGCTCGGACACGTACCCGTACGTGGACATCCGCGAAGATGACGTCACCATGGGCCACGAAGCCACTGTTTCCCGCGTCAGCGAGGAGCAGCTGTTCTACCTCATGTCCCGCGGCCTTCCCGAGGACGAGGCAATGGCAATGATCGTGCGCGGCTTCATTGAGCCGATCGCCCGTGAACTGCCGATGGAATACGCCCTTGAACTCAACCGCCTCATCGAACTCCAGATGGAAGGAGCCGTCGGTTAATGTCGAAGCTTAACGACGTCGTCGAAACCGTGACCGAAAAGGTCAGCAATGTAGTGGAGGAGGTCAAGGCGAAGGTAGGTTCCCCCAAGGAAACCAACCGTGTGCGCATTGACGGCTTCACCGAGGAGGGCGAAAACCTTTCCCCGCTGAACGAGGATTCCTCACCGCTGGGCGGCGACAGCAGCAAGTCCCACAGCCACGGTGGCGGAGAGGGCATTCCGGACAGCTCACGGGCCGGCCGCACCACCTCCTTCCACCGTGCTGACTTCGGCAAAATGACCGGCCGTGAAGAAGACTGGCGGTTCACCCCGCTCAAGCGCCTGCGCGGACTGCACACCGCGGACCTCGACGGAACGGCTCCCGAGCTGGCCGTCGTCGCCCCCGACGGCGTGCGGGTCGAAAGCATTGCCCGTACGGACGCGCGCATCGGTTCTGCCGGCATCCCCGAAGACCGGGTTGCCGCCGCCGCATGGGAGGACTTCCGCGAAGCCACCTCCGTGACCATCCCCGCCGAAACCGTCATTGACGGCAGCGTCACGCTGACCATCAACGGTGTCAGCAAGGATCCGGCCGCCCAGCACATCGTCATCACCGCGGAGAAGTTCTCCAAGGGCGTGGTGGTCCTGGACCACAAGGGTTCGGCTGTGCTGTCCCAGAACGTGGAAATCGTTGTGGGCGACGGCGCGGAACTGACCGTTGTCTCCGTCCAGGACTGGGACGACGACGCCGTGCACGCCTCCGCGCAGTACGCGAAGATCGGCCGTGACGCGAAGTTCAAGCACGTCGTCGTCAGCCTCGGCGGCGACCTGGTGCGCGTCACCCCGTCCTCCAAGTTCACCGCCACCGGCGGCGACGTGGAAATGTTCGGCCTGTACTACGCAGACGCCGGACAGCACCTGGAACAGCGCCTCTTCGTGGACCACGCAGTGGCCAACTGCAAGTCCCGCGTGATGTACAAGGGCGCCCTGCAGGGCCGCGACGCGCACACCGTGTGGGTTGGCGACGTCCTGATCCGCAAGGAAGCAGAAGGCACCGACACGTACGAAGTCAACCGCAACCTGCTGCTGACCGAGGGCGGCCGCGCCGACTCCGTACCGAACCTGGAGATCGAGACCGGACTGATCGAGGGTGCCGGCCACGCCAGCGCCACCGGTCGGTTCGACGACGAGCACCTGTTCTACCTGATGGCACGCGGTATCCCCGAGGACACTGCCCGCCGCCTGGTGGTCCGTGGCTTCCTCACCGAGATCATCCAGCAGATCAAGGTCCCTGCCCTGGAAGAGCGTCTCATCGACGCCGTCGAGCGCGAGCTCGAAGCCTCCGGAGCCTACTGAGACTCTGAGCCCGGGTGCCGGAAAAACTCCGGCACCCGGACTTTGGTCGCCTTCCATCCCCAAAAGCTTAGTAACGCACCCGCGGGTGCAAAGGAGAAAGCCAACTCGCATGTCTACTCTTGAGATCAAGGATCTTCACGTCAGCATTGAGACCGAACAGGGCCGCAAGCCGATCCTGAAGGGTGTCAGCCTGACCATCAACACCGGTGAAACGCACGCCATCATGGGCCCGAACGGCTCCGGCAAGTCCACCCTGGCCTCCACCATCGCCGGCCACCCGCGCTACAGCGTGGACAGCGGTACCATCACTCTCGACGGCGAAGATGTCCTCGCGATGAGCGTTGACGAGCGTGCCCGCGCCGGTCTCTTCCTGGCCATGCAGTACCCGGTAGAGGTTCCCGGCGTCACCATGACCAACTTCCTGCGCACCGCCAAGACCGCGCTCGACGGCGAGGCCCCCTCGCTGCGCCACTGGACCAAGGACGTCAAGGCGGCCATGGCCGAGCTGCGCATCGACGCGGACTTTGCCCAGCGCAACGTCAACGAGGGCTTCTCCGGCGGCGAGAAGAAGCGCGTGGAGATCCTGCAGATGGAACTCTTCCACCCGAAGATCGCCATCCTCGACGAGACCGACTCCGGCCTCGACGTCGACGCCCTGAAGATCGTCTCCGAAGGCGTTAACCGCGAGCACTCCAAGGGCGGCATGGGTACGCTGCTCATCACGCACTACACGCGTATCCTTCGTTACATCAAGCCCGACTATGTACACGTCTTCGTTGACGGCCACATCGCCGAGCAGGGCGGCCCGGAACTTGCCGACCGCCTCGAAGAAGAAGGCTACGACCGCTTCACCGGTGCCAACGCCGCCGCAGCCGGCGCGTAGTAAAGACAGCTGAAGGAGTAAAAATGAGCGACTCCGAACTGGCCACCACGTCCCTTGAGGACGTCGAAGAGGCACTGAAGGACGTCATCGACCCCGAACTCGGGGTGAACGTCGTTGACCTCGGGCTGCTCTACGGACTGAAGTACGCCGAAGACGGTGCACTTCTGATCGACATGACACTGACGACGGCGGCCTGCCCGCTGACCGATGTGCTTGAAGAGCAGACTGCCCAGGCCCTGGACGGTGTCGTCGATGAGTGGCGACTGAACTGGGTATGGATGCCGCCGTGGGGACCTGACAAGATCACCGACGACGGCCGCGACCAGATGCGGGCCCTCGGCTTCAACATCTAAAGGTTTCCGCTGCCTGCAGCGGAACCACCAACAGAAAGGGCCGCTTCCCGATACGGGGAGCGGCCCTTTTTCGCGTGCTAGCGTGTCCGCCATGGGGAACAGCACGCATTTTCATGACCAGTATCTGGCGGCCTGGAACGAAGCCATGGCGTCCGGGGACAGCACTCCGATTGAAACCTTCCTGTCGCCGGATTATCACGGGTGGCTGGGGTCCGAAGCAGCCGCCACTGAGCCGTTTGACGCGGTGACGGCCCGCGCAGGGTTTGGCGGCACAGTTTCCGCGCTGCGGGGGAGCACCGTGCATGCGGACTTCCGGACCGTCACGCCCCGCGGCCGGGACGAGGCAGTGGTGTTCTACGAAATGACGTACCGTTCGGGCGGCGACGTGACCGGGCGGGCCCTGCTGATGGAATCCTGGCGGCTTGATGACGGGCGCTGGCTGCTCTGCCGTGACTTTACGGAAGTAAACGTCGGGCAGCCGGGGGCCTAGGGTGCAGGGGCACTCTTTGCCTGGCCAGGTCTTCCGGGTCGGGTCTTTACGGGCCGGCGCGGGTTCGACGGGAGTTGAGAAAAGTGGCATCAGTACCGAAAGGCGGCACCCAGATGGGCCGTAGTCCCAGCCGTACCGAAATAAGCCTTGTGCTGTCCCATGCGCTCCGTCATGCTCCGGAGAAGTATGCCCTTGAGCTGGATCCCGAAGGATGGGCCCCGGTGGATGATGTGCTGGCTGCGCTGCACCGGTTGGGTCCGGAGTGGGAATCCGTGGACGAGCAGGTGCTTCAGAACGTGCTTGACGCGGCGGAGAAGAAGCGGCACCAGATCAGCAACGGACGCATCCGCGCAGTGCACGGCCATTCCGTGGCGGTCCAGCCTGCAGGGGAGCCGGGTTCGCCCCCGGCGGTGCTTTTCCACGGCACTGCCCGTGCTGCCGTTCCCGCAATCCGTGCATCCGGGCTCCTGCCCATGAAGCGGCAGTCCGTCCACCTTGCGGAAACCGTTGACCAGGCCCGTCAGGTGGGCCGGCGCAAGGACGCCGATCCCGTGATCTTTACCGTGGATACGGACATCGCGGATGCACAGGGAGTAAGTTTCTACCGATCGGCGTCGGGTGTTTGGCTGTCCGATGCCATACCCGCATCCGCTGTGGGGCTGCTGGAGACCTGAGCTGAGGGCCGCCGGGTGAAAGCCAGGGATGAGCTGGTCTCCGGGATGCCGGTTGGGCGGCCGCTGGATCGGCGGACGCTGGCTGGGTGAACCCGGCGACTGTTTCCGGGCTGGTTTCCAGGAGCCACAGTGACGCGTCGGGGCCGGCGAGGCATAGGCGGACCTACGGGGCGGGCGGGGTTCGCTGGCGGGCCGGCGTCGTCCCCGCGGCAACTGCTGCCTGGCGACCGAATGGGTCCCCGCCAGTGATCATTGGCGAGCCAATCGGTGGCTGTTTCGGGACTAGGTAGTGGCCTTAGAAAGACAGGTATTTAAGGTTTTGCGAGGGGACGTTTTGGGCCTGTTTTTGGCCCGGAAATGTCAGTGCCGGGTGAAATCCTGAGGGTATGGATCAGCTCGGGAACACCGGACGGACAACCGAAGAGCAGGGCAGTGAAGACCAGCAGCCAACCGGGCAGATTGGTGAAGCAGATACGCCGCGTGCGGCCTGCTCTTTGTCGGTGTACCGGGCGGAACTGACTGCCGAACCCGTCGGGAATGCTGACGTTGACGCGGGTACCCAAACTTCTGCTGCCGCTCCCGAGAACGACTCTGAGGCCGGCACCCAGCCTGCCGACAATCCCGTACCAGATGTGAGGCTTGGCGCTGCGGGCCCATCCGTCTCCGAACCAGCCAATCCCGGAGCTCCCACCGCCACTGATTCCGGAGACGATTGTTCAGCCCCCGATTCCGGAGGTCCCGCAGTTTCCGATTCCGAAGGCCGGAATCCTGCCGAAGGATATCCGGACGGCTTCACCGGAACACTGGCCCTGCAGAACCTCGAATCCTTCGACGCGCAGACCGTCGGGGAAGCCCTGTCCCGGATGGCGCATCTGAAGTCCTGGGTGCAGGCACAGGAGGCCCGGCTGATGAACCGGATGCAGGAGGCTTTCCGCGACGATTTCCATGCCGCGTCCGGACGGCTCGAACCGGCAATGGCGTTCAGCCTCGCGGCGTCCGAATGCGCGGTCATCCTGAACATCCCGCAGGTCACCGCGCAGCGGCTGATGTTCGAAGCGGGCCTGCTGTGCGGCCCCCATGCCGCCACCCTGGCCGGGCTGGAAGAAGGGCAGCTTAGTTTCCAGCATGCGCAGGTGGTGTTGGAGCAGTGCGAGACCGTTCCCGCCGGGAAACTGCCCGAGTTTGAAGCAGACCTGCTGAAAGCTGCAGAAGGGAAGACCCGGGCCCAGTTCTCAGCCAAGGCCAGACGCTTGCGTGAAACGACATTCCCCGACACCGTCACCAAACGGCATCTGACGGCGTTCGAGCAGCGCAAGGTCACTTTGGACCGGGAAGAAGACGGTATGTCCTGCCTCTCCGCGTACCTGCGGGCCGAGGAAGCCCAGCAGATCTACACGACCCTCAGCACGGCGGCCCGGGGTGAGCAGGCGGCCGGCGATTCCCGGACCACGGACCAGCTGCGTGCGGACATCCTCGCGCAGCTGCTGATGGGCGGTCTTGACCCAACACTGGTGAGTGCAGGTACCGGCAGCAGCAGTGATGTCCGTAAAGGGACCGGCGGTGTTCGCGGTCCGGAAGGCGATGTCGAGACTGTGACGGGCGGGGGACGCGGGACCGGCAAGACCGGCGCGGGCGGGACCGGCTGCGACGACGGCGGTATCGTGCCGCGGGCGGAAATCATGGTCCTCATCAACGCTGAAACCCTCTTCGGAGCCGACGACCAGCCCGCCGAATTGCACGGGTACGGACCTATCAGCGCTGAAGCGGCCCGACGACTCGCACGGAACGCTGCCGGCTGGACCGGTTTGGCACAGGATCCGGAGACGGGAGAGATCCTCGGGGTAGGACGGCGCCGAAAAGTCCCGGCCGGCCTCAGACGCTGGCTCCGCGCAAGGGATGGAACCTGTCGTTTCCCCGGCTGCAGGGTCAGTACCGCGAACTCGGATATCGACCACACCACCGACTGGGCACAAGGCGGCCCCACGGATCACGGGAACCTGGAGCACCTCTGCCGGCGGCACCACCGGTTCAAGACCCTGGGCTACTGGACAGCCTTCCAACCGACACCCGGAGTGATCGAGTGGACCTCACCGGCAGGCCGGGTCTACCGGACCGAACCCTTCCTAGAACTGGGCCGGCCGCAAGCTGGACCACCGGACACAGCAGCGGACCCGGTGGTAGGACATCGGCAAGTGGCAACAGCGCCCTTCTAATCCGGACCGGTATAGGAGCGAGCATCCAACGGACGGACCCTTCGGGGACAGGGTCCGGTTCGGTCCACGCCCGCCGGTTCCGTGGTCCGCTTCGGACCACGGGCCTGCCTCGGTCCTGGGTTCTGGGGTTTGCTCCCAATTCCGCAGGCCAGGCAGGGCCCAGACCCTACGGGTTAGACAGGTCCGATGCGCTGAAGGTATCGCACGTTTCCAGGCTGCCGCCGTCGTTGTAGCCCGCCAGGAACCAGGCCTGGCGCTGGGCGCTGGAGCCGTGGGTCCAGCTTTCCGGGTTTACCTGTCCCGTGGCTGAAGCCTGGATCCGGTCATCGCCGATGGCAGACGCCGCAGAGAGGGCGTCGCTGATGTCGGTCTCGGTGAACGGTGCCAGGAACGGCACGTCCGAGCCGGGAGCGGGCTGGTCCGCCGCATGCCGCGCCCACAGGCCGGCATAGCAGTCGGCCTGCAGTTCGGTCCGCACCGACGCGGACTCCGCACCCTGCGGGTCCGCGTTCCGGCCCGCACTGGAGCCGGTGATCTGCTGGATATGGTGCCCGAACTCATGCGCAACAACGTATTCCTGGGCCAGCGGACCGCCGGAGGAACCGTAGTTCGTGACCAGGTCCGAGAAGAACGCAGTGTCGTAGTAGGTCTGCTCGTCCGCAGGGCAGTAGAACGGACCGACAGCACTGGTGGCAGAACCGCAGCCGGTGCTGGTCCGGTCCGTAAAGAGAACCACCCCGGGCTCGGTGTAGGTCAGGCCGTAGCCGTCCAGATACGGTGCCCAGAAGCTGTCGAGGCTTTCGGCAGTACCAAGGATGCGGCAGTCCAGCCGTTCGTTGGCGTCTTCACCGTTCAGGCAGGTGTCGATGCTTTCCGACTGCGCCTGGCCGGCAGCCACACCGGATCCGTCACTCAGCCCCAGCCCGTCAATCACGTCCGATCCGAAGAACAGGGACAGGATCAGCAGCAGACCGCCGCCCAGTCCGCCGCCTACGGCGATGCCTTTGCCCTTGCCGCGCCGGTCACTGACACGGGAGGAATCCAGACGCGCGTTGTTATTGAAACTCATGCCCTCAGGTTATCGGTTGCCTTTGGCAACCTCCGCGTCGGAGGTCCTTTCGCCGATGCCCCGTGCGGCCAGCGCGTCACCGGTCTGCCGGGCATAGGCAACAGCCCGGATGACCACCGGAACGGTGAGGGCACGGGGATTACGTTCCAGCCCCCGTGCCATGGCCGATTCACGGACATCCCGCGCCGAGCCGAGCAGGAACGGAATGCTGCGCAGCATCAACGCCAGGGTCAGCCCGAACCGTTCCGGGTCTGCGCCCAGCGGCCGCAGCGGACGCGCCAGGGAGACCAGTCCCTCCAGGAGGTCCTGCGGGGGAGTAGTCAGTGTCAGAAGCCGGGCCGCCGTCACGCAGACCACAATATTGCCGGTCACCATCACCGCAGCCTCTGCGCCGGAAGCCCACCACTGGAACGCCCCCAACAGCACCAGGATCGGCCACATCGAACGCAGCGGCTGCCAGGACATCCGCAGCAGGCGTGCAGCCGTGTACCCGGCAACCACCAGGACCACGGCAACCGCAAGCACCACAGGGGAGCGCAGCACCAGCACGGCCACGGACAGAACCACCAGGGCAGCCACCTTCAGCCCCAGCGGCGCCGTATGCACCGGAGAGGTGCCCCGCCGGTACGCCGCGAGCAGATCCGTAGACCGCGCTGAACGCTTCATCCCACCCCCAGCGCCAGCGCCCGGTAGGCGGCTATGCCTTCGCGCGGACCGCCGTCGAACACCACTGCACCGCCGTCCATCACCAGCACCCGGTCCGCATCGGCTGCGAAATCAAGGTCATGGGTGGTGTAGATAACCTGCTGGGGGAGTGATGCGAAGACCCGCCGCAGCCGTGCCGTGTTCCGCAGGTCCAGCAGGGTACTGGGCTCATCCGCCACCAGCACGGCAGGTTCCACGGCCAGCACGGAGGCCAGCGCCATCAGCTGCCGTTCGCCGCCGGAGAGGTCGTAGATGCTCCGGTCCGCCAGCTCCAGCAGCCCGAGGGCATCCAGCCGGGCTTCGGCCGCGGCACGGCGCTGGCCCCGGTGCCGGATGGATGCGCGCAGGGACAGTTCGACGTCGTCCCGGCCGGTGGGCATCACCAGCTGCGAGAGCGGATCGGTGAAGACAAACCCGACGCGCCGCCGCACGGCCGCCCCGTGTCTGGCAGTGTCCAGGCCGTCCACGCTGACCGTGCCGGTGTCCGGCAGCACCAGTCCGTTCAGCAGTTTCAGCAGCGTTGATTTGCCTGAGCCGTTGGCGCCGATGACGGCGGTGCGCGCAGTATTCAGCTCCAGCGACAGCGGATGCAGGATCGGCTCGCCGGACGCAGCGCCGCCGCCGTCGTCGGCGGGCAGCACACCGGCGTCCTGCAGGAGGATCGAGGGCATCAGCGGCTCCGGCGCTCCGGAGCGGCCATCGATGGGAAGGCCTTGAAGACGCTGACCGCCACCACGGCCGCA
This sequence comes from Arthrobacter zhaoxinii, assembly GCF_025244925.1. Taxonomy (NCBI): domain Bacteria; kingdom Bacillati; phylum Actinomycetota; class Actinomycetes; order Micrococcales; family Micrococcaceae; genus Arthrobacter; species Arthrobacter zhaoxinii. The sequence goes on from NZ_CP104275.1 coordinate 1,815,768, forward strand.
AGCACGTTCTTGATGACGTCCCCGGGCCAGAAAGCCATGTCCGCTGCCAGTGCTGCGGGGAAGGACAGATGGGCGTTGAGCATCAGCCCCGCAATTCCCGCCGGGTGAACAACGAGGAAGCTCGTGGCTAGTGCCGCGGCGAAGAGCAGGGCGGGACGGGCCCGGCGCGTACGCCGCAGCACTAGACCGGCCAGCAGCCCGACGACGGCGGCGGCCACGGGGAAGGACAGCAGGTAGCCGGCGGACGGGCCGGCCAGGACGCCCAGGCCTCCGCTGAAGCCGCTGAACACCGGCAGTCCGGCCAGACCGGCAAGCAGGAAAAGGCCGACGGCGGCCGCGCCCCGCGCCGGTCCCAGGAGCATGCCGGTGAGCATGACCGCCAGTGTTTGCAGGGTGATCGGCACGCCGGCTCCCAGCGGCACCCCTGGGAGAAGGGAGAAAACCGCGGTAAGGGCAGCAAAAACGGCAATCAGTGACAGGTCCGCCGATGTCCACCGGCGGCTTCGGGGGCGCGGCCGGCTGCCGGAAGAACCCTGGCTGCCGGTGCCGGGGACAGACTGCGGCGCATCGGCCGAAGTGTTGTTCATCGCTGCACTTTTCCTTATAGGGGAAGAAAAACGGACCGCATAACGTTTTGAACAGTAGCTGCGCCGGTGGCGGATTCCATTGGAGGTTTTCTACAAATGGACTCTGGCGGCTAGACTGGAAAGGCTGTTCCGGCCAACCAGGCCTATATGACCGGTCAATGTGACCCTTCCCGCCTCGGTGGATTCCCACCGTTTCGAGGCCCGCGCACCGCGCAGCGTATCCGCAAGACAAAAACCTTCGAAAGGTCCACTGAGTGATTTCCGTATCTGGTCTTGAGCTGCGCGCAGGCGCACGCCTTCTCTTGGAAGCGGTTTCGTTCCGTGTGGACAAGGGAGACAAGATCGGGCTGGTGGGCCGCAACGGCGCCGGCAAGACCACCCTCACCAAAGTCCTCGCGGGCGAGGCCCTCCCCGCCGCCGGCACAGTCAAGCGCGTCGGCGAGATCGGCTACCTTCCCCAGGATCCCCGCACGCCGGACATGGATCAGCTTGGCCGTGACCGCATCCTCTCCGCCCGGGGCCTGGACAAGGTTTCCGCGCAGCTGAAAAAGTGCCAGGACGAAATGGCCAGCGACGATCCGAAGATCTCGCAGAAGGCCATGAACCGCTATGACCGGCTGGAGTCGGAGTTCCTCTCCGCCGGCGGTTACGCGGCAGAGTCCGAGGCAGCCTCGATCTGCGCCAACCTGGCCTTGCCGGACCGGCTGCTGAACCAGCCCCTGAAGACCCTCTCCGGCGGCCAGCGCCGCCGCGTGGAACTGGCCCGCATCCTGTATTCCGATGCCGAGACCATGCTCCTCGATGAGCCCACCAACCACCTCGACGCCGATTCCATCGCCTGGCTGCGGGAATTCCTGAAGAACCACACCGGCGGCCTGATCGTGATCAGCCACGATACCGAGCTGCTTGAAGCCACCGTCAACAAGGTCTTCAGCCTGGACGCGAACCGCGCCACCATCGATATCTACAACATGGACTGGAAGCGCTACAAGGTCCAGCGCGAGACTGACGAGCGTGCCCGTAAGCGTGAGCGTGCCAACACCGAAAAGAAGGCCGGCATCCTCCTGGCCCAGGCCAACAAGATGAAGGCCCGCGCCTCCGGTGCCTCCGCGGCGCAGAGCATGCTCAAGCGCGTGGACCGCCTGATGGGCGGCCTGGACGCTGTCCGCGCCAATGACCGCGTGGCAGCCCTGCGCTTCCCGGATCCGGCTCCGTGCGGCAAGACTCCCATGACAGCCGAAGGCCTCAGCAAGAGCTACGGCTCGCTGGAGATCTTCACCGACGTGGACCTGGCCATCGACCGCGGGTCGAAGGTGGTCATCCTGGGCCTCAACGGTGCCGGCAAGACCACCCTGCTGCGGATGCTCGCCGGCGTGGACACCCCTGACACCGGCAGGGTCATCCCCGGACACGGGCTCAAGGTCGGCTACTACGCCCAGGAGCACGAAACCCTGGACACGGAGCGGACCGTGCTGGAGAACATGCGGTCCGCCGCCCCGGACATGGACGATGCCGAGGTCCGCAGCGTGCTGGGTTCCTTCATGTTCAGCGGCGACGACGTCAGCAAGAAGGCCGGAGTCCTGTCCGGCGGCGAGAAGACGCGTCTGGCCCTGGCCACCATCGTTGCGTCCTCCGCCAACGTCCTGCTCCTGGATGAGCCCACCAACAACCTGGACCCCGCTTCCCGTGCGGAGATCCTGGGCGCCCTCAGCAACTACACCGGAGCCGTGGTGATGGTCAGCCACGATGAGGGCGCCGTTGCCGCACTGAACCCGGAACGCGTAGTCCTCCTGCCCGACGGCGACGAGGACCACTGGAACGAGAACTACCTTGATCTGGTGACCCTGGCCTAGCCGGACCCTGCACAGACACTAACGGCCCTGCTCCGATTTGGAGCAGGGCCGTTAGTGTCTGGCGGGGGGGGTGCCTAGTAGCCCTGGGCGTCCAGGATGGCATCCTCTTCCTCTTCGCCCGTGGGGCCGCGCCTCTTACGCGGCGGACGACGTCGGGACGGGGCCGGGTGGGCGGCGATGATGTCGTCCTCGTCCTCTTCGTCGTCGTCAATGCCGTCGTAGTAGCGGTTCAGTGCTTCCTGCCGCGCGGCATAGCCCAGGCCGATGAACATCATCAGTGCGAAGCCGTACCACTGCAGGCCGTAGGAGAGGTGCAGCCCCTCATCCACCTCCGGCCGCGGTGCGCCTTCAGGTGCGACGGCGGCACCCGGGTCCTCGCTCGCCATCAGGCCGTAGGAGCCCTGGTGCAGCGGATAGTCCAGCTGCTCCGCGAAGGCGCCCAGATCGATCGAGGGAAGCTGGCCTTCAGGGGCGGAGCGGGTCAGGGTGGGTTCGGCGGCCTTGATCCGGGCCACCACGCTTACCCGTCCCTCGGGGGCGGCAGGGATGCTGTCCGGCCTGCCGGCCTCGTCGTCGCCGATCGGCAGCCAGCCGCGGTTGACCGCCACGCTGGTGCCGTCATCAAGCTTCAGCGGCACCAGGACTTCATAGCCGGGCCGGCCCTTCAGGGGACGGTTGCGGATGATGCGCTGCTCGGAGGAGTCGTACGTCCCCTCAAGCTTCACGGGCAGCCATTCTGCTGCTTCGTCATACGTATCGAAGTATTTGCCGGCCTCCTCGTACGGTACGGGTTCGGCGTCGTAATTGGACTCGATGAGGGCACTGTCGGCCAGGGAGGCGTCGCGGCGGTCCATCTGCCACCTGCCCAAACCGATGCAGGCAGCCGCCAGGACACAGACGAGCACAAACCAGCCGAACCAGCGGGCCGAAAAGAGGAAACGGTACATCTACTCCGTCCCGCCTTCGCCCAGCGGGAGGGTTTCCTTCCAGAGGCCGCGCGTGCGCAGGTAATCCTCCAGCCAGTCCCGGTGCTCATCGCAGGACAGCCAGGTCTTGCGGCGTTCCGGCGTGTGGATCCGGGGGTTGTTCCACAGCAGCCGCCAGGCGGCGTCGAGCCGGCAGGCTTTCCGGGAGCACACCGGCGTGCCGGCGCCTGTATCGGCAGAGTTGCCGGAAAGTGAATCGAGGAGGTTCATGCTGGGGGATCAGGCCTTGTCTTCGTCGTTGATGTCGTCGTCATTGTCTACGATTTCCCCCGACAACACAGTGGTTTCGGGGGTTTCTTCGGGTTCTTCCGCCGCCCGCGGCGCGTCCAGGGCAGTGGCCGGTGGGCGGTCTATCATCGCGTCGCTGGAGGTCATCAGGCGGGTATCCGAGCCGCCGTTGGCCATGATGACCGCAAAATAGGGGAGCACCACCGCACCGGCAATCACCACCCACAGCAGCCAGCCGTGGACAAAGAACATCAGGAACAGGCAGACCACGCGGATGCCCATGGACACGCCGTACTTGATCATGCGGGTGCGCATTTCATCCGTGTGCGGGCTGGGTGCGTCGGTGATTCTGGGGACGCTCTCCCCGCGGTTTGTGTCCCTAGCCATCAGTAGCCATCGGTAGTCTTCCTCACCCTCCAAACAGGTTCGTTCATTCTCTCACTCGCAGCGTCGTTGCAGAAGTTGAATCCGGCGCACGTAGGATCGAAGCGACCCCCAATCCCTGGCTGAAAGTAGGAACATCCGTGCAGAACACTCCAGAAACCCCCGCCGGCCGCAGTGTCCTGGTGACCGGCGGAAACCGCGGAATCGGGCTGGCAATCGCCAAGGCGTTCCTCGCCGGCGGTGACCGCGTGGCCATCACCTACCGCAGCGGCGAGGTTCCCGAGGGAATGCTGGGAGTCAAGGCGGATGTGACGGACATGGCATCGGTCGACGCCGCGTTCACCGAGGTGGAGGCCGCCCACGGTCCGGTGGAAGTCCTTGTAGCCAATGCCGGGATTACGCGGGACACTCTGCTGCTCCGGATGAGTGAAGACGATTTCTCCGACGTGATCGATACCAACCTCACCGGCGCCTTCCGGGTGGTCAAGCGGGCGTCCAAGGGCATGCTCCGGATGAAGAAGGGCCGGGTGGTGCTGATTTCCTCGGTGGTCGGACTCTACGGTTCGCCCGGGCAGATCAACTACGCGGCCTCCAAATCCGGACTCATCGGCATTGCCCGGTCCCTCACCCGCGAACTCGGCTCCCGCAACATCACCGCCAATGTCGTGGCCCCGGGATTCATCAACACCGACATGACCCGCGCCCTGCCCGAAGATACGCAGAAGAACTACCTGTCCTCCATCCCCGCCGGCAGGTTCGCCGAGCCGGAGGAAGTTGCCAACGTGGTGCGCTGGATTGCCGGCGACGAGGCAGGCTACATTTCCGGTGCGGTCATCCCGGTCGACGGCGGCCTGGGCATGGGGCACTAGCTCCGGCCAACGCCGTGCCCGCGAATCCTTGGAGGTTTCCTCAACTGCCGGCCGGGACCCCGGCTGGCAGGATGGGTTCGGAGAGCTGAACGCTTAGATACTTTCTACAAAAGGAGATCCCATGGGCCTGCTGCAGGGCAAAGCCGCGATCGTCACCGGATCATCGCGCGGAATCGGAGCCGAGGTGGCGCGCTTCTTGGCCGCCGAGGGCGCCGGCGTCGTCGTCAATTACCGCCAGAAGGCACCGCGCGCCAACAAGGTGGTGGCGGCTATCGAGGCCGACGGCGGACGTGCGGTGGCCGTGGGCGCGGACCTCACCGCCGCGGAAGGCCCGGCTGCCCTCGTGGCGGCAGCACAGGAGAACTTCGGCGGGCTCGACGTCCTCGTGCTGAACGCCTCCGGCGGCATGGAAACCGGTGTGGAGGAGGACTACGCGCTGAAGCTGAACCGCGACGCGCAGGTCAACATGCTCAATGCAGCGCTTGACGTTATGCCGGCCGGTTCGCGGGTGGTTTTCGTCACCAGCCACCAGGCCCACTTCATCCGCTCCGTGCCGACCATGCCCGAGTACGAAGCAGTGGCCCTCAGCAAGCGTGCCGGCGAGGATGCGCTGCGGGCTCTGCTGCCGCAGCTGGAGGAAAAGGGCATCTCCCTGGTGGTGGTCTCCGGCGACATGATCGAAGGCACCGTGACGGCGACCCTGCTGGACCGGGCCAACCCCGGCGCCATCGAAGCCCGGCGCGAGGAAGCCGGCCGGCTTTACTCCGTGCAGGAGTTCGGCGCCGAGGTGGCGCGCATGGCCACTGCCGATGTTCCGTCCGGACACACCGAATATGTGGGCGGCGCGGATTACCTGTCCGCAGATGCAGCAGCCGACCGGGCGGGCGACCCCGCCTAGGGCTTCATCCCGCCTAGAGCTTCACGAAGTGCTGCACCACGTCCAGGCGTGGCAGGTTCAGCACGGCATCCGCGGCGGCCTGCACTGCCGGTTTGGCGTTGAACGCCACTCCCAGTGCGGCCGCCGCGAGCATGTCCAGGTCATTGGCGCCGTCGCCCACCGCTATGGTGTGTTCCGGTGCCACGTCCAGCTCCTGCGCCCATTCGGCCAGTGAGCGGGCCTTGACGGCACGGTCCACCACCTCCCCGGACACTGCGCCGGTCAGCACCCCGTCTTCGATTTCCAGCAGGTTTGCGCGCCGGAAGGTGAGCCGCAGCCGGTCGGCCAGCGGATCCAGCACCTGGCTGAACCCGCCGGACACAACGGCAACGCCGTGCCCGGCGGCCAGGAACTCCTTCACCAGCAGTTCGGCTCCGTCGGAAAGCTCAATTCGAGCCCCCACTTCGTCAATGACGGATGCCGGCAGCCCCGCCAGGGTCTTCACCCTGGCATGCAGGCTCGCGGCAAAGTCCAGTTCACCGCGCATGGCCGCCTCGGTCACGGCCGCCACCTCGGCCTCCCGTCCCGCGTGGGCCGCCAGCAGCTCGATGACCTCCTGCTTGATCAGGGTGGAGTCCACGTCCAGCACCAGCAGCTTCCGTGCCTCCTTCAGCAGCGACGGCGGCACCACGGCGCTCTGCTCCCCGCCCGGCTTTGCCGGCACGGCAGCCGAAGCTGCGGCGACGGTGCGCCGCAGCCGGGAGAGGCCGCCGTCGTACCCCACATAAAGCTTGGACACAGTGAAACCGTTCCCCGCAGCGTTCTCCAGTTCCAGGATCCGCGCCCCCAAACCGGAGACGGCGGCCTGTACCGCGCCGAGATAGGCATCGGACAGGTCCGTCCCGTAGCTGACGACACTGTATTCGGGGGAGTTCGGCATGGTTTCCGTTCTGCTCGGTTCAGCGTTGCGGTACCTGTTCGGTACGGGGGTTTCCCGGCCGCATCTGCGTGGCCGCTACGGCGTATCGTTTCGCCAATGCCCCTTTCCTTAGCCTAATGTCTAGTGCTATGAGTGATGTTCTTGAATTTGCCGGCGTCAGCGTTGTGCGCGGCGGCAAGACCCTGTTGGACGGCGTTAACTGGCAGGTCAAGGAGGGGGAGCGTTGGGTGGTTATGGGCCCCAACGGCGCCGGAAAGACCACGCTGCTGCAGATTGCCGGCGGACGGATGCACCCCACCCGCGGCGTAGCGGGAATCCTGGAGGAAGTCCTCGGCGCAGTGGACGTTTTTGAACTGCGCCCCCGTATCGGCCTGGCCTCCGCTGCACTTGCCGGGCAGATCCCCGACGACGAGACTGTCCTCAACGTGGTGGTCACGGCGTCCTACGGGATGACCGGCCGCTGGCGGGAGAAGTACGAAAAGCTCGACGAACGCCGTGCCTTTAATCTTCTGCACGAGTGGGGCATGTCCACTTTCATGAACCGCCGCTTCTCCTCGCTCAGTGAGGGTGAGCGCAAGCGGGTGCAGATTGCGCGTGCCCTGATGACGGACCCGGAGCTGCTGCTGCTGGATGAGCCGGCCGCCGGCCTGGACCTTGCCGGGCGCGAGGACCTGCTCTTCCGCCTCGGCGAGCTGGCCCGTGACGAGGAAGCGCCGGCCATGGTGCTGGTCACCCATCACCTCGAAGAGGTTCCCACCGGCTTCACGCACGCCCTGCTGCTGCGCGACGGCGGCGTGGTGGCGTCCGGTCCCATCGAAGAGGTCTTCACCGAAGAACACCTGAGCACTGCCTTTGACCTGCCGCTGGAGCTGCGCCGCGAGGGCGGCCGGTATTCAGCCACCGCCCGGCGCAGCTAGGCGAGCGGTCCCCGGGTGAACCTCCAGTACCTGCAGTCTGCCGACGATCCGCGCGTTTCCGACTACACCTCCCTTACGGACACATCCCTGAGGAAGCGCCGCGAGCCGGAGGAGGGCATGTACATTGCCGAATCCTCCAAGGTCCTGCGCCGCGCCGTCGACGCCGGCCACCGTCCGCGGTCCTTCTTCCTGGCCGAGAAGTGGCTTCCGGACCTGCAGGACATCCTGGACCGTTTTCCGGAGGTGCCCGCTTTTGTAGGCACCGCCGAGGTGCTCGAGGAAATCACCGGTTTCCACCTGCACCGCGGCGCCCTGGCGGCCATGGAGCGGCCCGCCCCGCTGGATTTGTCCCGGCTGCTGGCCTCGTCCCGCCGCATCGCCGTGCTCGAAGACATCGTGGACCACACCAATATCGGCGCCATCTTCCGCTCGGCCGCGGCCCTGCAGGTGGATGCCGTCCTCGTCACACCGCGGTGCGCGGATCCGCTGTACCGCCGCGCCATCCGGGTGAGCATGGGTACCGTGTTCCAGGTTCCCTGGGTGCGCCTGACGGACTGGCCCGGGCAGCTGGAGCAGCTGCGGGACGCCGGCTTCGTGACTGCTGCCCTGGCCCTGCGCGAGGATTCCCTGACCCTGGATGAACTCAGCGCCCGCCGCGACGAGCGCCTTGCCCTCGTCCTTGGCACCGAAGGCGACGGCCTGGCCGAAACCACCCTTGCCGGCGTCGATCTGGCCGTACGTATCCCGATGAGCGGCGGCGTCGATTCGCTGAACGTGGCTGCCGCCAGCGCCGTGGCTTTCTGGGAGTGCCGCCCCTAAAGCGCCCGGGCAGCCCGCTGCCCTTACCCTGCAGCCGCCCGGGTGCCAGACTGTGGCCAGTCACCCACCCCTTTGAGGATGCCAGCGGAGCTGCCATGGAATCCCGTGCAAGGACCCGGCCAGGAAAGCTCCTGGCGCTGTGCACGGGATTGCTGCTGACCGTTTCGGCCTGCGGTCCCACCGCGCAGCAGCTGCAGGAACGGGAGGCCTCCGCGTCGGCGTCGCCATCCGGTACCCGGACCGTTCCGACAGCACCGTCCCGCAGCGCCGTTCCCTCGCCGCCGCCGTCGCCGCCCGTTTCCGAACCGGCCGCTCCACCGCGTGTGGGCGTCACGGGCAGCCAGACCGGGATGCCGCAGCCGGTCCAGGACTCCTGCCAATGGCTGCTTCGCCGGGATCCGGAGCCGATGTCAGGTGCAGAAGCGGGGGCCTGCGTCTCCGCGGCCATGGCCGCAGGGGAGGGAGGCATCCAGACCCTGCAGACCGAAACCAGCTGGCTTCCCGCCGGCACCTACAGCGTCCGGTTCGCCACCGCTCCGGGTTTCGCCATGACCCTGCAGGGCATGGATGAGGACCTGGCCGTGAACATCCGGGATGGAAAGCGGGTGCTGCGGAAAAACGGCAAGGACATTTCCGCGGATCCGAAAGGCTCGGCCGAAGCGGCCTATGCCGCGGTCCTCGCCGACGCCGCCGAGTTGACGGTGCGGCCGGAAAAACTCGCCGCACTGCTCGCACCGGCGGCAGAGGTGGCGGTTCGGTACGGGGCGGTCCTGGAGGGGGAGGCATACACACAGATCAGCGGCAGCTTTGACACCGCGGACACCGGACCGGTGAGCGGACAGGAACCGGACTCATCCGCTGTGCTGCCGGCGGGTTCGTTCTCGCTCTATCTGGACGACTACTACCGGCCCGTCCGGATCGAGATCTCCGGGCTGAACCAGGGGATCACCTCGACCATCACCGCGGTCAATGCGCAGTGGGGAACCCGCCCGTAAACACGCGCCGGACCGTTTCCTGCCGGGGAACGAAATGCGCTAGTATGGGTTGCTGGCCGAATGTACGGCCGATAAAGCTTTCAACCACACTGTGCCTGGCAAAATCCAGGCACCAAAAGAAGGTAAAACTGTGAAGTCTGATATCCACCCCAAGTATGCTCCGGTTGTCTTCCGTGACCTCGCGTCCGACACCGCTTTCCTGACGGCCTCCACCGCCACCTCCTCCAAGACGATCGAGTGGGAAGACGGAAACACCTACCCGCTCATCGAGGTGGAAATCTCCTCCGCATCGCACCCGTTCTACACGGGCAAGCAGCGCATCATGGACTCCGCCGGCCGCGTGGAGCGCTTCAACGCCCGCTTCAAGGGCTTCGGCGCCAAGAAGTAGCAGTTCAGAAATACACAGCAGTACTTGGAGAAAGGTCCGCCGGCATCAGCCCGGCGGGCCTTTCCCTGTAAGGGGACCATCGGAGTCCCGGCACCGGTTCGGATCAGAGGAGTCATGATGGCAAGCGCAGACAACAGCGGACGCCGGCACGGCGAATACAAAGTTCCCGGCGGCAAACTGGTTGTCGTGGACCTGGATGTCCGTGACGGCCGGCTGGCCGATGTCTCCCTCGGCGGCGACTTCTTCCTGGAACCGGATGAAGCGCTCGGGGACATCAACGCCGCGCTTGAAGGGCTGCCTGCCGAGACGTCGTTCGGTGACATTGCCGCAGCGGTCCGTTCCGGGCTGTCGCCGGATGCGGTCCTCTTCGGTTTCTCGCCCGAGGCCGTAGCCACCACCGTGCGCCGCGCCCTGGGCAAGGCCACCGGTTGGGGCGACCACCAGTGGGAAATCATCCCGCCCACCCCGCTCTCCACGCACATGCACGTGGCGATGGACGAGGTCCTGGCGGAGGAAGTCGGTGCCGGCAAGCGCAATCCAACGCTCCGGTTCTGGGAATGGGAGTCGCCGTCCGTGGTGATCGGGAGCTTCCAGTCGCTGAAGAACGAAGTCGATCCCGAAGGGGCCCGGCGGCACGGGGTCACCGTGGTCCGCCGCATCACCGGTGGCGGTGCCATGTTCATGGAACACGGCAACGCCATCACCTACTCCCTCTACGTTCCCCAGTCCCTGGTGGACGGGCTGAGCTTCGCGGATTCCTACCCCTTCCTGGATGCCTGGGTAATGGAGTCCTTGAAGAAGCTCGGCATTTCCGCCTGGTACGTTCCGCTGAACGACATGGCTACCGACCAGGGCAAGATCGGCGGTGCCGCCCAGAAGCGGTTCAGCAGCGGCGGGATGCTGCACCACGTCACCATGTCCTACAACATCGACGCCGACAAGATGGTGGAGGTGCTGCGGATCGGCAAGGAAAAGCTCTCGGATAAGGGCACCACCAGCGCCAAGAAACGGGTGGACCCGCTCAAACGGCAGACCGGCCTCTCGCGCGAGGACATCATTGCCACCATGATGGACACCTTCGCCACACGGTACGGCGCCGTGCCGGCCGGCATCAGCGACGAGGAGCTGGCCCTTGCGGAGCAGAAAGTCGCGGAAAAGTTTGACACCCCTGAGTGGCTGAAGCGCGTACCCTAAGCCCCCGGCCTCCGGACCGCCGAGCTACCCCGGCGGCGGTCCGTAGGCCTACACTGCGGACATGGAGAAAAAGTCGCTGACCGCCCTTGCCCGCCAACATCTGGAAACCTCTCGGCAGGCGGCCAGCGGACGCAGCGCGTCGACCGTCTACGGCGGCCACGAGCACGTGCTGCGGCAGACAGTGATCGCCCTTCGGGCCGGGTTCGTGATGGACGAGCATGAAAATCCCGGCGAGGCCACTGTCTTTGTCCTCAAGGGCCGTGTGGCCCTGTCGGCAGAGGGCAACACCTGGGACGGCTCCGTCGGGGACCTGCTGATTGTTCCGCAGGCCCGGCACTCCGTCGAAGCGCTGGAAGACTCGGCCATCCTCCTCACCGTGGCCAAGCTGCAGCTGGCCTGACCGGCGGACCTACAGGGCTGCCGCCTGGACGCGCAGGGACCGGAGCAGCTGGTCCTGCTGTTCAATGATGATCCGCCGCAGCGCCGCCGGAGCCCCGCGGTGCAGTTCCAGCCATTCCACCGACTTCTGCACCACGGGATGATCCGCCGGCACCAGGCCCTGCACCGCATCCTGGTGTCCCGGGTAGAGCCCGCCGACCACACGGGAGGCCAGCTCGATGCTGCGCCCGGACCAGACCTCGGTGAGGGACGCGAAATAGTCCTCCAGGTATCCGTCCAGCAACTCGTGGCTGCCGAGGTTAAAGCCGGTAATCGTGGCCGAAAGCAGCTCGTTGGAGAGCGCATCGGAGTGCACCGAAGCCTGCCAGGCCGCGGCCTTGACGTCCGGATCGGGGAATGCTGCGGCGGCGGTGGTGTGGCCCACCCGTCCCGACGCCGTGGTGTCGCGTGCCAGTTCCGCATCCAGTTCCGCGCGGGTGGCCGAGCCCGTTGCCGCCAGCGCGACCCAGAGGCGCCAGCGAAGGTCCGAATCGACGGCCAGGCCGTCGATCCCCGCACTGCCGTCCAGGAGGCCGCGCAGAAGTTCGTTGTGGGTGCCGGTGCGCCGTCCGGCTCCGGCGGCGGCCCGCGCCCAGATGATCTGCCGGTCGCTGCCGGGCGCCGCTGCCTTCAGTTCCTCGACGATATGCGCGGAGAACTCCTCGCGCAGGCCGCCGCGGAGCGGTGCCGGTGCGTAGTACTCAATGGCGCTGAGGGCATTGTCCAGCAGCACCTGCAGCACGCCGGCACCGCTTTCCACGGGCGTGACGCGCTGGACCAGGCGCACATAGTCCTTGGCGCTCAGGACTCCGTCGCGGACACTGTTCCACAGTGCCGACAGGGTGATGGCCCGGGCGAGGGGATCACTCAGCCGGTGGAGGGACTCCAGCAGCGTGGCCAGCGACGCGTCGTCGAAACGGATCTTGGCGTAGGTCAGGTCCTCGTCATTGAGCAGCAGCAGGGCCGGACGCTGCCGGCCGATCAGGTCAGGTACCTCGGTCCGGGAACCGTCAACGTCCAGTTCCACGCTGTCGGTGCGGGTCAGCGCGCCGGCGGCGTCGAAATCGTAGAGGCCGATGCGGAGGCGGTGCGGACGGGGGACCTGTTCGCCGCTGACCGGATCCGGAGCGTTCTGGCGGATGACCACGGAAGTGTAGGCGCCGGCGTCGTCGGTTTCCGTCTCCGGAACCAGGACCGGAACGCCGGCGGTCTGCAGCCACCGGCCGGACCACAGGGCCATGTCCCGGCCGGACGCCGTTTCGAGGGCGGCAAGGAGATCCGCGAGGGTGGTGTTGCCAAAGGCATGGGCCCGGAAGTATCCCCGGGCTGCTTCGATGAAGGTATCGAACCCGACGTAGGCCACGAGCTGCTTCAGCACGGAGGCACCCTTGGCGTAGGTGATCCCGTCAAAGTTCTGTTTTGCCGCTTCCAGGTTGGGGATGTCCGCAACGATGGGGTGTGTGGTGGGCAGCTGGTCCTGGACGTAGGCCCACGCCTTGCGCCGGTTGGCGAAGCTGACCCAGGAGTTGGTGAAGTCCGTGGCGCGGTCCACGGCGAGGGCGCCCATGAAGTCGGCGAAGGATTCCTTGAGCCACAGGTCGTCCCACCATTTCATGGTGACCAGGTCCCCGAACCACATGTGTGCCATCTCGTGCAGGATGGTGTTGGCCCGGGCCTCGTACTGCGCCTCGGTGGCCCGGGACCGGAAGACGTACGCTTCGGTGAACGTCACCAGGCCGGGGTTTTCCATGGCGCCCAGGTTGTACTCCGGGACAAAGGCGGAGTCGTACTTGCCGAAGGGGTACGGGAAGTCAAAGAGTTCGTGGAAGTAGTCCAGCCCGCGCTTGGTCACGCCGAAGATGTTCTCCGGGTCGAAGTACTCGGCCAGGGAGGAGCGGCAGTAGGCGGCCAGGGGAACCCGCAGCTCCGAACCGTCCTCCAGCCGGCGGGACCACTCGTCGTCGGCCCGGTGGTAGGGACCGGCCAGCACCGAGGTGATGTAGGTGGAGATGCGCTGCGTGGGGGCGAAGTCCCAGCGGCTGAGCGTGCCGTCGCCCAGCGGCGTCCGCTGCGTTTCGGCACCGTTGGACGCCACTTCCCATCCGCTCGGCGCCGTCACGCTGAAGTGAAAGGCGGCCTTCAGGTCCGGCTGTTCAAAGTCCGCAAAGACACGGCGCGCGTCAGCGGGTTCGTACTGCGTGTAAAGGTAGGTACGCCCGTCCGCAGGGTCGCGGAACCGGTGCAGGCCTTCGCCACTGCGGCTGTAGAGGGCAGTGCCGTCCACGGTGACGGTGTTCTCTGCCTGCAGACCGGGCAGGTGGATCCGGGATTCGTCCACGGCCTCGGCCAGGTCCAGTTCGGTGCCGTTCAGGACAACGGAGGAGACCCCGTCGTGGATGAAGTCCAGGAACGTTTCCGCCCCCGGCTCCGAGCAGCTGAAGGCAATCGTGCTGCGGGTCCGGAAGCCCCTGGCACCGGGGTCCTCGGCGTTCCCCAGGTCCAGATGGACATCATAGGAGGTCACGGACAGCAGGCGGGAGCGCAGAGCGGCTTCATCACGACTCAGGTTCTGGTTAGGCACCTGTTCATTCAATCACTTCTTCACGGTCCCGGGCGGCCCCGGCAGCCTATCCGGCCAGCAGCACCGCCACTGCCAGCCCCAGGCACGAGATCAGCACCCATGAGGTCAAGGCGGCTGCCGCGGCGCGGACGCCCGAGGCGAGGAGCATCCGGACCCGGACGCCGGCGCCCAGCGCAAACAGGGCGGCGGCAAAGAGGAGTTCCTGCAGTACTGCGGCGGCGTCCAGCGCCGCGTCGGGCAGCACACCCCAGGTGCGGACCAGGATCAGTGCGAGGAAGCCCAGGACGAACAGGGGGACCAGGGGCGGCCGCTTGCCGGCTGCGGAACCATTCGCCTCGGCGCGGCGGGCCAGCAGCCCTGCTGCTGCGGTCATCGGCGCCAGGAGCACTACGCGTGCCAGCTTCACGACGACGGCGGCGGCCAGCGCCGCGGTTCCTGCGGTCTGCGCCGTGGCCACTACCTGGCCGACGTCGTGCACCGACGCTCCGGCCCAGGAGCCGAAAACCTCCGGAGGCAGGTTCAGGAGCCCTCCGGCCACCGGCAGCGCAGCAATGGCCAGGGTGCCGCAAAGCGTCACGAGGGCTGCCGGGACCACCGTGTCTTCGGTGCGGGTCCTGCGGACGGCGGCCATCGCGCCGACGGCCGACACCCCGCAGATGGAGAATCCCGCAGCGATCAGCACCGGTTCGTCACCCGGGAGGCGGAACAGCCGGCAGATGGCGTAGGTCCCCGCGAACGCCGCCAGCACCAGCGCCACGATCAGCAGCAGTGCCGTCCAGCCCAGTCCCGCAATGTCGACCAGGGAGACCTTCAGCCCCAGCAGGACGATTCCGAGGCGCAGGAACTTGCGCGCAGCCAGGGCAAGGCCCGGTTTCCAGGCGCCCGCCGTCCGGGCCGCGGTGCCGGGCAGGTTCGCTGCCAGCAGGCCCAGGACAACCGCGGCCGTCAGGACAGGTACTGCGGGCAGGAGCAGATGCAGCAGGTAGGACACGACGACGGCGGCCGCCGCGGCCAGCAGCCCCGGAACAGTGCCGCGCAGGCGGACGGGCCGGGAGGACGGCCCGGGGGAGGAGCAAGCGGGGGAATCTGGCACGTCTACACCCTGCCGCAGTCGCGGCAGTTATCCAAAGCGGCCCGTCTTTCACTGCCGCCGGACGCCGTAGATCCGGTTGCCGTACTGCGGGCCGCCCGTCCGTTGCTAGCATTGGGGCACCATCCTCAAGGAACCGGGAAGCACCCATGAGTTCGCAAGGCAATAATGGAAGCGTCTCCGGCCCTTCCGTGCAGCAGCAGATCTCTTCCCCGTGGTTGTTCCCCGCGGAAGAAGTGGCTTCGGCGCTGGAGACGAACCCGGAGACCGGGCTGGACGCCGGCGAGGTGAGGGACCGGGTGGAGCGTTACGGCCCCAACTCTCTTGCGGAGGGAAAAAGAACACCTGCCTGGCGGAAGATCCTGGCCCTGCTCTCGGACCGGCTGACCATCGTCCTGATCATCGCCGCGGTTGTCAGTGCCGTGGTCTCCCGCGAGTGGGAAACCCCGGTGGTGATCCTGCTGGTCATCATCCTCAACACCACCCTGAACTATGTGCAGGAGCGACGGGCAGAGAACAGCCTGGAAGCCCTGCGCAACGCGTCGGTGGACAGCTGCCGGGTGCTGCGGTCCGGCAACGCGGTGACGGCGGAACGGACCGAGCTGGTGCCCGGCGACGTCGTGCTCCTTGAGGCGGGGGACAGCGTACCGGCGGACGGACGGCTGCTGGAGGCCGTCCGCCTGCAGGTAGCCGAGGCGGCGCTCACCGGCGAGTCCAAGCCCACCAATAAGATCACCGCCCCGCTGTCGGATCCGCAGCTGCCGGTCGCGGACCGCACCAACCTGCTCTTTATGGACACCGACGTGACGCGCGGCCGTGCCGTCCTGCTGGTGACCGGAACCGGCATGAACACCCAGATCGGCACCATCGCGCACCTCCTGGGCAGCACCACGGAGGAAAAGACCACCCTGCAGCGCAGCATCGACCAGCTGGCCCGGGTCCTGACCTACATCGCCCTCGCCGTCGTTGCCCTCGTCTTCGTGCTGGGGCTGCTGCGCGGGGACAGCTGGGAGGACCTGTTCCTGACCGCCGTCTCGCTGGCCGTGGCGACCATCCCGGAGGGCCTGACCGCCGTCGTCGCCTTCACCCTGGCCATGGGCGCGTCCCGGCTCGCTGCCCGCGGCGCCATCATCAAGCAGCTGGCAGCGGTGGAAACCCTGGGCAGCACCTCGCAGATCTGCACCGACAAGACCGGCACCCTCACGCTGAACGAAATGACGGTACGCCGGCTGTACTCTCCGTCGGGCCGCCGCTTCCGGGTGACCGGAAACGGCTATTCCACCGACGGGAAGATCCTCAGCCCGGACGGACAGTCCACTCCCTTGCCCCCGGAGGGGTATATGGCCATGGCGCTGTGCAACGATGCCTCGGTCGAGGACGGCAGGCTGACCGGCGACCCGACCGAGGGCTCCCTGGTGGTCCTGGCGGAAAAGGGCGGGATCGACGTCGCCGGCGCCCGCGCCACCCACCGGCGCATCGCCGAAGTTCCGTTCGATTCCGACTACAAGTTCATGGCCACGTTCAACCGCGACGCCGGGGCCGCCGTCCACTGCAACGTCAAGGGGGCGCCCGGCGTGGTCCTGGACCGGACAGCGTTCCTGCAGACCCCGGACGGTCTGGTCCCGCTGGACCCCGAAGAACGCGCGCGCATCTCCCGCGACGTGGAGTCCCTGGCCAACGCCGGCCTGCGGACCATGGCCGTGGCGGGTCGGGTGCTCGATGCACCGCTGCCGTCCAGCCCGGAGGCGCTGTTTGCCGAGGCCGCCAACCTGGTGCTGTACGCCGTCGTCGGGATCCTGGATCCGCCCCGGCAGGAGGCCGGAGAAGCCATCGCCAAGGCGCGGGCGGCCGGAATCGACGTGCATATGATCACCGGAGACCATCTGGTCACGGCGTCGGCCATTGCCCGGGACCTCGGCATCGAGGGCCGGGCAGCCGCGGGCACGGCACTGGACGCCATGGACGATGACGAGCTGCGGGCCGAGGCGCCGCATCTGGGAGTGCTGGCCCGCGTTTCGCCCGAGCACAAGATCCGGATTGTGGAGGCGCTTCAGGCGGACGGCTACATCGTGGCCATGACCGGCGACGGCGTGAATGACGCTCCGGCGCTCAAACGCGCCGACATCGGGATTGCCATGGGCATCACGGGCACCGACGTGTCCAAGGGCGCGGCCAAGATGATCCTCACGGATGACAATTTCGCCACCATTGTGGCCGCCGTCGAAGAAGGCCGCGGCATCTATGACAACATCCTGAAATTCGTCCGGTTCCAGCTGACCACGGCCTGGGGCTTCGTGCTGATCTTCCTTGCAGCAGCGACCTTCGGCTTCGCCGGCGGAGCGCCCTTCACTGCACTGCAGATCCTCTGGGTGAACATCATCATGGACGGTCCGCCCGCCCTCGCCCTGGGCGTGGACCGGACCGATCCGGAGGTGATGAAACGCCCGCCCCGGCCGGCCGCCGAACCCCTGCTGACGGGCCGGCGGATCGCCGTGCTGACAATGCTCGGCATCGTGATGGCGGTGGGCACCTGCACCGTCCTGGTGAATGCACCGCGGTGGTTCCCCGAAAGTGCCGGCAGCACCAACTTCGCCACCACGATGGCTTTTACCACCTTCGTGTTCTACCAGGTGTTCAACCTGCTGAACGTGCGCTCCGAAACCGGCAGTGTCTTCACCCTGCGGACCTTCACCAATCGAGCCATCTGGGTTTCCCTGGTCGCAGTGGTGGTGCTGCAGATCCTGGTGGTGCAGCTGAGTATCTTCGGCGGACTCTTCGACACCGTGCCGCTCACCTCGGGGCAGTGGCTGCTGTGCTTCGCCGTCGGTGCCACCGTGCTGGTCATCTCCGAGATCGGCAAGGCCGTACAGCGGCTGGCCGCCCGCCGCCGGCCGGCTGCCGGGAAGGCCCGCGCCGGACGGCCGTCAGCTTCTTACCAGGGGGAGGGCTTGTAGTCCTTGAGGAAGACGCCGTACTGGTCTTCGCCGCTTTCCCCCATCACAATCGGGTCATAGACCCGGGCTGCGCCGTCCACCAGGTCCAGCGGGGCGTGGAAGCCTTCCTCCGCCAGGCGCACCTTGGTGGGGTGGGGACGCTCGTCGGTGATCCAGCCGGTGTCCACGGCGGTCATCAGGATCCCGTCCGTTTCCAGCATTTCCTCCGCACTGGTGCGGGTCAGCATGTTCAGCGCGGCCTTGGCCATGTTCGTGTGCGGATGTCCGGGGCCCTTGTAGCGGCGCGAGAACTGGCCCTCCATGGCGGACACGTTCACGATGTATTTCCGCCGCGCCGACGAGGCCGCCATCGCCGGGCGAAGCCGGTTGACCAGCAGGAACGGCGCCGTGACGTTGCACAGCTGCACCTCCAGCATCTCCAGCGGATCCACCTGGTCCACCACCTGCGTCCAGCTGTTGACCGGAGCGATGTCCGGCACCAGTCCGCCGGCGTCGATCGCGGTGCCGGCTTCGAGCCGGGCCAGCGAGGAGGACCCGGCCGTCAGCGCCAGCGCCGTGACGGCGTCGGCCGCCAGCACCGGGTGGGCGGCGACGGATCCGGCCAGCGCGGTCGGGTGGGCGTCATAGGTGTGTCCGAAGGTCACCAGTTCGGGCATGGGCCCGTCCGGCAGCGGTGCCAGTTCGGCGTCGGTCAGCGGACGGTAGGCGTTGGAGGAACGCCGGACCGTCTGGGCCGCGTTGTTGATCAGGATGTCGAGGGGACCGGCCTCTGCCACGGACTCGGCCAGCGAAATGACCTGGGCAGGGTCGCGCAGGTCAATGCCGACAATACGCAGCCGGTGCAGCCAGTCTGCGGAGTCCTCCATCGCGGCGAAACGGCGTGCGGCATCCTTCGGGAAGCGGGTGGTGATGGTGGTGTGCGCTCCGTCGCGCAGCAGCCGCAGGGCAATGTACATGCCGATCTTGGCCCGTCCGCCGGTCAGCAGCGCGCGTTTGCCGGTCAGATCCGTCCGGGCATCGCGCTTGGTGTGGCTGAAGCCTGCACATTCGGGGCAGAGCTGGTGGTAGAAGGCATCCACCGTCGTGTACGGCTGCTTGCAGATGTAGCAGTTGCGCGGCTTCAGCAGCGTTCCGGCGGAGGGGCCGTGGGCGGCGCTGGTGAGCTGGGCGCCGCGGGTTTCATCGTCGATCCGGTCAGCGGCGCCGGTGGCAGTGAGGGCGACGACGGCGCGGTCCGCCTCAGCTACGGCGGAGCGCTTTTCGTTCTTCCGGTGCTTCTTCACGGACTTGAACATCTTGGCGGTGGCCCGCCGGACCGCGACGTAGTCGGGGTTTTCTTCATCCAGGACATGGATGGAAGCCAGGACCTTCAGGGCGGTCTGGATTTCTTCCGGGCTTAGTTCAGGGGTGCTCATTGGGGCCTTTACG
The DNA here is from genome assembly GCF_025244925.1 of Arthrobacter zhaoxinii. Classification (NCBI taxonomy): domain Bacteria; kingdom Bacillati; phylum Actinomycetota; class Actinomycetes; order Micrococcales; family Micrococcaceae; genus Arthrobacter; species Arthrobacter zhaoxinii. Next base: position 1,835,296 of record NZ_CP104275.1, read on the forward strand.
CTCATCGGCACCGGAGGATCCACAGTGCAGGCGCACCGTGTGCGCCTTCCGAGGATACCGGAGAAGACCGCTGGCACCCGTATCGGGGGCAGGGGCGCCGGGATATCTCACACCCGGCGCCCCTGTCCCTGAGCGTTTACTCTTCCGGGACGCGCTGTCCCTTGCTGAGCACGGTGAGGCCTGACTCGGTCACGGTGAATCCGCGGCTGAGGTCCAGTTCCCGGTCCACGCCCACCGTCGCACCGGCAGGGATGCGCACGTTCTTGTCGATGATGGCCCGGCGGACCACGGCACCCTCACCCACATGCACCTTGTCCATCAGCACCGAGTCGGTCACCTCCGCGTTGGAGGCAACGTAGACGTCCTGCGCCAGCACGGACCCGGTCACCTTGCCGCCGGAGATCACCGTGCCGTCGGAAACGATCGAATCGAAGGCGGTTCCGGCCTGGTCGGAGGCGCTGCGGACGAACTTGGCGGGCGGGGAGATGCTCTGCCGCGTGTAGATGGGCCACTTCAGGTTGTACAGGTTGAACGCCGGCAGGGGAGAGATCAGGTCCATGTTGGCGTCGTAATAGGAATCCAGGGTGCCGACGTCGCGCCAGTACTGGTGGTCGCTGCCGGTGGCCCCGGGAATGATGTTCCGGGTGAAGTCGTACACGGCGGCGTCGTCGCGTTCCACGAAGTAGGGAATGATGTCCCCGCCCATGTCGTGCTTGGTGACCAGGCGTTCCTCGTCCCACTGCAGCGCCGAAACCAGGGCGTCGGTGTTGAAGACGTAGTTGCCCATGGAGGCCAGGAAGCTGCCCGGATCATCGGGCAGCCCGGGGGTCGTCTCGGGCTTTTCCACGAACGCAGCGATGCGTTCCGGGTTCTCCGGATCGGTTTCGATCACGCCGAACTGGTCCGCCAGGTGCAGCGGCTGCCGCACGGCGGCAACGCTCACCGATGCGCCGGAGGCAATGTGTGCCTCGACCATCTGGGAGAAGTCCATGCGGTACACATGGTCCGCACCGATGACGACAACGATGTCCGGCTGTGCGTCCTCGATCAGGTTCATGGACTGGTAGATGGCGTTCGCGCTGCCGAGGAACCAGCTCTTGCCCACGCGCTGCTGTGCAGGCACCGAGGCCACGTAGTTCTGGAGCTGGGTGGAAAGCCGCCAGGTCTCGGAGATATGCCGGTCAAGGCTGTGGGATTTGTACTGGGTAAGAACCACTATCTGGAGGTACCCGGAGTTCACCAGATTGGAAAGTGCGAAGTCTATGAGGCGGTAACGCCCGGCAAAGGGAACGGCCGGTTTGGCCCGATCTGCTGTGAGCGGCATTAGCCGTTTACCCTCGCCGCCTGCGAGAACTACTGCCAGGACCTTCTTAGGCGCCATTGTCTTGAACCTCTTCCGAAAATAAGTCTGCTGACTTCAGACTAGATCACTGGTCGCCCGGTGCACTACGTTGGTTTAGTGCGAGTAGATATTGTGTCGAAGGAATTCCCGCCGGAAATCTACGGAGGAGCAGGCGTTCACGTTGCCGAGCTCAGCCGGGTTCTGGCCGGAGAAGTAGATCTCCATGTGCATTGTTTCGGAGCCCCGCGCCCCGAAGATTTCCACGGAGCCAAAGTAAAGAGCTATGCGGTGCCGGCGGAACTGGAGTCCGCGAATCCTGCGGTGCAGACCCTCGGGACGGACCTTGAAATCCTGGGCGGACTGGCCGGCGCGGACCTGGTCCATTCGCATACCTGGTATGCCAATATGGCCGGCCACCTGGGGTCCCTGCTGCACGGCATTCCGCACGTGCTCAGCGCCCACAGCCTGGAGCCGCTGCGTCCGTGGAAGGCCGAGCAGCTCGGCGGCGGATATGCTGTCTCCTCCTGGGTGGAGAAAACCGCCTACGAGGCAGCCGCCGCCATCATCGCGGTGTCCGAAGGCATGCGGCAGGACATCCTGCGCAGCTACCCGGACGTGGACCCGGACCGGGTTCGGGTGGTCCACAACGGCATCGATGTGGAGCAGTGGCAGCCGGATGTCGATCCCGAGGGTGTCCGCGCCTTCAACATTGATCCGGACCGCCCCAGCGTGGTCTTCGTAGGCCGCAACACCCGCCAGAAGGGAGTGCCCTACCTGCTCCGGGCTGCGGCGCTGCTGCCGCCGGAAGTCCAGCTGGTCCTGTGCCTCGGCGCGGCGGACACCCCCGAACTTGCTGCGGAAACCGCCGTGCTGATCGAGGAACTCCGGCGTACCCGCACCGGCGTCGTCGTTATTGAGCGCATGCTGCCGCGCGCCGAGCTGATCAAGATCCTCTCCATCGCCACCGTGTTCGCCTGCCCGTCGGTCTATGAACCGCTGGGCATCGTGAACCTCGAGGCAATGGCCTGCGGCACCGCCGTCGTCGCCAGTGCCACCGGCGGCATCCCGGAAGTGGTGGATACCGGCGTCACCGGCCTGCTGGTTCCCATCGACCAGGTCACCGACGGCACCGGCACTCCGCTGGATCCGGAGAAGTTTGTCCAGGACTTCGCCGAGGCGCTGACCTCCGTGGTCACGGATCCGGCCCTGGCCCAGCGGATGGGCGAGGCCGGCCGCGTCCGGGCCACCGAGCAGTTCTCCTGGGAGTCCATCGCCGAGGCGACCCTGGACGTCTACCGGTCCGTCCTGGCCTAACACCTGAAACCGAAAGGCGCCGCCGCAGTAAGCGGCGGCGCCTTTTGGCTGCCCGGAACCGGGCTGGGGGATGCTTCCGCCGCACAGGGTCCCACCGTTTGGTGCTGGTGTGACCCCTGGGACCACAGAAGGCAACACAGCCCCCACCCACTGGGACGCTGTGCTGGATTCCCCGCTCTACTGCACAGGGTCCCACGGTTTGGTGCTGGTGTGACGGAAGTGACCTCAGGAGGCAACAGAAGCCCCATATCGTGGGACGCTGTGCTGCCTCGCAACCCCGGAAACCCGCCGCACGGGGTCCCACCGTTTGGTGCTGGTGTGACGGAAGTGACCTCAGCAGGCAACAGAAGCCCCATATCGTGGGACGCTGTGCTGGATCCCGGCCCGGAAACCCCGGCCGGAACAAAGAAAGGCGCCGCCGCACAGTGCGTGCGACGGCGCCTTTCGGCCGTTCCGGTACCCGGCTCCCCGGCTCCCCGGCTCCCCGGCTACCCGGAGGAACTCCGGGGAACCTACTTCCGGGCGGACTTCTTCTTCTGCGAAGCCTTCTCGCGGGCAATCAGGATCTTCTCGTCCACCGGAGCGGCCCCGCTGGCGCGCAGCATCCGCTGGTACTCCATGGCTTCGTCCTGGCGGGCCTTCTCCGCCCCGGAGGCAATCTTCGCGCGAAGGTGTTCCTGGCCGTAGCCGAAGGAGTCCACCAGGTCCAGGGCGTGCGGACGCAGCTTGGCCAGCAGTCGGTTGATGTACGGACCCAGAGTGCGTGCACGCTGGGCGGACAGGCGGCCGTTCATGAGGTACCAGCCCAGGTTCTTCTCGATCAGGCACAGCCCGAACAGGTCCCGGACCCAGGTCATGACCTGCCGGGTGCCGGCGTCCTGAATCCGGTCCAGCCCCCGGGTGAAGGCCTCCCACTGGAGCAGTTCTGCGTGGGCACGCGCGGCTTCGATCAAGGCGTGCTGGTTCTCGTTGAACACCGCCGCACCCTTGTCCTTCGGAAGCCCGCGGGCTTCCTTGAGTGCAGTTGCCACCTCGGCCACCATGGTGCCCACGCGGTCGGCCAGCAGGTCATGCTGGGTGCGCGGATCGCGCAGGGCAATGGCGGACTTCTTCTCGGAGCCGGAATCACGGAAGGACTGCGCAATCCGGCGCAGGCCGGTGCGGTGCAGGGTCACGTCCGTGGCCTGTCCCACCACGTAGCGGGCAAGGACGCCGAAGTCCGCACCGGCGAATTCCTTGGCGTAGTCAGCCAGCAGGCGCTTGGCAACCAACTGCAGCAGCACCGTGTTGTCGCCCTCGAACGTGGCGTAGATATCCAGGTCCGCGCGCAGGGCAGTGAACCGGTTCTCGGCCAGGAACCCGGCGCCGCCGGTGGCTTCGCGGCATTCCTGCAGCGTGTCCAGGGCGTGCCAGGTGGACAGGGACTTCAGGCCCGCGGCAAGGGTTTCCAGGTCCTGGCGGTCCGCGTCGGTGTCATGCGCGCCGGAGAAAACGTCGTCGAACTTATGCAGCAGTTCCTCGTGGGCGAAGGTGGCGGCGAACGTGGTGGCCAGCAGGGGGAGCAGGCGGCGCTGGTGCTGCTGGTAGTCCATCAGCACCTCTTCCTTGATGTCCGAGGCGCCGTTGAACTGGCGGCGTTCGGTGCCGTACTGGATGGCCGTCTTCAGCGCCAGCTTGCTCGCGTTGACCGCTGCGCCGTCGAGCGAAACGCGGCCCTGCACCAGGGTGCCGATCATGGTGAAGAAGCGGCGCCCGGGGCTGCTGATGTCCGAAGTGTAGGTGCCGTCGGCGGCGACGTCGCCGTACTTGTTGAGCAGGTTCGTGCGGGGGATGCGCACGTTGGAGAAGTGCAGCCGGCCGTTGTCGATGCCGTTCAGCCCGCCCTTGATGCCGTCATCCTCGCCGCCGATGCCGGGCAGGAACCCGTTGTCGTCGCGCAGCTCCACATAGAACGCGTGCACCCCGTGGTCCACGCCCCGGGTGATGAGGTGGGCGAAGACGACGGCGGCCTTGCCGTTGACGGCGCCGTTGCCGATGTAGTCCTTCCAAGCGGCACGGAAGGGGGTGTTGATAATGAATTCTTCGGTGGCGGGGTCGTACTCGGCCGTGGTGGCGATGCTGGCGACGTCGGAACCGTGGCCGGTTTCCGTCATCGCGAAGCAGCCCGGAATCTCCAGGCTCATGATGCCGGGCAGCCACTTTTCGTGGTGCTCCCGGTTGCCCAGGTGCATCACGGCGGAACCGAAGAGACCCCACTGGACCCCGGCCTTGATCTGCAGGGACGGATCGGCCACCACGAGTTCGGTGAAGCCCGCGACGTTTGCTCCGTGGCTGTCTTCGCCGCCCACGTACTTGGGGAACGCGCCGTGGACGGACTTGCTCTCCACCAGGATCTTCAGCTGGTCCATGACCCGTTCGCGGTGCTCGGTGTGGGTCAGGCCCGCAGGGGTCTGCATGGCTTCCATGCCGGCAATCCTGCGGGCCTCCAGCCGCTTTTCAGCCCATTTGCCGAGCAGGACACGTCCCAGCGCCTCGACGTCCACCACCGCGGCGTCGTTGTCTTTGATCGTGGCACTGGCCGGGAGCTGGCGTTCGGTGGGTGAGAGCGTTTGCGTCATTGCGTTTCCTTCTCGTGTTCGGTGGAGGGAGCAGGTGATAAATCCGGTGGTCAGGGACGGGTGCCCCGGTCGTAGCCAATGCCGTCAAAGAGCCAGGCAGTCAGCTGGTCGGTCATTTGTTCCTCGGTCGGCTTGCCGGGGCCGGGGGGAGCGGCGATCCAGCGCTCTCCGGCAGCCCGGATCATACCGAGGGCGGCCGTGGGCCAGTACTGTGCGGTGGCGCTGGCCTGGGGAGGAACCTCACGGCCGGCCAGGTAGTCGCGCACGGCCGAGTCCATCATTGCCGTGATGGTGTCGAAGAAGGACGAAAGGGCGGTGTCGATCTGTCCCGGCCCGCCGTCGCCAAGCTGGCCGGTGACAAACAGGTAGACGTTGGGGGAGGTCTCCGCCATCTGCAGGTAGGCCGACACCATGGCCCGCAGGCCGGACCGGGCGGAGACTGCGGTGCGGCCCGCTTCCACGATCTTTTCCTGCATCCGGGCCACGGCCATTTCCCCCATGGCTTTCTGCAGCCCGGCCTTGTCCCCGAAGTAGCGGTAGAACACGGACTTCGAGGTGCCGGAGGCGGCAGCAATCTCTTCCATCGACGCCGCGCAGCCCAGGGTGTGTACGGCCCGGCGGGCGGTTTTGATCAGGGTGCGACGGCGCTCGGCCCGGTGCGCTTCCCAGCGGAGCGCGCGGCCGTCCGCAGCCGGGGACGGCGCGGAAGGATCTTCAAGTACGTTGTTCACGATACTGAGCGTATCAGGTACGCTGGGTAACAGTAACTAACGTCACACCGAACCCCCATGGACCCCCAAGGAGAACGACGAATGGCTGCACAGCCTGAATCCGCACGAGCTACCCCCACGAACAACGGCGCCGGCTCATCGGTGCGCAAGGCGGTGGTGATTGGCGGAAACCGCATTCCCTTCGCCCGCTCGGGCGGCAAGTACACCTACAGCTCCAACCAGGACATGCTCACGGCCGCCCTTGACGGGCTGGTTGCCCGCTTCGGGCTGCAGGGCGAACGCATCGGCGAAGTTGCCGGCGGCGCCGTCCTCAAGCACTCCCGCGATTTCAACCTGACCCGCGAAGCGGTCCTGGGTTCGGCACTGTCGCCGGAAACCCCCGCATACGACGTACAGCAGGCCTGTGCCACCGGCCTGGAGACGGTGGTGAGCCTGGCGAACAAGATCAAGCTCGGACAGCTGGAATCCGCCATTGCCGGCGGCGTCGACTCCGCCTCGGACGCTCCCATTGCCGTCAGTGAAGGCCTCCGCCGGGCACTGCTGGACCTCTCCCGCGCCCGGACCACCAAGCAGAAGCTGGCGGCCGTCGCCAAGATCCGCCCCAAGGACCTCTCCCCGAACGCGCCGTCCACCGGCGAACCGCGCACCGGGCTGTCCATGGGCGAGCACCAGGCCCTGACCACCGCCCAGTGGAAGATCACCCGCGAAGCCCAGGACGAACTGGCCTTCAACAGCCACCGCAACATGGCAGCCGCCTACGACCGCGGCTTCTTCGATGACCTCGTGACCCCGTACCGCGGCCTGGCAAAGGACGCGAACCTGCGCCCCGACACCACCATGGAAAAGCTGGCCAAGCTCAAGCCGGCCTTCGGCAAGAGCCTGGGCGATGAGGCCACCATGACCGCCGGCAACTCCACCCCGCTGACCGACGGCGCCTCCGTGGTCCTGCTGGGCTCCGAGGACTACGCCCGCGAACACGACCTGCCGATGCTGGCGAACATTGTGGACGCCGAAGCCGGCGCCGTTGACTTCGTACACGGCAAGGACGGCCTGCTGATGGCTCCGGCCTTCGCCGTACCGCGTCTGCTGGCCCGCCATGGCCTGACCTTCGACGATTTTGACTTCTTCGAAATCCACGAAGCCTTCGCCGGAACCGTCCTCTCCACCCTGGCTGCCTGGGAGGATGAGGAATTCTGCCGCACCCGCCTGGGCCTGGACGCACCGCTGGGCAGCATCGACCGCAGCAAGCTCAACGTCAACGGCTCCTCGCTGGCGGCCGGACACCCGTTCGCGGCCACCGGCGGACGCATTGTCGCCTCGCTGGCCAAGATGCTGCATGAAAAGGGCTCGGGCCGCGGCCTGATCTCCATCTGTGCTGCCGGCGGCCAGGGCCTCGTCGCGATCCTCGAGGCGCGCTGACCATGAGTGATACCTACCTGAACCTCGTGAACAGCGGCTTCACCAAGGAGCTGTCCAAGAAGCTCGGCCTGCCCCGTCCGGCCATCCTGCGCCGCTTCGACCCGTCTCGACCGCTGGTGCCGGGCCCGGTGCTCGTGCTCGGCAAGAGCACTGCCGCCGACGAGCTGTCCCGGCTGCTCCTGGGCTGGGACCAGGACGTACGCCGGCACGCGACGCCGAAGGAAAAGCTCGGCGCCATCCTGATTGTGCTCGACGACGCCGCGGCGCCGGCGGATCTCGGCGAACCGACACTGGCCACCGGCGCAGCGCTGCGCGACCTTGCTCCCGGCGGACGGGTCATCACCGTGTCCCGCCCGGCGGCGGAAGCACAGGACCCGGCAGCCGCAGCGGCCCGCCAGGGTGTCGACGGTACGCTGCGCTCCATTGCGCACGAACTGCGCGGCGGAGCCACGGCCAACGGCATTGTGCTGGCCAACGGCGTACAGGCCACGGCGCCCTCGGTGGCCGCAGCCCTCCGGTTCCTGCTTTCGGGCAAGAGCGCCTACGTCAGCGGACAGTTCATCACCGTCGGTTCCGACGCCGGCGAGCTTCCGGCCGACTGGAACGCGCCGCTGGCGGGCAAGGTCGCCGTCGTGACCGGTGCCGCCCGCGGCATCGGCGCCGCTATTGCCCGGGTGCTGCACCGCGACGGCGCATCGGTGATCGTGGTGGATGTGCCTGCCGCCGGAGAACAGCTGGCGAAGGTAGCCAACGAAATCTCCGGCACGGCGCTCCAGGTCGATATCACCCGTGAAGACGCGGCGGACCGCATCCTCACCCACGCCGTCGAACGCTACGGGCACCTGGACATCGTGATCCACAACGCCGGCATCACCCGTGACAAGCTGCTGGCCAACATGGATGAAGCCCGCTGGGGCTCGGTCATTGCCGTGAATATTGCCTCGCAGCTGCGGATGAATGAAACCTTCCTGGCCTCCGCCGGCTTCAGCCCCGAGGGCCGGATCGTCTCGCTGGCCTCCACCAGCGGCATTGCCGGTAACCGCGGGCAGACCAACTACGCAGCGTCCAAGGGCGGCGTGATCGGCATGGTCCGAGCCACCGCACCGCTGCTGGCACCGCGCGGCGGCTCGATCAACGCCGTCGCGCCGGGCTTCATCGAAACCGACATGACCGCTGCCATTCCCGCACTCACCCGCCAGGTGGCGCGCCGGCTGTCCAGCCTGCAGCAGGGTGGACTGCCCGTCGACGTGGCGGAGACCATTTCCTTCCTTGCCTCCGACTCGGCTGCCGGCGTCAACGGACAGGTAGTACGCGTCTGCGGGCAGAATATGGTGGGCGCATGACGGATACCCAGCTGAGCGAGATCCCCGCCCTCGGGCGCCTCTATGCCGGTGCGGTGGGCAGCGCGGCGAGGTCGCGCCTGTCGCCGTCGAAAACCACCGGCAGCCTTCCGACGGACCGGCACGTGGTACGCGGGGCCTCCGTAGACCTGGCCCGGCTCACCGATTTCCAGCGCCTGGTCCTGCACAGCGCCACGGATTACCTGCCCACCGGTTACGTGCATACCTTTGCGTTCCCGGTGGCCATGTCCCTGATGGCCCGCGAGGACTTCCCCCTGCCCCTGCTGGGGATGGTGCACCTGCGCAACGAGGTGCAGCATTTCCGGCCGATCCACTACGGGGAACCCCTGACGGTTACCGCGTGGGCGGAGAACCTCGCCGGCCACCGGGCCGGAACCCAGGTGGAACTCGTCGCCGAGGTGACGGTAGAGGCGGACGGCGGCTCCGAGACTGTCTGGCGCGGCCGTTCCACCTACCTGGCCAAGGGCGTTTTCCTGCCGAAGATCGACCGCCCGGACAAGTCGGCGGTGCGGGCCGAGTTCGTTCCACCGCTCCCGACGGCGCTCTGGCGTCTGGGCGCCGACGCCGGACGTAACTACGCCCGGGTCTCCGGCGACTTCAATCCCATCCACCTCAGCCGCCTGTCGGCGAAGGCCCTGGGCATGAAGCAGTCCCTGGCCCACGGCATGTACCTGGCCTCGCGGGTGGTTGCCGATACGGTGCAGACCCACGAGGGACCGTTCCAGTGGAGCATCGACTTTGAGTCGCCGGTGTTCCTGCCCGCCACGGTTGCGGTGGCGATCGACGACGACGGGACAGCGGGCGAATGGGCCGGCTCCACCTTCACGGGCTGGAATCCGCGTTCCCACCGGCGGCACTTCTCCGGTTCGGTAACGCCGCTGGACCCTGCCGGGGCCTGACCCTCGGCCTCCAAGCCCGTCCGCCTCCGGCAGCACCCGGAAGCGGACGGGCTTTTGGATGCCCTGATGCTAAGGTTCCCTCATGATTGATGCTCCCGGCCTGCTGGTTGCCGCCAAGGAACTGGACGCCGCCGATCCCCTCGCGGGCTACCGGGACCGGTTCCTGCCGGCAGAGGGAGTCCGGGCGTATCTGGACGGAAATTCGCTGGGCCGCCCGCTCCGCGCCACCGCCGGAAACCTGCAGGACTTCATCTCCCGCCAGTGGGGCGGGCGGCTGATCCGCGGCTGGGACGAGCAGTGGCTCGAGCTGCCCGGCCGGATCGGCGACGAACTCGGCGAGGTGGCGCTCGGCGCCGCTCCCGGGCAGTGCATCGTGGCGGATTCCACCACTGTGCTGCTGTACAAGCTGGCACGGGCCGCCGTTGCCGCCCGGCCCGGCCGCACCGAAATCCTGCTCGATGCCGACAATTTCCCGACAGACCGGTACGTCCTGGAAGGCGTGGCCCGCGAATGCGGCCTGACCCTGCGCTGGGTGTCCGCCGACTATGCCGGCGGAGTCACCCCCGAAGCGGTGGCGGACGCCGTCGGCCCGCAGACCGCACTGGCTGTGTTCAGCCACGTGGCCTACCGCTCCGGATACCTTGCCGATTCAGCGGCCATCAACACAATCGTGCACGACGCCGGCGGGCTGGTCCTGTGGGATCTGTGCCATTCGGTGGGGGCCGTACCTGCCGAGCTGGACGCCGAGGGGACGGACTACGCCGTCGGCTGCAGCTACAAATACCTCAACGGCGGCCCGGGCGCACCGGCCTGGGCCTACGTGGCCGCCCGCCACCAGGCGGACTTCTCCCAGCCCATCCAGGGCTGGCTGGGGTCCAGCGATCCGTTCGGCATGGCGCAGGGCTATGTTCCGGCCGAAGGCATTCGCCGCCTGGTCTCGGGCACCCCTCCCATCCTGGGGATGCTCGCGATGCAGGACATGATTGCCCTGATCCGGGAGGCCGGCATGGAGGCCGTCCGCGCGAAGTCATTGGCGCTTACCGAATACGCGCTCACCGCCGTCGACGCGCTGCTGGCACCGCGCGGCGTCGTGCTGGCCTCGCCGCGCGACCCGGACCGCCGCGGCAGCCACATCACCATCGACCATCCGAAGTTCAAGGCAGCCACCGCTGCCCTCTGGCAGCAGGGCATCATCCCGGATTACCGCAATCCAGACGGCATTCGGCTGGGCTTGTCGCCGCTGTCCACGTCCTTCGCGGAGACCTTCACCGGGATCGAAGCGGTTCTGGGCGAGCTCTAGACGCACGCGGTTACCCGTTGCCGTCCGGCCGCCTGCGGGACACCCTTGGGCATGACCAAATATCTCATCTCCTTTCCGAGCGAAGCCATGGTGCTCACTGACGAGGAGTTTCCCGTTGTGGCAGCAGATTCGCGCGCCGTCATCAGGGAGGCAAAGGCTGCCGGTGTGTATATCTTCGGCGGTGGGATCGAGGAAAAGGTGGATCCCGTGCTTGTCTCCGCCGACGGATCCGTGAACCCCGGGATCTATCCCGGCAGCCACCTCAAGGGCGGCTTCACTGTCTTGGACCTCGCGACCCGTGAGGAGGCAGTGGAGTGGGCCCGGAAGATCGCAGTGTCCTGCCGTTGTGCGCAGGAGCTCCGCGAGTTCATGTTTGATCCGGAAAGCTAGGCCTCAGGCCTGGCCGGCTTTGACCGCGAGCACCGGGCAGGCGGCCTCCAGCAGCACGCGCTGGGACGTGCTGCCCAAAATGAGCTTGCCCACCGGCGTCCGGTGCCGGATCCCCACCACCACCAGCCGGGCACCGTGGTCCTGGATTGCCTTGAGGATTTCCTCGGCGGCATCAAAATCCCCGGTGGGGTGAAGCAGGACATGGGACACCCCGCTGCTCTGCAGGACGCCGGTCAGCGTCTGCAGATAGTCGGGGGTATGTTCCGGCAGCCGCGGCTTGCGGGTGCTCTCCACATTGACCACCACGATCCCGGTGGCGAGGTCCCGGGCTGCGCGGAGCGCGGCGCGCAGCGCTGTTTCCCCCTCCGGTGTGGGGACGTATCCGACGACGACGGTCATGGTTTCCTTCTTCCTGCCTGCTTCGCCACTGGCTCGCTCAGCTCAGCTGCGAGGGGTCGCTGAAACGGGTCCTGCGTGCTTTCACTGCCCGGTTCCAGATCCAGGTGAGCACCCACAGGACCAGCCCGAGCAGCAGCAGCAGCCCGGCGATCCGGTACTCAATGGCGTCCTGCGCCCACGGGCCGAGCAGGAAGGCGCAGGTTCCGGCACCGATGAAGGGCATGATGCCGGGGGAGCGGAAGTGCGGCCGGTCAACCGGCGTTCGGCGCAGGACGATGCACGCGATGTTCACCACGGTGAAGACGGCCAGCAGCAGCAGTGCGGTGGTCCCGCCGAGTGCCGTCACCGTTTCCCGGCCCATGAAGTTGGTGACCACGATGATCAGGCCCACCGCGATCGCCGTCGTAAACGCAATGGACGCCCAGGGGGTGCGGCGTCCGGGCAGGACCGCCGACAGCCCGCGGGGCAGGACATCCTGTTTTGCCATGCCGTAGAGCAGCCGGCTGGCCATCAGCATGTTGATCAGGGCGGTGTTGGCGACGGCAAAGATGGACAGGAACGGATAAATAACGTCCACGGGGAGGTTGGGGGCACCGGCCCGCACCACCTCCAGCAGCGGGGTGGCGGATTCGGACAGCTGCCCCACCGGCACCACGGCGACGGCGGCGATGGACACCAGCAGATAGACCGAGACCGTAATGGTCAGGCCGGTGAGCATCACCTTCGGGAAGATCCTCGACGGGTCACGGGTTTCCTCCGCCATGTTCACCGAGTCCTCGAAGCCGACCATGGAGAAGAAGGCCAGGGCGGTGGCACCGGTGAGGGCGAGGAACACGCTTTTGCCCGTTTCGGTTTCAAACACCACCACACGGGAAAAGTCCGCGTTGCCCTGGCTCATGGCCCAGAACCCGATGGCTATCACGATCAGGAGGCCGGTCAGCTCGATGGCGGTCAGCACAATGTTGAACTTCACGCTTTCCGCTGCGCCCCTGAGATTGACGGCAGCGAGCAGCAGCACGAAGATCACCGCGATCCAGGTGACTCCGGTCTGTCCCCACTCAAGCTGAAACCCGACAATAAAGTTCTCGGCGAGGAATTTCGAGGCCGTCGAAGCGGACGTTATCCCGGAGCACAGCACCCCGAAGGTCACGAGGAAGGTCAGGAAATGCACGCCGAAGGCCTTATGCGTGTACAGGGCGGCACCGGCCGCCTGCGGATACTTCGTCACCAGTTCCAGATAGGACAGAGCAGTAATGGTGGCCACCGCGAAGGCGAGCAGGATGGGCGCCCAGGCGGCGCCGCCGATTTCGCCGGCCACCTGTCCGGTCAGGGCGTAGACGCCGGTGCCCAGGATGTCGCCGACGATAAAGAGCAGCAGCAGCTTGGTGCCCATGACCCGCTTGAGCTCGGGCTGGACGGTTTCCGCTTTGATGTCAGCCATGGTTGTCCTTCCGGACGTTCAGGGATGCCGCGTTGGACGGTATTCTGCGCGGTGGACGGCTGATCTGGCAATGGGCTGCCCTACGCAGGCGCCTCGGGAATCACCCGGACGGCGCCGATCCGCCGGCGCCGCACGCCCAGGACCTCCAGCCTGCATCCCGGGGCCTGCACCGTGTCGCCGGGCCGTGCCATGCGGCCCAGACGGTCCAGGATGTACCCGGCGACCGTCTCGTACTGGCCCTCGGGCAGCCCGAACCCGGTCAGCCGTTCGAATTCCTGCAGGATCAGTGCGCCGTCCACCACCAGCTGTCCCTTTTCCCTGCGGTAGCGGTCTTCGGGGTCCTGCCCGGTGTCGTATTCGTCGTAGATCTCGCCGACGAGTTCCTCCACCAGGTCTTCCAGCGTGACAATGCCGTCCGTCCCGCCGTATTCGTCCGCCACAATCGCAATGTGGCTGTTTCCGCGGCGCATGCGGCCCAGTGACGGCAGGACGGCGGCGGTCCCCGGCACAAACAGAATCGGGCGCAGGATGTCTGCCACACTGCGCTGGTCCGGCTCCGGGGCGTCCGGATCCGGCATCAGATCCCGTACGTGGATGAACCCGAGAATGTCGTCCACTGAGGTGCCGGTCACCGGATACCGGGAATAGGGCTGGTGCCGCACCCGGCACCGGGCTTCTTCCAGGGGAAGGTCCGCACGGACAAACACCACTTCGGTCCGGGGCCGCATCACCTCCTGGACCAGCCTTGTGCCTGCTCCGAAGACGTCTGAGAGGATCCGCCGGCTGTCTTCGGCCAGCATGGGGCTGGCCGCCACCATGTCCCAGAGTTCCTGGCTGCTCACCGGCACGGTCTTCACCTTCGGATTACCGCCCAGCAGACGCACCACGGTGTCGGTCGAGAAGGACAGGAGCCGGATAACGGGGCGCATCAGCACCGCGAACAGGTTCAGGGCGGGGGAGAGGATGCGGGCGTAGAGGACGGCATTCTGCATGGCCAGCCGCTTGGGCACCAGTTCCGAGAACACCAGGGACAGGTAGGCCACGGCGAGGGTCAGCAGGATGAACGCCGTCGCTTCCGCCGTGGACCGGGGCAGCCCCCACTGCCGGAGCAGGGGAACCAACGCCGGGGCCAGGGCCGAGGCACCGTAGGCAGCGGAGAAGAAACCGGTGAGGGTCACGCCGATCTGGATCGCCGACAGGAACAGGTTGGGGTTGCGGGCCAGGTGCGCGGTGCGCCTGCCCTGCTTCCCGCTCCGTTCGATGCCGCTGATCTGGCTCTCACGGAGGGACACCAGTGCCATTTCCGCGCCGGCGAAGATTCCGCCCAGCAGAATGAAGAAAACCACGAGCAGGAGATTAAAGACGCCGCTGCCGTCCATGGTGCGAGGGTACCGAAGGCGTGCCGGTGATGTGAGGTAAAGATCACACCGGACCGTTCCGGAGAAACAAAAAAGTCCTCCCGGAATCCGTAGATTCCAGGAGGACTTCACTGTGCGCGGAGGGGGACTTGAACCCCCACCCTCGTTAGAGGACTAGCACCTCAAGCTAGCGCGTCTGCCATTCCGCCACCCGCGCTTGGGTGATTTCCACCGGCTCTTTAGTTGTTCAAAACCTGTGGAAGCAACGGGAAAAACTCTAACACGGTTTAGGCGCTAAGCACGAATCGGCCCAAGCCGGGGGCCGGTCGGCGTCCCCGTGCAGCGAAATGCGGCCCATCGCGCCGCCGGTCTGGCTAAGCTGGCTGCACAGTTCACCGAAGGAGAAGCCCATGCCCACAGACGTCCGTGCCGAGCAGCCCCGCGCCGAAGATGAGGTGGCCCGGATCTGCCAGGAGCTCATCCGCTTTGACACCTCCAACTTCGGCGACAACTCCGGTCCGGGGGAGCGTGCGGCTGCCGAGTACACCGCCGGGCTGATCGAAGAAGCCGGGCTGTCCGCCGACCTCTTTGAGTCGGCCCCGGGACGCGCGTCCGTGGTGACCCGGATGGAGGGCACCGATTCCTCCCTGCCCGCCCTCGTGGTCCACGGCCACCTCGACGTTGTGCCGGCCCAGAAAGCGGACTGGACGGTGGACCCGTTCAGCGGCGAGGAACGGGACGGGCTGATCTGGGGCCGCGGCGCCGTGGACATGAAGGACATGGACGCCATGATCCTGTCCGTGATGCGCTCCATGGCGGCCACCGGAACCCGGCCCCGCCGGGACATTGTCTTTGCGTTCTTCGCCGATGAGGAAGCGGGCGGCGACTACGGTGCCCGCTGGGCCGTGGAACACCGTCCGGAACTGTTCGACGGCGCCACCGAGGCCATCTCCGAGGTCGGCGGCTTCTCGGCCACCATCGGCGGAAAGCGGACGTATCTGCTGCAGACTGCGGAAAAGGGCATCTCCTGGCTGCGGCTGGTCGCGCACGGCCGTGCCGGGCACGGCTCACAGATCAACACCGACAACGCCGTCACCCGGCTGGCCCGCGCCGTCGCCAACATCGGCAGCCACCCCTGGCCCATCGAACTGACGGACACCACCCGTGCCTTCCTGGACGGCGTCACCGAACTGACCGGCGTCGAGTTTGATCCGGACAACCCGGACCGGATCCTCGCCGAACTGGGCACCGTGGCCCGGTTTGTGGGCGCGACCCTGCAGAACACCTCCAACCCCACGGTGCTGAAGGCCGGCTACAAGCACAACGTCATCCCCGGCACCGCCGAGGCCCTGATCGATGCCCGCACCCTGCCCGGGCAGGAGGAGCAGGTCCTGGCCACCATCCGCGAACTTGCCGGCGAAGGCA
Source organism: Arthrobacter zhaoxinii (assembly GCF_025244925.1). Classification (NCBI taxonomy): domain Bacteria; kingdom Bacillati; phylum Actinomycetota; class Actinomycetes; order Micrococcales; family Micrococcaceae; genus Arthrobacter; species Arthrobacter zhaoxinii. Next base: position 1,851,293 of record NZ_CP104275.1, read on the forward strand.
TCGACATCAGCTACGAACACCAGGACGTGTCCCTCGAAGTACCGTTCAAGGGCAACCTGGTCGACTCGATGATCTCCGCCCTGCAGGCCGAGGATCCGGGGGCACCGGTGCTGCCGTACACGCTTTCGGGCGGTACGGACAACAAATCCCTCAGCCGGCTGGGCATCACCGGGTACGGCTTTGCCCCGCTGCGCCTGCCGGAAGACCTGGACTTCACCGGCATGTTCCACGGTGTGGATGAACGCGTTCCGGTGGACTCCCTGAAGTTCGGCACCCGGGTCCTCTCCCGCCTCCTGACCGACTACTGAGCCCGTCCCCGCCTTTCGAAGGAGAACCCCCGTGCCGGCCACCGATGTCCTTTCCCCGGAGCTGCTGGAACGCCTGCGCTCCCGTGCCGCGGGCTACGACGAGACCAACAGCTTCTTTACGGAGGACCTGGCAGACCTGCGCGCGGCCGGTTACCTCGCCCTGTTCACCTCCCGTGACGGAGGCGGAGCCGGGATGGGCATTCCGGACGTCGTTGCCTGCCAGCGGCTGCTGGCCTCGGCCGCTCCGGCGACCGCGCTGGCCGTGAACATGCACCTGGTCTGGTGCGGGGTGGCCCACCTGCTGGCGCTGAAGGGGGATGAGTCGCTGGACTTCATCCTGCGCGAGGCGGCGGCGGGGGAGTTGTTTGCCTTCGGAGTGTCCGAGCCTGCGAACCCGGCCGTGCTTTTCGATTCCCATACCGAGGCCCGTCCGACGGGCGACGGCGGGTATGCCTTCACCGGCACCAAGATCTTTACCAGCCTGTCCCCGGCGTGGACGCGGCTGGGCATCTTCGGAAAGGACTCCTCGGATCCGGAGGAGCCGCGGCTGGTTTTCGGGTTCGCCGAACGAGGCACGGAGGGCATCACCATTGCCGATGACTGGAACACGATGGGCATGCGGGCCAGCCAGTCCTGCACCACCCGTCTGGCCGGCGCCGTGGTGCCGGCACCGCGGATGGTCCGCACGACGCCGGTGGGCCCGCACCGGGATCCCTTTGTCTTCGGGATCTTCGCCCTGTTTGAAACCCTGCTGTCCGCGGTCTACACGGGCATCGCGGACCGGGCCGTGGACCTGGCGGTCGAGACCGCCCGGGGACGTTCTTCACGTGAGGGCGTTCCGGCGTCGGCGGACCCCGCTACCCGCTGGAAGATAGCTGAAGCCGCCCTGCGGATGGACGGCATCCGGCTGCAGCTCGGCGCCGTGGCACGGGACCTTGAGGACGGCACGGATCACGGCAGCTACTGGTTCCCGCTGCTTTCGGGCCTGAAATACCGCAGCACCGAAACGGCCCGCGGCGTGGTGGAAACCGCCGTCCGGGTTGCGGGCGGCCGCAGCTATTTCCGGGGTGCGGAGCTGGAACGGCTCTACCGCGACGTCCTCGCCGGAATGTTCCACCCCTCGAGCGAGGATTCGGTGCACGGGAGCGTGGCCAACGCGCTTCTGGGTCCGGTGGAGTAGGGCCCTGGAAACACCCGGGGCGGGACGGCCCGGGCGGCTACGGGGTCCGCTGGACGCGCAGCACCCTGCGGCGCAGCCAGAACCGCCGGCCGCCGCCGCTGTAGATCCGGCTGCGGTGCAGTTCCCATTTGCCGTATTCGGCGTGCTCGACCAGGCGGCGCCTGGCGTCGGGCAGTGATTCGTTCGGATCCACCGACACCACCAGGTACTCGTAGTCCCGGGAATTATCGCGGCGGCGGGAGACATCAGGTGCAAGAATTTGTTCGCGCATTTCCCTCCAATTTTCCCTACTTTACCGATAACGTCTAGGTCATGAGCATAGATCCGCGCGTCGCGCTCCAGTCCCTTGTCACCGCGTTCGAGGAGCATCTCGCGGCTGCGGCCGCCCGCCGCGGCGAAAAGGATCCGGTGGTCGAAAGTGCGTATCTGGCCATCGCCGATGCCTTCGAAGTCTACGAGGAAGTCCTTTACGACGCCTACGGCGAGGTGACCCCGCTGGAAATCTACGAAGACGACGAGGACGACGGCGACTACGACGGCGTGGATGAAGTGGACGAAGTCCTGGATGACGAGCCGGAGGCGGCGGGGGACCAGGACAACGGGAACCCGCTGGGCCGCTCCGCCAACCGGTAGCGCGCCCCTGCGGGTGAACGGCTGCGTCCCGGTCGTCAATTAGAGTCTTAGGTGTGAATTGGTTTGAAGCGATCTTCCTTGGCCTGATCCAGGGCCTGACAGAGTTCCTCCCCATCTCCTCCAGCGCACACCTGCGCATTGTGGGGGAGCTGCTGCCCGGAGCCCAGGATCCGGGGGCGGCGTTTACCGCCATCACCCAGCTGGGCACCGAAACCGCCGTCGCTGTGTACTTCTGGAAGGACATTGTCCGGATCGTGAAGTCATGGTTCGGCTCCCTCTTCGGCCGCGTGCCGCGCAGCGATCCGGATGCCCGCATGGGCTGGCTGATCATCATCGGCAGCCTTCCCATAGTGGTGCTGGGCCTCCTGTTCCAGGACCAGATCGAAAGCACCTTCCGCAGCCTGTGGATTGTCGCCACCATGCTGATTGTCTTCGGCATCATCCTGGCGGTGGCCGACGCCGTCGGCCGCCAGCAGCGCACGCTGGATAAGCTCACCTACCGGCACGGCATCCTGTACGGCTTCGCCCAGGCACTGGCCCTCATACCGGGGGTTTCCCGTTCCGGCGGCACCATTACCGCCGGCCTGTTCATGGGTTACACCCGTGAGGCTGCGGCACGCTACGCCTTCCTGCTCGCCATTCCCGCCGTCTTCGGCAGCGGACTGTTCCAGCTGGTGAAGTCGCTGGACGAGCCCATGCCCTACACCGGCCTGCAGACCGGCGCCGCCACCGTGGTTGCCTTCGTTGTGGGCTTCGTCATTATCGGCTGGTTCCTGCGCTACGTCTCGACCCGCAGCTACCGCCTCTTCGTCTGGTACCGCATCCTCCTGGGCGTCTGCATCTACCTCCTGCTGGGCTTCGGCGTCCTTACCGCCTAACCGTGCCCGTTAGAGTGGAAGGGTGATTGCCTGGAAATCTTCCTCCCTGCCCTCCCTGCCCGGCACGTCGGACGACGTCCGGCTCTATGACACCGCCGCGCAGGCGCGGGTGGCCGTGCGGCCCGCCGGCGAGGCGAGCATGTATGTCTGCGGGATCACCCCCTACGACGCCACACACATGGGCCACGCGTCCACCTACGTGGCGTTCGACCTGCTCAACCGCCAGTGGCGCGACGCCGGCCACACGGTCCGCTATGTCCAGAACGTCACCGATGTCGACGATCCGCTGCTCGAGCGCGCCAACGCCACCGGCGCGGACTGGCGCGAACTCGCCCGGGAGCAGACCCAGCTTTTCCGCGACGACATGGAAGCCCTCAACGTCCTGGCCCCGGACCACTACATCGGTGCGGTGGAGGCCGTGGAGTGGATTGTTCCGGTCGTCGAAGATCTCATGGACCGCGGCCTGGCCTACCGGGTTCCCGGTACCGCCGGTGAGCCCGACGGCGACCTCTACTTCGACGTCGACGCCGCCTCCCGGCTGGCCGACGGCGACCCCGATGCCTGGTGGCTGGGGCAGGTCTCGCACCTGACCCGCGAGCAGATGCTGCCGGTCTTTGCCGAACGCGGGGGAGACCCGGAGCGTCCCGGCAAGCGCAATGCTCTGGACCCGCTGCTGTGGCGCGTGGAGCGCACCGGCGAACCGTCCTGGGACGGCGGCCGGCTGGGAACCGGACGCCCGGGCTGGCACATTGAATGTTCAGTCATTGCCCAGCGTTTCCTGCCCCGTCCCTTCACTGTGCAGGCCGGCGGTTCGGACCTGGTCTTCCCGCACCACGAAATGAGCGCCGGGCACGCCTTTGCCTGCGAAGGCACCCCTCTGGCCTCGCACTACGCGCACGCCGGCATGGTGGGGCTGGACGGCGCCAAGATGAGCAAGTCGCTGGGCAACCTGGTCCTGGTCTCCCGGCTGCGTGCCGAGGGAGTCGAGCCGGCGGCCATCCGCCTGGTGCTGCTCTCCCACCACTACCGCACCGACTGGTTCTGGACCTCCGACCAGCTGCGCGGGGCCGAAGAACGCCTCGTCGCATGGCGGCGTGCCCTGCAGTCCACCAACGACGACGCCGCCGCCGCGCTCCTGCAGCAGATCCGCGCCGCGCTGGCCGATGACCTGGATGCCCCGGCCGCACTGCAGGCTGTGGACGCCTGGGCGGGCGCGGCAGCTGCCGGCGGAACGCCGGGAACCCAGACCGGAGCCGAACTCGTCTGCGCCGCTCTGAACGCGCTGCTCGGAGTCCAGCTCTAGGCGAGACCCGGACCGTTCCCCGGGTACGAAAACGCCGGCCGCACCCATCGGGTACGGCCGGCGTTTTCGTGTTCGCGGCCTCGCTCAGTCCCTGCGGCGGCGCTTCAGGTAGCGTTCAAATTCGCGGGCAATGGATTCCCCGCTGGCCTCGGGGAGCTCGGCCGTATCCTTCGCTTCTTCGAGCTGGCGGACGTAGGCGGCAACCTCCGGATCCTCGGTGGCCAGCTCATCCACGCCCCGTTCCCAGGCCTCGGCCTCTTCAGTCACCAGATGCGTATCCAGGGGAGCCTGCAGCAGTTCCTCAATGCGGTTCAACAGGGCCAGCTGCGCCTTGGGCGACGGCGCCTGCCCCACGTAGTGCGGCACCGCGGCCCAGAGCGAGATGGAAGGGATGTCCGCCAGTCCCGCCATCTCGGACACCACTCCCACAATGCCGATGGGCCCCTCATAGGAGGAAGACTCAAGGCCCAGGCTTTCCTGCAGGTCGACTTCCTCGCAGGACGCACTCACCGGAATGGGCCGCGAATGCGGAACATCGGCGAGCAGTGCGCCGGCAAGAACAATGCAGTCCACCTCCAGTTCCTTGGCCAGGGCAATGAGTTCAGCGGTGTAGGCCCGCCACTTGTACGAGGGCTCGACGCCCGTGACGAAAATGACGTCCAGGTTGCTGTCCGGGACCTCGGCCCGGGAAATCCGCGTGGTGGGCCACTTGATCCGGTGCCCGCCGGAGGCCGTGCGCTTGATCGACGGTCTCGTAAACTGGAAATCGTAGTACTCGTCGGCGTCGATACTGGCTATCTTTTCGCTGTCCCAGTGCCGGCTCAGGAATTTCAGGGCATCGGAGGCTGCTTCACCCGCGTCGTTCCACCCTTCGAACGCAGCCAGCATCACCGTGACGCGCTCGGGGGACGTCTCGTCGCCAAAAAAATCCTGGAGGCCTGTGGCTTCAAAGCCTTCGGTATTGCTCACCACTTCACACTATGCCCCGTCCGACCCGCATGTCAGGAGCCCGTCACGGTGCTTCGCGGAGAGCAAAAGAAACACCGGCTTACGCCGCCACGTAGACTGAGGACATGCCCCTGAATACCGCAGATGATTCTTCCCGCAGCCAAGCCGACGCAGCACTGCAGGCCGTGTTCTGGGATATGGACGGCACCATCGTGGATACCGAGCCGTACTGGATCGCTGCCGAGAAGGACCTCACCGCATCTTTCGGCGTCGACTGGACGGACGCCCAGGCCGAAGCCATGGTCGGGCAGGCACTGGAAGTCAGTGCCGGGATGCTCCGGCAGGCCGGTGTGGATCTCGGAATCCGTGACATCATTGACCGGCTGATCGGTCAGGTGGCAGCGCAGGTCCGCCGCGAGGTGCCCTGGCGGCCGGGGGCCCGTGAACTCCTGACCGAACTGCAGGCCGCCGGTATTCCCTGCGCCCTGGTCACCATGTCGGAGCAGGTGCTGGCGCAGGAGATCCTCCGCGCCCTGCCGGCCGGGACCTTCGGCGTTGTGGTGACCGGCGATATGGTCGGCAAGGGCAAGCCGGACCCCGAGCCCTACCAGCTTGCCTTCGACACGCTTTCCCGCTCCGTTCCCGGCCTGGACAAGGCCCGGGTTGTCGCTATTGAAGATTCCCTGCCCGGTGCCACCTCCGCACAGGCGGCAGGACTGGTGACGCTGACGGTACCGAACTTCGTTCCGCTGCCCCCGGGGGTCTTCAAGCATGAATGGGATTCCCTGGCCGGACGCGGGGTGGACTCGCTGCACCAGCTGCTTCCCGGCTCCGTCCTGGAGTCCGTCAGGTGAGCGGTACCGGACCCGGCACGCAGCGCCGGGAAGGCATTCCGCTGGGAAGCATTGCCGGCGTCCCGGTAATCCTCGCCTATTCCTGGTTCCTCATTGCGGCGCTTATTGTGGCGGTATTCGGACCGCAGGTGCGGGATGCCTTCCCCCGCCTGGGTACCGGTGCCTATGCCGTTGCGCTGGGCTATGCGATCCTGCTGCTGCTCTCGGTCCTGGCACACGAGGCAGCGCATGCATTGACCGCGAGGGCCTACCACTGGCCCACCTCCAAGATCGTGCTCACGCTGTGGGGCGGGCACACCCAGTTCGGTGACCTGCGCTCCACTCCGGGCCGCTCACTGCTCGTTGCCCTGGCCGGCCCGGCAGCCAACTTCCTACTGGCCGCAGCCGGATTCGGCATCCTGCAGCTCCTCCCGGACGGCGGAGTGGCAGAGCTGGTCACCTTCATTTTTGTATCCGCCAACGTACTGATCGGCGTTTTCAATGTCCTGCCCGGACTTCCGCTGGACGGCGGACGCCTGGTGGAAAGCGCGGTCTGGAAGCTCACCGGGTCCCAGGAACGCGGCACCGTTGCCGCCGGCTGGGCTGGACGCATCATCGCGGTCCTGCTTCTGGCTGCCGTCATTGTGCCGCCTTACCTCCGGGGCGTCGCCCCCTCCCTGAGCCTGGTCCTGCTGGCCGCCCTGCTGTGCGGTTTCCTCTGGATGGGGGCAGGGGCCGCTGTTTCGAACGCCCGGGTGCGCCTGCGGCTGCCGCAGGTCAGCGCCGGCGCCCTGATGGAACCGGCCGTGTCCCTGCCCGGCGGAACACCCGTGTCGCAGGCCCTCCGGCTGGCGCGTGAGCATCCGTCAGCCACCCTGGTCATCACTGCCGCCACCGGCCAGCCCGAAGCCCTCGTGGACCGCGGAGCCCTGGCCTCCGTTCCCGCCGACCAGGCCGAACTGGTCCCGGTGAGTGCCGCCGCCCGCCCGCTGGCTGCCGGCGCCTATGTTCCCGAAGCCGCCGCCGGATCCGAACTCGTCCAGTACCTGGCCCAGCTGCAGGGCAGCGAATACGCCGTCATTGACCGCGACGGAACCGTGACCGGCCTCCTGCGCCAGGCCGCCGTCGTCGCCGCCGTAACCGGAAAACCCGCCCGCCCCGGACGCTGACACCTCCGGCTTCAACTGCCCGCCCGGCGCAGCCATGCCGGCGCCCATAACCCCGCAAAAGAACCAAAGGAACACCATGAACTCCGAAAACCAGGAGCAGCCCACCGCTGCTGCACCCCACGGCGCCGAGATCCGCAGGGGTCCGCTGCGGCCCGGGGAACGGGTCCAGCTGACCGATGAAAAGGGCCGCCGCAACACCATTACCCTGACGGAAGGCGGCGCCTTCCACACCCACCGCGGGTACCTGCAGCATGACACCGTCATCGGGCTGCCCGAAGGATCCGTGGTCACCAACACCGCCGGCCACCAGTACCAGATCCTGCGCCCGCTGCTCTCCGATTTCGTCCTCTCGATGCCGCGCGGTGCCGCCGTCGTCTACCCCAAGGACGCGGCCCAGATCGTCACCATGGCGGACATCTACCCGGGCGCCCGCGTGGTGGAGGCCGGCGTCGGCTCCGGCGCGCTGAGCATCTCGCTGCTGCGTGCCGTCGGTGACCACGGCAGCCTGCACTCCTACGAACGCCGCGAGGAATTCGCGCAGATCGCCCGCGGCAACGTGGAAACCTTCTTCGGCGGACCGCACCCCGCTTGGGACATCACCCTCGGAGACTTCCAGGACGAAGTAGTGAAGACGCAGGAGCCGGGCAGCGTGGACCGCGTGGTCCTGGACATGCTCGCCCCGTGGGAGTGCACCGACGCCGTAGCCACCGTGCTCGCGCCGGGAGGGGTGTGGATCTCGTACGTGGCCACCGTGACCCAGCTCTCCCGCACCGCGGAAGCCATCCGCGCCGACGGCCGCTTCACCGAGCCGGACGGCTGGGAGTCCATGGTCCGCGGCTGGCACCTCGAGGGCCTGGCCGTGCGCCCGGACCACCGCATGGTGGCCCACACCGGCTTCCTCCTGACCGCCCGCCGCCTGGCTGAAGGTGCCACCGGGCTCGTCGCCAAGCGCCGGGCTTCGAAAACCAACTTCAGCGAAGAGGACCTCAACGCGTGGACTCCCGCGGCCGTGGGAGAGCGGGAAGTCTCCGCCCACAAGCTGCGCCGTGCGGCTAAGGATGCAAGCTCCACCGTGCAGCGCGGAGCCCTCGAAAACGCCGAGAAATTCCAGCAGGAGACCGATACCCCATAGCGGGGGTAACCGGCGAAACACAAGACGCCGGACCCGGTGTATCTTCCGCGGGGCTGGGTTACTGTCATTGAACAGAACCAGACCTACGTGAAGGCGGTCGGTATCATGGCTGAACCCGAAAACGCAGGGACCGGGACCGGGGGATCCCGGCCCGCGTCCGCAGCGGCCGTAACAGGCACCGAGGCACGCCAACTGAACGTCCTGAGGGACAAACTTCGAAATCTGGACCGGCAGCTTGCTGCCCTTACCCACAACAACGCCCGGCTCGTGGCCATGCTGGAGACCGCGAAAGCTGAGATCATCCGGTTGAAGGACGCCCTGGAAAACGAGGGCGCCACGCCCTTCAGCTTCGGGACGGTGATCGCCGTGAACCAGCGCCGCGACGCAGTTCCCGGCGTCACCACCATCGCGGCTGCCCAGGAAAGCCTGGACATCATCCAGTCCGGCCGCAAGCTCCGCGTGGCGGTGTCACCCCTCCTGGACCTGGGACAGATTGTCCCGGGCCAGGAGGTGCTGCTGAACGAATCCCTCACCGTCATTGCCGCCCTCGGGTTCGAACGCGCCGGAGAACTGTTCACGGTGAAGGAACTCCTGGACCCGGACCGGGTGCTGGTGATCGGACGGGCCGACGACGAACGCGTGGTCCGGCTCAACGGCCCCCTGGGCCGGGAAAAGGTCCGGGTGGGGGACGCCCTCACCGTGGACACCCGCATCGGTTACGCGCTGGAGAAGATCCCGCGCAGCGAAGTGGAGAACCTGGTCCTGGAAGAAGTGCCGGACATCTCCTACGCGGACATCGGCGGCCTCGGCCCGCAGATCGAACAGATCCGTGACGCCGTCGAACTGCCGTTTATGCACCCCGACCTCTACCGTGAGCACGGGCTGAAGCCGCCCAAGGGCATCCTGCTCTACGGCCCTCCCGGCTGCGGCAAGACGCTGATCGCCAAGGCCGTGGCACACGCCCTGGCGGCACGGGTGATGGAGCAGACCGGCACGCTCGGCGCCCGCAGCTACTTCCTGAACATCAAGGGTCCCGAGCTGCTGGACAAGTACGTGGGGGAGACCGAACGCCACATCCGGCTGATTTTCGGCCGTGCCCGGGAGAAGGCCTCCGACGGCAGCCCCGTGGTGGTGTTCTTCGATGAAATGGACTCGCTGTTCCGCACCCGCGGCACCGGGGTGTCCTCCGACGTCGAAACCACCATTGTTCCGCAGCTGCTCAGCGAGATCGACGGCGTGGAGAAGCTGGAGAACGTGATTGTCATCGGCGCTTCCAACCGCGAGGACATGATCGATCCGGCCATCCTGCGTCCGGGCCGCCTGGACGTGAAGATCAAGATCCAGCGGCCCGATGCCGAGGGCGCGGCGGAGATCTTCGCCAAGTACCTGACCCCGGACCTGCCGCTGCACAGGGATGACCTGGCCGAGCACGGCTATGATCCGGTGGAAACGGTCAACGACATGGTCCGGCGCACGGTGGAGAAGATGTACGCCGAGGACAAGGCCAACGAATACCTGGAGGTCACTTACGCCAACGGCGACACCGAGATGCTCTACTTCAAGGACTTCAACTCCGGGGCCGTCATCCAGAACGTGGTGGACCGGGCCAAGAAGTACGCCATCAAGGACCTGCTGCAGCTGCACCAGCGCGGCCTGCGCATTGAACACCTGATGCGCGCCGTCGTGGATGAATTCCGCGAGCACGAGGACATGCCCAACACCACCAATCCGGACGACTGGGCACGGATCTCCGGGAAGAAGGGCGAGCGGATCACCTACATCCGCACCATCGTCCAGGGCAAGGCAGGCCAGGAACCGGGCCGGACCATCGAAACCGCCGCCAACCCGGGGCAGTATCTGTGACCGTGCGCCGCGTCATGGGGACGGAAACCGAGTACGGCGTCCTCGCTCCGTCCCTGCCGTCCGCCAACGCCACCGTGCTCTCCAGCCAGATCGTCAACGCCTATGCCGCTACTCTGCGGACCGGTGCAGGCAACCTGTCCGGGACCCGCTGGGACTATACGGACGAGGCACCGCTGAATGACGCCCGGGGATTTGCCGTTCCCCGGGCTGCGGCGGATCCCACCTCCCTTACGGACGAACCGCCGGTGCTGGACGCGGAACAGATCGCCATGGAGGGCGGCGGCCCGGCCGCACTCTACGGAGAGCAGACGCAGGACAATCCGGTGCTGATGAACATGGTCCTGGGCAACGGTGCACGCCTGTATGTGGACCACGCCCATCCCGAGTATTCCTCGCCCGAAGTGACCCGGCCGCGCGATGCGGTGCTGTGGGACAAGGCGGGGGATGCAGTGGTGCTGGCCGCCATGCGGCACATTGCCAGGATGCCCGGGTTCGCGCCCGTGCATCTGTACAAGAACAACACCGACAACAAGGGTGTTTCGTACGGGTCCCATGAGAACTACCTCGTTCCCCGCAGCGTCCCTTTCGGAGCCCTTGCCAGCGGGCTCGTGCCGTTCTTCGTGTCGCGGCAGGTCATTGCCGGGTCCGGCCGGGTGGGCATCGGTACCAACAACCAGCGGCAGGGCTTCCAGCTGAGCCAGCGGGCGGATTTCTTCGAAACGGAAGTGGGACTGGAAACCACCATCCGCCGTCCGATCATCAATACCCGGGATGAGCCGCATGCAGTGGCGGAAAAGTACCGGCGCCTGCACGTGATCATCGGGGACGCGAACCTCAGCGAGGTGTCCGCCCTGCTGAAAATCGGCACCACGTCGCTGGTGCTGTCCATGATCGAAGCCGGCACCGCCCCCGCCGTCGAGCTCCGCGACCCGGTGGGCGCGCTGCAGGCCATCAGCCACGACCCGTCACTGGAGCAGCTGGTGGAGCTGACCGACGGACGGATGGTCACGGGCCTGGACCTGCAGGAGATCTACTTCGAAGCGGCTGCGGCCCACTCCCGGGCCGGCGGCGAAACGGATCCGGACACCGAAGACATCCTGGCCCGCTGGTCCGGGCTGCTGGGCACCCTGAAGCGGGATCCGCTGGAGGCCGCCGCTTCCGTGGACTGGGTGGCCAAGCTGAAACTGCTGCAGGCCTACCGCGAGCGCGACGGGCTGGCCTGGTCCGATGCAAGGCTGCACCTGGTGGATCTGCAGTACTCCGACATGCGGCCCGAGAAGGGTCTGTACTACCGCTTGGCGGCCCGGGGGCAGATGGAACGGGTGCTCACCGATGAGGAGATTGCCCGTGCCGTCACCTCCCCGCCGGATGACACCCGTGCCTACTTCCGGGGGAACTGCCTCACCCGCTTCCCGAAGGAAGTGATCGGGGCGAGCTGGGATTCGATCATCTTCGAATTACCCTCCCGCCGGAGGCTCCAGCGGATCCCCACCCGGGAACCGCTCCGCGGAACCCGGGCACTGACCGAGGAACTTTTCAACGCTTCGGCCGATGCGGAGGATTTTGTCACCAGACTCCTGACCGGTTCCGACACCGCCGTGGCACCATAGGACTAGGATTCAACCCCCGGGCAAGAAAGGGCTAGGCATCATGGCAACCCAGGACCGCAGAAACACCGGAACGCATCCCGTTGAAGAAGAGGAAACCGAGGCCGTCCCGCCCCCCGCAGCCGAAGCGGAGGCCTCTACCGAGACCGAGGGCGTGGACGACCTGCTGGACGAGATCGACGGCGTGCTGGAGAGCAACGCCGAGGAGTTCGTCCGCGGCTTCATCCAGAAGGGCGGTCAGTAACGGATGGCCCCCCGGGACCCTGCCGACTCCATTCATCAAGCCCCGTCTTCTTCCTTTACCGACCATCTCACCCGCCACCGCCCGGAACTGCTGCCCTCCTCCCGGTCCCTGGGACCGGCGTCGAACGGTTCCGCGGCGGAGCTGGCACCGCAGGCCACCACCATTGTTTCCCTCACCTACGCGGGGGGAGTGCTGATGGCAGGGGACCGGCGGGCCACGATGGGCAACATGATTGCCAGCCGGCATATCAAGAAGGTCTTCCCGGCGGACCATTTCTCCGTGCTGGGCATCGCCGGAACGGCGGGGCTCGCACTGGACATGATCCGGCTGTTCCAGGTGGAACTGGAGCACTACGAAAAAATCGAAGGCACACCCATGAGCCTGGACGGCAAGTCCAACCGGCTCGCGGCGATGGTGCGCTCGAATCTTCCGCTGGCCCTGCAGGGGCTGGCCGTGGTGCCGCTGTTCGCCGGGTTCGACACCCAGCGGCGGACCGGCCGGCTCTTTTCCTACGACGTCACCGGGGGCCGGTATGAGGAGTACGAGCACCACAGCGTCGGCTCCGGCTCGGTGTTCGCACGCGGTGCCCTGAAGAAGCTCTGGCAGCCGAACCTGGACGAGGAGGATGCGGTCCGGGTGGCCGTGGAGTCCCTCTACGACGCGGCCGACGACGACTCGGCCACGGGCGGCCCGGACATGGTGCGCCGGCTCTGGCCGGTGGTCTATGTGGTCAACAGTGCAGGCAACCGGGAGATCCCCGAGCGGGAACTGCAGCAGCTGTCCCGTGACCTGATCTCAAGGCGCACCGCCGCCGGACTGGAGGCGTAGCCGTGACCCAGCAGTTTTATGTCTCACCCGAACAGCTGATGAAGGACCGGGCGGACTTCGCCCGGAAAGGCATCGCCCGGGGACGCTCGGTGGTGGTCCTGACCTGCCGCGACGGCATCGCCCTCGTGGCGGAGAACCCTTCACCCTCCCTCCACAAGCTCAGCGAAATCTACGACCGGATCGGTTTCGCCGCCGTCGGGAAGTACAACGAATTCGAGTCCCTGCGCCAGGCGGGCATCCGGTTCGCCGATGTACGCGGGTACTCCTATTCCCGCGACGACGTCTCGGCGCGGGGCCTGGCCAGTGTGTACGCGCAGAGCCTGGGCTCGGTGTTCACCACCGAGGGGAAACCGTTCGAAGTAGAGCTTGCCGTAGCGGAGGTGGGGGAGGACCCGTATTCGGACCGCCTGTACCGGCTGAACTTCGACGGCTCCATCGCGGACGAAAGCAATTACACGGTGATGGGCGGCCAGGCTGAAATCGTCAACGAAGCGCTCAGCCGGAGCTGGAACCAGGACGCGGATTTCGCGTCCGCCGTCCGCACGGCCGTCAAGGCACTCTCAGCCACGCGGTCGGCAGAAGGTTCCGGCAACGGACAGGCGGCGGAACCACTGGGAGCCGGGCTGCTGGAAGTAGCCGTCCTGGACCGGGATCCGCTGTCCACCCGCGGCACCGTGAGGGCATTCCGCAGGATAAACACCGTTGAGCTGGACCGTCTGTTGTCCAGCGCGGAAGGAGACTGATGGACCGCAGGATCTACGGGGTGGAAACCGAATTCGGCATCGCCTACTCCGGACCCGATTCACGTCCCCTTTCCCCCGAGGAAGTAGCCCGCTACCTGTTCCGCAAGGTTGTCAGCTGGGGCCGCTCCTCCAACGTTTTCCTGACCAACGGCTCACGCCTGTATCTCGATGTGGGATCGCACCCCGAGTACGCCACCGCCGAGTGTGACGATCTGGCGCAGCTGGTGGCGCACGACCGCGCGGGGGAGCTCATCCTCGAGGACCTGGTGGAGGAAGCGGAAGACCGGCTGAAGGCCGAAGGGTTCAACGGCAGCGTCTATCTCTTCAAGAACAACACCGATTCCGCCGGCAACTCCTACGGCAGCCACGAAAACTACCTCATCCCGCGCAGGCTCGAATTCTCCCGGCTGGCGGACATCCTTATTCCCTTCCTGGTCACCCGCCAGCTCCTGGTCGGGGCAGGCAAGGTCCTCAAGACCCAGTCCGGGTCCCTTTACGCGTTCTCCCAGCGGGCGGACCACATCTGGGAGGGTGTGTCCTCCGCAACCACCCGCTCCCGGCCCATCATCAACACCCGGGACGAGCCGCACGCCGACGCCGAGCATTACCGCCGCCTGCATGTGATTGCCGGCGACTCGAACATGTCCGAGACCACCATGCTCCTCAAGGCCGGTTCCGTGGACCTGATGCTCCGGATGATCGAGGCCGGCGTGCTGATGCGGGACCTCCGCCTGGAGAACCCGATCCGGAGCATCAGGGAAACCTCCCACGACCTTTCGGGCCGGCAGCCGCTGAAACTGGCCAACGGGTCCACCATGACACCGCTGGACCTGCAGCGGATCTACCTGCAGCGGGCCATGGACTTCGTGGCTGCAAACGGCGAGCACAACCGGCATGTCGGCCGGGTCCTGAACCTGTGGCAACGGACCCTGGACGCCATTGAATCCGGCGACCATGCGGGCATCGACACCGAGGTCGACTGGGCGATCAAGAAGAAACTGGTGGACCGCGTCAGCGAGCGGCACGGACTCGAAATGTCCTCCCCGCGGCTGGCCCAGGTGGACCTGACCTATCACGACATTTCGCGGCGCCGCGGATTGTTCTATCTGCTGCAGGCCCGGGGGGAAACGGCCCGCGTGGTCGAGGACAGCGACATCAAGGAAGCCGTGGACCAGCCGCCGCAGACCACCCGGGCCAAACTGCGCGGCGACTTTGTCCGCCGGGCCAAGGCCGCCAACCGGGACTTCACGGTGGACTGGGTCCACCTCAAGCTCAACGACCGTGCCCAGCAGACGGTGTTGTGCAAGGATCCGTTCGCCTCCGTGGACGAGCGGGTAGAGGCGCTGCTGTCCACTCTCTGACCCGTCCGCCGCGCGTACCTAGGCTTCATCCAGCCGGACCGGCTAGTCTGGGCAGTTGCGGCCGTGCGGCGTTGAGCTGCCCGGTATACCGGCATCCGCCCGGGGCCGCTGTGCTCACCGTCCACCACTGAAAGAAGTACTGTGCGTAAAGTACTAGCCATTCTCCTGCCTTTCCTGCTGTTCCTGACCGCATGTTCCGGCGGCGACTCCGACAAGGCGGCCGGCCAGGAAGGTGTTTTTGATTCCGTGAAGGTCACGGTCAAGGACCAGGAAACACCCCCTGAGGTTGAATTCGATGCACCCCTGGACATCACTGAAGGCGCAGCCAAGGTAGTCCACACCGGCGACGGGGAACCGGTTGCCGAAGGCCAGAGCGTCAGCTTCAAATTCGTCGCGCTGAACGCCGACGATGCCAGTGTCCTGGGCGACACCTACGCCCAGGACGCGGTGACGCTGGCGGTAAATGATTCGCTCAAGGAACAGGACCCGGCCCTGTATGAGGTTCTGCTGGGCACCAAGGTCGGCTCCCAGGTCGCTTATGCCTTCCCTGATGCCCAGGCTGAAGCCGGCAGCGGCGACGAGCCTACCCAGGTGATGATCCTGAACCTCCTCAGCGCCGTGGACACCGTCCCGACGCTTACTCCGGATGAAGCAGCCGCCCGGAATGAGGACGGCACCCTGCTGATGAGCAGCGAAGACGTTCAGGCCTTGGAGGCCGACGGCAAGCTTCCCGAGGTCAAGTTCGCTGAAGACGGCACCCCGTCCATCACCGTTCCCGAAGGTGCCGAGGAACCGGACCGCCTGATCGTGAAGGTCCTTGAAGAAGGCGACGGTCCGGTGCTCGAATCCACCGGCACGGTTGTAGCCGACTACCTCGGTGTCGGCCTGCGGGACGGCGAGACGTTCGACTCCAGCTACGAGCGCGGCGAGCCTGCCGAATTCCCCCTCGCCAACGTCGTCTCCGGCTGGACCTACGGGCTGGCCGGCCAGAAGGCCGGTTCCAAGGTCCTGCTGGTCCTGCCGTCCGAGCTGGCTTACGGTGACCCCTCCTCCGGCGGCAGCCCCTCCGGTCCGCTGGTCTTCGTCGTGGACATCAAGGAAGTCAAGTAGCCTTAACACCTGACCCACCAGACATAAGGAGCACCAATGTCATTCGGAAAGCGTGAATACGACCGCCAGAAGCCGGAAATTGATTTCCCGGCCCACGACGCACCCACCGACCTCGTCATTGAGGACCTTGTGGTCGGCGACGGCCAGGAAGTCAAGGCCGGAGACACGGTTTCCACCCACTACGTGGGCGTAGCCTTCTCCACCGGCGAGGAGTTCGACGCGTCCTGGAACCGGGGCACGCCCCTGGACTTCCGGGTGGGCGTTGGCCAGGTCATCCAGGGCTGGGACCAAGGACTGCTGGGCATGAAGGTCGGCGGCCGCCGCCGGCTGGAAATTCCCTCCTCCATGGCCTACGGCGACCGCGGCGCCGGTTCCGCCGTGGCCCCGGGCGAGTCCCTGATCTTCGTTGTGGATCTGCTCGGCGTCCGCTGATCCGGACTCCTGTGAAAGGGGCGGGACCGCTGTCATCAATGACGGCGGTCCCGCCCCTTTCGCATGCGGCGGCCCGGAAGGGAGGTAGATTAGCTCCCGTGTCCGCCAAGAGAACCGAACGCCTGCTGAACCTGGTCATTGCGCTGCTTTCCACGCGCAGGGGCTTCACCAAGCACGAGTTGTTCGAAGAGATTGAACTGTACTCAGAAGCCGCCACCGCCGATGCGCGGGAGAAACTCTTCGACCGGGACAAGGCGTTCCTGCGCGAGCAGGGCATTCCGGTGGAGTCCTACAGCGAAGAGGCAATGTTCGAGGACAACACCACCCAGCGCTACCGCATCCGGCAGGACGCGTACCGGCTTCCGGGTGTCCGCTTCACCCCCGAGGAATCCGCCGTCCTGACCCTGGCTGCCCGCATGTGGGACCAGGCCTCGCTCGGCTCCGCCGCAGCCCGCGCGCTGCGCAAACTCTCCGCCCGGGGCGTGCTGCCCGAAGACGCCGCCGCCATCCCCCTGCAGCCCAGCATCCGGACCAACGATCCGCATTTCGACGAGGTTTGGCGCGCTGCCACCACCCGCACCCCCGTGACCTTCGGCTACCGGCCGCCGGGCTCCGCCGCGCAGTCCGAACGCCGGGTGCAGCCGTGGGGGATGGGCAGCCGTTTCGGCCACTGGTACCTGGTGGGTTACGACCTGGACCGCGCAGCGGAACGGATCTTCCGGCTTTCCCGCATGGAGGGTCCGGTCCGGCTGCGGCCGGGCACGTACACCGTACCGGCGGACTTCGACATCGACACCTCGCTGGCCTCCCTGGATGATGTCTATGCTCCGCAGCCGGCAGTGGTGGATGTACGCCCCGGGGCCGGAGCTGCGCTGCGGCTGCAGGCGGAATCCGTGGACGCAGCAGACGCAGGCCGGGACCGGCTGCATCTGCTGGTCCGTGACCTGGACGCGCTGGCCGCTGACACCGCTGCGCTGGGCGCGGCCGCCGTCGCCGTCGCGCCCACTGAGTACGTGGACGCCGTCCGCACGGCCCTCACGCGCGCACTGGAAGCCCAGAGCCTGCCGCTGCCCGGCTTCGAGCTGGCCGACGCCCCCGCTCCGGCGCGCCGCCCGGCGGCCGCGGGTGCACAGGACCACCTCACCCGCCTGCTGGACCTGGTGCCCTACGTGCTGGGGAACCAGGGCGCAGATATGAACGAGACCGCTGCTGCCTTCGGTGTCAGCAAGGAACAGCTGGCCAAGGACCTGGACCTGCTGTTCGTGAGCGGGCCGCGGCACTACCCCAACGGACTGATGGACGTCAGTTTCGACGACGACCGGATCTACATTGAGAACGCCGAGAACCTCTCCGAACCGGTGCGTTTCGGCATGGACGAGGCCGCGGCCCTGATCGTGGGGTTGGACACACTGTCGGCGCTGCCGGGCATCGGTTCCTCCGCCGCCGTCGCCAGCACCCTGGAGAAACTGACCGAAGCCGCGGGGGAGGCCGGCAGCGTCGGCACCGCCGTCGCGGCACGCCTGGACGATGCTGCCGGCGGCACCGTGCTGGCTGAACTCCAGCAGGCAATTGCCGGCACGCGCCAGCTCGAACTCCGCTACCTGGTGCCGCGCCGCGACGAAGTCACCCTCCGCACCGTCGACCCCCGGCGCCTCTTCTCCGTGGACAACACCTGGTACCTCGAGGCGTGGTGCCACCGGGCGGAGGCTCCGCGGAATTTCCGGGTTGACCGTATCCACGGCGTGCGGGAGACAGGGCCGGCGCTGACCCACGCCCCGGAGCCCGGGGCTGCGTTCCCCGCCAGTCTGTTCACTCCCGGCCCGCTGGATCTGCGGGTCACCCTGGTCCTGGAACCCGCCGCCCTCTGGGTCGCCGAGGCCTACGACGCCGAACGCACGGCTGCGTTGCCGGACGGGCGGACGGCGGTGGAGCTGCGTACGGCCGACACCGGCTGGATTCCGGCCTTCACGGCCCGGCTGGGCGGAACGGCCTCCGTCGCGGCGCCTGCCGAGCTGCGCCAAGCCACCCTCGCCTGGCTGCAGGAGGCTGCCGCAAACTACCCGCCCGCCTAGCTGCCGGTCGGACCGGCCAGGCAGTCTCCACTATGCTGGAGGTATGCCTTGGTGGTCCTGGATACTGATTTGGCTTGCCCTCGCGGCAAGCGCCGCGGGTTTCTATGCCCTGATCGGCTACCGGCTGTTCAAGCGGTTCCTCGGTATCCTCCGGGAATTCGAAGCTGCGTCGGCGAAGCTGTCCTTCAACGCTCCGGACACCGTGAAGTCAACGGTCGTCGACGAGGTGCCCGCAGGCATCTTCACGGAGCCGGCCCAGGCACGAAAGGCCTACGACGCCGGTAAGACGGCCCGCAGCGAAGCCAGACGGCGCCGCCGTGTCGAGCGGCGTATGGCCAAAGGCCAGCCGCGGGCATGGCGCGATTTCCCGGAACTCTGACATAGTATATTTTCCAACGAAAGGACACCGCCATGAGGCTTGAAGGCTGGCAAATCATCGTCATTGTTGTACTGGCTATTCTGCTCTTCGGCGCTCCGAAGCTTCCGGGGCTGGCAAGGAGCCTGGGGCAGTCCCTTCGCATCTTCAAGTCCGAGGTACGCCAGATGAAGGACGAGAGCCCTTCGAAGCCCGCGGACACCGATCCGGTTCAGGGTCGGGTCGTGAACCCCGAACAGCATCCTGCGGCGTCCGACCAGACGTTCTTCCCCGGGCAGACTCCGCCGTCCGGCACCCCGGGAGGTTCCCCGGATTCTGCGGGTAACCCGCCCACCAGCCGCTAGCAGCCGTGGCGCTGCGTAAAGGGCGCAAATCCAACCCCGAAGGGCGGATGGCCCTTAAAGAGCACCTGCGGGAGTTCCGCAACAGGCTCTTCAAGTCCGGGATCGCCGTTGTCCTAGGTACCGTCGGCGGGTTCTTCCTGTATCTGCCCGTTTTTGAAGCCCTGACCCAGCCGCTCCTGGACGCAGGCAACAGCGACGGCCGCTTCACCACCATCAACTTCGAGGGAGTCGCAACTCCGTTCGACCAGATGATCCAGGTCTCGGTCTTCATCGGGCTGCTGGTCTCCAGCCCGGTCTGGCTGTACCAGGCGTGGGCGTTCGTCACACCCGGCCTGAAGCGCAAGGAGCGCCGGGCCGCCCTGGGATTCCTGTCCGCAGCCGTGCCGCTGTTCATCGGCGGCGTTTACCTGGCCTGGCTGATCCTTCCCAACGCGGTGCGGGTCCTCACGGAGTTCACCCCCGAAGGCGGCTCCAACGTCATCACGGCCTCGGTCTACCTGGCCTTTGTGCTCCGGCTGCTGCTGGCCTTCGGCATTGCGTTCCTCATTCCGGTCTTCCTGGTGGGGCTGAACCTGGCCGGCCTGCTGACCGGCCGGACCATCATCAAGTACTGGCGCATCACGGTGTTCCTCATCTGCCTCTTTGCAGCCATGGCAGCCCCCGGCGCCGACGCCCTGAGCATGTTCTACCTGGCCGCACCCCTGCTGGCGCTGTTCTCCCTCGCGGTGGGCATCTGCCTGATCAATGACCGGCGCCGCCTCCGGAAGCAGGCCGCCCGCGAGGCTGCCGTCGAGGCCGAGGTCGACACGGCAACCCCCGTCGACAAGCTGTAAGGCCGCAGGTACGGCGTTCGCCCACCGATGATTGTGGCATCCGGCTTCGGGCGCAGCGCATAGGCTGGGTTTATGACTTCTCCTTCGGAGCGGTACCTTGCCGCGAAACAACGTTCCGAACATGCCAGGACCCGTCTGGGGGTCTTCGAGCAGTCGCTGGGCTTCGAGCTGGACCCGTTCCAGCGCGAGGCCTGCGGGGCCCTCGAGGCAGGCCGCGGCGTCCTCGTCGCCGCCCCCACGGGAGCCGGCAAGACGGTGGTGGGGGAGTTTGCCGTGTACCTCGCCCTGCAGCAGGGGCTGAAGGCGTTCTACACCACGCCCATCAAGGCACTGAGCAACCAGAAGTACAGTGAACTGGCGGCAACCTACGGCAGCGACCGGGTGGGCCTGCTGACCGGCGACACCAGCATCAACCCCGACGCCGACGTCGTGGTCATGACCACCGAAGTGCTGCGGAACATGCTGTACTCCAACTCGGACACGCTCATGGACCTCGGCTACGTGGTGATGGACGAGGTGCATTACCTGGCGGACCGGTTCCGCGGGGCCGTGTGGGAGGAAGTGATCATCCACCTGCCTTCCGACGTACTGGTCGTGTCGCTCAGCGCCACGGTGTCCAACGCAGAGGAATTCGGTGCCTGGCTGGACACGGTCCGCGGCGACACCGACGTGGTGGTTTCCGAGCACCGGCCGGTACCCCTGTGGCAGCACGTCATGGTGGGACGGGACATCTTCGACCTGTTCGAATCCGATGTGTCCTTCGACGAGGCCGCAGACGAACAGCCGGGCATCAAGGAGCGTTACCGGGTCAACCCGGAGCTGATGGAGCTGGCCCGCTCGGAGTCCCGCGTCAACCAGCGCAGCCACTGGGGCGGGCCGCGCGGTTCCTCCCGCGGCGGACGGCGGGATTCCCCGCGCGGCGGGCGGTCCGGCGCCGGGCACGGCGGCCCGCCGATTTCACGCATCCAGCGCGCCTCCCGCCCGCAGGTCATCGCCCAGCTGGAGCGCAACGGCCTGCTGCCTGCGATCACGTTCATCTTTTCCCGGAACGGCTGCGAGGGCGCCGTCCGCCAGTGTGTCGAGTCCGGGCTGTGGCTGACGGATGAAGATGAACGCCGGGAGATTGCCCGCGTTGTGGACGAAGCCACCCAGGACATCCCCGAGGAAGACCTCGAAGTGCTCGGTTTCTGGACCTGGCGGGAAGGCCTGGTGCGCGGTTTCGCCGCCCACCACGCCGGCATGCTGCCCACCTTCAAGGAAGTGGTGGAACGCCTCTTCGCCGCCGGACTGGTCCGTGCGGTGTTCGCCACCGAAACCCTGGCCCTGGGCATCAACATGCCGGCGCGTTCTGTGGTGCTGGAGAAGCTGGACAAGTTCAACGGCGAAGCGCACGTGGACATCACCGCCGGCGAATACACCCAGCTGACCGGCCGCGCCGGACGCCGCGGGATCGACGTCGAGGGCCACGCCGTCGTCCTGTGGCAGCCCGGCACCGACCCGGCAGCCGTGGCCGGCCTTGCCTCGCGCCGGACGTACCCGCTGAACTCCAGTTTCCGGCCCACCTACAACATGAGCATCAACCTGATTGCCCAGTTCGGCCGGGAACGGGCCCGCGGGATCCTCGAGTCCTCCTTCGCCCAGTTCCAGGCGGACCGGTCCGTCGTGGGCCTGGCCAAGCAGGTACGCTCCCGCGAAGAGTCGCTGGCCGGCTACGAGAAGGCCATGACCTGCCATCTGGGCGATTTCAACGAGTACGCAGCCCTGCGCCGGCAGCTTTCGGACCTGGAAAACACCGCTTCCAAGACCAAGGCCCGGAATCGGCGCAGTTCGGCTGCCGCCTCGCTGGAGAACCTGCGCCCCGGCGACATCGTCTTCCTTCCCGGCGGCCGGAACTCCGGCCACGCCGTCGTGCTGGACGTGGACGCGTCCGCCCGCGAAGTCCGGCCTGCCATCCTGACCGAGGACAAGCAGATCCGGCGCATCAGTGCCGCGGACCTCGACGACGCCCTGGAACCGGTATCGCACATCCGCATCCCGAAATCCTTCAACTCCCGCTCACCCAAGGATCGTCGCGACCTGTCCTCCTCGCTCCGCAATGCCCTGCATGACCACCGGCCGCCGCGGCCGGCAGCCGCCCGCGCCAACGCCATGCACACCGCCGGCACGGAGCGGCAGGAGAAGGCCATAGCGGAACTGCGCCGGAAAATGCGCGCCCACCCCTGCCACGGGTGCAGCGACCGTGAAGACCACGCCCGCTGGGCCGAGCGCTGGTGGAAACTGCGCCGCGAAACCGACAACCTCGTGGGCCAGATCCGGGGCCGCACCAACACCATCGCCAAGACCTTTGACCGGGTCTGTGACGTGCTGACCCGGTACGGCTACGTCACCCCGGACGAGACCGGCACCGACGGCGTGACCCCCGCCGGGCAGAAACTGCGTCGGATCTACGGTGAAAAGGACCTGCTGGTCGCCCTGTCGCTGGAACACGGGGCCTTCGATGACCTTGATGCCGCCGAACTCGCCTGCCTGGCCTCCGCCCTGGTCTACCAGGCCAAACGGGAAGAGCGCGGACTGCGGCCGAAAATGCCCAGCGTTTCGCTGGAATCGGCAGTGGACACCGTCATCCGCCAGTGGTCCGAACTCACGGACCTGGAAGAAGCGTCCCGGCTGCCCCAGACCGGCGAGCCGGAGCTGGGACTGGTGTGGCCCATGTTCAAGTGGGTCAAGGGCAAGCACCTGCAGGTGGCCCTGAACGGCACCGAACTGGCCGCGGGGGACTTTGTCCGCTGGGCCAAGCAGGTGATTGACCTGCTGGACCAGCTGGCCAAGGTTCCGGATCTGCCGGCGGGCATGCGCCGCCGCTTCCTGGACTCCATTTCCCTGGTGCGGCGCGGCGTCGTCGCCTACTCCAACGTCGGCGACTGAACCCCGCCTCCCATCCCAACGTGCTACAGAAAACAGGTGAGTCCTTGAACGGCAGTGAAATCCCGAGCGCCCGCACCCTGACGCTCTACCGCAACGGTTCGGTCTACAGCGCCGGCGATCCCTTTGCCACCGCCATGCTGGTCGACGGCGACACCGTGGCCTGGGTCGGTTCCGAGCAGGCCGCTACCTCCATCCAGGACAGCAAGATGGACGTGGTGGATCTGCAGGGCGCACTGGTTGCCCCCGGTTTCGTGGACTCCCACGTCCACACCACCGAACTGGGCATGTCCCTGACCACCCTGGACCTGAGCGGCTGCACCTCGCTTGCCGACCTGCTGGACAAAGTCTCGGACTATGCGGCCGGAACCACCGGACTGATCCTGGGGTCCAACTGGGACGAGTCGCGCTGGCCGGAACGGCGCGCGCCCACCGCTGCGGAGCTTGATGCTGCGTCCGGCAACCGGGCCGTCTACCTCTCCCGCTCCGATGTGCACTGCGCGGCCGTG
This sequence comes from Arthrobacter zhaoxinii, assembly GCF_025244925.1. Lineage (NCBI taxonomy): Bacteria > Bacillati > Actinomycetota > Actinomycetes > Micrococcales > Micrococcaceae > Arthrobacter > Arthrobacter zhaoxinii. The sequence goes on from NZ_CP104275.1 coordinate 1,874,921, forward strand.
TCCGGCACGCTGGCGGCGGACCTGCGGCTGCAGGAATACGACGGCTGGGACAACGGGTTCGTTGTCCGTGCCGCCCACGACGCCGCCCGCACCGTCGCGCGCGACGCCGATCCGGACCAGCGCGCAGTGTTCCAGGTGGCCGCCCTGAAGCACGCCGCTTCCCGCGGTGTGGTGGCAGTGGCCGAAATGGCCGCACCCCACATCGCGCCGCCGGAGGACCTGCGCCGGCTGCTGGGCCTCGACGGGCCGCTCGGCGACGAGCCGCTGCCGCAGGTCCTGCCGTACTGGGGCCAGCTGGTGGAGAACGAGGCAGAAGTAACCGGCCTGGTGGACTTCTTCGAAGGCCGACTGTTGGGCCTGGCCGGGGACCTGAATATTGACGGTTCCTTCGGCGCCCGGACCGCCGCGCTCCGCGAGGGGTACACCGACCGTCCCGAAACCACCGGCACGATGTACCTGACGGCGGAACAGGTCGGGCGCCATCTCGAACTGATGACCCGCGCCGGGCTGCAGGGCGGCTTCCACGTCATCGGCGACGCCGGCATGGACACCGCACTGGCCGGACTGCGCATCGCCGCCGACGCCGTCGGGGAGGCGGCTGTCCGGGCGGCCCACCACCGGCTGGAGCATGCAGAACTGACCGATGACGCCGCCATCGCAGAACTGCTGCGCTTTGGCGTCAGTGTCAGCCTGCAGCCCGGGTTCGATGCAGCATGGGGCCACCCCGGCGGACTTTACGAGCAGCGCCTCGGCGACAGGCGCGAAAACATGAACCGCATGGCCTCGCTGCTCTCCGCCGGCGTGCCCGTCGCCCTGGGTTCCGACACTCCCGTCCTGCCGCTGGACCCCTGGTCCGGTGTGCGCGCCGCAGTGTCCCACTCCAACCCGAAGGAGCGGGTCTCGGCGCGGGCCGCGTTTATCGGCCACACCCGGGCCGGCTGGCGCGCGGCAGGGGAGAGCAATTTCATGCGGGGCCAGCTGGCCGCCGGTGCCCCTGCGTCCTTCGCACTCTGGGAGGTGCAGGAACTGATGGTCCAGACGCCGGATGCCAACGTCTCGGCATGGAGCACTGATCCACGCGCGGGAACCCCGCTGCTGCCCGCCCTGGACAACGGCGACCAGCCGCGCTGCCTGCAGACGGTCCACAACGGCCGGGAGCTCTACCGCGCATCGGATCTGATGTGAACGGTAAAACTACCCGTCCGCTCCCAGCCCCCCGGAACTGCGTCTGACCTGCAGGAACACACAAACGTCCTAGTCAGCGGCCTTATTGACAGGGGCCGACCAGCACGTAGGCTATGAGCAACGCAGTCGGGGCCGGCTGATTCAGGCATACCGGGCGCTGTACTGGATCTCTTCCAGAGGGTGCTTTGGGGGCCGTTTTACCGGATCCGTGCTGCCATGGCCCGCACTACGTGCACCGGAGCAGATGCTCCGCCGTGCCGGTGACCGGGTCCGGCATTACACAACCGGGTGGGTTCAACCGTCAGTAGAAAACAGGTCCGGCAGTTGCGCCGGAACTGGCCCGAAGACGGCTGGACCCGCCCGGTTGTGCTGTCCGGAGCCCCGGGGCCCGACCTGACGCGCCGAGTACTCCCATATACTGGATAGTCTGCCGGGGGAGTTCTCCAGTCCCGGCCCCGAACACCGCGGCGTGCGTCCGCTGAAAGGCTTACCGAGTGCGTGTCCTGACCATCATCCCCACATACAACGAGATCGAGTCGCTCCCCATCACACTGAAGCGGCTGCGGAACGCAGTTCCCGATTCGGATGTACTGATTGCGGACGATAACAGCCCGGACGGCACCGGTGCCTACGCCGACAAAATCGCCGCTGAAGACCCGCAGGTGCACGTACTGCACCGCAAGGGCAAGGAAGGGCTCGGAGCGGCGTACATTGCCGGCTTCCGATGGGGCCTGGAACGCGGCTACGACATCCTGGTGGAAATGGACGCCGACGGCTCGCACCGTCCGGAGGAACTGCCCCGGCTGCTGGAGGCTTCCAAGGCCGGCGCAGACCTCGTCATCGGTTCCCGCTGGGTCACGGGGGGATCGGTGGTCAACTGGCCGCTTCACCGCAAACTGCTCTCCCGTGCGGGAAGCACATATTCGCGGTTCATGCTGGGCATCCCGGTCCGCGATATCACGGCCGGCTACCGCGCCTTCCGCCGCGGCACCCTCGAGCAGCTGGACCTGGGCGCCGTCGAATCCGTGGGCTACGGCTTCCAGGTGGACATGACGTTCCGCGTGGCACGCATGGGGCTGTCCATCACCGAGGTGCCGATTACCTTCGTTGAGCGCGAGCTGGGGGACTCGAAGATGAGCGGCAACATCGTGGTCGAGGCGATGGCCAATGTGACCCGCTGGGGACTGACCGCCCGCTGGCAGAAGCTCACCGGACGCGGCTGAGCCACCACGAAAAAGCGGGGCGGCTGCCAATTGGCAGCCGCCCCGCTTTTTGTCTCTGCTGTGCGGCCGAAATAAACGGCCGGTGCGCCAGAGCTAGGCGCTGGTGCGCTCTCCGCGGCGTTCACGCAGGATGTTCAGGCGGTCCTGGAGGATCGTCTCAAGTTCCTCGATGCTGCGGCGTTCCAGCAGCATGTCCCAGTGCGTACGCACGGGCTTGTCATTGCTGGTGTCCGGCTTTTCGCCGTTCACCAGAAGGGCTTCCTTGCCGGTCTTGGAGATCCAGACCGGCGGGATGTCCGCTTCGGCAGCGAAAGTTACGAAAACACGCTCGCCGTCCTCACAGCGGTATTCCACCCGCTGGCGGGGAGCCGGCTCCACACCGGATTCAGTCTCCATGCTCTGCGCGCCGAGGCGCATACCCCGCAGGCTACGATCGCTCATCTTTTCTCCCTCTTCAATCCGCTGGATCCGCTGGCGGATCCCTTTGTTATGCCGGTGCCAAACCCGCCTGCCGCCCTGGGGGCGGACCGGCCGGCCGCCTTGCCGCCACAGTTCTTACAACGCCGACGGCGCTGCAGCTGTTCCCGACGGCGGTCCCGTTCGGTGCCGCAGCTATTGTCCGGCAAACAGACAATTATACCGGTACGCGCACGGAACCGCCTACCAGGCGGCTTTAGAGCCCGCCGGTGCTGCCCGGTGCTGCAGCGGAACCGGCGCTCTGTGCCGGAGAGGTGCCGTTGGAGGACTGTTTGACCGAGTCCGGGACAAAGTCACCCAGTGCGCTGCCGACACCCTTAAGTGCCTCGCCGAGTTCGCTGGGAATGATCCACAGCTTGTTGGACGTGCCTTCGGCCAGCTTCGGCAGGGTCTGCAGGTACTGGTAGGCGAGCAGCTTCTGGTCCGGATTGCCCTTGTGGATGGCTTCGAAGACCTTGGCGATGGCCTGGGATTCACCGTCTGCGCGCAGGATGGCGGCTTTCGCGTCACCCTCGGCAGCCAGGATGGCGGCCTGCCGGCGGCCTTCGGCGGTGAGGATCTGCGACTGCTTGGTGCCTTCGGCCGTCAGGATGGTTGCGCGCCGTTCCCGCTCGGCCCGCATCTGCTTCTCCATGGAATCCTGGATCGACAGGGGCGGTTCAATGGCCTTGAGCTCCACCCGGGAGACCCGGATGCCCCAGCGGCCGGTGGCGTCATCCAGGACGCCGCGCAGCTGGCCGTTGATCTGGTCACGGGAGGTCAGCGCCTCTTCCAGGTTCAGGCCGCCCACCACGTTGCGGAGCGTGGTGGTGGTCAGCTGTTCCACGGCCTGGATGTAGTTCGCGATTTCATACGTCGCAGCCCGGGCGTCGGTGACCTGGAAGTAGACCACGGTGTCAATGGACACCACCAGGGAGTCCTCGGTGATGACCTGCTGAGGAGGGAAGGAGACCACCTGTTCGCGCAGGTCCAGCAGCGGCAGCATGCGGTCCACGAAGGGAATCAGGATGGTCAGGCCGGGGTTCAGTGTCCGCTGGTACTTGCCGAGCCGTTCCACCACACCCGCCCGGGCCTGCGGGACAATCTTGACCGCCTTGACCAGGACGACCAAAACAAAGATCACCAGGACGGCAAGAATGACAAGGACTGCTGTTGCGCTCATGTTCCCCCTCTGAGTCCGCCGGACCCGGAAAGAACCCGGCGGTTTGGTTCAGCAGGACCCCGGAAAGGACCCCGCGCTTTCGGCCGGCGGACGGGCCGCCGGAGTTCGTCAGTAAGTTGCTGTTTTTTCGGTGCCCGCGGCCTGGACCAGTGCCGTGGCACCGTCGATGCGTGCCACACTGACCTCGACGCCGGCAGGCAGCCGGGACCCGTCGACGCTGCGGGCGGTCCAGGTATCGCCGCCGATCTTCACCGTTCCCGAGGAACCCGTCACGGACTCAAGCGTCAGAGCGGGAGCGCCCACGATCCGGTCGATATTGGACAACTGGTCCTTGGTGGTGTGCTGCAGGTGTTTCAGCGCCAGCGGGCGGATGACCCCGATCATGAGGACGGACACCACCGCAAACACCACTACCTGCAGGAACAGCGGGACGGCGAAGAACGAGGTCAGCATGGCGGCGAGGGCGCCCACGGCGAGCATTCCGAAGAACAGGTCCAGGGTGAGGGCCTCCACGGCAGCGAAGCCAAGGAAAAGAACCAGCCAGAGGGCCCAGCCGTAGCTGAGCATCCATTCGTAGACTTCCTGCATCACGTTTTCCCCTTGTCTCCCGGACCTGCTGCAGGCACGCTGTGCCGGCGTTTAGTTCATTCTGCCCGAGTCCGCGGCGCAGACCTAGTGCCGCAGACGTCGGAAGGATAACGTTTCGCGCCGCGCGGGCTCAGCCGGCGCGGAAGATCTGCAGGGTGAAGGATGCCGTCACCGCAACGGGATCGGGCAGGGCTGCCAGGGTCCGCTCAAGGACGGCCGGGTCCAGGTGCCGGGCGGAGGGACCCATCAGCACCACGTTTCGGAGGTCGGAGCGGTGCAGCCGCATCGAGTAGGTGCAGTGCCCGGTATGCAGGGGAGTGAACCCGGACGCCAGTGACGCGGCGACCCGTTCCTCCTTCTCGCCCGCGATGCCTAGCATTGCCGCCTCTGCCCGGATTTCCTGCAGGTGCTCCGGCCGGGGCGTCACCACGGCCAGGATGCCGCCGGGGGCCAGGACCCGGTGGAATTCGGGCGGGTTCCGCGGTGCGAAAACATTCAGGACCACATCCACGGACGCATCCCGCAGCGGCAGCTTCCTCCAGACGTCCCACACCAGCGCGTAGGAGCCGGGCAGTGCCCGGGCAGCCCGGCGCAGGGCGTATTTGGAAATGTCCAGTGCCACCGCGGAGGCGTCCGGAAGCGGGCGGAGCACCTCGCCGAGGTAATAGCCGGTGCCCGCTCCGGCGTCGAGGACTGCTGCCGCGTCCGGTGCGGCGGCGGCCACGAGCCGTGCCAGCTCGGCCGCCATGGGCTGATAGTGACCTGCTGCCAGGAAGTCGGCGCGGGCCTGGACCATGGCCGCGGTGTCGGCCTGGAATTTGGTGCCGCTGCCCGTGAGGAGATTGAAGTACCCCTGCTTGGCCGCATCGTACCGGTGCCCTGCGAGGCAGCTGAGGGTCCGGAAGCCGTCGTCGGGTTCGAGGCCTGCTCCGCAGACGGGACAGACCAGCAGCGGCAGGGAAGGCATAACTCCATCCTAAGGCGGCAGTTGGCCCGGACGTCCGCGGACATTAGGCTTCGGAGCGTGAACCCACGTGACCTGTCTCTCATCAATTCCCTTTCCGCCCCTGCCGTGCATCCCGATGCACTGCACTGCGTGGTCTCTGTGACCCGCCCGGACTTCCGTGCCGATGCCTATACCGGGCAGTTGTGGCGCGTCCCGCTGACGCCGGGAGGCCGGCCGCGACGGCTCACCCGCGGTTTCCGCGACACCATGCCCAAGTACAGTGCCGACGGTGCCAGCCTGGGTTTCCTCCGGGCAGCACCGGGGGAACCGGCACAGCTGTACGTGCTGGGCGCGGGCATCGCGGAGCCCGTGCAGCTGACGGACGCACTGCTGGGCGTCTCCTGGTTTGAGTTCTCACCGGACGGGGGCAGCGTGGTCTTTTCCTCCCGGGTGCCGGAGGAGGGCCGGTACGGGACCACCGACGGCGTAGGACCCGGCGCCGAGGATCCCCGGCTCATCACGACCTTCCAATACCGGATGAACGGCGTGGGCTACACCGGCGACAAACCCGTGCAGATCTTCCACGTGACCCTCCCGGACCTCGACGCCGGGCCGTACATCGAGCCCCGGGGGAGGGCGATGGATGACGCCGGCTCCGAAACCGGGCTGCCCGACGCCGTGCAGCTGACCTCCGACGCCGCGGACCACCTGCAGCCGGTGTTCTCGGCGGACGGAAGCAGGATCCTGTTCACGTCCTCGCCGGACCTGGACGCTTCCCTCGTCTCCGATGTCTTCAGCATCCGCCCCGACGGTACCGGCCTGACCCGGCTTACCAGCCACGACCCCGGCAACCCGCTGACGGTCTCGGACCCGGTGGAGAGCACCAACGGCCACTGGCTGTTCTACCTGGGCCAGGAGGTTTCCGTCACCGGCACCGATTTCGTCGCCCGCAACACCGCCCTGTATGCGGCACCGGCTGCGGATCCGACGGCGGTCCGCCGCCTCACGGACCCGGAAACCGTCGACCTGTCCGACGGCACCATCGTGCCGCATCTGGGGGCCGAGGTACTGGTCTTTAACCGGACCCGCGGAACGGGGGAACTCCTGGCCGTGGATCCCCGCGGACGCGTGGAAGTGCTGGCAGCCGGCCCCCGGGTCATCGAAGCCGCCGGATCGGCGGACGGCACCGTGGTGGTCAGCTACACCGATCCGCAGACGGCCGGCGACCTTGCCGTCGTCGACGACGGCGGGTTCCGCACGGTCACGGATTTCTCCGAAACGCTCCGCCGGGACACCGTGGTGGCACTGCCGGCGGAGGAAACCCACCCCTCCGCGGACGGCTATCCCGTGCACGGCTGGCTGGCCCTGCCGGAGGGGCCCGGCCCGCACCCGGTGCTGCTCAATATCCACGGCGGACCGTTTTCCCAGTACGGCTGGGGCTATTTCGACGAGACGCAGGTCTACACCAAGGCCGGCTATGCAGTATTGATGTGCAATCCCCGGGGGTCGGCCGGTTACGGGCAGGCGCACGGCCGCAGCATCAAGGAAGCCATGGGCACCCATGACCTGGCCGATGTCCTGGCCTTCGTGGACGGTGCGCTGGCCGCGCATCCCGAACTTGACGGAAGCCGGCTGGGGATCATGGGCGGTTCCTACGGCGGCTACCTGACCGCCTGGACCATCGCGCACGACCACCGGTTCACCGCCGCCGTGGTGGAACGCGGCTTCCTGGATCCGCTGTCCTTTGTCGGCTCGGCGGACATTGGCTGGTTCTTCAGCGCCGGCTACACCGGCACCGATCCGGCCGCGGTCCGGGCGCAGAGCCCGATGGCGGTCGTGGACGCCGTCCGCACCCCCACCTTCGTGGTGCATTCCGAAGACGACCTGCGCTGCCCGGTGGAGCAGGCACAGCGCTATTACACCGCTTTGAAGCTGCGCTCCGTGCCCACCCAGATGCTGCTCTTCCCCGGCGAAAACCATGAGCTCTCCCGCAGCGGCACACCCTGGCACCGGCGCCGGCGCTTTGAACACCTGCTGAACTGGTGGTCCCGCTGGCTCCCGACGCCGCAGAATCCGTCCCCGGAGCAGGCACGTGAGCCGGAACCGGTCCGGGCCTAGGGTCCGCCGGGCCTAGAACCCCAGCATGCGCTGGGCTTCGCCGATGTCCGGCGTGGCCCAGCGGCGGGAGTATTCGTCATTGCTGCACAGCGACCGGGAAAGCATCCGGTCCACGTACACGGTGCCGTCAAGGTGGTCCGTTTCATGCTGGACTATCCGTGCCTGCCAGCCGGTGAAGCGTTCCATGCGCTGCCGGGACTGCTGATCGGTGTAGTCCAGCACCACGGACCGTGGCCGGCGGACCACCCCCTGGTATCCCTCGAAGGAAAGGCAGCCTTCGAAGAACTCCGCCGTTTCCTCGCCGTCGGCCTCGTAGCGGGGATTGATGATGGAGAAGAAGGGCAGCGCGGACCGTTCACGGACGGCCGCGGACTCGGCTCCGACGTCGTAGGTGTCCTCCAGTACGGCGATCTGCAGCGGAATCCCCACCTGGGGTGCCGCCAGGCCGACGCCGGGCGCGGCATGCATGACCCGGCGCAGAAGCGCAATGAGGGCGTCGAGTTCGACGGCGTCCAGTTCGCCGTTGAACGGCAGCGCAGCGCGGCGGAGGGCGGGGTGCCCCAGTTGGACTATCGGCACGAGGTCCTGTTCGAGCATCGGCAGGACCAGGTCTCGCAGCAGGGCGGTGGAATCGGTGGGCACCGCTTTATCCTAGTGGCCGCTGCAGTGTTCCCGTGCCGCCGAAGGGCGTAACCTCGTCTGCACCATGACCGAGCAGCAGCCGTACACCGTCCTGGGACGGTATCCAGGGTTCGAGTTGCGCCATTACCCTGCGCACCTGCTGGCCCAGGTCACCGTGAACGCAGGCTTTCAGGGGGCGGGGAACACCGGCTTCAGGCACCTATACGCCTACATCACCGGGCAGAACTCGTCCCCGGGCGAAGGGGCACCGCACCTCGCCGGAACGGCCGGGATGCCGCTGGCCATGACGGCGCCGGTGCTGCTGGAACCGAGTCCGGTTCCGGGAGCCTTCATCGTTGCGTTCGTCCTGCCCGCCGCAGCCACGGCCGCCCCCGTGCCGGAGGACCCGGCCGTGAGCATTGTTCCCGTTCCCGGGCAGGCGGCCGCGGCCTTGTCGTTTTCCGGCCGGTGGAGCGAAGCGAACTACCAGAGCCATCGGGCGGCCCTTCTGGCGGCGGTGTCCGCAGCGGGGTTCACGGCTTTCGGGAATCCGCGCTTCGCGCGTTTCGATCCGCCCTTCCGGCCGTGGTTCCTGCGCCGCAACGAAGTGGTTCAGGACGTGGAGGAACCGGGGGACTGACGCGGCAGCGGCACGATGCCGGGCTGCGGGTCGCTGGCCAGCCGCGCATGGGTTGCCACGTCGAAGCGGACGTCGCCGTACCTCAGCTTCCCCCGCTCGATACCCTCGGAGCGGAAGCCTGCCCGCAGCGCCACCCGGCAGGATGCAGGGTTGTTGGTCCGGTGTCCCAGCTCGAGGCGGAACAGGCCGGCGTCGCTGAAAGCCCAGGCGGCAGCGGATGCGACACCGCGGGCGGCCAGGGACAGTCCCCGCGCAGACGGTGCAATCCAGTAGGAAATCCAGGCCGTCTGGTGCCGCGGATCGATGGCGCTGATTCCGATATTGCCCACGGCCACGCCGTCCACATCGACCGCGAAGCTGCGGCGCCGCTCCAATCCGGTGAGGCTGGCCTCGAGGTACTCTGCAGCCTGCCGGGCGTCGTCGAGCCGACGGCCCAGCTGGTATTCAAGGGAGGGATCGGCGGTGAAGGCGGCATGGAGGTCCGGCGCATCGGCGGCCGTCCAGGGACGCAGCAGGGGAGAGGCGGGCATGGGGACGTTATGCGGCGGGCGGGACGAATCCCAGCGGCAGCAGGTCACGTGCGGCAATGCTGACCGGGCCGTCCGGCGTCGGCAGGATCACGCGGATCTCCGGATAGTAGTCGGCAAGAACCTGCCGGTCCCGGCCGCACGGACTTTGCACGCCGGGGCCGTGGTTGCCGACGGCGACGATGACACTGGGATCACCGGTCCCGGCCGCACGGGCTGCGCCCAGAGCAACAAGTTCGGCGCAGGGACCGACGGTGAAGTGGTACAGGTTCACACCCGCGTGCATCCCGCCGTCGGCCGTGCGGACCGCCGCGCCCATGGTATGGATGCCGTCTTCGCCGGGCCCGGCGTCAGTGGCGGCGTCTATCGTTCTGCGGGCCAGGTCCACGAGTTTCCGGTCCGCCGCGGTAAGCGGACGTGCTGAGGCTGGAAGATGGGTGCTCATGCGGGAGAGTCTACGGGGGAGCGTGACGCGTTAAAGACAAACAGCCGGGGACCGCCGTAGGGCGGAACCCGGCTGTGCGGCTCGGGGAGAGACTAGCCCTCGCAGTCCACGCAGTAGGCCTCGCCGTTCTTTTCGCGGGCAATCTGTGAGCGGTGACGTACGAGGAAGCAGGACATGCAGGTGAACTCGTCGGCCTGCGGGGGAACCACCTTGATGAGGAGTTCCTCGCCGGACAGATCCGCACCCGGAAGGTCAAAACCGTCAATGGCGTCTGACTCTTCGACATCGATGACTGCAGTCATCGCTCCGCCACGCTGCTGAGCTTTCAGACCCTCCAGGGAGTCTGTGTGCTGGTCTTCTTCCTTGACGCGCGGGGCATCGTAATCGGTAGCCATTTTCTTGTGCTTATCTCCTGATTGTGGGGGGGTGAAGCGTAGATCATATAGGGCAACGAAAGTCGCTGCACCAAACCGTACAGGCGTGGCGGACCACGGATGACGAAATACGGCGGGAAAGTGATCAACATCCCGTCGTGATTTTGTATTCCCGCCGGCGGTCCGGTGCGGGGACGGCTGCCGGAGGGCGGCGTACCGGGGCAGGGCAGTGCCGAACGGCGGGTTATGTCAACCTTTGCCCCTGCGGTGCGATGCGTTATGTCAACTGCAAAGGAACCGGCCCGGGCGCCGGCGCAGGCGGGAAACCGTGCAACCAGGTCCGTCGTTTTTCCGGCAGGGCAGGAGCAGACTGACCGGTTATGTAAAGCCGCACGAACGGCGGCCGCTGGTCACCGGGGGACGTTATGTCAACTGAAACGCCAGGGTGCATCCGCGGATGGGAGGCCCCGAAATGGTCCGACCAGGTCGGCCGTTTTCGGGACCTGTGGCCCCTCAGGCAGCTTTTGACCCTCAAGGCAGCAGCCTCAGGCTTACTGGATGTTCCCGGCGCCGGCGAAACGTGAAAAAAGAGCCAAAAACGGGGGACCAGCGGACATTCGGGGCTGGATGGACGCTTCGGGCATATCTGTGGTTTCTGCCACTTCCGGCACCCTTATATAAACGCCGATAATCCACATTATGTCAACTAGCGTTGAGAAGGGGGTCCCCCGGCACACCTGGGCGGACAGGATTTCCCCCGATATGGTGCTGGAGTTACTTCCGTGGTTCACCTCATCAGATCCAGCCCGTTCCGGAGCTGCTGCGCCGGCTCTTCCAGCTGACGTCCGCCAGATACGCGCAGTGCTCCCGCGGGTGACAACTACATGACCCGGGGTCAGAGGACTCGTATCGATGAAGGCGGCGATCACGTCATTCTCGTAGACCATGTTCGCTCCGGCCGGACCCGCCGCTGGCGACGTCGCAGAAAATACAGGTGTCCCCGAAAGCTTCCAAGCGACGACAATCTCGGGCACCGGGAGACCGCACCCCTGCCTGCCACTCACCTGCGGCGGCAAGCGTCGTCGCCGGGTTTTCCGGTGTCAAACGGAAGAAGGAATTCCTCCCCGCTGTCGATATCCATCGCGCCCGTTCGACGTCATAGTAGAAGGCGCATCAGCCTCATCTACGAAACAAGGACCCTGTTTCCGTCACGGCAACATCCCCAGGCATCCCCCATCAGCCACGCAACGCTCGACAACGAACCAAACAGCCTGAGCGTGGAACGTCTGCCGCTCCCCCACCACAACCTGCTCCCGGTCCGGGACCACTACCTCGCTCTCTTTGAGCGGTGGCTAGCCAGTAAGCTCGACGGCATTGATGACCCAGAGGTTCGGCGTCCTATCGAGTCATTCGCCCGCTGGCACCACCTGCGACGCATCCGGAGCCTCTCCACAGATGGAAAACTCACCCGCGGCCCCGTGCGCAACGCGAAACAGGAAATCAGCGAAACCATCAGATTCCTTACCTGGCTCAACCTCACCTACGGGCGGAGCGCCGCATCATGCGTCCAGGCCGACGCGGACGCATGGCTCGCTTGTGTATTCACGAGCAGGACTTGGTGCAGCAGGACTTGGTGCTATCAGCACTGCGACATGCCGGAGGCCGGCATTTCCGGCCGACGGAAAACGGCAGGTGAACAGCCCAGCGGGGGAACCTAAAGCCCGGCCCCTGTCCATTTGATATGCCGAATAGGGATCTGGGAGTAGTTCTGACGGGTACTCACATCCGAATTGACTTCTACTTGCTGCTCGTATTGAACAGGCAATTGGCTGCAACCCGAGTTCCGGATAGTGTTCGATTTCCCGGCCAGCTGGCCGGGGAATTGGATATCCAATTGGGGGAGAATTACATGGTAAATTTATTGTCCAAATCGGCATTCGCTAAAAGTCGGGGCCGTTTCACTGACGCTTTGCCTGCTGGCCCCTGCTGCAGCCAATGCGAATGAATACAGCACCGCAGACCATAAATCACCCGACGCCACGGTGTCCGTTATACAGGCTGCAGTGGAAGCAGCGGGCCAGGATGATGCCGCGCCGGTCCTTCCCGATTCCGAGACAACTGAAATCATCAGCTCAAGTGTTGAAGAAGGCAGCGTGGAGGTCTCTCGGGACGGCGAGGAGGCTGAGGCCGTCCTTGACGGCGGGTCCGACGGTATCGAGCTAACTTTGGGGCTGCCGACCCCCGAGTATGCCGAAGACGCCGAAGTCCAGGACGACGGAACGGCCATTTACATGGATCCGGAAGGGATTGTCGATGTGGGTGTGCAGACCCTCGACGACGGATCAGTACGCGTCCTCACCGTAATCAACGACGAGATCGCGCCCGGGAGGTACGACTATCAGATCGACGTTGAGGACGGCGTTGTTCTGGAGCTGACTCCGGAAGGTGCGGTTGCTCTGAAGGGAGCTGACGGCTCCTCGCAAGGGATGATTCTGCCGGCTTGGGCAGAGGACGCTGCCGGGAACCCGGTGGAGACGCATTACGAAATGGCCGGGAATACGGTCACCCAGATTGTTGACCACAACGCCCCCGGGGTTGTTTATCCGGTGGTTGCCGATCCCAAGGTGTATTACGCCTGGTGGCAGCTCTTCAAGTGGTCCGAATGGCGTTGGAGCAGCGCCTACCGCTCAAACCAGCTGTCCATGCAACTCTCCGCGTGGGGCCGTCATGATGTGATCTTTGCTGCCGGTCAGTTCGTCTCCTCGGGGTGGAACCTTCTGAAGCAGAAGCATCCGTCGTGGATTTTCACTTCTTCAATGCGCCAGCAGTGGGAATGCCACGTCCTGGGAGGCATTGCGGAGTGGGGGACTTTTGATTTGGAAATCAACCGGCCCTCGCTGCCTAACTGGCGTAAACGAATTGGAATGCGTCCGCTATCGGCAACCTGCAACTGGTAGCTGTAGGATCAGCTCATGGTAAAACGCCGGCAGACTAAGGGTCCTTGGTTAGCTGCCGGCGTGCCATGGATTTTTGGTCTCTATTTGGTGTATGTCGTCTCGGCGCAATACACCGGCCTGGGATTGCTTGATTCGTACGCGGCATTCCAGGGAGGGTCACATCTGGGTAATACCGTCTGGCTTGTTTTGTGGACCGGAATAACCTTTATCTCCTGCTGGTTCCTGGCCATAAAGGCAGGGTCAGCACGCGGGCGGTCGAAAGCAATTTCCTTCATTTTGTATGCGTATTCGATTCCCGCGGTGCTGCTCTTCATGCCGGACGCTGCGATGGGATTCGCAGTTTCGCATGTCCGGGCGTTTACGGACGGTTCGGCACCGCACTCGGTGATGGTCGATTTACTTGTACTCAGCGGTGTGGGCGCTGCGCTGCTGGCCTTGGTTCTGCCGCACGTATTGAGGCTGAAGGGTCGGCGGCAGCCCAGGACATAAGGCCAGACGAAGCGTCCGGCACTGAGGCCGCGCGAGTCGTACGGGCTCAGGGAGAAACGGCCGCAGCACAAGAATCGTCTCGCTCGTTTCCTCGGTCCGTCGGGGTAGTTTCCATACTGATGGCCGCGTCGGCGGCACTTTTGATTCAGGGAACGTTCGTGGACCGGCTCAAAAGCTGTCACACCTCGCCGGTACTTCAGCATGAAGGCGGCGATCACGTCATTCTCGTAGACCATGTTCGCGCCGGCCCCGCCGTTGGCGATGTCGCACAAAAAACAGGTATCCCCGGAACCTTCCATACGACGACGGCCTCGGGCACCGGAGTCCGCCACTCCCCTGCCTGCCGCTCGCCTGCCGCTCGCCTGCGGCGGCGAACGGCGTCGCCGGGTTTTCCTGTGTCAACGGCAGGAAAATTGTTCCCCGCTGTCGATATCCATCGCGCCCGTTCGACGTCATAGTAGAAGGCGCATCAGCACCTTCTACGGAACAAGCAGCAGGGAGAGTGCCATGAAGTACATGTTCATCATGCGGGCCACGGAGGAAGCCGTGCAGGCTTCCAAGGACATCCCGTTTGAGCAGATCATCAACCAGATGGGCGCCTACAACGAGTCCATGATCAATGCCGGAGTCATGCTCGGCGGCGAAGGCCTCGCAGACCTTTCCGAGGGCAGCGGCCTGGTGGTGGATTTCTCCGAGGATCCGCCGCTGGTCACCGACGGCCCCTACGGCGAAACCCACGAGCTCTTCAACGGGTTCTGGATTGTGCAGGTAGGTTCCCGCGAGGAGGCCGCGGAATGGGCCAGCCGCGCACCCCTGGGCCCAGGATCGAAACTCGAGGTCCGCCGTGTGACCGAAGCCTCCGACTTCGCCGACTTTGCGGACAACGAATACATCCAGAAGGAAGAGCTGTGGCGGCAGGAAGAGGAGAACCTGAACGCGGGCAACAAATAGCCGTGGATCAGGCAGCAGTTCCGGGACGTCTCGACGCGCTATGGCGCATCGAAGGCGCCCGGATTGTTGCCGCCCTGGCCCGGGTGACCGGTGACGTCGGCCTGGCCGAGGATGCCGCGCAGGACGCCGTTGCCGAGGCGCTGGCCGCATGGAGCAGGACGGGCATTCCCCGTAACCCCGGTGCGTGGATCACCGCCGTGGCCAAACGCCGGGCCATCGACAGGTGGCGGCGGACCGAGCTGCTGCAGGACCGTTATCAGGAGCTGGCACGCGGGGCTCAGGACGAGGCAGCCCCGGAGTGGAACCCGCTGCCGGATGACGTGCTCCGGCTGCTCTTCACGGCCTGCCATCCGGTGCTCTCCACGGAGGCCCAGGTTGCATTGACGCTGCGGGTAGTGGGGTCGCTGCGCACCGATGAAATTGCCCGGCTGTTCCTGGTTCCCGCCGCCACAGTGCAGCAGCGCATTGTCCGGGCCCGGAAAACGCTGGCGGCGGCGCGGGTGCCCTTTGAACCGCCGGAGCCCAATGAGTGGACGCCGCGGCTGCGAGGCGTCCTGCATGTCATCTACCTGATGTTCACCGAGGGGTACGCGGCGACCAGCGGCGAGAGCTGGACCCGGCCGGACCTGGCGGCCGAAGCGCTGCGGATCGGAAGGATCCTCGCCGGGCTGGTGCCCCGGGTCCCGGAGGCACACGCCCTGGTCGCGCTGATGGAGTTCTCCGCCTCCCGCTTCGCCGCCCGCACCGGTCCCGGCGGCGCTCCCGTCCTGCTGGCGGACCAGGACCGGACCCGCTGGGACCGGGCGCAGATCGAGCGGGGACGGGAGCGTCTGGCCCGCGCCGACGCATTGTCGAAGGAACTCGGCCGGGCACGCGGCAGCTACGCCCTGCAGGCCGCCATTGCCCAGTGCCACGCCACGGCGGTCCGCGCCGACGCCACGGACTGGCCGCGGATCGTCCTGCTGTACGAAGCCTTGGGCCGGCTCTCCCCCGGCCCCGTGGTGGAACTGAACCGGGCCGTGGCGGTGTCCATGGCCACGGGACCGGAAGCTGCGCTTGCCGTCGTGAACCGGCTCGCGGACGAGGGCGCGCTGCGCGGCTCCCACCTGCTGCCCAGCGTGCGGGCCGAGCTGCTGGCCCGGCTCGGCCGGACAGGAGAGGCACGCGCGGAGTTCAGTGCAGCAGCCGCCCTGGCCCGGAACCTCCGCGAACGGGAGGTTCTGGAGCGCCGCGCGGCTGGCCTCTGAGTTGCCGGCTGCGCCGTACCGGTTGGTAGAGTCCGGACAACGCAGCACCAACACTTCCCACCCGAAGGACCGCCTTGACCGCTTCCGAGCAGCCATTTCCAGCCGACCCGATGACGGACCCGAACTGGTGGCGGCAGGCCGCGGTGTACCAGATCTATCCGCGCAGCTTCTCGGACGCCAACGGCGACGGTCTCGGTGACCTGCCCGGAGTCACGGCCAAGGTGCCGTATCTGGCGCAGCTGGGCGTCGACGCGGTCTGGCTGAGCCCCTTTTACCCCTCGGCGCTCGCCGACGGCGGGTACGACGTCGACGACTACCGGAACGTCGATCCGCGGCTGGGCAGCCTGGACGACTTTGATGACATGGCCGCGGCGCTGCACGCCGCCGGCATCAAGCTGATCGTGGACATCGTCCCGAACCACTCCTCCAACCGGCACGCCTGGTTCCGGGAAGCACTGGCCTCGCCCAGGGGATCCGCGGCCCGCAGCCGGTACATCTTCCGCGACGGAACAGGCCCGGACGGGAACCTCCCGCCGTCGGACTGGCAGTCCGTCTTCGGCGGCAGCGCCTGGGAACAGGTGCCGGACGGTCAGTGGTACCTGCACCTGTTCGCCCCGGAACAACCGGACTTCAACTGGGAGAACCCCGAGGTCCGCGGGGAGTTCCTCACGACGCTGCGTTTCTGGTCCGACCGCGGCGTGGACGGCTTCCGGATCGATGTGGCCCATGCCCTCGCCAAGGACCTCGCGGAACCGCTGGCGGCCGCCGGTGAGCTGACCGCGGAGGGTGAGGGGACCGACGGCACCCACCCCTTCTGGGACCGCGACGAGGTCCACGCCATCTTCGCCGAGTGGCGGAAGCTGTTCAACGAATACGACCCTCCGCGCGCCGCCGTGGCCGAGGCCTGGGTGCATGCCTCCCGCCGGGGCCGTTACGCCAGCCCGGAAGGCCTGGGCCAGGCCTTCAACTTCGACCTGCTGCAGGCAGATTTCGACGCCGCACGGTTCCGGGAAGTCATCACCGCCAACCTGGAGCAGGCGGCCGCAACCGGCGCATCCTCCACCTGGGTGCTGTCCAACCACGACGTCGTCCGGCACGCCACGCGCTACGGCCTGCCGCCCGCTCCCGCGGGCAGCAGAAAAGGACAGGACGGGAAAGCCTGGGTGCTCTCCAGCGGCACCGATCCGGAACTGGACCGCGGTCTGGGCCTGCGCCGGGCGCGGGCCGCAACACTCCTGATGCTGGCACTGCCCGGCTCCGCCTACCTGTACCAGGGCGAGGAGCTGGGCCTGCACGAAGTGGCGGAGATCCCCGACGCGGACCGGCAGGATCCCACGTTCCACCGCAGCCCCGGGGTGGACAAGGGCCGTGACGGGTGCCGCGTGCCGCTGCCCTGGACCACCGACGGCCCGTCCTTCGGCTTCGGCCCTGGGCAGGCCCATCTCCCCCAGCCGGAGGAGTTCGCGGCTGCTGCGGTGTCGGGCCAGGAACACGACGGCGCTTCGACCCTGAATTTCTACCGGCAGGCCTTGGCGCTCCGCGGCAAGCAGCAGACGGCGGAGGAACTCCAGTGGCTGGACAGCCCGTCCACCGTGCTGCACTTCCGGCGCCCGGGCGGATGGCAGAGCATCACGAACTTCGGCACCGAGGCCGTCCCGCTGCCCGCGGGATCCGTGCTCCACAGCAGCGACGCCCTCGACGGCGGCCTGCTGCCGCCCGATACCACCGCCTGGCTGGCCTAACTTGGCTGGCCTAGTCCTTAAGGAAGCTGTGGCGCCCCGGTCCCTGTTGCCGGGGACCGCCGGGTGGCTACCGTGGTGGGGACGGCATCTCTGTGTGCCGGCCAAGCTCCTGTACTGAGTCCCCGCCCTACGGAGGTTCCGCCATGGATCCGATCCCCGGTATCAACGTTGCCGTTCCGCCCAGCGGCCCGGGCTGCGTGGAATGTACCCAGCACCAGGGGTGGTGGTACCACCTGCGCCGATGCGCCGAGTGCGGGCACATCGGCTGCTGCGACAGCTCGCCGGGACAGCATGCCACCCTCCACGAACAGCAGACCGGGCACCCCGTCATCCGGAGCTTCGAGCCCGGAGAGGACTGGTTCTGGAACTACGCGGACTCCTCGGTCTTCGCCGGACCGGAGCTGGCCCCGCCGGCACACCATCCGGACAGCCAGTCCGTTCCCGGCCCCGCCGAGCGGGTGCCGGCGGGCTGGCAGAAGCTCCTGCACTGAGATGCCGCCGGCGAAGCTGACAGGTCTACACTGTAAACATGACTAGAACCTACATTGTGACCGGATCAGCTTCGGGCATCGGAGCAGCCACCGCCGCCATCCTGAAGGAGCGCGGCAACACCGTCATCGGCGTTGACCTGCGCAACGCCGACGTCGAGGCGGACCTCAGCAAGCCCGAGGGCCGCTCCGCCGCCGTCGCCAAGGCCGTGGAACTCGCCGGCGGAAACGTCGACGCCGTTATCGCGTGCGCCGGCATCTCCGCACCCGCTCCCATCACGGTTGCCGTGAACTTCTTCGGCGTCACGGACTTCCTGACCGAACTGGCACCGACCCTGGCCAAGAGCAGCGCCCCCCGCGCCGCCGTCGTCAGCTCCATGGCCAGCCTGCAGCCCAACTCCCCCGAACTCGTCGAAGCCATGCTGGCGGGCAACGAGGAGGAAGCCCTGCGGATCGGCCAGGCGCTCGCCGACAACGGCCCGCAGACCGGCTACCTGAACTACCCGTCCAGCAAGCGGGCACTGAGCCGCTGGGTCCGCCGCGAAAGCATCACCCCCGCCTTTGCCGGCGCCGGAATTCCGCTGAACGCGGTGGCCCCGGGCACCGTGGTCTCCGCCATGACGCGCGACCTGCTGTCCACCCCCGAAGGCCGGGCCATGGTGGACGCCAACGTGCCCATGCCGCTGAACGGCCACTCGGATCCGGAAGTTATTGCCCGCCTCCTGGTCTGGCTGACCTCCGAAGAGAACACCCACACCACGGGGCAGACCATCTACACCGACGGCGGCGCCGACGCCACGCTGCGCGGCGACGACATCTGGTCCTAACCGGCCCCACCGCCCCGAACCGCTGGCGCCGGTGAGGACTACCTCCCGGCGCCGGCGGCGGACCCTACACAGAACACCGGGCGCAGTGGAAGCCCCTGGCACCGGTGCCCCCACCCTGCCGGCCCGTGAAACCCATGAACACCGCGTTGCTACAGTTATGGTGACGCACGATCACGACGTCCTTCACCACTGCGACCGCGTTGTCGAGATGGTGGACGGACGCCTCGCCAGCTAGCCTCAGCACGAACAGGAGGGCCACAGGGTGCCCCGAATCACTGCCCCCACGGTGGCCGAACACCGGGCGGCACAGCAGCGGGCGCTGCTGGACGCGGCACGTACCCTCCTGGCCCGGACCGGTGAGGCCCCCAGCATGGCCGAGGTGGCTGCGCTGGCGGGCCTCGCCCGTCCGAGTGCCTACCAGTACTACAAATCCCGCCAGGACCTCCTCCACGCCCTGGTGCTGGACGTTTTTCCCCGCTGGACCCAGCGGGTCCGGGAAGCAATGGATGCCGAGCCGGAACCGGCGGACCGCATCATGGCCTACGTGCTGACCAACATTGCCCTGGTCGCGGAGGGTGAGCACGCGGTCGGCAACGCCCTCGCCGCCGTCGCCCCCGGTGAGGAGCTCAACAACCAGAGCGCCATGATGCACCGGCAGCTGCAGACCCCCCTGGTGGAGACGCTGACACAGCTGGGCGCACCGGACCCGCAGGTGACGGCCGAACTCATCAATGCGATTGTCCACTCATCCACCCGCCTGCTGGAATCCGGCGCCGCCCGGGAAACGGTGGAGGACAGGGTCCGCGGGCTCCTGGGCCCCTATGTCCGTGAAAACCGCACTACCCCCGTTCCGGAGAGCACGCCATGACAGACACCACCTCCCGAACTGACGCAGCCGTCCGGACCTGGCCCCGGGTCCTCGCCTTGGATCTGGTCCTCATCGTCGTCTTCGCCGCCCTCGGCCGGCAAAGCCACGAACACGGACTAACGCTGCCCGGCATCCTCGCCACGGCCTTGCCGTTCCTCCTGGCCTGCCTGCTCAGCTGGGCGGCCGTGCGCGCCTGGCGGCGTCCCGCGCAGCTCTGGCCTGCCGGCGTCGTCATCTGGCTCGGAACGGTGGCCGCCGGACTGGCCATCCGTGCCCTGGCCGGCGGCGGCACCGCCGTCAGCTTCCAGGTGGTCACCCTCGCGGTGCTCGGCGTTTTCCTCCTGGGCCAGCGCACTGTCTGGACCGCGGCTGCCCGCCGACGGCACCGGGCCATCCACTAGGCTCGAAGAGCACCAGTAAAGACCACCGCAGGAAAGGCCCCGCCATGATCACAGCTTTTGTACTTATCCAGACCGATGCCGCCAGGATCCCGGAATGCGCCGAGGAGATTTCCGAGATCGAAGGCATCAGCGAGGTCTACTCCGTGACCGGTGACTGCGATCTGATCGCCATCGCACGGGTACAGCGCCACGAAGACCTTGCGGACGCTATTGCCAACCGCCTGTCCAAGGTGGAAGGCGTCGTCGGAACCACCACGCAGATTGCGTTCCGTGCCTACTCCCGGCATGACCTGGACGCCGCGTTCTCGCTCGGTTTCGACAGCTAGCTTCGATAGCCAGCAGAACCTGCGCTGCGGTCCCGGCGTGCCTACTGGGTAACGGCCACCCAGCGCTCCAGCGCCGCCTGGGCCGCCCCGCTGTCGATCGAGTCGCAGGCCCGGGCCAGGCCGCGGGCCAGCCGCTCGATCAGCGGACCTTCCGCCTCGCGGTCCAAGGCCACCAAGGCGGCCGCAGCGTTCAGCACGACGGCGTCCCGCACCGGTCCCTTGTCCCCGGCCAGCACGCTGCGCACCACGGCTGCGTTGGCCGCGGCGTCACCGCCCCGCAGGTCCTCCAGCGTTGCCCGGCTGATGCCGAGATCCAGGGGATCCACTACGGACTGCTCCACGGCCCCGTTACGGACTTCCCAGACGGTGGAGACACCGGTGGTGGTCATCTCGTCCAGTCCGTCATCGCCGCGGAACACCAGGGCACGGACGCCGCGCCGGGCAAGCACGCCGGCCATCAGCGGAGCCAGCCGCGCGTCCGCCACGCCGATAGCCGAAGCGCTGGGATTGGAGGGGTTGGTCAGGGGCCCCATGAAGTTGAAGGCGGTGGCCACACCCATCTCGCGGCGGGGCACGGCAGCGAACCGCATGGAGGGATGGAAGACCTGGGCGAAGCAGAAGGTGATTCCGGCCTCGACGGCCGCCTGCGCAACACGCTCCACGGACAGGTCCAGCCGGACCCCCAGCGCCTCAATCACATCGGCGGATCCGGACGCCGACGACGCCGCCCGGTTTCCGTGCTTGACGACCTTCGCTCCGGCACCGGCACAGACCAGCGCAGCCATGGAGGAAATGTTAACGGTGTTGTGGCGGTCGCCTCCCGTGCCCACAATGTCGAGGGTCTCCCCCGGTATGTCGATGGGCCGTGCATTGGCCACCATTGCTTCCACGAGCCCGGTCAGCTCGTCAACGGTCTCTCCCTTGGCACGCAGGGCCACCAGGAACCCCGCTATCTGGGAGTCCGTGGCATTGCCGGCCATGATGGTCGACATGGCCCACCGGGTCTGCTCCGTGGAGAGGTCCATGCCCCCGATCAGCGCAGTAATCAGGCTTGGCCAGGTGTCGCCGGAACTCGGAATCGTAGTCACACACCCTAGGTTATCTACGAATCGTAGAAAAAGCCGATTTCTTTCTGGAGGTCCATTTCCGCGCCAACACAGGGATCCGGGGCAGCGGGGCCTGCTTTGGACGCGCCGTAGGCCGCTATCTGTTGGAGAACTGGGCACTTTTACCGCCATAATGTCTATGTGACAACAGCGACCCATGCCCCCAGTACCCCGGCTCACCCCACGCTGAACCGCCCCAATATGGTTTCCGTAGGAACCGTGGTGTGGCTCTCCAGCGAACTGATGTTCTTTGCTGCTCTCTTCGCCATGTATTTCACCCTTCGCTCGACTTCGAGCGACCTGTGGGCCATGGAGACGGAGAAGCTGAACGTTCCGTTCGCTTTCGTGAACACGGTGATCCTTGTTTCCAGTTCCTTCACCTGCCAGGCAGGCGTCTTCGCCGCAGAACGTCTTCAGGCACGCCGCACCGGAGGGCTCCTGAAGCTTTCCCGCTGGGGCATGACTGAGTGGTTCCTGCTGACCTTCGTACTCGGAGCGATTTTCGTCTCCGTACAGGCCTACGAATACGCCATGCTCGTCTCCGAAGGCGTATCCCTCTCGTCGAACTCTTACGGTTCCGCGTTCTACCTGACCACCGGCTTCCACGGCTTGCACGTGACCGGCGGCCTGATCGCGTTCCTCTTCATCATCGGCCGTGCCTACGCCGCCAAGCGCTTCGGACACTTCGAAGCTACTTCGGCGATCGTAACCTCGTACTACTGGCACTTCGTTGATGTGGTCTGGATTGCCCTGTTCGTCATCATTTACTTCCTCAAGTAACACTGCTTGAGGACCCGCACCCCCACGAAATACTTCAAAGTGGCACCAGTTTCCCAAAGACCACATAAGTTAGGAACTACGAAGTGAAGGCACTATCGCAAAGGCGGCGTCATCCCCTCGCAGCAGTCGCGCTGCTGCTGCTGGGACTCCTCGTTACGGGTGGTCTCTATGCCGTAGCCAACGGAGCCAACCAGGCCCAGGCAGCTACCACCACGTACACTGCCGAAGACGTCAGCGAGGGCGAGAAGCTCTTCGTCGCCAACTGTGCAACGTGCCACGGCATTGAGGCCTCCGGCACCGAAAACGGCCCGTCGCTGGTGGGCGTCGGCGCAGCCTCGGTCGACTTCCAGGTAGGCACCGGCCGCATGCCGATGGCCATGCAGGGCCCCCAGGCCCAGGAAAAGCCGGTCCAGTTCGACGAGGAGCAGACCGAGGAGCTGGCGGCCTACGTTTCCAGCCTCGGCGCCGGCCCGTCGGTCCCGGACTCGGAATACCTTGAGTCGGACACGCATGACGAAGAGGCGTCCGCGAACGGCGGCGAGCTGTTCCGCGTGAACTGCGCCATGTGCCACAACGCAGCAGCTGCCGGCGGTGCACTGACCCGCGGCAAGTTCGCTCCGAGCCTGGACGGCGTCAGCGAAAAGCACATCTACGAGGCCATGGTCACGGGCCCGCAGAACATGCCTGTCTTCAATGACACCAACATCTCCCCCGAGGAGAAGCAGGACATCATCACGTTCCTGAAGGACATCGAAACCAGCGGCTCCCCCGGTGGAGCCCAGCTGGGCTCACTGGGTCCGGTATCCGAGGGTCTGTTCATCTGGACCGCCGGTCTTGGAATCATCATCGCTTTCACCATTTGGTTGACCGCCCGGTCTTCCTAACCACAGCCGCGCTCACCTCCACGGGTGACATCACAGTTACATATAGGTCTATAAATGCAGTTTTCACAGAAGGATGAGGGGGATCATGGGCGACCATAGTCACGGCAGTCCGAACACCTCGGGCACCGTCGCTACGGCTGGCCAGGGAGATGAGGAGAAGTTCCAGAATCCGGGACTTCCCCCGCACCGCCCTCGTCTAGCCGACACACATCCCCGCGCCGAAAAGCGCGCGGAGCGGCAGGTCGCGAGCCTGTTCATCGTGTCGATCATCGGCACGATCGTATTTTTCATCGGGTACTTCAGCATCCACCTGGACGATGCCAGCATCGCGGAACTGCGGCTGCAGAACATCCTCCTGGGACTCGGCACCGCCTTCGCCATGCTCGGCATCGGCGTCGGCATTGTCCACTGGGCGAAGACGCTTATGCCGGACCACGAGGTCACGGAAGAGCGCCACGAGATCCGTCCCGAAGAGGACCGCGTCATCGCGGAGAAGATCGTTGGGGACATCATTGAGGAAACGGGCATCAAGCGCCGTCCCCTGATCCGCAACACCCTCCTCGGCGCCATGGTGCTGGCACCGCTGCCTGCCATCGCCGTGTTCCGCGACCTGGGCCCCCTTCCGGGCGACACCCTCCGCCACACGATGTGGAAAACGGGTACGCGGCTGGTCCGCGATCCCAGCGGTACCGCCATCAAGGCCTCGGATGTCACTCTCGGTTCGGCCTTCCATGTCATCCCGGACGGCCTGAACGATCTCCCCGAGCACAAGCTCGAGGAAAAGGCCAAGGCCGTAGTCCTGCTGATGCGTCTGAACCCCGAGGATCTGAACCCCTCCCCCGGACGCGAAGACTGGGCCGTGGACGGCATTGTCGCTTACTCCAAGATCTGCACCCACGTCGGCTGCCCGGTTGCCCTTTACGAGCAGCAGACGCACCACCTGCTGTGCCCGTGCCACCAGTCGACCTTCGACGTGACGCAGGAATGCAAGGTCATCTTCGGCCCGGCCGGCCATGCGCTGCCGCAGCTGCCGATCGAGGTCGACGCCGAGGGTTACCTCATCGCCAAGGATGACTTCCAAGAACCTGTCGGACCGAGCTACTGGGAGCGTGGCTAATCATGAGTGTTCCCTCTGCCACCCCTTACGAGGCGAAAACCCGTCTGGGCCGCATCACCAACTTCGTTGACTCCCGGGTCAGCGGTTCGGCCATGGTCAAGGAGTTCGGCCGCAAGGTCTTCCCCGACCACTGGTCCTTCATGTTCGGTGAAGTTGCACTGTATTGCTTCGTCATCCTCCTGATGACCGGAACGTTCCTGACGTTCTTCTTCGATCCGTCCATGGCGGAAACGCATTACGACGGCAGCTACGTTCCGCTGCGCGGCGTCGAAATGTCCGTCGCCTACGAGTCCTCCCTGAACATCTCCTTCGATGTCCGCGGCGGCCTCTTCATGCGCCAGGTACACCACTGGTCGGCACTGCTCTTCGTAGCAGCCGTCTCGGTGCATATGCTCCGCGTGTTCTTCACCGGCGCCTTCCGCAAGCCGCGCGAACTCAACTGGGTGGTGGGCGGCGTCCTGCTGATCCTGTCCCTGGCTGCCGGCTTCACCGGTTACTCCCTCCCCGATGACCTGCTCTCCGGCAACGGCCTGCGCATCATCGACGGCGTTATCAAGTCAGTCCCGGTGGTTGGCACCTACATCAGCTTCTTCCTGTTCGGTGGTGAATTCCCCGGAACCGCGATTATCGGCCGTCTGTACATGCTGCATATCCTCCTGGTTCCGGCGCTGATCCTCCTGATGATCGCCATCCACCTGTTCATGGTGGTTATCCACAAGCACACGCAGTTCCGCGGACCCGGCCGGACCAACAACAACGTTGTCGGTTACCCGGTCGGCCCGGTCTACGCAGCCAAGGCCGGTGGCTTCTTCTTCATCGTCTTCGGCGTTATTGCGATCATTGCGGGCTTCTTCACGATCAACCCGATCTGGAACTACGGTCCCTACGATCCCTCGCCCGTGTCCGCCGGTACCCAGCCTGACTGGTACATCGGCTGGGTGGACGGCGCCCTGCGCCTGATGCCGGGCTTCATCGGCGCGTTCCCGCTGGAATGGGTCATCCCGTTCCCGTGGGGTGACAACACGCTCTCGCTGAACGTCCTGCTGCCCGCCCTGGGCCCGGCCGGCCTCGTCTTCACGCTGCTCTTCGCCTGGCCGTGGATCGAAGCCTGGCTGACCAAGGACAAGCGCGCGCACAACCTCCTGGACCGTCCGCGCAACGCCCCGTACCGCACCGCCGTCGGCGTTGCAGGCATCACGTTCTACTGCGTGATGTGGGCAGCCGCCAGCTCCGACCTCATCGCCACGCACTTCCATGTGTCGCTGAACGATGTCACGTACTGGCTGCGGGTGCTGTTCTTCGTCGGTCCGATCCTGGGCTTCATCATTGCCCGCCGCATCGCCCTGGCGCTGCAGCGCAAGGACCGCGAGATTGTCCTGCACGGTGTCGAGAGCGGACGCATTGTCCGTCTCCCGCACGGTGAGTACATCGAGGTCCACGAGCCGCTGGACGAGTACAAGCGCTACCGCCTGGTGGACTTCGACTCGTACAAGGCGCTGCCGGCCCAGCCGGACGCCAACGGCAAGGTCTCCCGCAAGGAGAAGCGCCGTGCGAAGCTCTCCCGCTTCTTCTTCGAGGACCGCGTCGCCCCGGTGACGCCCTCGGAACTCGAGAACGCACACCACCACGAGTCGCCTGCCGAGGTTGAGGCCAAGGCCGACGACTCCGCATCGATCGAACAGCGCTAGCCGCTAGGCAACGCAGAAAGAGGGCCCGACCGGATCATCCGGTCGGGCCCTCTTTTTTGTACCGGCTAGGCCAGCGTGAACGGCCGCTTGGCCGGAAGCGGGTAGCGCTGCTTCAGCGCGGCGGGCTCCGCTACGGGCGCCGAGCCGATCGTAATCTTGGTGAAGTCCAGCAGCGGATCACGCAGAACAACCTTCAGACCTGCCACGGCCTTGTTCACATCGGGAACCAGGCAGTAGATGTTCAGCTTCCGCGGAGCGAACTCCGTGTGGTCCACCTCCCCCAGTCCCCGCCAGAGGAAGTATGAGGAGATGGCCTGGGTCGCCTTGTGTTCGAGGTAGCGGTCCCGCTCCGTGCCGGCGGCCGTCTTGAGTGCATACTGGACAATCACCCAGTGCTGCTCCGCCGGCTCCATCTCCGCGTACCCCTCCTCCTCCGAGGAAACTGCAAAGGCGTGCAGCAGGTCCTCGGCGGCTTGGGGAGCCACGTCCTGCACCTTTGCGGAGCCCTCGTATCCAACCGGGCCGGACGTCAGCATCAGCTGTCCGTCGTCCTCGTCGTAGAGCGCCTCCCGGAAATGGAGCACCCCCGCGTCGTCGCGCTTGTACATCCGAATGGTGACCATAATGCTGTTCTTCTTCCTGCTGTGGGGTTTGGGCGAGGGGCTGCGGGCCCTGGTGGTGCTTTCAGGCGTGCGGGCGCCTGCGCGGGTGGTAGGAACGGGGAGTGCGGACTCCGGGCCGCTGGAGGGGCACCCAGAGCTTGTAGCGGTCCGCACGGTAGTAGGACACGGAGTAGTCCACCATCGCGCGTGAGACGTAGGCGTGGCGTTGGATCTTCAGCACCGGCGCGCCGAGCTCCACGTTGAGCAGGCGCGCGATGGAGGCGGAGGCCGCCGTCGCTTCGATGGTGTCCTCGCCCCACTCCATCACCAGCCCGTAGCGTTCGCTCAGGACGTTATACAACGACGTCGGCGCCTGCTCTTCGAGGATGCCCGGCACATAGTGCGCAGGAATGAAGTTTTCATCCACGCTCATCGGCTCGCCGTCGGCCAGCAGCTGCCTGCGGAAGCGGACCACCGGCTGGCCGGGTTCAATCTGCAGTTCACGGGCCACGAGCTGCGAGGCACCGATCTGCTCGAAGCTGAGGACGTGTGCGTCCGGAACCATCCCGCGGCGGTGCATTTCCTCCGAATAGGAGGTCAGCTGCACCTGCAGGTCCATTTTGGGGCGGGCAACGAAGGTGCCGAGCCCGACGACGCGTTCCAGGACACCGTCGGCCACCAGTGCGTCCACGGCCTGGCGGATGGTCATGCGGGCTACGGCAAAGTGTTCCGAAAGTTCACGTTCGGAGGGGATGATCTCCCCCGCTCCGGCATGGGTCTCCACGAACCGGCGGAGAATGCCCTGCAGCTGAATATGCTTGGCAACGCCCGCGGCGGGGTCAATGCCCTCGGTGATCAGCCGCAGCCGGTGATTGCTCACAGGCGGTGTCCCGGACGGACACACGGACCGTAAATACGCATGCTTCGACTCCGCCCCTTCGGCTGGGAAAACTGCTGCCGTCTAAGAATACCGGCATAGCTACTGGCTCCCCTCCCCCGGCTGCCCGGTGGGCCACTCACGAAAAAGGGAAGGACCCGCAGTTTCCTGCGGACCCTTCCCTTGTATGTTCTTATCCAGCCCTAGTGGGCGTGGTTACCGCGGCTGTATTCGAAGACCCAGCCAACGAGTGCGATGACGGCCAGGCCGGCACCGATGTACAGGATCCACCAGCCCACTGCCATGCCCAGGAAGCCAATGGCTGCCGAGGCACCCAGCAGCAGCGGCCACCAGCTCCACGGGCTGAAGAAGCCCTGCTCGCCGGAGCCTTCGTGGATCTCGGCGTCAAGCCGGTCCTCGGGCCGGGGCCCGATGCGCTTGCCGGTGAAGCCGATGTAGTAGGCGATCATGCCGGACATACCGCCGGTAAGGAACAGCGCCAGGTAACCGACGGGCTCCGTCCACTCCACCATGTAGCCGTAGACAACACCGACGACGATGAAGAACGGCGTCATGTAAGCGAAGAGTTTAGTCTCAACCTTCATTAGACTTTTTCCTTCCGGTCGCCGGGGCCGAATACCTTGGCTGCGGCGGAATCGTCAGTGACGTGCTGCTGCAGCTCAGGGTGGTGCAGGTCAAGTGCCGGACGCTCGGAACGGATCCGCGGCAGCGAGGTGAAGTTGTGGCGCGGCGGCGGGCAGGAGGTTGCCCACTCGAGCGAGCCACCGAAGCCCCAGGGGTCATCCACTTCAACCTTCTTGCCGTGGCGCCAGGTGATGTACACGTTCCAGAAGAACGGGATCATCGAGGCACCCAGGACGAAGGAGGCGATGGTGGAGAACTGGTTCATCGCGGTGAAGTTGTCTTCCACCAGGTAGTCGGCGTAGCGGCGCGGCATACCGAGCACGCCCAGCCAGTGCTGGATCAGGAAGGTGCCGTGGAAACCGAAGAACAGGAGCCAGAAGTGGATCTTGCCCAGGCGTTCGTTGAGCATCTTGCCGGTCCACTTGGGCCACCAGAAGTAGAAGCCGGCGAACATGGCGAACACGACGGTGCCGAAGATGACGTAGTGGAAGTGGGCAACCACGAAGTACGTATCCGAGACGTGGAAGTCCAGCGGCGGGGAGGACAGGATGATGCCGGTCAGGCCGCCGAAGAGGAACGTAATGAGGAAGCCGATGCTCCACAGCATGGGGGTCTCGAACGTAATGGACCCCCGCCACATGGTGCCGATCCAGTTGAAGAACTTCACGCCCGTAGGCACCGCAATCAACATGGTCATAAAGGCGAAGAACGGCAGCATAACGGCGCCGGTCACGTACATGTGGTGAGCCCAGACCGTCACGGACAGTGCAGCAATGGCGATGGTCGCGTACACCAGGCCCTTGTAGCCGAAGATCGGCTTGCGGCTGAAGACCGGGAAGATCTCGGACACGATGCCGAAGAACGGCAGGGCGATGATGTAGACCTCGGGGTGGCCGAAGAACCAGAAGAGGTGCTGCCACAGGATGGCACCGCCGCGCTCCGGATCAAAGATGTGCGCGCCGAAGCGCCGGTCGGCGCCGAGGGCGAAGAGTGCTGCTGCCAGGGGCGGGAACGCCATCAGGACCAGGATTGCCGTCACCAGGGTGTTCCAGGTGAAGATCGGCATCCGCCACATGGTCATGCCGGGGGCACGCATGCAGATGATGGTGGTGATGAAGTTGACGGCACCGAGGATGGTACCGAAGCCGGACAGTGCCAGGCCGAAGACCCAGAGGTCACCGCCCACGCCCGGAGAGAACGTGGTGCTGGACAGCGGGGTGTAGGCAAACCAGCCGAAGGACGCAGCGCCCTGCGGGGTGATGAAGCCGGCGACGGCGATGGTGCTGCCGAAGAGGAAGAACCAGAAGGCCAGGGCGTTCAGCCGCGGGAAGGCAACATCCGGTGCGCCGATCTGCAGGGGCATGATGACGTTTGCGAAACCCGAGAACAGCGGGGTGGCGAACATTAGGAGCATCACGGTGCCGTGCATCGTGAACAGCTGGTTGTACTGGTCCTTGGTCTGCAGGATCTGCATACCGGGCTCAAACAGCTCCGCGCGGATGACCAGGGCCATCACGCCTGCGAGGCAGAAGAAAATAAATGAGGAGATCAGGTACATGTACCCGATCGTCTTGTGGTCAGTGGAGGTGATCCAACTGACAACGATTCGTCCCTTGGAGACGGGTACTACGCGGGGCGCGACCCTGGTGCCGGAATCTTCCGAAGTATATTCGAGAGTAGTCATGACGTCACCTACTTCCTAACTTCGCTAGATTCTGAGGTGTACTGGCGGTCGTATTCCCCGTCGACCTGACCGCTGGGCAGGGTCTCTACATAGTCGTTGTACTCGTCTTCCGTGACGACCTCGACGTTGAAGAGCATTTCGGAGTGGTATTCACCGCAGAGTTCGGCGCACTTACCGTCGAAGGTGCCGGTCTTGCCGGTTTCGAGGGTGATGATGTTGGTGCGGCCGGGGTAGATGTCCATCTTCTGCAGGAATGCAGGCACCCAGAAGGAGTGCTGGACGTCGCGGGTGTTCAGCTGCAGCTCGATGGTCTGGTCAACGGGGAGCACCAGGGTGGGGAACTCATCCGCTGAAACTTCGGTTCCATCGAGGTTAACCTGCGTGCCCTGGTAGTACTTGTCTTCGTTGACGTAGTTGAAGTCCCAGGACCACTGCTTGGCGCGCACGTCAATGATGACCCGGTCCGGGTCATCACTGGTTGCATTGATCGCCTTGATGTCCTGGTTGGTGAAGTAGAACAACACCAGAACCATGAACAGCGGAACGGCCGTGTAGAAGATTTCCAGCGGCAGGTTGTAGCTGAGCTGGCGGGGGTACCCGGTCTCGTTCTTGCGCCTGCGGTAGGCAACCATGCACCACAGGATCAAAGCCCAGGTGAGGATACCAACCGCCAGAGCGGCAATCCACGAGTTGACCCACAGGTCAATGATGCGGCCGGTGTGGTTAGTGGTGTCGCGGTCCGACGGCAACCAGCCCGTTTGAGCCTCTGATGAACACCCCGATAAAAACAACGCGCCGGCCGACGTTACGGCTGAGATCTTTAAGATCCTGGCGCGTCGGCTGCTGGTTCGGTCCTGCGAACTCACAGACGGCCCTTCCTCTTGTTGCGTGCAAGTGCTGTCCGTACCGGACACAAAAAAGTTCCCGGTTACGGACATTAGTTTTACTACTACGTGTAGAGCTTACCCGTACGCGCGGCGATCCAGTGACAGATCACCGCCGCGCCGGGCCATTAATGCTCCTATTACGGGGCCGCCGGAGCCACGGGTCCTAGTGGAAGGAATCTCCACAGGCACAGGAGCCGCCGGCATTGGGGTTGTCGATGGTGAACCCCTGCTTCGAGATGGTGTCTTCGAAGTCGATCGAAGCGCCCGACAGGTACGGAACGCTCATCTTGTCCACAATGACCTCGACGCCGTCGAAGTCGCGGACAGCGTCACCGTCCAGGACGCGCTCGTCGAAGTACAGCTGGTAGATGAGTCCGGAGCAGCCTCCGGGCTGCACAGCCACGCGGAGACGGAGGTCGGTGCGGCCTTCCTGCTCCAGCAGGCTGCGGACCTTCTGCGCGGCGACATCCGACAACAGCACTTCGTGTACGGGCAGTTCAGCCTCTGCTGCGGTGGTGATGTTTTCGCTGGTGGAAACGCTCATAGTTTCTCTCTTTCCTCAGCTGGTCTATCCGCGGGCAAGCCTTATGCGCCTGCCGCGGGCCGGGACCAGTGTCTCAATGGTACGTCTGCTGTCCCCCAACGATCTAACAGGTGCCGGGCAATGTTGATTCCCACCCGGCACCTGCCTGTGTCCTGCCTCCTAGCCGGCAACGGCCCCCAGGCGGGCCAGGAGCAGCGCTTCGGCCAGGATGGCGTTCCGGAAGTCGTTCAGGTCCAGTGACTCGTTGGCGCTGTGGGCACGCGAATCCGGATCCTCGACGCCGGTGATCAGTATCTGTGCCTGCGGGAACAGTTCCACGAGGTCCGAAATGAACGGGATGGAGCCGCCCATTCCGGACTCGACCGGCTGCACTCCCCATGCCCGTTCGAGGGCCCAGAGTGCGGTGCGGGCGGCACTGGCCGTGGTGTCGGTGGCGAAGGCATTGCCCTGCTCCCCCGGGGTGAAGGTGACCTTGGCACCGAACGGCGCGTGGGCCTGGACATGCGCCTGGACCGCTTCCATGGCCGCCTCGGGGCTCTGCCCGGGGGCCAACCGCAGGCTGAACTTGGCCCGGGCCTTGGGCTGGATGGTGTTGGAGGACATGGCAACCGTCGGTACGTCGATACCGATGATCGACAGCGCAGGCTTGGTCCAGAGCCGCGAGGCAATGGAGCCGGTTCCGGCGAGCCGGACGCCGTCGAGCAGGGACGAATCGGCACGGAAGTCGGCCTCGGGGTAATCCACGGCAGCATCATCGGTGGAGACGAGACCGGAGATGGCGACATCGCCGGCGTCGTCATGGAAGGTCGCAATCAGCCGGGCCAGCAGGGTGGGCGCATCCAGCACCGGTCCGCCGAACATGCCCGAGTGCACTGCGTGGTCCAGGACCTGGACCTCCACCGTGCCGTCCACCAGTCCGCGCAGGCTCGTGGTGAGTGCCGGGACACCCACCTTCCAGTTGCCCGAGTCGGCAACCACAATGACGTCGGCGCGGAGCAGGTCCTGGTAGGTCTCCAGGAAGGTGCGGAAGGTCGGCGAGCCGGCCTCTTCCTCCCCCTCGATGAACAGAGTGACGCCGACGCCGGACTCCTCCCCCAGCACATCCTCCAGCGCGCGCAGGGCACCAATGTGCGCCATGATGCCGGCCTTGTCGTCGGCGGCGCCGCGGCCGTAGAGCCGGCCGTTGCGTTCCTCGGCGGTGAACGGGTCGGACTCCCACAGGTCCGGGTCTCCGGGGGGCTGGACATCGTGGTGGGCGTACAGCAGGACCGTGGGCGCTCCGGCCCGCGCGGGCCGGCGGGCGACGACGGCGGGGCCGCCGGGGGTGCCGTTGTTATCCACGCGGAGGATCTGCACGTCCTCGATGCCGGCCTCGCGGACCAGGTCCGCGACGGCGGCGGCGCTGCGGTTGAGGTGCTCGGGATCAAAGGAGTCCCACGCGATGCCCGGAATGCTGACCAGGGACTTGAGCTGCTCCACGGTCCGCGGGAAATCACCGGCCACGCTGGAGCGGAGGGCGTCCTCGTGGATATCCGGGGATGAGGGATTGGCGTCTGGGGTGGGGTTGGAAGTCATAGCCAAAACCCTACAATCTTTCACGGTATCCTTGGGGTGTGTTCGGACGAAAGAAAGAAGCGCCCACCGCGCAGGAAACTGTGGACCAGGCAGCTGCCGCTGACCAGGCAGCCAACGTACGGGTGGGCAAGGGTGCCCCGACGCCCCGCCGCAAGGACCAGGTAGCCGCCCGCCGCCGCCCGCTGGTGCCCGATGACCGGAAGGCAGCCAAGGCCGCCAACCGCGAGGCACTCCGGGAAGAGCGGATGAAGACCCGCCGCGCCCTGGACACCGGCGAGGAACGCTACCTTCCCCTTCGGGACAAGGGCCCCAACCGCCGGTTCGTGCGTGACATCGTGGATGCCCGCTGGAACATCGGCGAGTTCATCATGATCGCCGCCCTCGTGTTCGTCCTGTTCAGCTTCATCCAGAACATTGATGTCCAGCTGATTGTGATGGCCGCGTTCTGGGTGCTTATCCTGCTGGTCATCGCGGACAGCTTTATGCTGCGCCGCCAGATCCGGAAGCGCCTGACCGCCAAGTTCGGCGCACCCAATCCGGGCGATGTCTGGTACGGGGTCAGCCGGTCCCTGCAGCTGCGGCGGTTCCGCCTCCCCAAGCCGCAGGTCCGCCACGGCCAGTACCCCTCCTGATTCTTTTCCACGCAAAGAAGGGCCGCCCTCCGGCGGCCCTTCTTTTTGCTTAAGACCGGCTTTTTGCCTAAGACCGGTTCCGTGCCAGGCCCCGGTTGATCCGCGCCGCCCAGAAGGGACCCTCATAGAGGAACGCCGTGTATCCCTGGACCAGGACCGCACCGGCATCCAGACGCTCCTGGACATCGGCTGCCGTTTCCACTCCCCCGACGGAAATGATGGCCGGGCCGTCCTCCCCCAGCCCGGTGCGGAGCCGCCGCAGCACTTCGAGGGACCGTTTCTTCAGCGGCGCGCCGCTCAGCCCGCCGACGCCGCAGGCAATGACCCGTTCCGGGTCAGTAACCAGGTTCTCCCGGGTGACAGTGGTATTCGTGGCAATCACTCCCTCCAGCTGAAGGGAGCGGGCCAGCTCCGCGACGTCGTCGATGTCCGCGTCCGTGAGGTCCGGGGCAATCTTGACCAGCAGCGGGACGTGCCGGCCGGCTGCCTCGTCTGCCGCGCTGCCCACCCGGGCCAGCAGCGGCCGCAGGGTGGAAATGTCCTGCAGCAGCCGGAGTCCGGGCGTGTTGGGTGAGCTCACGTTGACCGCCAGATAATCGGCATGCGGTGCGAGCTCCCGGGCGCTGGAAAGATAATCTTCAACGGCGTCCGCGAGGTCAACCGTCTTGGTTTTGCCGATATTGATGCCGATCACCGGCCGCGGCGTCCCGAAAGCCCTTGTCAGCGACTTCCGCGCCTTGTCCAGGCGGGGCGCCACGGCGGGGGCGCCGTCGTTGTTGAACCCCATCCGGTTGATCACGGCCCGGTCCTCAACCAGACGGAACAGCCGAGGCTTCGGGTTGCCGGGCTGGGCCTTGGCGGTCACGGTGCCCACCTCCACGTGCCCGAAACCCAGGTTGCTCAGGGCCGCGATCCCCGAACCCTCCTTGTCGAATCCCGCCGCCAGTCCGAACGGCGACGGAAACGTCAGCCCCAGTGCTTCGGTCCGCAGCACCGGGGCAGGGCGCATCAGCCGGCGCATCACCGGTCCGGCGGGGGTTCGGGCCGCGGCGCGGATCAGCACAAAGCCGATCCGGTGTGCCAGTTCGGGGTCCATGCCGGAAAACACCAGCCGGAAGAAGGTGGGATAAATGCGCATAGCTCAAAGATTCCAGAACCGGCACCGCGTGCCAAACCCCCGGAGCTAAACCGGCGGCCGGTCGACTATTGTCAAAGGCATGCAGCACGAACTCCCCACCTGGAAACCGGATGTTTTAGGCGAGGATTTCCGCAGCCTCACCCTCGATCTGGGGGTGGACGACGAAGGCCCGGTGGTCGCCACCCTGGTCTCCCACCTTCCCCCTGTTCCCCCGGTCCCGTCCGTCGGCAGGGTCGACGCCGTCCTGTACTTGCACGGCTGGAGCGACTATTTCTTCCAGGCGGATCTGGCACGGTTCTGGGCCGGGCAGGGCGTCGCCTTCTATGCCTTGGACCTGCGGAAGTACGGGCGGAGCCTGCGCCCCGGCCAGTCGGAGGGCTACGTGACCGATCTGGCGGAGTACGACGCCGATATCGAGGCCGCGCTGTTGGCCATGGAAAAGGACGTCCGGGAGCGGTACGACGCCGGCATGCGGATGACGCTGATGGCGCACTCAACGGGAGGACTGGTCGCCGCGCTCTGGGCCGACCGTTTTCCCGACCGGCTGCAGGCGCTCATCCTGAACAGTCCCTGGCTGGAACTGAGCGGCAGTGCCATGCTCCGCTTCGCCACCAACGGGCTGCTGGAGCCGGTGGCCCGCCGGCGGCCCGCCGGCGGCCCCTGACGCGGCTGAAGATTCCGGAATTCGGTTTCTATTTCCGGAGTATCAGTTCAACCATGGACGGCGAATGGGACGTTGATCCGCAGTGGCGTCCGCCGTTCAGCTTCCCGGTCCGGGCCGGCTGGATCAAGGCTGTGCTGGCAGGCCATGCACGGGTGGCGCGGGGCCTGGACATCCGGGTGCCGGTACTGCTGCTGGCTTCCGCAGCATCCACCATTTCCCCCACGTGGAATCCGCTGATGCTGCGCACCGACAGCGTGCTGGACGTGAACCTGATGGCCCAGCGCGGTGTCCTGCTGGGCCCGGAGGTCACCGTGTACCGTTTTGAGGGCGCCCTGCATGACACCCTGCTTTCGGCGCTGCCGGTCCGGGCCCGGGTCTACGCCGGAATCCGGCGGTGGGCCCGGGCGTTTATGCTCCCGTGCTGACCCCGGCCGTGTCGGCGTCTTCGGCCGGGCCGGCTCCGGCGGCCGCACTGCCCGCAGCTTTGTCCACGGCTTTGTCGGCGGCTTTGTCCACGGCGCCGCCGTACCTGCGGTCCCGGCGGGCGTAGATCTCCACCGCTTCCCACAGGGTCCGCCGGTCCACGTCCGGCCAGAGGGTATCCATAAAGACCATCTCCGCGTACGCGGACTGCCAGAGCATGAAGTTGGAGAACCGCTGCTCCCCGGAGGTGCGGAGGAACAGGTCCACGTCCGGCAGGTCCGGTTCATCCAGGTACTTCTGGATGGTCTTCTCGGAAATGGATCCCGGCCGCAGCCTGCCCTTCTGGACATCGGCGGCAATCGCGGCGACGGCGTCGGCAATTTCGGCCCGTCCGCCGTAGTTGACGCACATATTCAGCGTGCACACCGTGTTGCCGCGGGTTTCGTCTTCCGCAATCTCCAGTTCCCGCACCACGCTCTGCCACAGCCGGGGGCGGCGGCCCGACCAGCGGATCCGTACACCCCACTCGTTGAGCTGGTCCCGCTGCCGGCGCAGGACATCCCTGCTGAAGCCCATGAGGAAACGGACTTCTTCCGGAGAGCGTTTCCAGTTCTCGGTGGAAAACGCGTAGACGGAAACGTGGCGGATGCCCATCTCGATGGCGCCGGCCATCACGTCCAGCAGCGCCGCTTCACCGGCGCGGTGCCCCTCGGTCCGGGGCAGGCCGCGCTGGTTCGCCCAGCGGCCGTTGCCGTCCATCACGATTGCCACGTGGGCGGGCACCAGTTCGGCCGGAACCTGCGGCGGAACCGCACCGGAGGGGTGCGGGGCGGGCAGGCTCACGGGTCCTGCCTGCTTGGCAGTCGGGGTTTTCGAACGCAAGGTCAGACACGCTCCACATGTTGAAGGGACCGCAGCACCCGTTCCAGGTGCCACTGAAGATATCCGGCCACCAGGCCGGCGGATTCGTGCCGCGGCTGCGGACCCGACTCGTCCGCGGTAGCCCAGTCACCGGTGAGCAGCGCAGCCAGCAGCGTCATGGTTTCGGGTGACGGCGAGGCCGAACCGGGCGGGCGGCAGACGGGGCAGACCGCTCCGCCCAGCGGGGCGGAAAACGCGGTGTGCGGCCCCGGCGCCCCGCAGCGGGCACAGTCGGTGAAACTCGGCGCCCACCCGGCCGTCGCCAGGGCGCGCAGCAGGTAGGAATCCAGGATGAGTTCCGGGGCGTGCAGTCCCCGGCTGAGCGCCGCAAAGGCGCCGATCACCAGCTGGTAATGGGCTTTCGCGGATTCGCCGTCAATGTCGGTCAGGCGCTCCGCGGTTTCCGCAATGGCGGCCGCAGCGGTGTAGCGGGCGTAATCCGCAGCGATGCCGTGCCCGTAGGCGCCCTTGGTCTGGGCCTGGGTCACGATGTCCAGGTTCCGGCCGTGCGAGAGCAGCAGCTCTGCCACCATGAACGGTTCCAGCCGGGCACCGAACTTGCTCGAGGTGCGGCGGACACCCTTGGCCACGGCGCGGACCTGCCCGTGCTCGCGGGTCAGCAGGACGAGGATGCGGTCCGCTTCGCCCAGCTTGTGGGTGCGCAGGACAACCGCGTCATCCCGGTAGGTGCGCGATGCAAAGGATTTGGCCACAGAAGCTATTTTCCCACGCCGGGGCACGTCCGGCGGACCGCTGCCGTCCGGCGTGCCCCGCGGCGTGCCCCCGGCGTCGCTAGGGCTGGTCCCGGATGGCGCGGTTCACGGCCGAGACCACTGCCTTCAGCGCGGACATGGTGGTGTTGGGATCGATGCCCACGCCCCACAGCACCCGCTCCCCCACGGCAAGTTCAACGTACGCCGCAGCGTGCGCGTTGCCGCTGGCGGACAGGGCATGTTCGGTGTAGTCCAGCAGCCGGACGTCGATGCCGTCCTGTTCCAGGATTGCCAGCAGTGCTGCAATGGGGCCGGTTCCGCTGGCCACCCGGCGCTGCTTCACGCCGCCAACGCCCAGGGTTGCGGTCAGGTTGAAGCGGCCGTCCGCTGCACTGTCGGCGTTCACGGACGCCAGTTCATAGTGTCCCCACGCGGCGCCGTCGGACTCCGGCGTGTACGGCAGGTACTCGTCCTGGAACACCTTCCAGAGTTCCGCTCCGGTGATCTCGCCGCCGGCGGTGTCCGTGCGCCGCTGGATGACTCCGGAGAATTCGATCTGCGCACGGCGCGGCAGGTCCAGGTTGTGCTCGTTCTTGAGCAGGTAGGCCACCCCGCCCTTGCCGGACTGGGAGTTCACCCGGATAACCGCTTCGTAGCTGCGGCCAATGTCCTTCGGGTCGATCGGCAGGTACGGCACGCCCCACTGCAGGTCATCCACGGTTTTACCCTCGGCGGCAGCATCCTTCTCCATGGCTTCAAAGCCCTTCTTGATGGCGTCCTGGTGGGAGCCGGAGAAGGCCGTGAAGACGAGGTCGCCGCCGTAGGGTGACCGCTCGGGCACGGGGAGCTGGTTGCAGTACTCCACGGTGCGGCGGATTTCGTCCATGTCGGAGAAGTCCAGCTGCGGATCAATGCCGTGGCTGAACAGGTTCATGCCCAGCGTCACCAGATCCACGTTGCCGGTCCGTTCCCCGTTGCCGAACAGGCAGCCCTCAATGCGGTCTGCGCCGGCCAGGTACCCCAGTTCCGCAGCCGCAACGCCGGTGCCCCGGTCATTGTGCGGATGCAGCGAGAGAATGACCGATTCGCGGTTGGCAATATTGCGGTGCATCCACTCGATCGAATCCGCGTAGACGTTCGGGGTGGTCATTTCCACCGTCGCCGGAAGGTTCAGGATCATCTGCCGGTCCGGGGATGCTTCCAGGACCTCCGCGACGGAGTCGGAGATGCGCAGTGCGAAATCCAGTTCCGTGCCGGTGTAGGACTCGGGCGAGTACTCGTACGTGACGTCGACGCCGCGCAGCTGCTCCTCGTACTTCTTACACAGGCGTGCACCGGCGAGGGCGATGTCCACGATGCCGTCCCGGTCCGTGTTGAACACAACGCGCCGCTGCAGCACGGACGTCGAGTTGTAGAGGTGGACAATCGCCCGGTCCGCGCCCTCAAGGGATTCGTAGGTGCGCTCTATCAGGTGCTCCCGGGACTGGGTCAGGACCTGGATGGTGACGTCATCGGGGATCCGGTCCCCCTCGATGAGCTGGCGGACAAAGTCGAAGTCCAGCTGGGAGGCGGACGGGAAGCCGACTTCGATTTCCTTGAACCCCATCTTCACCAGCAGGTCGAACATCTTGTGCTTGCGTTCGGGCGTCATGGGGTCGATCAGCGCCTGGTTGCCGTCGCGGAGGTCCACCGCACACCACCGCGGCGCCTTCGTCAGGACCTTGCCGGGCCATGTCCGGTCCGGCAGATCGACGGCAATCTGTTCGTGGAAGGGGACGTACTTGGAGATCGGCATGCCTGAGGGCTGCTGTGCGTTACGCATAGTGTTGGTGTGGCCTTTTCTAGTCGATCATCAGAAATGGTGGCCGGGCAACACAGACTCCGCAGCGAGGGGCGGCCTAAGCAGGTGCTTGTGTGGCCTCGCCGCGGCAGCTAAGGAGAAGGATCTCTGCGTGCACGTGATCAGACTAACACGCAGCCGTCCAGGTTTCTGAAGTGCTAGTTCCCAAATGCCGACTGGCACGTAACCTGGGCTGCGGTCTGTCCGTCGAGGTCGCCCAGATCCCCCAGGTCCCCCATGGTGGAACCGCTGGCGAAGTCCTCGCCGATCTCCACGGACACTCCCGTGGAGGCAGCGCTGAGCACTACCTGCACATCCGGGATGTTCAGTGTCCGGGCGACTTCCAGGGCCATCTCTTCATAGCCGTAGCCGAAGAAAATCTGCGTGGCGGGGCTCTCGGCGGGAGCGGCTCCGCCGGCAAGGGCCTGGACGAAGCCCTTGGACTTCAGGTAGGCCAGGACCTTGGCATCCCGGCCGGCGGTGCCAGATGCGTTGACCAGGGTCACCGGAACAGCGGCGGGGTCGACGGCGGGAGCGGCAGGCTCCTCGGGCTCCGGAGCCGCCGGAGTTCCGGCTGCGGCGGAAGCCGAGGGCTCCGCGGAAGGCGTTGCGGCCGAGGTGATGCCCTGATCCGAGACCAGCGCATCAAACAGCGGCTGGGCCTTGGCTTCGTCGAGCACCAGCCGGTTGGGGTCATATTCGTAGGGCATCACCGGAACGGTGACGAAAGCGACGTTGCCCAGGTCAACGTCCTTCAGCCGGGTGGCCAGGGACACCAGGTCAGGAATGTTCGCGAGCTCGTCGTCCACCGTCAGGTTCTTCGTGACGGTCTCGGCAATCGAATACAGCTTGGGCAGGTTGTTCAGCGTTCCTTCGTCCTTGACCTTGCGGACCATGGAGGCGAGGAAGCTTTGCTGGGCCCGGATGCGGCCTTCGTCGCCGCCATTGCCGAAGCCGTGCCGGGTCCGCAGGAACGCGAGGGCCTGGTCGCCCTTGACGCTGCTGACCCCGGCGGGGATATTCAGGCCGGACAGCGGATCGTTCACGGGCTGGTTGACGCAGACCTCCACGCCGCCGAGGGTATTGGACAGTTCCTTCACGGCATCGAAGTCGGCCATCATAAAGTGGTCGATCGACAGGCCGGTGACGTTATTTATGGCAGCAACGGTGCAGCCGGGGCCGCCGTTGCCCAGCGCGCCGTTGAGCTGGCCCAGGTCCATGGCGTCATAGACCGTGCCGGTTTCGGGATCCTTGCATGCCGGCAGCGGGACCAGCAGGTCGCGGGGGAAGCTGGTCACGGTGACGTTTGAGCGGTCCGCAGAGAGATTCACCAGCATCATCACGTCGGAGTTGTTCGAGTCCTGGCCGTCGCGCTGGTCAGTGCCCAGGACCAGGATCTGCAGCGGATCCGTGTTGACGTCCACCTGCTCCACCGGAGTGTCGTCGGAGCCGAGGTTCAGGGGCTGGGTCTCGAAGTTGCCCCGGAGCCGCAGCAGCTGGACGGCGCCGAAAA
This sequence comes from Arthrobacter zhaoxinii, assembly GCF_025244925.1. Lineage (NCBI taxonomy): Bacteria > Bacillati > Actinomycetota > Actinomycetes > Micrococcales > Micrococcaceae > Arthrobacter > Arthrobacter zhaoxinii. The sequence continues at coordinate 1,915,756 of NZ_CP104275.1, forward strand.
CCACGCCGCCCACGAGCACCAGGGCAAGGACGGCGGCGATGCCCTTCAGCAGCGGGTGGCCGGAGGAAGCCCCGCTGGAGAGGTGCCTGCCGCCGGGTTCGGTTGAACCCGGACCGGCAGTCGGTTTTTCCAAGGGGCCGCCGCCCGTTGCGGCACGGCGAGATGACATGGCCGGTCCCCTTCACGAATCAAAAAGCTCAAACGAATGTTTCACAGTGTACGGGCAGCTCCTGTGGATCCGGGAGCGGACCCCGCCGGACTAGAACCCGAGCTTGACGAGCTGCTTGGGATCCCGCTGCCAGTCCTTCGCGATCTTTACGTGCAGGTCGAGGTACACCTTGGTGCCCAGCAGCGCCTCGATGCCGCGCCGTGCGGTGGTTCCAACATCGCGCAGCCGGGACCCGCCGCGGCCAATAATAATAGCCTTCTGCGAGGAGCGCTCCACGTACAGGTTGACCCGGACGTCCAGGAGCGGATTTTCTTCGCTGCGGCCCTCGCGGGGCACGATTTCCTCCACCACCACGGCCAGGGAGTGGGGCAGCTCGTCGCGGACGCCCTCCAGGGCTGCTTCGCGGACCAGCTCCGCAACCATCACCGCTTCCGGCTCGTCGGTCAGTTCGCCGTCCGGGTACAGGGGCGGGGAGGCGGGCATGTGGCTGACCAGGACGTCCGACACGGTATCCACCTGGAATCCGTCCGCAGCCGATACCGGAACGACGTCGGCCCAGCCCTCCTCGCCCAGCACATCGTTGCCCAGCGCAGTGACAGACATCAACTGCTTGGCCAGGGCGGCGCGGTCCACGAGGTCGGTTTTTGTGACCAATGCGATGACGGGGGTCCGCTTCAGGGCGGCGAGCTGAGCCGCGATGTAGCGGTCACCGGGGCCCACGGCTTCGTTCGCGGGCAGGCAGAAGCCAATCGCGTCCACCTCGGCCAGGGTGTCCGCGACCAGGTCGTTCAGCCGCTGCCCCAGCAGGGTGCGCGGGCGGTGCAGGCCCGGGGTATCCACGAGGATCAGCTGGGAATCCTCGCGGTGGACGATGCCGCGGATGGTGTGCCGCGTCGTCTGCGGCTTGGCGGAGGTGATGGCCACCTTGGAACCGACCAGGGCGTTGGTCAGGGTGGACTTGCCGGCGTTGGGCCGGCCCACCAGGGAAACGAAGCCTGCGCGGAACTGCGGTTCAGTCATTACGGGGTACCAATTCTGTAGAGCGGGTGCGCGGGGAAGTGTTTCTGCCCTCGTCGCTGAATTCTTCTTTTTCGGTCTTCCAGGCCAGCACGTGGGAGACGCGGTTGCGCCGTCCCTCGAGCCGTTCGGCGTGCAGGGCGATGCCTTCGACCACTACTTCACTGCCGACGATGGGGACGCGGCCCAGGGCCTTGGCCAGGAGGCCGCCCACCGTGTCCACTTCATCATCCTCCAGTTCGACGTCGAACAGCTCACCGAGGTCGTCGATGCCGGTCTTGGAGCTGACCCGGTAGCGGCCGTCGCCGAGGCCTTCGATCTCGGGACGCTCCGAATCGTACTCATCGACAATTTCTCCGACGATTTCCTCGATCAGGTCCTCCAGCGTCACCAGGCCGGCTGTTCCGCCGTATTCGTCAATGACGATCGCCACATGGGTGGACTCGCGCTGCAGCTCCTGCAGCAGCTCGCTCACCGCCTTGGATTCGGGGACGTAGCGGACGCCGCGGGCGTAATCCTCGACCTTCTGCACGGAGGCGCGCTCCGGGTCGCTGTGAATCTGCGCGGCGACGTCCTTCAGGTAGAGGATGCCCACCAGGTGGTCCGCACTGTCCTCGATCACCGGGACGCGGGAATAGCCCGAGCGGAGGAAGAGTGACATGGCCTGGCGCAGTGTGCTGCCGGCTTCGATGCACACCATGTCGGTGCGCGGGACCATGACGGAGCGGACCTTGGTGTCGCCGAGTTCAAAGACGGAGTGGATCAGTTCCGCCTCGGTGTCCTCGATCATGTCCGCGTCGGAGGCACGGTCCAGCAGTTCCCGGAATTCCTCTTCCGTAAAGAACGCGGCGTCGGGTCCCTGCGTGCCGGGGGCGACGGCGGTGCCGAGGCGGACGAGCCAGCCGGGGATCGGCCCCAGGACGGTCCGCAGCACGCGGACCAGTCCGGCCGTGAGGACGACGACGGCGGTGACGTGCTTGCGCCCGATCTGCCTCGGGGAGACCCCCACGAGGACGAAGCCGACCGCAGCCATGGTCACCGTGGCGAGCAGGCCGGCCAGCCAGATGTTGTCCAGCAGCAGCTGGAACAGGGTCGCCACGGACACGGCCATGGACATTTCAAACCACACGCGCCAGAACCGCAGCGCGTGCATGTGTGCAACCGGATGCGCCAGGATGCGGCGCAGCGGGGCTCCTGCCTTGCCGTGGAGCAGCGCTTCGGCGTCCTGCCGGGGCAGGTAGCCGTAAGCGGACTCCGCGGCGGTGAGCAGGCCCGCCAGGACCATGAAAGCCATGGCCATGACGATGAGGACGCCAATACTCAACTTCGGGTCTCCTTGGGTGCCTGTTTACCCAGGTAGGCGGAAAGAAGGCGGCGCTGGAGTCCGAACATTTCCTTCTCCTCTTCGGGCTCGGCGTGGTCGTAGCCCAGCAGGTGCAGGACGCCGTGGGTGGTCAGGAGCAGCAGCTCCTCATCCGTGCCGTGCCCGGCATCGCGGGCCTGGCGTGCGGCGACCTGCGGGCAGAGCACAATGTCGCCGAGCACTCCGGCGGGCGTGATGCGTCCGGCGGTGCCGGGACGCAGTTCGTCCATCGGAAAGGACAGCACATCCGTGGGGCCGGGCAGGTCCATCCACTCGATGTGCAGCTTCTCGATGGCGTCCTCGTCCACCAGGATGATGGACAGGTCTGCCTCCGGGTGCACGTAGAGGCTGTCCAGCAGGTACCGGCCCAGCCGGGCCAGTTCCTCTTCGTCGACATCCGGTGCACTGGATTCGTTGTTTACTTCGACGCTCATGAGCGGGCCTCCCTGCTGTGCCCGCCGGAGCGGTTTCCGTTTCGGGCGCCGTCGTTCCGCACGGCGCTGCTGCGGCGGACCTCGTCCCATTCGCTGTAGGCGGTGACGATGTCACTGACCAGGCGGTGGCGCACAACGTCCACTGCCTGCAGTTCGGAGAAGGCGACGTCGTCAATCCCGCCCAGGATGTCGTGGACTATCCGCAGGCCGGACGCGGTGCCGCCCGGAAGGTCCACCTGGGTGACGTCGCCGGTGACCACCATCTTCGAGCCGAAGCCGAGGCGGGTCAGGAACATCTTCATCTGCTCGGGCGTGGTGTTCTGGGCCTCGTCGAGGATGATGAAGGCATCGTTGAGGGTCCGGCCGCGCATGTAGGCCAGCGGGGCTACCTCGATGGTGCCCGCGGCCATCAGGCGCGGAATGGACTCCGGGTCCATCATGTCGTGAAGGGCGTCGTAGAGCGGACGCAGGTACGGGTCGATCTTGTCGCTCAGCGTGCCGGGAAGGAATCCGAGCCGCTCCCCCGCCTCCACGGCGGGACGCGTGAGGATGATCCGGTTGACCTCTTTCTGCTGCAGCGCCTGGACCGCCTTGGCCATGGCCAGGTACGTCTTGCCGGTGCCGGCCGGACCGATGCCGAAGACAACGGTGTTGCGGTCAATCGCATCCACGTAGTTCTTCTGGTTCAGGGTCTTGGGGCGAATGGTCTTGCCGCGGGTGGACAGGATGTTCTGGGTGAGGACATCCGACGGGCGGTGCGTGCTCTGTTCCTTGAGCATGCTGATCAGCTGCTCAAGGACCTGCGGTGTCACCCGGGTGGAGTTGCGTGCCAGGACGCGGACCTCATTGACCAGGCGCACGGTCTGTTCCACTTCGGCAGCCGGGCCGGAAACCGACAGTTCGTTTCCGCGCACCATCAGGCTTACTTCGGGATTGGCCGTCTCAATGATTCTGAGTGCCTCATCATTGGCACCCAGCGACTGGACCATGTGTTCCGTGGAGTCAAAGACTATGGTCTGGTTATCCAGCCGTATGGTGCCGATTTCCATTGAAGATTCGGTCATATAGACGGCCTTTTCAGGCCTTTCATCGCCCCTTATAGAGTCTGTTTTCGTGGTGAAGCCTGGTGGTAAAGCATGTTTTGGGTCCGCGGTCCGGTCCCGCTGGGTCAAACGCCCCGGCAGGAATGATTATTTCCCTGTCGTCCCCGCTGCGCTGTCCCGGCTGTGTCCAGTGGCCGCGTTCAGCGATCACGTTCAGCGATCACACGTTGAGCGGGCACGTCCGTCCGTTACCTAAATCTTACTGGATGCACTCCCCGGCGGGCGGAGCGGCATCGGTTTTATCTCGGCCCAGCAACGGTGATGTCTCAATCGTGTTTCAGTCCGGGCGGAACCCCGTCCGGAGCACGGATCGGCCCGGAAGCGTGTGCAAAGGTGGAAGACGTACCTTTTCGCAGTTGACCCTAAGGAGGATCGATGGACGCCGGAACCAACCATGGACCGTCCTGCCTCCGGGGACTCCTCCCCCGGCCTTTCCTCGCCGGTTCGCTGCTGGCCGCGGCCGCACTGGCACTGGGTGGATGCGGCGTTGTGGCCGAAAATCCCACCATCACCATGCCCTCATCCCTTGAGGCCGGTGCAAGCATCGGCCCGGCCCCCATGACCATTTCCCCGCCGGCGGAAGCGAGTTCCGCCGCAGCCCTCATGCCCGTGTACTGGCTGGGACGAAACGACTCAACGGTCAGTCTGTACCGCGAATTCCTTCCCGCGGAGAACACCGGCGACCCCATCGGCGAAGCCGTCCGCGCGATGACCGCAGACGAACCGCTGGACCAGGACTATTTCACCCCCTGGCACGCGGCGGAGAGCGTGACGGCTTCGATTTCCAGCAAGAACGTCATTACCGTCGACATTTCATCGGATGCGTTCAAGGGGTCCCTGGACTCGGGCATGGCCGACCGTGCGGTGCAGCAGCTGGTGTATACCGCCACAGCCGCAGCCGCCAACGCGCGTTTGACCACTGTTGGGCAGGCAAGCAGCGTGGTGATCCTGGTCGACGGCAAGGAAGGCTACCGGGCGTTCGGCCATGTCCCCTTGGAGGAGCCCTTGAGCCGGGATCCCGCCCTCGTCGCGCCGATCTGGGTCATCGATCCGCAGGAGTCGCAGGTGCGGGGCACCGATGTCCTGGTCAGCGGCACGGCGGTGGCGCAGTCCGCGGGACTGAACTGGCGGGCCGAACCCATAGTGGACGGCAGGCCGTCCACCGCCGCCGCTGCTGCTTCCGGCACGGTGGAACTGGAAGAGGCCCACGGCGAAACCGCCGAGTTCAGCTTCACCACTGCGCTTGCCCCGGGGGAATACAGTCTCCGCGTCTATTACAGCGGGCAGGAAACGGCCGGGGACTCCAAACGCATCACGGTGACCGATTCCGCCCGGACCCGGGACCAGTAGCCGGCCCTGCCTGCTACCAGCGGCCCAGCAGCTGGTTCAGTACTGCCAGCGCCGAGGGACCAGCGGTTGAGGAACGCAGAACATGCGGTCCCAGCCGGACAGCCACGGCTCCGGCGCTGCGCAGCGCCTCGAGTTCCGCGGGGCTGATGCCGCCTTCGGGGCCCACCACCACGCCAATGGATGCGGCACCGGCTGCCGGGCTGCGCGTACCCAGCTCCCCCAGCGCCTCCGCCAGCGGCATGTCGGCTTCCTCGTGCAGGACCAGGACCAGGTCCAGGTCCGATAACCGGGACGGCAGCGCGCGGCTGTCCAGTGCCGGCTCCACCACGGGGATGCGGGAGCGGCGGGACTGCTTGGCTGCGGACGAGGTCAGCGCCTGCCATTTTGCCTGTCCCTTGGCGGCCTTCTCCGCACGCCAGCGGACAATGCTGCGGTCGGACTGCCACGGGATGACGGCGTCCACTCCCAGCTCGGTGGCTGCCTCGACGGCCTGCTCGTCCCGGTCCCCCTTGGCCAGTGCCTGCACCAGGAAAAACCGTTCGGAGGGTGCCGGTTCATCCAGGACGTTTTCCACCCGCAGCTCGAGGACCGATGCACCGGTTTCGGTTACGGTTCCGGTGAGCCGGCGCCCGGCGCCGTCGACCACGTCAACGCTCTCGCCGACGGCGAGGCGCTTCACGGACACGGCGTGCCGGGCTTCCGGGCCCTCGAGGCGGAAAAGCTCTCCGGGCCCGGCGGCAGCAACCTGCGCCGGGTCACCGAAGAAAATCGGGTTGGTCATCTCAGAGGTTGCCCAGACGGTCCCGCAGCTTGGCAAACACGCCGGTTCCGGAGCTGTTGAGCCGTCCCTCGCTGTATTCCTCGCCGCGCAGCTTGGCCAGCCTGCGGAGCAGTTCTTCCTGCTCGGAGTCCAGCTTCTGCGGGGTCTCCACATGCAGGTGCACGCGCAGGTCGCCGCGGCCGTGGCCGCGCAGGTGGGTGACGCCCAGGTCATTGAGGACGGAGACCTCGCCGGACTGTGTGCCCGGTTTGACGGTGATCTCGCGTTCGCCGTCGAAGGTCTCCAGGGTGACGGTCGTGCCGAGCGCGGCGGCGGTCATGGGAACCGTGAGCGTGGCGTGCAGATCGTCGCCGTCGCGCAGGAACGTCGGGTCGCTGTTGACGCGGATCTCCACGTACAGGTCACCGGCGGGTCCGCCTGCCAGGCCGGCTTCGCCCTGCCCGCCGAGCTGGATCCGGGTACCGGTCGCGACGCCGGCCGGAATCTTGATGGTCAGGGTGCGGCGGTTGCGGACACGGCCTTCGCCGGAGCACTCGTGGCACGGATCGGGGATCACGGTGCCGAAGCCGTTGCAGGTTCCGCAGGGTGCCGAGGTCATGACCTGGCCCAGGATGGAGCGGACGGCCCGCTGGACCTGGCCGGTGCCGTGGCAGATGTCGCAGGTGCGCGGCGAGGTGCCGGGCTGGCAGCAGGAACCGTCACAGGTGGGGCAGACGACGGCGGTGTCGACGTCGATCTTCTTGTTGGTGCCGAAGACGGCGTCCTTGAGGTCGATCCGGACGTTGATCAGCGCGTCCTGGCCCCGGCGGCTGCGGGAAGCCGGGCCGCGTCCGCCGCCCTGCGGAGCTCCGCCGAAGAACGTGTCGAAGATGTCCTGGAAGCCGAAGCCCTGGGCGCCGAAACCGCCGCCGCCGAAGCCGTTGTCGTTGCCGTTCTCGTTGCCCGTGGTGTCGTAGATCCGCCGCTTTTCCGGATCGGAAAGCACCTCGTAGGCATGCGTTACGGCTTTGAATTCATCGGAGGCACCTGGAGCGTTGTTAACGTCGGGGTGCAGCTTGCGGGCAAGCTTCCGGTACGCCTTCTTGATTTCTTCACCGGTGGCGTCTCGTCCGACACCCAGAACCTGGTAGTGATCGCTCACTCGTGCACATCGCTTTCCTGTATTGCGTGCCTTCAGCGTTTGAAGGCGGAGTTTGGATTCCCGCCGGTTGCCCGGCAGGGGCGGCCCGTAACTGCGCGGACCAGACTAGTTGTTCAGTATTCGGGACAGGTACCTGGCCACGGCACGCACTGCTGCCATGGTGGTGGGATAGTCCATCCGGGTGGGACCGAGGATGCCGACTTTCGCCGTGGCATCGGGACCGTAGCCCGTGGCCACCACCGACGCTTCGGACAATCCCCCGTGCGGATTCTCCCGTCCGATCCGGACGGCAACCCCGCGGGCATCCTGTTCCATTTCGGACAGCAGCCGCAGCATCACCACCTGCTCTTCAAGTGCTTCAAGCACCGGACCGATGGTCAGCGGGAAGTCTACCGTGGAGCGGGCCAGATTGGCGGTGCCGGCCATCACCAGGCGGTCCTCGCGGTTGATGCCCGCCAGCTGCTCCAGGCAGTGGCCCAGGGCGTTGCCCACGCGGCGCCGCTCTACCGGGACAGTGGTCAGTGCATTGGCCAGCTGGCTGGTGATGCTGCTCAGCGGCGTGCCCGACAGCACGGACAGGAAGTGCTGGCGCAGATCCATCAGATCCGGCTCGGTGACGGGCTGCGGGACGGTCATCACCCGCTGCTCCACCCGGCCCGTGGTCGAGATCAGGACCACCAGCACCTGCGCCGGCGCCAGGAGGACAAATTCAATGTGCCGGACCTTGGCATTGCCCAGGTGCGGATACTGCACAACGGCTACCTGATTGGTCAGCTGGGACAGCAGCCGGACAGTCCGGTCCATCACGTCGTCAAGGTCATCCGCTTCCTCCAGCAGGGAGGAGATGGCACGGCGCTCCGGTGCCGAGAGGGGCTTGACGTCGGAGATCCGGTCAACGAACAGGCGGTAGCCCTTGTCCGTGGGGATCCGCCCGGCGGAGGTATGCGGGGCGGTAATCAGCCCTTCTTCCTCCAGGGCGGCCATGTCATTGCGGATGGTTGCGGAGGAAACGCCCAGATGGTGGCGTTCCACGAGCGCCTTGGACCCCACGGGCTCGCGCGAATGGACGTAGTCCTCAACAATGGCGCGGAGGACCTCGAGTCGGCGTGGCTCACTCATGGTTTTCCCTCCCTGTTGATCGGCGGGCGGAGCGCCGGACGTTTAGCACTCGCAATGTTCAAGTGCTAAGTCTAGTACGGATCAGCAGCGTTGCTAGCATTGAGGAACCCGTGGCCTGCTGCGGTTTCCGCCCGATCAGAACCGTAAGTGAGGCAACTTCGTGTCCAGCTTTTCCTGGGGTCCGCAGGACATCACCGCACCGGCCCGGACCGCCCTGCGCAAAGTCGGCGCTGAAACCGGCCTGGTCCTGGAGGACGTTGCCACGGGCTGGGTGGGTGCTGTGGTCCGCGTGGAGAAATCCGGCGGGCTGCACCTGATGGTGCTGGAGGACCGGCGCGGAAAAAAGAAATCCTTCGAGCTCGGCTTCGGCTTCCTGCTCGAGGGCGAGCCGGTGGAAGTGGTTCCCGCAGCGGCGGCCGCACCGAAGACGGGTCCGACCCGCACGGCGTCGGGCTCCGTCCGCGTCGCCAACCAGCGTGCCCGCACCGCCCGCGCCAGCCGCATCTGGGTGGAAGGCAAGCACGACGCCGAGCTGGTGGAAAAGGTGTGGGGCGATGACCTGCGGGTGGAGGGAATCGTCGTCGAGCCCCTCCACGGCGTCGACGATCTGTACTCAGCGGTCCGGGAGTTCGCGCCGGGGCCGGGCCGCCGGCTGGGGATCCTGGTGGACCATCTGGTCCCGGGGTCCAAGGAATCCCGGATAGCCGCCGAGGCCATGACCTCTCCGGGTGCGCCGGGCAACGTGCTGATTGTCGGGCACCCGTACGTCGATGTCTGGCAGGCGATCAAGCCGTCCGTGATCGGACGCAGCGCCTGGCCCGTGGTTCCCCGGCACCTCGACTGGAAAACCGGAATCCTGCAGGGGCTGGGCTGGCCGCACCGCGACCACACCGACGTCGCCATGGGCTGGAAGAAGCTTCTGGGGCAGGTGAACAGCTACGCGGATCTGGAACCGTCGCTGCTGGGACGGGTGGAGGAAGTCATCGATTTCCTGACCGTTCCCGGGTGAGACATACGCCGCACCGCCTGTGGCCTTTCCGTGATGAAGTGTCCGAACCAGTACGCTTGAGGAATACGTAGTAGCGGACCGACCCTGTGTCAGCATGAACCAAAAGGAATAAACGCCGTGTCCAACACACGCCAGAACCACCAGCCCCGGCCTGAAGAGCGGGGCGGTGCGCAGCGTCCGGTCTATCAGGGGGCTCCCGCCAACGCGCTGCCGCTGACGGCCTCAGAAGACCGGCAGTGGGCAACGCTGGCGCACTTCGGCGGCATCCTTGCTTTTGTTCCGTCACTGATCATTTACCTGGTGTTCCGCGACCGCGGTCCGTTCACTGCCCAGGAATCCAAGGAAGCCCTGAACTTCACGCTTCCGCCCAGCATTGCTGCCCTGACGGTCTGGGCGCTGTCCTTCATTCCCGAGATCGGCGGCTTCTTTGCCGTGCTCAATGCCATGATCTGGGTCTACGTTGCCGTGTCCTCCGTGATCGCGGGCATCGAGTGCAACCGCGGACGGCCGTACCGCTACCCGCTGAACCTGCGCCGCATCCAGTAGCGCCGCAGGGCGGGCACCCCGGCACGGACCGGGCCCCGGCTGCTCAAGCCGCCGGGCTCCCCGGCACGGACCTTAGCCCGGCCGCAGAACCTAGTCCGGCAGCAGCCGGCGGACCACGGCGTCGGCCAGCAGCCGGCCGGTGGGCTTGAGGATAACCTTGCCGGTCAGGGCCGCCCGCGGATCCACGAGCCCGTCCGCCATCAGCCCGGCGACAGCGAGCCGTCCGGGTTCGCGCAGCCGGTCCAGGGCCAGGCCCTCGGCCAGCCGGGTCCGCAGCATAACGTCTTCCACGTACCGGGTATCCGCGTCGAGGGTTTCCCGTCCGACGGCGGGCGACTCCCCGGCCGCGATCCGCTGGGCATAGGCAGTCGGATGCTTGGCGTTCCACCAGCGCACACCGCCCGCATGCGAATGGGCTCCGGGGCCGATGCCCCACCAGTCATCGCTGCGCCAGTAGGCGAGGTTGTGCCGGCACTGGTCGTCCGGGGTGCGCGCCCAGTTGCTGACCTCGTACCAGTTCAGCCCGGCTGCGCTCATCATCTCGTCGGCCAGCACGTACTTGTCGGCGTGGTCGTCGTCGTCGATGGGCGGCACCTCCCCGCGCCGCATCCGGGCGGCAAGCTTGGTGCCTTCCTCGATGATGAGCGCGTACGCGGAGATGTGGTCCGGTTCGTAGCTCAGAGCTTCTTCAAGCGAACGTTTCCAGTCGGCCATGGACTCGCCGGGTGTCCCGTAGATGAGGTCCACGCTGACGTGCAGGCCGGCGTCGCGCGCCCACTGCACGGCCTGCGGAACGCGCGACGGCGTGTGCGTGCGGTCCAGCACCGCCAGCACGTGCGGAACTGCCGACTGCATGCCGAAGGAGACGCGGGTGAAGCCGGCGTCGGCCAGCAGCTGCAGGGACTGCGGCGTGACCGAGTCCGGATTCGCTTCGGTGGTGACCTCCGCGCCGGGCGCCAGGCCCCACTGGTCCACGGCGGTGCGCAGGATCAGCGCCAGGTCCTCCGCCGGGAGCAGCGTGGGGGTGCCGCCGCCGAAGAAGACGGTACCCATGCGGCGTTCCGGCAGGCCCGAGCGCCGCAGCGCGTCGGCTGCGAAGACGACTTCACGCGCAGCCGTGCCGCCGTAGGCGTCCTGCGAGGCGCCGCCGCCGAGTTCGGTGGCGGTGTACGTATTGAAATCGCAGTAGCCGCAGCGGACCGCGCAGAACGGGATATGGACGTAAAGCCCGAAATTCCGTTCGGCTGCGCCGTCTGCGGCCTGTGCTGGCAGGAGTCCGTCGGCGGGTGCCGGGTCTCCGAGGGGCAGTGCACTGGGTGTCACTTCTTGGATTTGTCCTTGGATTCGTCAGAGGAAAGCGCGGCTACGAAGGCTTCCTGCGGAACTTCCACGCGGCCCACCATCTTCATGCGCTTCTTGCCTTCCTTCTGCTTTTCCAGCAGCTTGCGCTTACGGCTGATGTCGCCGCCGTAGCACTTGGCCAGCACGTCCTTGCGGATAGCGCGAATGGATTCGCGGGCAATGATGCGGGAGCCGATGGCTGCCTGGATGGGCACCTCGAACTGCTGCCGCGGGATCAGCTCACGCAGCTTGCCGGTCATCATAACGCCGTAGGCGTAGGCCTTGTCCTTGTGCGTGATGGAGCTGAAGGCGTCCACCTGCTCGCCCTGGAGCAGGATGTCCACCTTGACCAGGTCGGCGACCTGTTCGCCGTCGGCCTTCCAGTCCAGCGAGGCGTAGCCGCGGGTCTTGGACTTGAGGATGTCGAAGAAGTCGAAAACGATCTCGGCCAGCGGCAGGCGGTACCGGATTTCCACCCGGTCCTCTGAGAGATAGTCCATGCCGCCCAGGACGCCGCGGCGGGACTGGCACAGTTCCATGATGGCGCCGACAAATTCGTTCGGTGCCAGGATCGTGGCCGAGACCATCGGCTCGCGGACCTCTTTGATCTTGCCTTCGGGGTACTCGCTGGGGTTGGTCACCGTGACCACCTTCTTGTCCTCCAGCGTCACCTCGTACTCCACGTTGGGTGCGGTGGAGATCAGGTCCAGGTTGTACTCGCGCTCGAGCCGCTCACGGGTGATTTCCAGGTGCAGCAGGCCCAGGAAGCCCACCCGGAAGCCGAAGCCCAGCGCCGCGGACGTCTCGGGTTCGTACACCAGCGCGGCATCGTTGAGCATCAGTTTTTCCAGCGCTTCGCGCAGCACCGGGTAGTCGGCGCCGTCGATGGGGTACAGCCCGGAGAACACCATGGGTTTGGGATCGGCGTAGCCCTCGAGGGACTTCTCGGCCGGCTTGGCCAGGTTGGTGACGGTGTCGCCCACCTTGGACAGGCGCACGTCCTTCACGCCGGTGATGAGGTAACCCACCTCGCCGACGCCCAGCCCCTTGGACGGGGTGGGTTCCGGGGAGCTGACACCGATTTCCAGGAGTTCGTGGCTGGCTCGGGTGGACATCATCTGGATGCGTTCGCGCGGGGACAGCGAACCGTCGATCACGCGGACATAGGTGACGACGCCGCGGTAGGTGTCATACACGGAGTCGAAGATCATGGCCCGGGCGGGGGCGTTGGGGTCGCCCTGCGGTGCCGGGATTTCACGGACAATCTGGTCCAGCAGGGCTTCGACGCCAACACCGGTCTTGCCGGAGACGCGCAGTACGTCCGCAGGATCGCCGCCGATCAGCTTCGCCAGTTCCTCGGCGTACTTCTCCGGCTGCGCTGCCGGGAGGTCGATCTTGTTCAGGACCGGAATGATCGTCAGATCGTTTTCCATCGCCAGGTACAGGTTCGCCAGGGTCTGCGCCTCGATGCCCTGGGCAGCGTCCACCAGCAGCACGGCGCCTTCACACGCAGCCAGCGACCGGGAGACTTCATAAGTGAAGTCCACGTGGCCCGGGGTGTCGATCATGTTCAGGGCGTAGGACTCGCCGTCGAGCTCCCACGGCATGCGCACGGCCTGGGACTTGATGGTGATGCCGCGTTCGCGCTCGATATCCATCCGGTCCAGGTACTGGGCCTTCATGTTCCGGTGCTCAACCACTCCGGTGGACTGGAGCATGCGGTCGGCCAGGGTGGACTTGCCGTGGTCGATGTGGGCGATGATGCAGAAGTTTCTGATGATCGCCGGATCCGTCGCGGCAGGCACCGGCGAGAAGCGGGCCATGGGTGACACTGTGGCGGTTCCTTTACTGTTCCGGGACGAGCCGGACGCGGCGCGGTGCGCGGGTGTCCTTAGTCCTGGCGGTTCTAGTGGGAGTTCTGTCGAATTAACAGTCTCCCACGTTTGCCTGCCTCAACAGGAACCGGACCCGCCTTAGGTTCCGGGCGCCGGGAGCATAACGTAGTGCCATGCCTTTTAACGCCCGTGCCTTTGCCTCCCTTGCTCGATCGGCTCTCAGCCTGCTGCGCCAGGCGTCCTCCTCTGCCGGGCCTGCCGAAGACAGCCGCCAACGCCGAAACCGTCCACGCACGCAGGCTCCGGGCCGGACGCCGTCGCCCTCGCCCCGGACCCCGGCCGCTCCCCCGCGCACACCGACTGCTCCCCCGCGGACTCCAGCCGCCCGGCCGTCGCCGACGTCGACCGCCCGGACCGCGCCGTCGTCATCGTCCCCGTCGGGGACGGGTTACGCCGGCGACTACTTCGGTCCCGTCACCCCGGTTTACGCTCCGCAGCCCGACGGCGACCCGGACCCCGGCGAGGTGGTGTGGGCCTGGGTGCCGTACGAGGATGACGCCAGCCAGGGCAAGGACCGTCCCGTCCTGCTGATCGGGCGCAGCGGCGACCTGTTGCTGGGACTGATGATGACCAGCCGGGACCGGAACAACCGCAGCGGTTCCGACCCGCGGTACCTCGACGTGGGCACCGGCCCGTGGGACAGCAAGGGGCGTCCCAGCGAGGTGAAGCTGGACCGCGTGCTCCTGCTGGAACCGGGCAGCGTGCGCCGGGAAGGTGCGATCATGGATAAGAACGTTTTCCAGACAGTTGCCCGGCGGCTGGCCGTGATGCGTTCGGCGCGCTGAACCGGCGCTTTCGTTACCGGAGCCCAAACTCTGCTAACATTTATTGCTGTGTGTCCGCGCAGGTCGACGGGCACTTTGGTTCAGGCGCCATTACGGTATCCCCACGCCGCTCAGTCAATGTCTGGGCTGAAATACCCTCACCGACCAAGTCCGCAATACAAAGAGAGTTTATAAGTGGCCAATATTAAGTCCCAGAAGAAGCGCATCCTCACCAACGAGAAGGCGCGTCAGCGCAACAACTCGGTGAAGTCCGAGCTGAAGACCGTCATCAGCAAGGTTGATGCCGCAGTCAAGGCCAGCGACAAGGACGCAGCAGCCGAAGCGCTGAAGACCGCCAGCCGCAAGCTGGACAAGGCCGTCAGCAAGGGCGTTATCCACAAGAACAACGCTGCCAACCGCAAGTCGGCCATCTCCAAGAAGGTCAGCGCGCTCTAACCAGCAGCCAGCATTACAGACTTACCAGGCACGGCCGGTCCTTCGGGACCGGCCGTGCTTTGTTTGTACCTGCAGCCTGCGGGTGGTTCCGGCGGCGGGGCCGGAAGGGCGGGCCGGAAGGGCGGGCCGGAAGGGCGGGCAAAGCTGCGGGCCGGCTGTACCCGGCCCGCATGGGCAGGCAGGGTGCTCCTAGCGTCCCGACGCGGCCAGGGCAATGACTGTCACGGCACGCTCCACGGCATAGACGGGGTCCCGGCCACCGCCCTTGACCTGGGCATCCGCTTCGGCGAGGGCCTGGACGGCTTCAATCAGGGACTCGGAAGAGAACCGCTGGGCATCCCTCCGCGCCTGGTCCACCTGCCACGGCGCCATGGACAGGTCCCTGGCCATGGACGCGGAGGATCCCCGCAGATTGGCCACCCGTGCCACAGAGCGGACCTTCATGGCCAGGGCGGCAACCAGCGGGACCGGATCCACTCCCGTGTCCAGCGCGTGACGGAGCATGGACAGGGCCTGCGCGGCACGGCCTGCCAGGGCCGCATCAGCCACCTTGAAGGCGGTGGCCTCCACCCGTCCGCCGTAGTACCGCTCCACCAGCTCCTCGGTGACTTCACCGGTCGAGTCGCTGATCAGCTGCTGGCAGGAGGCGGCCAGTTCGGAGAGGCTGGAGCCGACGGCGTTCACCAGCGCCCGGGCCGCGGCCGGGTCAATCCGGCGGCGGGCGGAGCGGAACTCCGAAGTAACGAAGTCCAGCTTCTCGGCGTCCTTCTTGAACGGCTGGCACTCCACCACCGGAGCGCCTGCGGCCTTCACCGCGTCCAGCAGCTTCTTGCCGCGGTTGCCGCCGGAGTGATGCAGCACCAGGACGGCGTCCGGTGAGGGGTCCTTCAGGTAGGTGAGGGTTTCGGTGAGGAAGTCCTCATTCATCGACGCCAGGTTCACTGCTTCAATGAGTTTGGCTTCACCGAACAACGAGGGACTCGACTGCAGCATAAGTTCCCCGGAAGCATAGGTGGCGGCGTCGAACTGCACGAGTTCGGTGTCCGGCTGCTTTTCCCGCAGCAGGCTGCGCAGCCGGTCCCGTGCCCGGGAGGCCAAGTAGTCTTCGGGGCCGGCCAGCAGGATGAACGGTGCCGGCTCCACATCGCGCCAGGACACAGTGCGGGAGGAGGTTTTGCTGCCTGAGCTGCGCTTGGATGGGACGGCCGGATTCACAGCTGGTGCTCCTGGAGTGGTGCGGGCGGCCCGGTGCGGACGGGCCTGGCGGGTTGGGCGGAATGGAACCGTCCGTACGACGGACAGGTCCCCTCCAAGATTGCCACGCCCGCCCGGTCCGGCCAATTTTCCCGCTGGACGTGTTGACCTCCAACCAGCTCGCTCCCGGAAGGGGAGCTTAGAATTTCCCACGCTTATACTTGCCGTCATCGACCCAGATGAAGCAGTCGGAACTCGAAGTGATAAGGATGGTGTCGGGCTTCGTTCCCTCTCCGACGATGTATATTTCAGCGATATCCGGAGATCGCAGCTGTACTTCATAGTCTCCCGCAGGAGCGGGATCACGGATTTTGATGGTGAACCGGCTGTTCCGGTATTTCTCTTCGAACTCCCTGACGAGCGGCTCCGGCTCTGTCCCCTCTGTCAAAGTGACAGTGGTTGCCCCGTTCCAAGTCACCAAGGTATCGCTGCAATCGATCAAGACACCGGTCGGCAGCTGATCGACCTTGGCCACTTTGTCTTCGGGAATGGAATGGGCGATTTCCAGTTCCATAGCCTGCGTCCGGGCCTTGGCTTCCTGCCACGTCAACTCTGTCGCCACGGGTGTTTCCCCTTTCCGTTGAACTCGCAGATGTCGGCGCCACCGACGAATCGTCGGCGCACCCAGTGAGGCCTGGAATCAGCCCGAAAACTGCGGCGCTACGTCGTACTGGAATCATTGCGTTACCACTAGGAGCAGGTCGCGAAGCGCTTTCATATTGGTCCCGGCTGTCGTTCGCGGTTGTCTTAGCCAGTACCGCCGCATAGGGAACCTTAGAACTTCCCACGCTTATAATTGCCGTCATCGACCCAGGGGAAGCAATCAGAACTAGACGCAATACGGATCGTGTAAGGCTCGAATCCCGGTGCGATGAGGTAGATTTCTGCGGTGTCCGGTGATACCAACCCGACTTCGTAATGTCCCGCCGGAGCGGTACGCGTTTCGATGTTGAATCGAGTGTCCCGGTACTTCGCTTCGAACGCCCTGACTAGAGGCTCAGGCTCTGTCCCCTCAGTCAAAGTCACAGTCGTCGCCCCGTGCCAATTCACCAAGGTATCGCTGCAATCGATCAAGACACCGGTCGGCAGCTGATCGACCTTGGCCACTTTACTTCCGGGAAGGGAATGGGCGATTTCCAGTTCCATAGCCTGCGTCCGGGCCTTTGCTTCCTGCCACGTCAACTCTGTCGCCACGGGTGTTTCTCCTTCCGTTGAACTCGTAGATGTCGGCACTTCCTCGCCTGCGCAGCCGGCGAGGCTAAACAGCAAAACAACAACTGCGGCAGAGCTTCGTACTCGAATCATTCCCTTCCCTCTCGGAGGATGTCCTCAAGCGCTCTGCTGTTGTCTGTGCTGTCGCTGGTGATGAGAGAGTGGTCCTCGATTGGTGCTATATCAGGCAGCCAGGATCCACGATTAGACCTACCGTACTTGTATTGTGTAAACGAATTATGGTTACCCAAAGTGCCCCGCGTCTATTGGCCACCCGGCTACGGAAAACGATTTCGACAATCTCAATATTTAACAACGCCCGGTCGTTTGTGGCCTGCAGCGGTGTCACCACGTGAAGCAACCCGTAGTGAAAATACCCTGGTGAGATTGTCCGCAATTGGAACACAAAACTCAACAGGTTTTGCGTTTGCCTTACCCAGTGCTGATATCACATCCATACGGTGACGAAATACCAATGGTTTGCATAGACGCCCACCGCTCAGGTCCACGAGAGGACTGGCACGCCTGTTTTGTTGGGTTTGTTGACTATCAGCGACACGTAGAACGCATTGCCAAACCAACGGCACATCAGGAAAACCCATTTTTCCGAATCTGAGGAAGAAGAGATATTGGTAAGTATTTTGCCGTTTGAGCATGACGTCGTTCGCTCCCGTGTTGCTCCGCTCCCGCAGGACGTCCAGGTTCATGTTCCTCCGGATGGAAGTGCAGCAGGATGAACCACCTTTTCGACGAAACCGCTGCCTCCCCTGAAAGGTGAAAGGCGAGGGTAAGCAGGCATTTCGGCCCGGCGACATGGGTGGAAGGCCAAGGCCCGGCTGCACAACCGATCAGGGCGGCAGGCTCCGGACGGCAAGGGTGTTGCCTTGGTGGAATAGCAGCACCGTTCCGTACAGGTCCGTCCGGGCAACAGCCGATCCCGCAGCCTCAAGGCTGCTCAGGATCTGCGGCGCCGGATGGCCGTAGTCATTGTCTGCGCCGACCGAGATCAGGGCCAGGGAAGGCCGCAGGGTCCGGATCCAACTGTCACCGCCGTTGCGTGCCCCGTGGTGGGGAACCTTCAGTACATCCACGCCTGCCCGCAGCTCCGGATGGGATGCGAGGATCCGGGCCGCGGTGTCCTCCTCGGCATCGCCGGTCAACAGTATCCGCAGCGGTTCCTCCCCCGGTTCCGGTGTGGCAACGGTCACCAGCAGGACGGCACTGGCGTTGTTCTCCTCCTCGTCCCCGGCCGCGGGCAGCGAACCGTCCGAGGCCGGCGGCCAGAGGACTTCCCACTGCACGCTGCCGGAGGTTCCTGCCATCCCGTTCGCCAGTCTTGTGCGGGGCGCCCCGGAACCGTCCAGCACTGCAGTCAGCTCGCGCGGCAGCCCGGGTCCGGCCGTCGAGTAGCCGATCTGCAGCACGGAACGGCCCGACAGAACTCCCGCCGCACCGCCGTAATGGTCCAGATGGGCATGCGTGAACACGAGGAGTTCCACGGTCCGCACACCCAACCGATCCAGACAGGCGTCCATGGGCTCCGGCTCCCCGCCGGCGTCTATTACGACGGCGCTGTCCGGGCCGGCACGGATGGCAAACCCGTCGCCCTGCCCGACGTCGCAGGCTGCCAGCACCCACTCCTGAACCTGCCCGGGATCTTCCTGCAGAGCACGCGTAGTGAGGACGGCAGCCCCCGGAAAGGCCAGCAGAGCGGCTCCAGCGGCCGCCGTACGGGTGCGGCGGGAACCCCGGAACCCGGCCCGCGGAGGAAGTGGTTGATTCCGCGGGTTCCGCGGGGACTCCGGATACTGCTGGTTCACCTGCCTCCGCCGGCCACCGGGACCGGGCATGCCGCCGGTGCCGCGCAGCGAGAGATAGAGAATTCCGGCAGTTGCTGCCGCCGCCCCTGCTGCCATCAGCAACACACCCGGGGTGCCCTCCGGCCACGCTGCCAGTGCTCCCGGAACGGATTCAAAGAATCGAGCCGTCCCTGCCACCCACCAGGCTCCCGCAGCCGCGGTAAGGAGCGGCGGCACTGCCAATACCGGAGCGAACCCGATCAGCGCGACGGCAAGCATTCCGGCCACGGTCACTGCCGGAACTACGGGGGCGGCCGCCAGATTCGCCGGAACGGAATACACCGGCAACTGCGGCTGCAGGAGCACCAGCACCGGGCCGCAGAACAGCTGTGCAGCCACGGGAATGGCCAGGGCTGCCGCGAGCCAGCGGGGCAGGCGATAGGACAGCACCCGGACCAGATGCGGCCCCAACACGACCAGGCCAAGGGTCGCGCAGACCGACAGAATGAACGCGTAACTTCCACACAGCCACGGATCCACACACAACAGGACCGTGATCGACAGGAAGAGCAGTGCGGCGGAAAGGCGTCCCCGCCCGGAGAGCACGGCGAGGGTTCCCAGCCCGCCCATGACGGCTGCGCGCAGCACACTGGGATCCGGCCGGACGAGGAGCACAAACGCGGCAAGTCCGGCCAGTGCCAGCAGCACCGCAGGCGCCTGCGGCATCCGAAGTGCCCGCGCAGAAAGGAAGATGAAGGCCAGCAGGTAGCTGCAGTTAGCACCGGAAACAGCCGTCAGGTGGGTCAGCCCCGTATCCTTCATGGCCTGCTCCAGCCCGGGGTCCAGGCCTCCCCTGTCGCCCAGCACCATGCCGGGGAGCAGACCGTCTACGGCTGCACCGTGTTCTTCGGCTACCCGGACAAAGGTGCTCCGGAGCGCTGCCGTTGCGGCGTACCATCCACCGGCAGGTGTGACCTCCGGTGGAGCAGCTGCCCGGAGCAGGCCCAGGTTACGGTCCCCTGCAGGAAGCGGCTGCAGGGATCCGGCGCTGGTAAACCGGTCCCCCAGTCTGACGGGCGCGTAGTCCTCCCCGCCGATCACCAGGAGGGTCGCCGACGTCCCGAACCGCTGCCCGGCTGCCGTTCCGGATTCAGCGACGGCATCGATGAGATACCGCGGACGGCCGGTGAACCGGTCCGGTGCCCCCGGGCGGGCATCTGATGCTGCACGCAGTTCCACGGTCACAGCGGCCTCTTCGGCGATGAGACCGGAGAGAGGGCCGGCCGTGCGCACAGACAGGCTGGCCGCTGCGCCGGCGCATACCAATGCCGCCGCCGCCATCGGGACTGCGGCACCTCGAAGGGCCGCTGCGGTCCCCCGCTGTATGGGGCGCTTTCCCCAGCTAGCGCGCGGTCCCGGGGACGTTTCCGGGCTGGCGACGACTACCGACCCCTTCCGAATCCGCCCGCGCGAGGCCGTCAGCAGCAACAGGACCGCCAGAACAGCTGCCGTGCCGGCCAAAGCCCAGCCAGCCGGAGGCGGGAGCCGGACCACGGCGTAGGCGGCAGCCCATACGGTTGCTGCCGCCGGCAATAGCCGCAGTTCACGGAGCGGCAGCGGCGCGTCTGCTGCAGCGGTTTCGCGGTTGTTCCAGGCCTCCCGCAGCTTGACTCCTAGACGCTTTGCCCGCTGTCTGCCGACGGCCGTGCCGGATTCCGCTTCCGCACCCCTTTCCGATTCCGTCGGACCGACACCCTCCGAACCGGCACCCTGCGGACCACCTGGCCGGGTTTCCGGATTCAGTGCCGAGGTCACATACCGTGACCATGCGCTTTCGGACCCGCTGGACATGCGCTGTCCGCTAGACCGTGACCAACGGGAGCAACGGGAGCAACGCCACCATCATGGCCTCGCCGATCCCGGGGACGGCGTCCAGATCCTCCGGCCGGCTGAACCCCCATGCTCGGTACGCCACGCAATCATCCGCTCGGCCAGAACCGGCCCGACCGTCGGCAGTGTCTGAAGCTCGGTGGAATCGGTGGTGTTCAGGTTGGCGCTGTCCGAAGCACCGCTGCTAGCCTGCGCCCCCGGATCTGGGTCCCGAAGCACAGCAACCGCCGCCCCGCAGCCCGGGAACAGGCAAACCGCCAGTACCGCTGCGGGCAGGGGAAAGGCCCACCTCCGCTTCAGCCCGGATGAAGGGCTGCCTGCCGGCTCCGACTCATCCGGGACGTCGACGTCCGGGCTGTCCAAACGATGTTGTGCCATCGGGCAAACCTACGATCCCGGCCAGCCATGTTTCCGCCGTTGTTCGCGTAGCTGGTTGTACCCACAGCGAGCCGTAGCCCGCCCCGGCGCTGTTGAGGACAAGACAAACGGTGGAACGAAGCAGCACCGCCGCACGTCCTGTTTGCGCTGTAGCCTGCGCACCTACCTGGGCGAGCAGACCGCATGCCGTAGGAGGCCGGAATCGTAGTCCAGGTCTTCGCTGTTCCCACAATCAGTTCTCGCAGCCGACCCCGTCCCCGTCACGGTCGAATTTGGATTGCCACCCCGGGTCGCCGGCCCGGATTGGGGCCGCACCAGCAGCCTTCGCTGCATCGCAGTTCGGATAGTAGACATTGGCCGGTGCTGCCGGGGCGGGGGCAGGGGCTTCAACGGTGAGCGGTTCAGCCGCCGGAGCGGGTTCCGGTGCGACCATAACACCGCCGTCGGCAGGAACCGGCTGGTCAGGGCACGTGGACGTGAGGATGTTCCGGATCGCATCGGACTCAGCCTGCGTCATCCACAGCCCATACTTGGCTTTCACCGCAGTCTGCAGGGCCACATACTCACAACGGAAACCCTTGTTCGGCGGCAGCCACGTCGCAGCGTCACCGTCACCCTTGGCCCCGTTCGTGGAGCCGTCCACAGCCAGTAGATTCAGCGGATCGTTGGCGAACGCTTCACGCTGGTCCTGTCCCATCTGCTGGGCACCCTTCTGCCAGGCGTCGGAGAGCGCCACCACATGGTCGATTTGGACAGCGTCGGAAGTACCTTCCCCGCGCACGAAGTTGATCACCGATCCCGTGAACGGGTCCAGCAGGGTGCCGGAGGTTACAACACAGTTATTCGTACCGGGCTTGAAGCTGACGGATTCCAGGTCGCGCAGGAGCAAGTCATTGCGCTGGTCGCAGCCATTGCGGTCAACGTCCTTCCATGCGGGCCCGAACTGGTCCCGGTCGTAGCCGGTCTTCGGTGCCCTGCCCTTGATGGGGATGGTGTCCAGCTGGGCCAGGGCGGTGCCGACCGCTGCAGGTGCCGGTGCAGCCGCTTCAGGCTGAGGCTCCGGTTCGGACGCTGTAACAGGAGTCGACTCAGGTTCAGGCGCCGGTGCATCCGCTTCAGGTTGAAGCTCCGGTTCGGACGCTGTAACAGGAGTCGGCTCAGGTTCGGACGAAGGGGCCGCCGTCGGAGATGTCGAGGCCGACGGCGATGATGTCGGTGCCGGATCAGAAGCCAGCGAAGGGGCGTCAAGCTCAGAAGCGGGAGCCAGCGCGCTGGCCACGATTAGCGTGACGACCGATGCGGCCACCGCTATGGCTCCACCGCGCCGGCCAGCAGGGAGCCGGGCCCAGGACCGCCGGCCGGTAATGAGGACGTATAGACCGGTGAGCAAACCGCAGAAAGCCAGCAGTCCCAGACCGGCGGTGACGCTGGGGAACATTGCAGCTATAACCAGGAGTCCCAGGATGGAGCCGGTAACTATGGTCACCGACCCGAGCTTCCGCTTTTGGGTGGGTTTGATGTCGGTCATAGGTCTCCTTTCCATGGGTTACTTCCCCATAAAAAGGTTAAGCCGAGTGCGGCAATCGCCGGTTGAGGCAGGCATGAACAGCACGCTCAGGAGTTCGTCCAAGTTGGCTGCGATAGCGCTCTCAAAGTAGTTCTTCTTGCTGAGAGGCTGTGCGCCAGCCCCGCCCGGCCCGGCCCTCGAGTATGGCAGCGCTGCGTGAAGGAGGCCCGCGAGGCCCAGCCCAGCACCTAGCAGTGTGAAGTATGGAACGGGTCGATATTCTGGGGATCATCCACGCCATTAGTCCACAACATGATGTCGGTTATGGTGTGGAAGCGGCGGGACAACATTCTGACCCGATCTTGGGCGGTCGCGATGGAATCGCCGCGTGCTTCTTGATCGACGCACCTAGTTGGGCTTAGCCGGCTGCCGGACTGGCGCAGCCAGCCCTGTTCTTCCTCGCCGGCCTAGTCCCCCTTCAAGCCTCTGAAATTCCAGAGACGCTAAACTGCCTCAAGGCAATAAGCCAGCTCCGCCTGTCGTTTGGCTGGAGCGCGTCCGTCTCATAACTTGGCGGCTCTGCACTCTGGCGGCGTGTGCTGGCGAATATGTACTACCTGAACAACTTGAACCGGACTAGAAATCAGTGTCCACGGTATCCAATTGCTCCTGGGTGAAGGCATGCAGCATCAGATGCCCACCCGGGGGCAACGGGCCGGTTAGGCGACCCTCCTGGTGAGTCGGCGGGGAGGACTTTGCCCTCATCAGGCTGGGGACCGCAGTTCCACGGTCACAGCGGCCTCTTCGGTGATGAGACCGAAAATGGGGCCGGCCGTGCGCACAGCCAGGCTGGCGGCTGCGCCGGCACAGACCAGTGCCCCCAGCGGACCGGCACCATGCGGAACACTGGCCGGGTTTCCGGATTCAGTGCCGAGGCAACATACCGTGACCATCTGCTTTCAGACCCGCTCGACACGCGCTGTCCGCTAGACCGTGACCAACGGGAGCAACGCCGCCATCATGGCCTCGCCGATCCCGGGGACGGCGTCCAGATCCTCCGGCCGGCTGAAGCTTCCGTGCTCGGTACGCCACGCAATGATCCGCTCGGCCAGGACCGGCCCGACCCTCGGCAGGGTCTGCAGCTCGGTGGAATCGGCGGTGTTCAGGTTGATGCTGTCCGTGGCCCCGCCGTCGGCCGGCGGCCCGGGACCCTGCACACCGGAACCCTTCGCAGCGGAGGTGCTGCCCGGGCCTGCTCCGTCCGCGCCGCCTGCGGGCGGCGCTTCGCCGATCCGCGGAACGATCACCATTGCACCGTCCTCAGCCAGGGCCGCCAGGTTCACAGCGGTGAGGTCCGCGTCAGCCGCCGTTCCACCGGCTGCATCAACGGCATCGATGATCCGGCTGCCCGGCAGCAGACGGACGATCCCTGGGCGCTGCACGGCTCCGGCTATATGCACCACCAGTGCTGCCTGGCCCTCTCCTCCCGGGCCCGCTGACCGGGAGGGCGACGGAACGGGTGCCGGAGAGGGCAGGCCGGGAGCCTCGGTGGCCGCCGGACTATCGCCGCCGTCAGCGGGCGCCGGGGCACTGCTGGCAGGAGGGGACAACTCGATGCTGGCCACCGGCACGGGACTTCGATCCCGGAGCAGCACGACCGCCACCCCGCACCCCAGCAGGAGACAGACCGCCAGCACCGCTGCGGGCAGGGAAAACGCCCACCGGCGCCGCAGTCCGGGAGGATCCTCGTCAGCGGGACCGGGACCGTCCATGTCGTGAATATCGGCGGTGTCCCAACGATGCTGTGCCATGCGAAGAACTTAGGATCACCAGCCCGGCGGAGAGATTCCGGTGAACCCGCCGGTGGACCGGCAGGAGCGTGCCGCAGCCCGAAACGGCACTGTTGAGGACAGGACCGCCGCAAAAAGCGGGCACCGGGGCCATGCCCGGCACGAGGGTTATCCGCGTTTCGTTTTGCCTCCGGCGAACTTCACCCGTAACGCCGGGTCCCCGGGTACCGGCTTTTCCGGCGCCTTGCCGCCCGCTGCGCCGCCGCCCGCCGGCGCCTTGCCGCCTGCTGCGCCGCCAGCTGCGCCGCCTGCGTCGGTGGTGGCGGGAGCCATGTCGGCCGACGCCGCGGAGTCGTCCGGAGCCGGTTCGTCTCCCGCAACGGCCACGGCCAGCACCCCCAGCCCGGCGTGTGCGGCCAGGACGGCAGGCAGCGGGCAGATGAGGATCTCCACCTCCGGCGCCGCAGCACCGATGACGCCGGCCAACCGCTCTGCTTCGGCGGCATTACCGAAGTGGTGCACCGCGGCGCGGACCCTCCCGGGGCGGGCGGCAATGTCCTGCTGAACAAGTTCGGCCAGCCGGGCCAGTGCCTTGGGTGCGGTCCGGACGCGTTCCAGCGGAAGCACTTTACCGTCGCGTACTACCAGGATCGGCTTTACGGCCAGCAGGGTGCCCAGCCAGCCCGACGCTGCACCGATCCGCCCGCCCCGGCGCAGCTGGTCCAGGCTGGGGACATAGAAGAGGATGGTGGACTCGGCCGCTGCCGCCCGGGCGCAGGCCGCCACCCCGGCTGCGGAGGCACCGGCCCGGGCGCTCTCCGTCGCGGCCGCCACGGCGAATCCGAGGCCCATGGCCGCCGTCGCGCTGTCGATGACCTCTACGGGAATGTCGGCGGAACGGGCGGCCAGCCGCGCCGAATCCACGGTCCCGGACAGCTGCCCGGAGAGATGAATCGATACCACGGCGGTGCAGCCCGCCGCGGCAAGCTCGCGGTAGGCCGCTTCGAACTGTCCCGGGGCCGGCCGGGAGGTCCGTACTTCATGGCCCTGCGCCATAGCCAGGGCAAGGGCCGGAATCAGATCCGCGGATCCTTCGCCGTAGATCTGGTCCCCGATCATCACAGGCATCGGAACCACCCGGACGAAATCGCCGGCGTGGGCCGCTTCCGTCCAGCCGTCGGGCAGGGCGGAGGCGGAATCGGTCACCACTCCCACGGACGGGCCGGGGGCGGCAGCGGTTTCCCGCTGCCGCCCCTTGGCCCGCGAAGCGAGCCGTTCCAGCCAGTCCACGGTCCCCGGGGCCTAGGCCGAGACGATGTTGACGAGCTTCGGTGCCCGGACAATGACCGTCCGGATGCCGCGTCCGTCGAGGAACCGCTGCACGGCGTCGGACGCCAGCGCGGCTTCGCGCAGGTCCTCTTCGCTGATGTCGGCGGCAACTTCCAGGCGGTCACGGACCTTGCCCTGCACCTGGACAACGGCGGTGACGGTGTCCTGCACCAGCAGCGTCTTGTCCACTGCGGGCCAGCCGGCGTTCACTACCGAGGCGTCGCGGCCCAACAGGTTCCAGAGGTCCTCGGCCGTGTAGGGCGCGAAGAGGCTCAGCATGACGGCGACGGCTTCCGCGGCCTCGCGCACTGCCGGGTCGGCAGCACCCGCACCGGAGTCGATGGCCTTGCGGGTCGCGTTGACCAGCTCCATCAGCTTAGCCACCACCACGTTGAACTTGTTGTTCTCCAGCAGTTCAGTGGCATCGGCGACGGTCCGGTGCGTGAGGGCACGCAGCTTCCGGTCCCCCGTCGAGTAATCCACGCCCGGTTCGCTGGTGATGTCCTGCCCCAGGCGCCAGGCGCGGGCCAGGAACTTCGCGGAGCCCGACGGCGAGACGTCCGCCCAGTCGACGTCGTCTTCCGGCGGGGACGCGAAGATCATGGTCAGACGGACAGCGTCCACGCCGTACTTGTCCAGCTGCTGGCCCAGGTCGACGCCGTTGCCCAGGGACTTGGACATGGCCTTGCCCCCGTTGAGGACCTGGCCCTGGTTCAGCAGGGAACCGAACGGCTCGCTGGCTTCCAGCAGGCCCATGTCATGGACCACCTTGGTGAAGAACCGTGCATAGAGCAGGTGCAGGATGGCGTGTTCGACGCCGCCCACGTACTGCCCGACCGGCATCCAGTTCTTTGCCGCTTCCGGATCGAACGGACCGTCGGTGAAGTGCGGGGATACGAAGCGCATGAAGTACCAGGACGAATCCACGAAGGTGTCCATGGTGTCGGTATCGCGCCGAGCGGGACCGTCACACTTCGGGCAGGCCACATTGACCCATTCCTCGGCGGAGGCCAGCGGGGAGGTGCCCTTCGGAGCCAGTGCTTCGCCGCGCAGCCCGGTGGGCAGCGTGACGGGCAGCTGGTCATCGGGGACCGGAACCTCGCCGCAGTTTTCGCAGTGGATGATGGGGATGGGCGTGCCCCAGAAACGCTGCCGGGACAGCAGCCAGTCACGCAGGCGGAAGTTCACGAACTTCTCGCCGGTGCCCTGCTCCTCGAGCATCCGGACGGCGGCGGGAATGGCTTCAGCCTTGGGCAGGCCGTCCAGGGTGCCCGAGTTGATCAGGGTGCCTTCGCCGGTGGTGGCCACGCCGCTGACGGCGGGATCCTCTTCACCGGTGTCCAGCACGGCCTTGACGGGCAGGTCAAAGGTCTTGGCGAAGTCCAGGTCACGCTGGTCGTGCGCCGGCACGGCCATGATGGCGCCGGTGCCGTAGTCCGCCAGCACGTAGTCGGCGGCCCAGACGGGCAGCTTCTCACCGTTCAGCGGGTTCACGGCGTAGCGGCCGGTGAAGACGCCGGTCTTGACGCGTTCGGTGGACTGCCGCTCGATGTCCGAGAGTGCCTTCACCGATTCGCGGTAGTCCAGCAGGGCGTTCCGGTTTTCGTCCGTCACCAGGTCCAGTGCCAGCGGGGCGTCCGCGGCGACAACGAAGAAGGTGGCGCCGGCCAGGGTGTCCGGGCGGGTGGTGAAGACGGTGACCTGCTCGGCGGGCTTGCCGCCGTCGGCCTCGATATTGAACCGGACGTGCGCGCCCTCGGAGCGGCCGATCCAGTTTTTCTGCATGGCCAGGACACGCTCGGGCCAGTGGCCCTTGAGCTGTTCCATGTCATCGAGCAGGCGGTCGGCGTACTCGGTGATCTTGAAGTACCACTGGTTCAGCGATTTCTTGGTGACCTGGGTTCCGCAGCGTTCGCAGGCACCGTTGACTACCTGTTCGTTGGCCAGCACGGTCTGGTCCTTGGGGCACCAGTTGACCGGGGAATTCTTCCGGTAGGCCAGTCCGCGCTCGTAGAACCGGGTGAACAGCCACTGGGTCCAGCGGTAGTACTCGGGGTCCGAGGTGTGGATCCGGCGGGACCAGTCAACGCTGATGGCGTAGCGCTTGAAGGACTCCGCCTGCGTCTCGATGTTGCGGTAGGTCCAGTCGCTGGGGTGCGCGTTGTTCTTGATGGCCGCGTTCTCCGCGGGCAGACCGAACGAGTCCCAGCCGATCGGGTGCAGCACGTCATACCCGCGCTGGCGCCAGTAACGGGCGACGACGTCGCCCATCGCGAACGCTTCGGCGTGGCCCATGTGCAGGTCGCCGGAGGGGTACGGGAACATGTCCAGTACGTAGCGTCGTTCGCGCGAGCCGTCGTCGGCAGGGGTGAAAACGCCGAGGTCATCCCAGACCTTCGGCCATTTCTGCTCGATGGCCGCGAAACTGTAGACGGCCTCTTCCTGCTGATCAGTCTGTGACTGCGTGCTCACTATGCTTCGCCTCTGTCCTCAAAGAAAATCGATCCGCGCTGCGGGCCGGCGGTAAATCCGGCCCTAAGATTTTGGGTCCTCCCAAGACACACAAAAGCCCCTCGACAAGCAAGGGGCGGCCGCGCACGGACGGTGCGCGGCTAGCTAAGGAGGAGTACTGCGATCATTTCTCCACTTTACAACAGCACACCGCCGCCGTGGCCAGTGCGTCCGGGTGAGCCGCGAGCGGTTTGGAGCCGGACGTATCTTTTGGCTCCTCCCGTGCGTCTACCCGGTAACGCAACGGTGGAAATGCCATTGTTGACGCAAATGCCGCCGCGCGGCCTCACGGGATGGAGCCAGGAGTGTCAGTGACAACAGAGAAACCGGAACCGGTAAACGTACATGCCGGTGAACTTCGACAGGCCCGGCGGAACTTCCTCGTTGCCCTCGAGCCTGTACGTCCGGCCGTTTACCGTTATTGCCGCCGGCTGACCGGGACCGTCTGGGATGCCGAGGATCTGCTGCAGGAAACCCTGGTCAAGGGCCTGGCCGAGGCCTCGCAGCGGCACGAACCGATCCGGAATGTCCAGGCCTGGCTGATCCGCATCGCCACGAACACCTGGTTGGACTCCCTGCGCCGCAACGGCCGGACTTCGGTACAGGACTTCAGCGAACCGGGCGCGGACCTGCCCGACGGCGACGCCGCGGATCCCCTGACATCGCTGGCGGTGGAGTCCGCGCTGGGGCACGTACTGCTGGTCCTGCCCCCGCGGGAACGGGTCTGCGTGGTCCTCAAGGACGTGTTCTCCTATTCCCTGGCCGAGATCGCGGAAATGCTGGACACCACCGCCGGAGCGGTGAAGTCCGCGCTTCACCGCGGCCGGGGCACGCTGGCAGCGGCCCAGGTGGGCGTATCAGTTTCCGACGACGACGGCTCGGCCGCGGGCTCCGGAACCAATACGACGCCGCCGGCCGGGCATCCCGAACTGCTCCGCCGTCTGGCCGACGCCTTCAACTCCTACGATATTGACGCCATGGTCAGCCTGTTCCTGAGCGGCGGACGCACGGAGGTGATCGGCAACGTCAGCGAAACCGGGCACGAGGAGATCCGCACCGGCTCCATGACCCACACCTTCGGACCCGACGCAGCGGAGCTGTACCGGGCCAGCGTGCACAGCTATGACGGTGAGAACGTGATCCTCCTGTGGGAGCGCCCCAAGGATTCACCGGACACGCCCGAGGTCGTGGCGGACGTGGTACGCCTCAGCTGCGCCCACGGAGAGCCGCTGATTGCCGAACTCCGGCTGTACTTCTTCTGTCCGGAAGTCCTCGCCGAGGTGGCCGGCGGGCTGGGACTTCCCTTCAAAACGAACGGCGTCTCCTATTTCTGACGAATGTCCCGGGCAGCGTCCCTCGCGGCACGGAACGCGAGGAACGCTTCCCGGCTCGTGCGCGTGGGGGTAAAACCGAACTCCTGCTTGAGCGCGGTGTTGTCCAGCACGGGCCGGTAGCGCAGAAACCTCACCTGCTCCGGACCGTGGACGGTCAGCCGCAGCCGGTGTCCCAGCCGGAGCGCGGCTGCCAGGACCGGCGCGGGAACCGTCACGGTCCCCTTGCCCATCAGCCCCGCTATCTCCCGGACAGTCAGGGCGCCGTCTCCGGCGACGTTGAAAATGCCGCTGCGTCCCGTGACGACGGCCTGCACCATGATCCCGGCGACATCCTCGTCCCAGATGAACACAAAGGGGGATTCGCTGCCGGCGACGCGCAGCAGCCGCGGCGCGTCGAAAAGTGCGGTGATTTGGTTGCGGACCCGCTCGCCCAGGATGGTCCCGATCCGGAAGATGGTCTGCTGCAGTTCGGGATGTTCGGCACGGACCCGGGCCAGCTCCTCTTCGACCAGCCGTTTGTGCCGGGAGTAGGCAAACTCGTCATTGCCCCGCAGCGCATCGGATTCAGTGAGCCACTCCGGGTTGTCCCGGTGGTAGCCGTAGGCGGCCCCCGAGGAGGAAATGACCACATGCTTCACGCCCGAGGAAATGCAGGCCGCCAGCACGTTGCGCGAGCCCACCACGTCCACGGAGAATTCCTGCTTTCGCGTGGTGTTTTTCCCCGGATTCACAATGGCGGCGAGATGGACCACGGTGTCGATCCGGTGGGCCTGCAGCAGCCGGGCGACGTCCGGGGAACATACATCCGCGAGGGCGTACTCGACCCCCGCGAGACGGCGTTCCTCCGCGGGTTCCCGGATATCGAGGCTGAGGACATGCGAAATCTCCGGATGGTCCGCTAATCCCGCGACCACCGCACTGCCCAGGAAGCCGTTGCCTCCGGTCACGCAGACCCGTGTCATCGTCCTGTCCCCCGATTCCCGGCCGGTCCCGCTGATCCTGCCGACCCTGCCGACCCTGCCGCGGCCGCCGTACCGCGCCGCGCATCCCGCCGCCGCCACCAGGCAGCCAGCAGCAGTCCGGCCAGAATGTCCCAGATGCCCCACCAGGCGGCAACCATGGCCATGCCGCCGAGCCCGGCGAAGAAGGTCAGCGTCAGACCCAGGCCGAGTCCGGTGTTGCGGGCGCCTACTTCGAAGGTAAAGGCCCGCCGGCTCGGCTCGTCCAGCCGCACCGCCGCTGCGGTCCAGTACCCCACGGCCAGGGCCACCGCGTCATGCAGCAGCACCACCAGGAAAATCGTGCCCAGATGCTCCCGCAGGGGGCCGAGGTTGCTGGCGGTGCCGGCCACGATGAACACCAGCAACGCCACCAGGCCGATCCGCTGCACCCAGGGCCGAAGAATGTCCGTCACCGCCGGGAAGCGCCGGGCCAGCGGCATGCCAACCGCGAACGGCACGCCGATGATCAGCAGCACCTGCACCAGCATTTCCCACCGGTCCAGCGAGAAGTTCCGCATCAACCCTGCCGTCGCGGGATTCAGCCGGGCCCACAGCGCCACGTTCAGCGGCATCACCGCGATGGCCACCAGGTTGGAGACGGCGGTCATGGAAGCAGACAGGGCAACATTGCCGTGCGCCCTGTGGGTCAGCACATTGGAGATGCCGCCGGGCGGACAGCAGGCCACGAGGATCATGCCCAGGGCAATGGATGCCGGCACGCGAAGCACCAGTGCCAGGCCGACCGTCACGGCGGGCAGCACCAGGTACTGGGCGCAGATCCCCAGCAGCACCGCCTTCGGACTGCGCGCCACCGCACGGAAGTCCGCCGGACGCACCTCGAGGGCGATACCCAGAATGATGAACGCCAGCACCGCATTCAGGAGCATCAGCGAGGCGGGAGTGAAGCTCAGGACAACGTCGTCAATGGGCATCAGGGACGCACCTCGCTACGCGCTGCGGTCCCGGCGGCGGCCAGCCGGTCCAGGTGTGCGTCCAGTTCGGCACGGTACGCGTCCTTGTTCACGTAGTAGCTCATCCGGTCCAGGCCCAGATAACGGTAGCCGCCCGTGACATCCGGGGACTTCCCGGCCAGCAGCTGCCGGAACTCCCCCGCTGCGGCCGGTGCCTGCTGCTGGGCCGCCAGGTAGGCCGCTGCCAGCTCCGCCTGCCGGAACCGGCCTTCCCATCCGAGGCCGGAGGCTTCCACCATGCCGATGACCAGCAGGTTTTCCGCCTGGCGGCTGAAGATGTTCAGGTACAACGACGGCGACGGGCCGTCCCAGCCAAGCAGCGACGGGTCCAGGAAGGGATAGTCCAGCACGTAGCCCGTGGCGAGCAGGATCAGGTCATAGTCCCCCGAGGTCCCGTCCCGGAAGTGCACGGTCTGCCCGTCCAGCCGGGCAATGTCGCCCTTGACCCGCAGGTCCCCGTGCCCCAGATGGTGCAGGATCAGCGAGTTCACCACCGGATGCGACTCATAGATGCGGTAGTTGGGCTTCGGGAAACCGAAGCGGTGCGGATCTCCGGTGAACATCCGCAGCAGGCGGGTGTCGAAGAACTGCTTCAGCGGCCGCGGCATTGGCTTGCCCTGGTTCAGGGTGTCCGTGGGCCGGCCGAAAATGTACTTGGGAATGAAGTAGTACCCCCGCCGGACGCTGATGTCGACGGCGGCGGCGTGGTGCACGGCGTCCACCGCAATATCGCAGCCGCTGTTGCCGGCGCCCACGATCAGGACCCGCTTCCCCGCCAGCTCCCGGGGGTCCTTGTAGGAAGCGGAATGGCGGATCTCGCCGCTGAACTCTCCGGGCAGCGTGGGAATGGCGGGGGTATGCAACGTGCCGGATGCCACAATGACGGCACTGAACCTGCCGCTTTCCGCTCCGCCGGCATCCTCCCAGGACACCGTCCACACGCCGTCGTCGTCGGACCGCACCGCGGCGGTAACCGCCGCACCGAACCGGATAAAGGACCGGAGGCCGAAGTGGTCGGCGTAGGAGCGGAAATAGGCCTGCAGATGGCGGTGCCCGGGATAGTCCGGGGTGTCCTCCGGCATGGGGAATTCGGTGAATTCCGTGGTGGATTTCGAGGAAATGAGATGGGCCGACTGGTAGACCGTGCTGGCCGGATTCCCGATGTTCCAGAGTCCCCCGACCTCCGTGTGCTGTTCAAATCCGACAAAGTCCAGCCCCTGCTTGGACAACGCCCGCATGGCGGCAAGGCCGCTGGGTCCGGCGCCGATGACGGCGACCGGCAGTGCCGATCGTACAAAGTTTGCTGTGGGAGACACTTCCACCTGCTTCTGTGACCTGCATCACCGTCGATGCTGCCCGAACGCTACCGAAGGGTGGAGGTGCCCGTCAAACCGGCCATTCCGGACGAAGAGATGCGAAAGGCCCCGGCAGTCTCGCTGCCGGGGCCTTCCACTACTGCTCTTCGATCGAATTACTGAACGTCGTCGTCAACCCAGTCGAAGGTCTTGGTGACAGCCTTCTTCCAGAGGCGCATCTGGCGCGCACGTTCGGTTTCTTCCATCTGCGGGACCCAGCGCTTGCCTTCAGCCCAGTTCTGCTCGAGCTCGTCGGTGTCGTTCCAGAATCCGACAGCCAGGCCTGCGGCGTATGCGGCGCCCAGTGCCGTGGTCTCGATGACCTTGGGGCGGACGACGTCGACGCCGAGGATGTCTGCCTGGAACTGCATGAGGGCGTCATTGGCGACCATACCGCCGTCCACGCGCAGTTCCGTCAGCGGGACACCGGAGTCGGCGTTCACGGCATCGAGCACTTCCCGGGTCTGGAAAGCGGTGGCTTCCAGTGCGGCCCGGGCAATGTGGTTCTTGTTCACGTAGCGGGTCAGGCCGACCATCGCACCGCGCGCATCTGCACGCCAGTACGGTGCGAAGAGTCCGGAGAATGCGGGCACGATGTACACGCCGCCGTTGTCGTCCACCTTGCGGGCGAGCTCTTCGATCTCCGGGGCGCTGTTGATGATGCCCAGGTTGTCGCGGAGCCACTGGACCAGGGATCCGGTGACGGCAATGGAGCCTTCAAGCGCGTAGACCGGCTTGGCGTCACCCAGCTGGTAGGCCACCGTGGTGATGAGGCCGTTCTCGGAACGGACAATCTCCTCGCCCGTGTTGAAGATCAGGAAGCAGCCGGTGCCGTAGGTGTTCTTGGCATTGCCCTTTTCGAAGGCCGCCTGGCCGAACGTGGCGGCCTGCTGGTCACCGAGGATGCCTGCCACCGGGGTTTCGCGCAGCAGCTGCGAACCGGCAACCATGCCGTAGACCTCGGAGGAGGACTTGATTTCCGGAAGCATGGACTTCGGAATGCCGAATTCCTTGAGGATCTCCTCATCCCAGGTGAGTGTCTCAAGGTTCATGAACAGGGTGCGCGAAGCGTTGGTGACATCAGTGATGTGCACGCCGCCGTCCGTCCCGCCGGTCAGGTTCCAGACAATCCAGGAGTCCGTGTTGCCGAACATGAGGTCCCCCGCCTCTGCCCGTTCACGTGCCCCCTCTACGTTGTCCAGGATCCACTTGATCTTCGTTCCGGAGAAGTACGTCGCCAGCGGCAGGCCAACGGTGTCCTTGAAGCGGTCCAGGCCGCCGTTTGCGGCCAGCTCGTTGACGATGGGCTGCGTGCGGGTGTCCTGCCAGACAATGGCGTTGTAGACAGGTTCGCCGGTCCTGCGGTCCCAGACCACTGCTGTTTCACGCTGGTTCGTGATTCCGACGGCGGCAATGTCGTGCCGGGTCAGGTTGGCCTTGGACAGGGCGCTGCCCACAACCTCGCGGACGTTCGTCCAGATCTCCATCGGATCGTGCTCCACCCACCCGGCGTGCGGGAAGATCTGCTCGTGTTCCTTCTGCCCGGTGGAAACGATGTGTCCGTCGTGGCCGAAGACGATTGCACGGCTGCTGGTGGTGCCCTGGTCGATGGCGATGATGTACCTGGGATTGTCAGGCATTATTTCTGCTCCTTGCGGTGGGGGTCTTTAGGGGGTGGCGCACCGGATGGCGGCCGTGCGCTTATTCCAGAATCGGAAGGGGAAGCTGGGCGCCCAGGAGTCCACCCAGGGCACCGCCGATCAGCGGGCCGACAACCGGCACCCAGGCGTAGGCCCAGTCGCTGCTGCCCTTGCCCGGGATGGGCAGCAGGGCGTGCACGATGCGCGGGCCGAGGTCACGGGCAGGGTTGATGGCGTAGCCGGTGGGTCCGCCGAGCGATGCGCCGATGCCGAGCACCAGCAGCGCCACGGCCAGGGGGCCAAGCTCGTCCGGGGTACCGGCGAAGGCGATGATGATGAAGACCAGGACGAAGGTGCCCACGACCTCGGTGACAACGTTCCAGCCGTAGGACCGGATGGCAGGACCGGTGGAGAAGACGCCCAGGATGTTGGCTGCGTCAGGCTCGTCATCGAACTGCTTCTTGTAGGCGAGCCATGCCACGAACGCACCTATGATGGCACCGACCATCTGTCCGGCGAAGTAGACCATGGCCGCACTGAAGGACACTTCAACGCCGGGCGCGAATTCGTCCGCGCCACTGGCCCACAGGCCCACGGTCACGGCGGGGTTGATGTGCGCACCCGAGAGAGCGGCTGCGTATACGCCGGCAAACACACCGATGGCCCACCCCCAGTTGACCATCAGGAAGCCGCCGCCGGCCCCCTTCGTCTTTGCAAGGGCGACGTTGGCCACGACACCGCAGCCAAGAATAATGAGGATGGCCGTTCCGGCCAGCTCACTAATGAAAACTTCTCCCAGAGTCACCATCGACTCCTCCGATCATTCGTATCCATCCGCGACCCGATTGGGAGGGCGGACTGTTGGTTTCTATGCAATCAATCTTTTGCAAGAAGCGCCATTACCTTAGCTGACCTGTTTGGCGCCACGCCAATCTTCATATGGAGAAACAGGTAGTCAGGGCACGATTCGGCACCGCGCCCGTGCCTCGGTAAAGTCGTCCTATGCAGCCTGCACCCCGAATCCCGCTCAATAACGGCGTCCTGATGGACCAGGTCGGCTTCGGCACGTACAA
Source organism: Arthrobacter zhaoxinii (assembly GCF_025244925.1). Taxonomy (NCBI): domain Bacteria; kingdom Bacillati; phylum Actinomycetota; class Actinomycetes; order Micrococcales; family Micrococcaceae; genus Arthrobacter; species Arthrobacter zhaoxinii. The sequence goes on from NZ_CP104275.1 coordinate 1,951,288, forward strand.
GATTCCCGCCGACGACGCCGCCCGGCTGTGCCTGGACGCGCTCGAGGCGGGTTACCGGCACATCGATACGGCCGCCCTGTACGGCAACGAGGCAGGTGTGGGCGAGGCCGTACGGTCCTTCACCGGCAGGAACGACGCCGCGCGGACCGACATCTTCGTCACCTCCAAGGTCTGGAACACCGACCAGGGCTACGACCCGACCCTGCGGGCCTTCGACGCGTCCCTGTCCCGGCTGGGCCTGGATTATCTGGATCTGTACCTGATCCACTGGCCCTGCCCGCAGCGGGGACAGTTCATCGACACTTACCGGGCGCTGGAACAGCTCTACGCCGAGGGCCGGGTCCGCGCCATCGGCGTCTCCAACTTCCAGCCTTCCCATCTGGAGCAGCTGCTGGACGCGACCGGGATTGTTCCCGCGGTAAACCAGATTGAGCTGCACCCGTGGCTGGCGCAGGAGGAACTGCGGCAGCTGCACCAGCGGCTGGGGATCCGCACGGCCGCCTGGAGTCCGCTGGGCCGCGGGGCGGTATTGGCGGACCCGGCCGTCGAGCGGATCGCCGCCGAGCTGGGCCGCACTCCGGCGCAGGTGATCCTGCGCTGGCACCTGGACCTGGGCAACATCGTCATCCCCAAGGCCAGCAGCCCCGAGCGGATTGCCGGCAACCTGGACCTCTACTCCTTCGAGCTGACCGACGAGGACAGGACCGCTTTGAACCGGCTGGACCGCGGGCACCGCTCCGGTTCGCATCCCGACGAGGTGAACTGAATGTCCGGGACTGCGGCGCACCGGCCGCTGACGCCGTCGGGCGCCCCGGAACCGTTCTTCCGCAAAGCCGCGGTCCGGTCATTTACCGTGGACGGTGCCGTGCAGGTCTGCCGCGATTTCCCGCCGGTGACCGGCGACGACGCGGGCCTCCCGCCGATCTTTATGGTCCACGGTTTCCGCGGCGACCATCACGGACTGCTGCGGATTGTCGAAGCGCTCCCCCGGCACCGGATCCTGGTGCCGGATCTTCCCGGCTTCGGGTCCGGTGCCGCGCTTCCGGGCCGGCACGATGTCCCCGCGTACACCGGTTTCATCCGCGAGGCGTTGGCCGCACTGGGCCTGGGGCCGGACACCGTCCTGCTCGGCCATTCCTTCGGTTCCATCATTGCCGCCCACCTGGCAGCCGAGTCGCCGGAGCTGATCAGTGAACTGGTGCTGGTCAACCCGATCTGCGAGCCTGCACTGGAAGGGCCCAAAGGGATCACCAGCAAGGCCGCCGAACTCTACTACCGGCTGGCCGCGGCGCTGCCGGAGAAACCCGGGATGGCGCTGCTGCGCAGCCCGGTGATTGTCCGTGGCATGAGCATGCTGATGGCGAAGACGAAGGATCCCGGCCTGCGCCGCTGGATCCATGCCCAGCACGATGCCTATTTCAGTGCATTTGCCAACCGCCGGGTGGTCCTGGACGCCTTCCGGGCCTCCATCTCAGCCACGGTGCGCGACGTCGCCGCACAGTTGACCATGCCGGTGCTGCTGATCGCGGCGGAACAGGACGACATCGGATCCGTTCGGGGGCAGCGCCTGCTCGCGGAGCGCATCCCCGACGCGGAACTGGATATCCTGCCCGGCGTCGGGCATCTGGTGCACTATGAGAAGCCGGCCGAAGCGGCCGATACGATCGAGGATTTCCTCTCCCGGAGGCACCCGTGAGGATGCGCCTGGCCGTAGACGCACGCTTCACCCGCACCGACCACCATGACGGCATCAGCCGGTACGGCGCCAGCCTGATCGAAGCCGTGAGCGGGCATGCCGATGTCCTGATGCTGATCTCCGACGAACGCCAGCTGGCCCTGCTTCCGGACCTGCCGTGGGTGAAGATCAACAGTCCGCTCTCCCCGGCGGAGCTGTTTGTGGCGTTCCGGATCAACCGGCTGCGCGCGGACGCCGTCTTCTGTCCCATGCAGACGATGGGCAGCTGGGGGCGGAAGTATCCGCTCATCCTGACCCTGCATGACCTGATCTACTACTCGAACCCGACGCCGCCGTCGTTCCTGCCGTTGCCGGTGCGTGCACTGTGGCGGCTGTACCACCTGTCCTACCGGCCGCAGCGGCTGCTGCTGAACCGGGCCGACGTCGTCGCCACCATCAGCGACACGACCAGCGGGCTGATGCGCCGGCACCGGCTGACGAAACGTCCGGTCCGGATGGTGGCCAATGCACCGCAGGACGGTGCCGCACCGCGGGATCCGGAGACCGGCGCGGATGCGACGCTGCTGTATATGGGCTCCTTCATGCCCTACAAGAACGTGGAAACGATCATCCGCGGCATGGAGCACCTGCCGGACTTCACGCTGCACCTGCTCAGCCGGATTTCCGACGCGCGGCGGGCCGAGCTTGAAGCGCTGATCCCCGCCGGCGCGCACGTCCGGTTCCACAACGGCGTGACCGATGAGGAGTATGACGCCCTCCTGCGCCGCACCACGGCGCTGGTGACCCTGTCCAAAGCCGAAGGGTACGGGCTGCCGGTGATCGAAGCGATGGCTGCCGGCACCCCCGTCGTCGCCAGTGATATTCCGATCTTCCGTGAGGTTTCGGGCGGCGCGGCACTGCTGGTGGATCCGGATGACCCGGCGGCGTTTGCCGGCGCCGTGCGGCAGCTGGGCGAGCCGGGGCGCTGGCAGAAGGCGTCCGACGCCGGCGTGCAGCGCGCGGCCGACTACAGCTGGGGTGCCTCCGCCGCCCAGCTCATGGAAGCGGCCGGGGAGGCTGTCCGCCTGTTCCCCGGCCGCCGCCGTCGTCGTTGATCCTTACTGGCCGTTGATCCTTACTTGCCCAGGGTCACGATCATCTTGCCCTTGTTGGCGCCCTTCATCAGGTCGATAAAGGCCTGCGGGGCGTTCTCCAGGCCATCAACGAAGGTCTCGTCGTAGCGGACCTTGTTTTCCTGCAGCCAGCCGGTCATCAGGGAGGCAAACTCGTCGGCGTACTTGTTGTAGCTGCCGACTATGAACCCGCGCAGCGTGATTTCCTTACCGATGGCAATGGCCAGGTTCCGCGGGCCGACCGGTGCATCGTTGTACTGCGAGATGGCACCGCACATGGCGATCCGGCCGAACTTGTTCATCACGGAAAGGGCGGCTTCGAGGTGCTCGCCGCCCACGTTGTCGAAGTAGACGTCGATGCCGTCAGCTCCGGCAGCCTTCTTCAGTGAATCCTTGACCGGACCGTCGTGGTAGTTGAACGCCTCATCGAAGCCAAGGTCCAGCAGGTGCTGGACCTTCTCGGCGGAACCGGCGCTGCCGATAACCTTTTTGGCTCCCAGCGCCTTGGCGATCTGGCCAACCAGCGAGCCCACCGCACCGGCGGCACCGGAGACGAAGACGACGTCGCCTTCCCGGAATTCGGCGACCTTGGTCAGGCCGACATATGCGGTCAGGCCGGTCATGCCCAGGACGCCGAGGTAGGCGCTGGCGGGTGCCTGTTCGGTGTCGATGACCCGGGCGCGGCCTCCGTCGAGAACGGCGTAGTCCCGCCAGCCGAGGCCGTGGAGGATCTTGTCACCCGGCTTGTGGCTTTCGGAGCGGGACTCCACGACTTCGCCTACGGCGCCGCCTTCGAGCGGTGCATCGAGCTTGAACGGCGGAACATAGGACTTGACGTCGTTCATCCGGCCGCGCATGTAGGGGTCCACGGACATGTACAGGTTGCGGACCAGGATCTGGCCCTCCTGCAGCTCGGGCACCGCCGCCTCGGTCAGGCGGAAGTTCTCCTCCGTCGGCCAGCCTTCGGGGCGGGAAGCGAGCTGGATTTCGCGGCCGGTGTAACTGCTCATGGAATGGTCCTTACTGTTGGGGTGACGGGACGAATCGCGGCGGTTCTTTTCGCTGCCGTTCATTTCGCTGTCGTTCATTTTTGTGGGCGTTCATTTTTGTGGGCGTTCATCTTGGGCGCGTTCATTTTGCTGCGGCCTGCCGCAGGGCGGCGGTGACCTTCGCGAGGGTCTCCTGCAGGCGTCTCAGTTCGGCAGGCTCCAGTCCTGCTGATTCCGCCAGCCGTTCCGGAAGGTTCCTCGCCTGCTGCTCGAGTGCACGGCCGGCATCTGTGAGGTCGATACGGACACGCCGCTCGTCTTCGACGGCACGACGGCGCTGCACCAGATCCGCCGCTTCGAGCCGCTTGAGCAGCGGAGAGAGCGTCCCGGAGTCCAGGTCCAGCGCCTCCCCCAGGTCCCGGACGGTTTGTCCGTCCTGTTCCCAGAGCAGCGACATCACCAGGTACTGCGGGTAGGTCAGGCCGAGATCATCGAGCATCGGCCGGTACAGGGCCGTGGCCGCTCTCGAGGCGGAGTACAGCGAGAAGCACACCTGGCGCTGCAGTGATTCGTTCATAGATACACCGTAGGGCACAATTCAGTTGTGCACAACCTTTTTGCGGCTCGTCTCCCAATCGCGGCTTCGAGGACGATACACAACTTCCGGGTTAGACGCCGGCGGATTTGTGGACCACGCGACGGCGGCGCCGCTTCCGCGGCTTGAGCACACAGTAAAGGCTGATGACGCTGACCAGAACAACGGCTGCGGCCAGCCAGGCGGTCAGTGGATCGCTGGCGAGGAGCCGCGGAATGCTTCGCGACGGAACGATGGTGGAGCTGCCGACCAATCTTCCGCGACACTTTGCGCCCCTTCTCCATCCGGCTTCTTGACGGCGGTCCGTAACCCCTTTTAATCAATCCCCCTAAAGGCAGGAGCGTAAAGACAGGTAGTAGGTTGCGTAGTTTTGGCCTTCCGGACGGTTGTTCCAGCCGATAAACTCGAACACATGTTCGAATATTCGGCATCGGCCGACCATCGCCGGGAAGGACCCATGGAGGTCCAATCCGCGGTATTCGACGCCTGGGTGGAGTATCTGGGCGACGTTCCCGGAAGCCGGGAGGATGCAAAAGGCGAGCATCCGGATTCGGAACTGATCAACCAGCTCAGGGCATTGGAAGACCTCAAGGCTGCCGCTTCTGCTGCCCAGGCGCGTATCGCTGCAGCATTCGATGCCTCGCAGCGCCGCCTGCAGGCGCGGGCCGGTGAGCGGACCGAAAACCTGGGGCGCGGGGTGGCATCGCAGGTTGCATTAGCCCGGAGGGAATCCCCCAACAAGGGCGGACGGTTGCTGGGTTTCGCAAAAGCATTGACGTCGGAGATGCCGTATACGCTCCGGGCACTGACCGCCGGAAGAATCAGTGAGTGGCGGGCAATGCTGCTGGTCCGCGAGACTGCCTGCCTGTCCGTCGAGGACCGGCGCCGCGTGGACGAGGAGGTGGCCGGTGATCTCCCGCTTCTGGAAACCCTCGGCGACCGGCAGATTATTGCCCGTACCAAGGCTGCCGCGTACCGGCTGGATCCGCGGGCTGCGGTAAACCGCGCTTCAAAGGCCGCCTCCGAACGCTTTGTCTCCTGCCGCCCGGCGCCGGACACCATGACGTATCTGACTGGATTGCTGCCCGTAGCCGACGGGGTAGGTGTTTATGCAGCGCTTTCCCGCGAGGCTGACCGCCTGCGTGCTGCCGGCGATCCCCGCGGCCGCGGTCAGATCATGGCGGACACCCTGGTGCAACGCGTCACCGGTCAGGCCGAACCGGGGTCCGTGAAAGTCGAAATCCAGCTGGTAATGACTGACCGCACCTTGCTGGCCGGCGATTCCGAACCGGCATTGGTCCCCGGCTACGGACCGGTCCCGGCACAGTGGGCCCGGAACCTGGTTCGGCACGGGATCCGGGGCATACCAAAACGGCGGATCAAGGACGGACCCGAGAGGTATGGGGAACGCTGGATCCGGAGGCTTTACACCGCTCCCGACAGTGGTGAGCTGATTGCGATGGATTCCCGTGCGCGGTTATTTCCAGGTTCCCTTGCGCATTTCATCGCAGTCCGGGACCAGACCTGCAGGATGGCCTGGTGCGGAGCTCCGATACGACACGTGGACCATGTCCATCCGCACAGCCGCGGCGGACCAACAAGTGCAGCCAACGGGCAGGGACTGTGTGAAGCCTGCAATCACGCAAAAGAAGCACCGGGCTGGAATGCGGCAGCAATGAGGATGGAAGGCGAAGCCGGCACCGCTCCTGCCGGCACCGGTGTCTCCCCGACAGTCGTGACGACCACGCCTACCGGGCACACCTACCGATCCGCCCCACCTCCCTTACCTGGCAAACCTCAGGCGGCTAGTCTGCCGAGACAGAGGGAAGGCTCCCCCGCCGAAACCCTCTTTGCGGATCTACTCTGGGCGGCTTGATCCTTGCGCCCCGATGAAGAGTCCCGGTAGTGCCGCTGAAGGAACGGCGGTACGCAGAACACTGAAGCGGCTCGCTGGAGTCAGCAACACCCGAACTGCAAGGAGCCCCGATGAGACTCGGACCGCATCTGCACCGCATCGGCAATGACATAGTGGCTGCCTATCTGGTGGATACGGATGATGGCGTAACTGTCGTAGACACCGGATTGCCCGGACACTGGGACGATCTGATCGCCGAACTGCGGGCGATGGGCCGCTCCCTCGACGATGTGCGCGGAGCAGTCCTCACGCACGGAGACAGCGACCATATCGGCTTTGCCGAAAGGCTGCGAAGGGAGGTCGGCGTACCGGTCTTTGTGCACTCGCTCGATGCCGAACGTGCGCGCAGCGGCGGCAAGCCTAAAACCGCCATGGGTTCCGTGCGGGTCTTCCCTCTGCTCCAGTTCGCCCTCTACGGGCTGCGTAAACGCGGCTGGCGCCCAAAATACCTCAGCCAGGTGACTGAAGTGGCAGATGGAGACATCCTCGCGCTTCCGGGCTCCCCTCGGGTGATCGCCCTGCCGGGTCATTCCCCGGGAAGCATTGCCGTCCATGTGCCCGTCGCCGACGCCGTTTTCGTCGGCGATGCGTTGACCACGCGCCACGTGCTGACCGGGATATCGGGCATCCAACCCGCACCATTCACCGATGATCCGGATGCTGCGCTCGATTCCCTCGGCCGGCTCGCGGGGGTGGAGGCCAGCTGGGTGCTTCCCGGGCACGGCGCTCCATGGCGTGGAGATCCCGGAGATTTGCAGGTGCTCGCCCGCCGGGCGAAAGAACAACTTCCACACCAGAAAAAGTAGTTGGCACTCGCCACAAGTGAGTGCTAATCTCTTTCTGCAAGTTGAGTGACATCGACTCAACTTTGGAACTGAATCTTGAAAAGGAGTTGGTACCACCATGGCTATGAAGTTTGATCCGTTCCAGGAACTGGACCGTATGACTCAGGCACTGCGCGGCGAAGGAACTCTGCGCGGCATGCCCATGGACCTTTACCGGCAGGGCGACCAGTACATCCTCGCAGCCGACCTCCCGGGGATCGATCCCGGTTCCATCGACATTGACGTTGATGGCCAGCTGCTCACCATCCGCGCCCAGCGCACGCTGCAGAACACGGACGGCGTCAAATGGCTGACCCGTGAACGTGAAAGCGGTTCCTTCCTGCGCCAGCTGAACCTGGGCCAGGGCATCGACACCGAAAAGATCTCCGCACAGTATGAGAACGGTGTCCTCAGTGTCATCATCCCTGTGGTTGAGCGGGCCAAGCCCCGCAAGATCGCGGTCCAGACGTCGTCCGAAAGCACGGCGATCAGGGGCGAAACCGCAGCCGAGGGCAAAGACGACGCCCGTGAAGCCGTTCAGGCATAGATAAACAGATCCACCGTCGAAGGGCTCCGGATATCCGGAGCCCTTCGTCGTGTGGGCAATTCGTACCGGCAGTCCGCACCGGCGGTTCTCACCTGCCGCCGGTGGCCACTCCCCGTGGCCAACTTCACCCCGATTCCGGTCAGGTTGCCTGTCAGCGGCGCAGGATACTGGGAAATGTACGCCATCAAACCGAGTCGGCCCGGGGCGGAATGCAAGGCACTTTAAACTGCAGCCGACAGATCCCGGCCGCCACGAAAGGGGACGCAGCGATGAGGCTGCCGATAGTCAACCATCGGAACTGGATGATCCATGGAGTACCCCGTGGACTCCTCGGGCAGCTGTCCCGGCTGGGCGGGGCGGCCCAGCTGGCGCTGCTTTCCCTGCTCGGCGCCGGCGCCGTCCTGCTCGAACTGCTGTAGGCCTACTGCACTGCTGTAGGCCTTCTGCGCTAGAGAACGTCTGTTCCGTCCACCCGGATGTAGACGGGATCACCGGTGCGGCGGGCCGAGGCAGCAGCTTTGGTGGAACGCAGCGCCGCGGTAATCGCCGGAGCTGCCGCGTAGGGGAAAAACAGCAGTGTCCGGTAGCGTCCGCCCGTTCCGCCCAGCTGGCCGTCCGGGCCGTCGCGGCGGGTGCTGTTTCCCGGCGGCGGAACAACCGGAGGCGCAAGCGGCGCCGGTCCCACCGCCCGGACCCCCTCAGGAAGCCCAAGCCTGGTCACGAAGGCATCAAGTCCCTCGCGCGAACCGGTGAGTTCGGCATACCGCACGGCAGGAGGCAGCCCCAGCTCGCGCCGCAGCTCCAGTTCCCGTTCCGCCGCCGACGCCGGATCCCACCGAAGCAGGTGCCCGACCGTTGACGAGTCGTCGGCCGTGACCACCACCAGCCCCTTTTCCGCGGCAGGCCGTACGAGCGCTGCAGCGGTGAACCAGCGGCGCAGGGTGTCCTCCCCTGCCCGCAGCGATTCGCGTGACAGCATCGCGTTGCCGTCCAGCAGGATGGCGGCGGCGTAGCCGCGCGGTGCTACGGGTTCAGCGCCGGGGGTGGCAACCACCAGCGCAGGAGCGTCCGGGATCTCGGTCCGGACATGGTCGCCGGCGGAGGAGATCACAGTGGTGGAGGGGAAAGCACGTCCCAGCTCCTCGGCGGTACGGCCGGCACCTGCAGTGGACCCGCGCAGATGCGTTCCCCCGCAGTTGCTGCAGTGCCACATCGGCTCCGGCCGTCCGCACCAGCGGCAGGCAGGAATGCCGTTCCTGCTGGCCAGCCCGAGCGGACCGGAGCAGTTCCGGCAGCGGGCAGGTTCTCGGCAGTCCTGGCAGGACAGCGCCGGCGAAAAACCGGTACGCGCCACCTGGACCAGGACCGGGCCGCGGGTCAGCCCGTCCTGGGTTGCTTTCCATGCTGCATGCGGAATCCGGGCACGCGCAGCCAGCGGGTCCCGTTCCATCGTGAAGGAGTCGGTGGTGCTGACCACACGCGGGGCGTGGGCACGGACAGTGGAACGTTCCGCGGCAATCCCGGCCGCCCAGCCGCTGGCGACCAGCCGCTGCGCCTCCGTGCTTCGTGAATGCGACGCGAGAAGCAGGGCGGCATCCTCCAGTTCGGCACGCAGCAGCAAGACGTCCCGGGCGTGCTGGTAGGGCGCCCGCTGTTCGGCGTGCAGATCATCGGCATCGTCCCAGATGACCGCCAGGCCCAGTTCCTGCACGGGTGCATACGCTGCCGAGCGTGTCCCGATAGCAACGCGGACGTCACCGTGCAGCAGCTGCAGGAAGCTGCGGTAACGCGGGGTAGGGCCGTCTTCTGCGGTCAGCCGGACAAAGGCCTTCGCCCCGATCCGGGCGGTCAGCGCCGACTGCAGCCGGGCCAGGTCCTTGTTGTCGGGAACGACGACGACGGCGCCGCGGCCGGAGAGCAAAGTGGACCGGACCGCTTCGGCAATTTCGGCCGGCCAGTCCTGCGGACCGTATCCGCCGAGCGAGGACAGCACCGCGCGCGGGCTGTGCCCGGCAGCAAGATGCGTAAGGAAGCGGGGTCCGTGCGGGTACCGGGCAAGCGGATTGACCCCGGCGCCTTCAGGCCCCGGTGTCGGTCCTGCGGGAGCCGGAGGCGGTCCTGCGGGTCCCGGTGTCGGTCCTGCGGGAGTCGCCCCGGCTTCCGCCCCGGCACCTATGGACCCGGCCGCCGACCGCGCCTCCGGAGTGAACTCCTTGTCCACGCGGGCCGCACGCGGCGGAATAGCTACCCGCAGGACGTCATGCACGGTGCCCGCGTAACGGGCCGCGACCGCTTCCGCCAGGCGCAGAATCTGCGGCGAAAGGACGGGCTGCGGGGAAATCACCTTGCCCAGGGGCATCAGGCGTGCGGCGGTGTCCGCTTCGGCCACACGCGCAGTGATGAAGCCGGGAAGTTCCTGGCCGCCGAACCGGACCTTGACCCGGGCGCCCGCAACGGCGTCGGCCTCGAGATCGGCAGGGACCAAGTAGTCGAAGGGGCGGTCCAGATGCGGCAGCGGGGAATCCAGGAGCACGCGGGCAATCGGCAGGGCGGAAGCCGGCTGGGCCTTGCCCGCCGGTTTGGCTGACGGCGTGAAGCCGTGCAGCAGTGACAGCTGCACGGCCTCCCCGGAAGAGTCCCCGCCCATGGCCGGCGGCTACAGGTTGAAGTAGCTGCGGAGATCCTCGACCTTGTCCTTGCGCTCCCAGGTGAAGCCTTCGTCCTCGCGGCCGAAGTGGCCGTGGGCGGCAGTCCGCTGGTAGATGGGACGCTTGAGGTCCAGGCCGTTGATGATGCCCAGCGGGCGCAGGTCGAAGACTTCCTGGATGGCGTCGGCAATGCGTGCCGGATCCACCGTCTCCGTGCCGAAGGTCTCGACGTAGATTCCCACGGGGCGGGCCATGCCGATGGCATAGGCGATCTGGATTTCCGCGCGCCGGGCCAGGCCGGCGGCCACGACGTTTTTGGCTACCCAGCGCATGGCGTAGGCCGCGGAACGGTCCACCTTGCTCGGATCCTTGCCGCTGAAGGCGCCGCCGCCGTGGCGGGCGAAGCCGCCGTAGGTGTCGACGATGATCTTGCGGCCGGTGAGGCCGGCATCGCCCACGGGGCCGCCGATAACGAACGGTCCGCCCGGGTTGATGATGTGCTCGACGTTGGAGATGTCCAGGTCGGTGCCGGCCAGGACCGGGTTGACCACGTACTGGACCATGTCGGCGCGCAGCTGCTCAAGGTCCAGTTCGGCGGCGTGCTGCGTGGAGACGACCACGGAGTCCACGGAAACCGGCCGGTCGCCGTCGTAGCCGACAGTGACCTGGGTCTTGCCGTCCGGGCGCAGGTACGGCAGGGTGCCGTCCTTGCGGACGGTGGTGAGGCGTTCGGAGAGACGGTGCGCCAGCCAGATAGGCGTGGGCATCAGCACCGAGGTCTCGTCGCTGGCGTAGCCGAACATGATGCCCTGGTCCCCCGCACCCTGGGCGTCGTAGGGATCCACGACCTTCCCGGTCCGGTTCTCCAGGGAGTTGAAGACGCCCGAAGCGATTTCCGGGGACTGCTGGCCGATGGAGACGGACACTCCGCAGCGGGCGCCGTCGAATCCGTTGGCCGACGAGTCGTAGCCGATGTCGAGGATGGTGTCGCGGACCAGCTGCGGGATTTCAACGTACCCCTCGGTGGTCACTTCCCCGGCGACGTGCACCAGGCCGGTGGTTACCAGGGTTTCGACGGCTACCCGGGACTCCGGGTCAACCTTCAGCAGGCCGTCGAGGATGGCGTCACTGATCTGGTCGCAGATTTTGTCCGGGTGTCCCTCAGTGACGGATTCCGAGGTGAAAAGGCGCAGGTTCGACTGCGGCTTAGAGGGGGAAGAAGTAGAAGTCACGGGATTTACTCTACCGGGCCGCACCCACCATCAACGTACGTGGCCCGCGTGCGGCGTCAGGAGCGGCGGGCAGCGAGTTCGGCGGTAATGCGCGCGAGAATGCGTGCCGAAACCTCGGCTTTGGTGCCGGCGGCGCTTTCGACGGCGTCCTCCGCGGAATCGGCCGGTGAGAGAATCCTCACTTCGGTTTCGTCCTGGCCGAAGACCAGGGATTTGCCGACCCGGTTGAGGACCAGCAGGTCGCAGCCTTTGCGGGCGAGTTTCTTACGGCCGTACTCGAGCACATCGGAGGTGGCGTCTCCGGTTTCGGCGGCGAAGCCGACAATGAGCGCGGGGGTACCGGTTCCGGATTCGTCCCGGGCGTGGACGAGTTCCTGCAGGATGTCCGGGTTCCGGACGAGCGTGATGACGGGATCCGCCTCGTCGTCGCGCTTCTTGATCTTGGTCTCCACCACCTGTGCGGGGCGGAAATCCGCCACGGCAGCGGCCATGATGACGACGTCGGAGTCCGCTGCGGCCTGATGGGCGGCGGTACGCAGTTCAAGGGCTGTTTCGACGCGGATCAGTTCGACGCCGTCCGGTGCGGGAACGTCCATGTGTGCGGCAATGAGCCGCACCCGGGCTCCGGCCGCCAGGGCTGCTACGGCCAGCGCCGTGCCCTGCTTTCCGGAGGAGCGGTTGCCGAGGAACCGTACCGGGTCCAGCGGCTCACGGGTGCCGCCGGCAGTGATGGTGACCGTGGTGCCGGCCAGCGCGCCGGGGGCGGCAGCCGGCCGGGATGCTTCGACTGCGGCCAGCGCAGCTGTGAAGATATCCTCAGGTTCCGGCAGGCGGCCGGGGCCGGTGTCCTTGCCGGTGAGCCGCCCGGTCGCGGGTTCCAGCACCACCGCTCCCCTGCTGCGCAGGGTGGCAACGTTGGCGGTGGTGGCGGGATGCGCCCACATCTCGGTGTGCATGGCCGGGGCGAAAACCACCGGCCCGCGGGCCATGAGCAGGGTGTTGGTCAGCAGGTCGTTCGCCTGTCCCCCGGCAGCCCGGGCCAGCAGGTCGGCCGTGGCAGGGGCCACCACGATCAGATCCGCTTCGTGGCCGAGCCGCACGTGGTTGACCTTCTCCACCTCGTCAAAGACGGAGGAGGAGACGGAGTTGCCCGAGAGTGCCTCCCAGGTGGCAACCCCGACGAACTGCTTGGAGGATTCGGTGGGGACAACGGTGACGTTGTGCCCGGCCTCCGTGAAGAGCCGCAGCAGCAACGCGGCCTTGTAGGCGGCAATACCGCCGCCGACGCCCAGGACTACGCGCACGCTGCTGCCTTCCCCCGTGTTGGCTTTATTCGGCGTTCTCGTTCGGGCGCACTACGAGCATGCCGTCGTTGATCTCGCGCAGGGCGATGGACAGCGGCTTTTCGTTCAGCTTGGTTTCCACCAGCGGGCCGACGTACTCGAACAGGCCCTCGTGCAGCTGGGAGTAGTAGGCGTTGATCTGGCGGGCGCGCTTGGCACCGTAGATGACCAGCGCGTACTTGGAATCTGCTGCTTCGAGCAGGTCGTCGATCGGCGGGTTGATGATGCCTTCAGACACAGGGTTCTCCAAAATTCTTGAACGGGATTCGCGGTTTGTCAGCGCGTGCGCGGACTGATTCCCATGAGTGATACAAGCTCAGCTGCAGCCCGCTGGACGTCATCATTAATGACGGTGTGATCGAACTCGGACTCGGCAGCAAGTTCCAGTTTAGCTGTTTCCAGCCGTTGCTGCTGCTCTTCGGGTGTTTCAGTTCCGCGTCCGACCAGCCGGCGGACCATTTCGTCCCACGATGGCGGGGCCAGGAACACGAAATTTGCCTCCGGCATGGACTTCTTGACCTGCCGGGCGCCCTGCAGATCGATCTCCAGCAGGACGCTGCGCCCCTCGGCCATGGCTGCTTCGACGGTGCGGCGCAGAGTGCCGTACCGGTTGCGCCCGTGGACTACTGCCCACTCAAGCATCTGGTCCTGTTCGATCATGGCGTCGAATTCCTCGGCGCTGACGAAGAAGTAATGCACACCGTCTTCTTCACCCGGCCGGGGCGCACGCGTGGTGGCCGATACGGAAAGCCAGACCTCGGGATAGTTGTCCCGGATATAGGTGGATACAGTGCCTTTGCCAACTGCGGTTGGACCTGCAAGAACTGTCAGCCGCGGTTGCGACACGTAGACCTCATTCACTCGTTATTACTTCAATGGTTGTCCAGCAGGTCGATCAGCGCCTTGCGCTGATGCACGCCCAGCCCCCGGACCCGGCGGGTGGGCGCAATACCTACCGTAGCCATTATTCCAGCTGCGCGGCGCTCCCCGACACCAGGCAGGGCACGCAGCAGATCCATGACCTTGAGCCGGCCTACCGCTTCCTCCCCTGAACGGGACAGGATGACCTCTTCGATGCTGAGGTCGCCGGACTTGATTCGTGACTTCACCTCGGCACGGACTGCGCGGGCCGCAGTGGCCTTTTCGCGGGCCCGGGTACGCTCGGCTTCTGTCAGTGGCTTGAGGTTCAAGAGGCGCTCCCGGACGAAGACAAACCGCTGTCAGCGGCTCTGCTGGTAAGTTCCGAATAAGTTCCGAACCTATCCGCAAACGAAGCCCAATTGCAATGGACCCGCGCCGCAGCGGAAGACTCGTCGGCTAGCGTGCGGATGCCAGTTCCGCCCCGGTCCGCAGCGCCGCTTCCCGCAGGCTCCGGAGGTCTGGGCCGGCCCGCAGGATGCCGCGGCTCGAGGTGGCCAGGACGTTGGGGTAGGCCGCGGCGAAGGTTCGGCGCAGGTCCGCCGCCGTCGCGCCCTGTGCCCCCAGTCCCGGAGCCAGCAGCGGCGCCCGCGAGGCGGCGAGGTCGATGTCCAGGTCCGCCAGGGCAGTACCAACGGTTGCGCCGACCACCAGCCCCACGGAGCCCAGGTCAGGCTCCGCTCCCGCCTCCGGCCGGACGTTTTCCGCCGCTGCGGCATCAACTATCCGCGCGGCCACGGACCGGCTGTCCGGGCCGCCCGTGTGCTGGACGGACGCCCCTTCCGGATTCGAGGTCAGGGCGAGCACAAAAACGCCGCGGCCCGTTTCCGCGGCAAGGTCCAGGGCGGGCCGCAGGGACTCGAACCCGAGGTACGGACTGAGGGTCACGGCATCGGCCGCCAGCGGCGAACCGTCCCGGAGCCAGGCGTCAGCGTAGGCGGCCATCGTGGAGCCGATGTCTCCGCGCTTCGCGTCGGCAATGCTGAGCACCCCCGCGTCGGCACACTCCGCCAGCAGGCGTTCCAGGACCGCGATGCCGGTCGAACCGTGCCGTTCATACAACGCCACCTGCGGCTTCAGGGCGGCAACCTGCTCCCCCACCGCTTCCACAACGGTGCGGGAGAACCGCTCCAGCCCGGCGGCGTCGTCGTTCAACCCCCACTCAGCCAGCAGGCCGGGGTGCGGGTCGATGCCGACACACAGCTGCCCGCGGCGGTCCATCGCCGCGCGCAGCCGTGCACCGAAGGTTCTGCGGGGCTCAGACACCGGTGGCGGCCTTGAGCCGGGCCGCGTGTTCCTGCAGGGAGGTCACGTCCCATTCGTAGGACCGCATTGCTTCGATTGCCTGGACGGCAGCCCCGAACTCGGAGACGGTGGTGACCACGGGGCAGCCGATGGAGGTGGCCGCTGCGCGGATCTCGTATCCGTCACCGCGGGCCTGACCGCCGGAAGGCGTGTTGACCACGAGGTTGATCTCGCCGGCGGTGATGAGGTCGACGACGGTCCCTTCCCCGTTCGGTCCCGCACCCTCGCCGACCTTGCGCACCACGGTGGCGGCAATGCCGTTGCGGCGCAGCACCTCGGCGGTGCCGCCCGTGGAGAGGATCTCGAACCCGAGGTCGCTCATCAGCTTCACCGGCATGATGATGGAGCGCTTGTCCCGGTTCGCCACGGAGACAAACACCTTGCCGGCGGTCGGCAGCGCGCTGTTCGCGGCGGCCTGGGACTTTGCGAACGCCGTATCGAAGTACTTGTCGATGCCCATAACCTCGCCGGTGGAACGCATTTCCGGGCCCAGCAGCGAGTCCACCACGGTGCCCTCAGGCGTGCGGAACCGGCTGAACGGCAGCACTGCCTCCTTCACGGCCACGGGTGCGTCCAGCGGCAGGGTGGAGCCGTCGCCGACGGCGGTCAGCTTCCCGGCCGCCCGCAGCTCGGCGATGCTGCTGCCGGTGCCGATCAGTGCCGCGGCCTTGGCCAGCTGGACACCGGTGGCCTTGGAGACAAACGGCACCGTGCGGGAGGCCCGCGGGTTGGCTTCAATGACGTAGAGGATGTCCGAGGCCAGCGCGAACTGGATGTTGATCAGGCCGCGGACGCCCACGCCGGCGGCGATCACCCGGGTGGCTTCGCGGACCCGGTCGATCACGTCGGTGCCGAAGGTGATGGGCGGCAGCACGCAGGCCGAGTCGCCGGAGTGGATACCGGCTTCCTCGATGTGCTCCATGATTCCGCCCACGTACAGGTCGGTGCCGTCGAAGAGCGCGTCGACGTCGATCTCGATGGCATCTTCCAGGAACCGGTCCACCAGGACGGGATGGTCCGGGGTGATCTCGGTGGCGTTGGTGATGTAGCGGGAGAGGTTGGCTTCGTCGTAGACGATTTCCATGCCGCGGCCGCCCAGGACATAGGACGGGCGGACCAGTACGGGGTAGCCGATCTCATCCGCGACCCGCTTGGCGTCCTCGAAGGAGACGGCGGTGCCGTTCTTCGGGGCGGTCAGGCCGCCCTCGTCCAGCACCTGCTGGAACGCCCCGCGGTGTTCGGCCAGGTCGATCGCAGCAGGCGAGGTGCCCAGGATCGGCACGCCGGCGTCGGCCAGGGCCTGCGCCAGCTTCAGCGGCGTCTGCCCGCCAAGCTGGACGAAGACGCCCAGGACACCGCCGGTGCGCTGCTCCGCGGCGATGACCTCCAAGACATCCTCCAAAGTCAGCGGTTCGAAGTAGAGCCGGTCGGAGATGTCATAGTCGGTGGACACGGTTTCCGGGTTGCAGTTGATCATCACGGTCTCGTGCCCGGCCTCGCGCAGGGCCATGGTCGCGTGGACGCAGGAGTAGTCGAACTCGATGCCCTGGCCGATCCGGTTCGGACCCGAGCCGAGGATGATGATGGACGGCTTGGCGTGCTCGGCCACCTCGTCCTCCTCGTCGTAGGAGGAGTAGTGGTACGGGGTGTAGGCGGCGAATTCGGCGGCGCAGGTGTCCACGGTCTTGAAGACCGGGCGGACGTTCAGGGCGTGCCGGACACCGCGGACCACGGCTTCGGGGGTGTTGGTCAGCGCCCCGATCTGCTCGTCGGAGAAACCGTGCCGCTTGGCCAGGCGCAGGATGTCCTCGTTGACCGACGGCGTGGCGCGGATCTGCTCGGCGGTTTCGTTGATCAGCACCAGCTGGTCCAGGTACCAGGGGTCGATGCCCGTGGCTTCGAACAGCTCCTCGATGGAGGCTCCGCCCAGCAGCGCCTGCTGCACCTGCTGCAGCCGGGCGGTGGTGGGACGCCGGGACGCCTCAATGAGTCCGGGCACATCGGCGGCATCCACCGGATCGAAGGACAGCGAGGCGCCCCTCTGCTCCAGGGATCGCAGCGCCTTCTGCAGGGCCTCGGTGAAGTTGCGGCCGATCGCCATCGCCTCGCCCACGGACTTCATGGTGGTGGTCAGCGTGGGATCCGCGGCCGGGAACTTCTCGAAGGCGAACCGCGGAACCTTCACCACCACGTAGTCAAGGGTGGGCTCGAACGACGCCGGGGTCTTCTTGGTGATGTCGTTCGGAATCTCGTCCAGGGTGTAGCCGAGGGAAAGCTT
The DNA here is from genome assembly GCF_025244925.1 of Arthrobacter zhaoxinii. Classification (NCBI taxonomy): domain Bacteria; kingdom Bacillati; phylum Actinomycetota; class Actinomycetes; order Micrococcales; family Micrococcaceae; genus Arthrobacter; species Arthrobacter zhaoxinii. Next base: position 1,968,690 of record NZ_CP104275.1, read on the forward strand.
CGTGGCGATCTTGGCGATGGCGAAGCCGGTGGCCTTGGACGCCAGCGCCGAGGACCGGGAGACGCGCGGGTTCATTTCAATGACCACCACGCGGCCGGTGTCCGGTTCGATGGCGAACTGGATGTTGCAGCCGCCGGTGTCCACCCCCACCTCGCGGATGACGGCGATCGCGATGTTGCGCAGCTTCTGGTATTCGCGGTCGGTGAGGGTCATGGCCGGGGCCACGGTGATGGAATCCCCCGTGTGCACGCCCACCGGGTCGAAGTTCTCGATGGAGCAGACGACAACCACGTTGTCGTTCTTATCCCGCATCATCTCCAGTTCGTATTCCTTCCAGCCCAGGATGCTCTCTTCGAGCAGCACCTCGGAGGTGGGGCTGTACTGGATGCCGGCACCGGCGATGCGGCGCAGGTCCTCGGCGTTGTAGGCCAGGCCGGAGCCGAGGCCGCCCATGGTGAAGGACGGCCGGACCACCATCGGGTAGCCCAGCACGTCGGCGGCGGCGAAGGCCTCGTCCATGCTGTGCACAATGATCGACTTCGCAGATTCGGCACCGCAGCGTTCGACGACGCCCTTGAATTTTTCGCGGTCCTCGCCGAGTTCGATCGCGGCGATGTTCGCGCCGATCAGCTCTACGTTGTACTTTTCCAGCGCACCGCTCTTATCCAGCGCGATGGCGGTGTTCAAGGCGGTCTGTCCGCCCAGGGTGGGCAGGATGGCGTCGGGGCGTTCCTTGGCAATGATCTTTTCGACCACCTCGGGGGTGATCGGCTCGACGTACGTGGCGTCGGCGAACTCCGGGTCGGTCATGATGGTGGCCGGGTTGGAGTTCACGAGGATGACGCGCAGGCCCTCCTCCTTGAGCACCCGCAGGGCCTGCGTGCCGGAATAGTCGAATTCCGCGGCCTGGCCGATGACGATCGGGCCGGAGCCGATGACCAGGACGGACTTGAGGTCGGTTCTGCGGGGCATTAGATGCTTTCCTTGCTCTTGCTGGCGGCCATCAGGTCCACGAAGCGGTCGAAGAGGTAGGCGGAGTCATGCGGTCCCGCGGCAGCCTCGGGGTGGTACTGGACGGAGAATGCCGGGAGGTCGAGGCAGGCGAGGCCCTCAACGACGTCGTCGTTCAGGGACACGTGGCTGACTTCCACCCGCCCGTAGCGGGCCTCCGGGGCGGTGACGGGCCCGTCCAGCGGGGCGTCGACGGCGAACCCGTGGTTCTGGCTGGTGATTTCCACCTTCCCGGTGCGCCGGTCCATGACGGGCTGGTTGATGCCGCGGTGGCCGTAGCGCAGCTTGTAGGTGCCGAAGCCCAGCGCGCGGCCGAGGATCTGGTTGCCGAAGCAGATCCCGAAGAACGGCAGGCGGGCATCCAGTACCTCGCGCAGCAGGTCCACCTGGACGTCGGCGGTCGCCGGGTCGCCGGGGCCGTTGGACATAAACACGCCGTCGGCGTTCAGTGCCTTGATGTCCTCGAAGGTGGCGGCGGCGGGCAGCACGTAGGTGCGGATGCCGCGCTCGGCCAGGCGCACCGGCGTCATCGACTTGATGCCCAGGTCGATGGCGGCAACGGTGAACAGCGGCTCGCCGGCCCAGCCGTGGTCCGCCGGGTCGATCAGGTACATTTCGTCCACGCTGACCTCTTCGGCCAGCCGGGCGCCCTCCATCCCCTGCTGGGCACGGACCTCGGCGAGGAGCTCGGTGTCGGGGCGTTCGGCGTCGGAGCCCGAGAAGATCCCGGCCTTCATGGCGCCGCGTTCCCGCAGGTGCCGGGTCACGGCGCGGGTGTCGACGCCGGAGATGCCGACGACGCCCTGCTCGGCCAGCTGCTCGTCCAGGGTGCGCTCGGAGCGCCAGCTGGAGGGGCGGCGGGCGGCGTCGCGCACAATGTACCCTGCCACCCAGATGCGGCGGGACTCGGCGTCGTCGCCGTTGACTCCGGTGTTGCCGATGTGCGGGGCCGTCTGGACCACGAGCTGGCGGGCATAGGAGGGGTCGGTGATGGTCTCCTGGTAGCCGGTCATGCCGGTGGCAAACACCGCTTCGCCCAGCGCGGTGCCCTGCGCCCCGTAGGCACGTCCGCGGAAGGTGCGCCCGTCCTCCAGCATGAGGACGGCGGGCGTGGGGTTGATGGTCTCGTGCACTGTCACAGTTGTTCCTCGCTAGGGGTGGCCGATTCCGGCAGAAGTTCGGTAATGGCGCGGACAAGGGGTGTCTTCTCGTCCGCGGAGCGGGTGCGGAAGCCGGTATCCACGCGCTTGGGGCCCAGCTGCCAGGTCACAATGACCAGTCCGTCCTTTTCGACGAACTTTCCGGCCATGCCCCGCTCGAGGCGGACGTCGTGCAGGTCCCGGCGCGGGATCCAGAGGTCGTCGGCGCCGGAGCGGGCAAAGAGCACGCCTTCGGGGAAAACCGCGGCGGTGGCATTGGACTTTACGCCCAGGCCGTAGGGTGCCACACGGTCCAGCCAGTCACCGGCGGTGGTGGTGGCGACATATTGGCCGAGCGCCTGGAAGCCGGGATCGGACAGTTCGTCCGGCAGCGGCAGCGGGCGGGGCGTGTCCTGCTGGCGGCGTCGCCTGCCGCGCCAGCCGAGGGCAAACAGGCCCAGGACCACAACGATAAGGGCGGCCAGGCCCAGGAAGAATAAGACCAGTTCCATCAGGATTCCTTTGCGGCAGCGGGGTGGGGCGTGTTCAGTCTGCCGTTCAGGACGGTGGGGTGGCCGGCGTAGAACACCGCTTCGACCCCACCGGGCAGTTCCAGTCCGGCAAACGGACTGTTGCGTCCCTTGGTTGCCATCTTATTGGGGTCGACCCGCCTGCGCGCAGACGGGTTCACCAATATGACGTTGGCCGGTTCGCCGGCGGCGACCGGCCTGCCCTGCTCCGGCACCCGTCCGATCAGGGCCGGCGTTGCGGAAGTTACGCGCGCAAAGTCGGCCCAGTCCATCAGCCCGGTGTCGATCATGGCGTGCTGCACCACGGAAAGGGCGGTTTCCAGGCCGGTCATGCCCATCGCCGCATGGGCCCACTCGCCTTCCTTGTGTTCGCTCGGGTGCGGGGCATGGTCGGTGCCGACAATGTCGATGGTGCCGTCGGCCAGGCCGCGGCGGACGGCCTGCACATCTGCTTCGGCACGCAGGGGCGGGTTCACCTTGTAGACCGGATCGTAGGTCCGTACCAGTTCGTCGGTCAGCAGCAGGTGGTGCGGGGTGACCTCGGCGGTGACCCGGATGCCGCGCTCCTTCGCCCAGCGGAGGATCTCCACGGAGCCGGCGGTCGAGACATGGCAGACGTGCAGCCGGGATCCGGTGTGCCGGGCCAGCAGGACGTCACGGGCAATGATGGATTCTTCGGCGACGGCGGGCCAGCCAGCCAGTCCGAGGACGGCACTGACCTCGCCTTCGTTCATCTGCGCACCCTCGGTCAGGCGGGGTTCCTGCGCGTGCTGGGCGATGACGCCGTCGAACGCCTTCACGTATTCCAGGGCGCGGCGCATCAGCACCGGGTCCGAAACGCATTTGCCGTCGTCGGAAAACACGCGCACCCGTGCCCGCGAGTCGGCCATCGCCCCGAGCTCGGCCAGCTGTTCGCCTGCCAAGCCCACGGTGACCGCCCCTACGGGACGCACGTCCACCCAGCCGGCCCGCTCCCCCAGGTGAAGGACCTGTTCCACCACGCCGGCGGTGTCAGCCACCGGCATGCTGTTGGCCATGGCGTGGACCGCGGTGAAGCCGCCCAGCGCAGCTGCCCGGGTGCCGGTTTCGACGGTTTCGGCGTCCTCGCGGCCGGGTTCGCGCAGGTGCGTGTGCAGGTCCACCATGCCTGGCAGGGCGATCAAACCTTCCGCCTCAATCACGGAGGCGCCCTCGGGCACCGGCAGCCCGGGGGCGACGGCGGCAATGATGCCGTTCTCGATGCGGATGTCCGCGTGCTCCGCGCCGAGCACGGAGGCCCCGCGGATCAGATAGGTACCGGTGGTGCTCATCGTGGCTGCTCCTGCGGTGTGCGGTCGGTGCTGTTCTCTCCGGAGAGCAGCAGGTAAAGGGCGGCCATGCGCACGGAGACTCCGTTGCGGACCTGGTCCAGGACGGTGGAGCGGGGCGAATCCGCTGCCCGGGCGGAGATTTCCAGCCCGCGGTTCATCGGCCCGGGATGCATGATGATGGTGTCGGTCAGGCCCAGGGCGTCCAGCCGGTCCAGGCGGACATCGTCCAGGCCCCACCGGCGGGAATACTCGCGGACGGACGGGAAGAAGGCCGAGTGCATCCGTTCGCCCTGCACCCGCAGCATCATCACCGCATCCGGACGGGAGGCCAGCGCCTCGTCAAGGTCGTAGGTGACGGTGCAGGGCCAGGATTCGACGCCGAACGGCAGCAGCGTCGGCGGGGCCACCAGGGTGACTTCCGCGCCCAGTGTCCGAAGCAGCCACAGGTCCGAGCGGGCCACCCGGGAGTGCAGTACATCCCCGGCAATCACGACTTTCATGCCGGTCAGGTCGGTGCCGGCGGATTCCGTGCCGTGCAGCCGGGCCCAGTGCCGGCGCATGGTGAAGGCGTCCAGCAGCGCCTGGGTGGGGTGTTCGTGCGTGCCGTCCCCGGCGTTGAGCACGGCGGCATCGATCCAGCCGGAGGACGCCAGCCGTGCCGGCGCTCCGGAGGAGCCGTGCCGGATCACCACGGCGTCGGCGCCCATGGCGGCCAGCGTCTGTGCGGTGTCCTTCAGAGATTCCCCCTTGGAGACCGAGGATCCCTTGGCGGAGAAATTGATGACGTCGGCGGACAGCCGTTTCGCGGCGGCCTCGAAGGAGATGCGCGTGCGGGTGGAGTCCTCGAAGAAGAGGTTCACCACGGTGCGTCCGCGCAGGGCCGGGAGCTTCTTTACTTCCCGCTCCCCCACCGCTGCCATTTGCTCGGCGGTGTCCAGGATGGCCAGGGCGTCGTCCCGGCCGAGGTCCATGGTGGACAGCAGGTGCCTCATGCAGTGCCCTCGATGACTACCTCGTCTGTGGCCGCTTCACCTGGAGCCGCGCTGTCGGTCTCGGCCAGCCGGACCCGGACCTGTTCCAGGGACGAGGTCGGGAGGTTCTTGCCCACGTGGTCCGCCCTGATGGGCAGCTCGCGGTGGCCGCGGTCCACCAGCACCGCCAGCCGGACAATGCGGGGGCGGCCGAGGTCGACGAGGGCGTCCAGTGCCGAGCGGATGGTCCGGCCGGAATACAGGACGTCGTCCACCAGCACCACCACCTTGTCATCGATGCCGGTCACCGGGACGCGGGTGGCATAAGGGGGCCGGGTGGGCCTGCGGGCGAGGTCGTCCCGGAACATGGTGACGTCGAGCTGGCCGGTGATGGCCGCCGGATCGACGCCGGGGGCTGCGGCTGCAATCTTGGCCGCCAGGCGCCGGGCCAAGGGATAGCCGCGGCGGGGAATGCCCATCAGGACCAGGTCTTCGGGGCCCTTGTTCGCCTCGAGGATCTCATAGGCAATGCGTGTCAGGGCGCGGTCAATGTCAGCTGAAGACAAAACAGTACGGCTGGAAATGGCATCGGCCGTCATATTCGCTTCCTCCTTCCCCGCCTCACAGGACGGAATTTAAAGGTTGAATGCGCCACCAAGCTATCACAGGGCACGCCGCTGCCCGCTCCGTGACGGGGATCAGTCCGCGGGAGAACTATCCTGTCTCCTATGATCAGGCCCAGCGCATGAGCGCACCCGGTAGCTTCCCCGACCAGCAGCATCCCGCCCCTCCGGGCTACGGCTCCGCGCCTGTCCAGACCTTCTGGTCCCCTCCGGCGGTACGCCGCGACAAGGGACTGGCGGCGACCGTAGTGCTGATTGTGCTCTCCGCCGTGGCGCTGGCGTGGGTGGGAATGTTCCTGCTGGACAGCCTTGGCCCGCCGGCCTTCATTGTCTGCGGGCTCCTGGCACTGGTGCCCCTGGGCATCTGCGTGCTGGGGATCTGGTGGGTGGACAGGTGGGAGCCCGAACCGCGCAGCAGCCTGGTGTTTTCCTTCCTCTGGGGTGCCGGTGTTTCGGTGGCGATCGCCCTGCTGGTGGGCCCGTACTTCACGTTTGCCTTGCTGGAGCTGGTTCCGTACGGCTCCGCGGACGCGCTGGGCGCCGTGGTCCAGGCTCCCGTGGTGGAGGAAGTCGCCAAGGGGCTGGGTATCCTCCTGCTGCTGGTGGTCCGCCGGCGGATCTTTGACGGTCCGGTGGACGGCATAGTCTTCGCTGCTGCGGTGGCTGCGGGGTTCGCCTTCACGGAGAACATCCTCTATTTCGGCTCCGCCCTGCTGGCCGCGGGGAATGACACCTTCTATCAGCTCGGTTTTACCTTCATCCTCCGCGGGCTGCTCTCCCCCTTCGCCCATGTGCTGTTCACCGCCTGCACCGGAATCGCCCTCGGCCTGGCGGCGCGGCGCGCCGGCAATGCGTGGATCCTGCCGGCCTTCGTGCTTGGCCTGATTCCCGCCATTCTCGGACACATGCTCTGGAACGGCGGCCCTGCGTTCCTGTTCGGGGACTTCTTCCTCTTCTACTTCCTGCTCCAGGTGCCGTTCTTCGCCGCAGCGGTCACCGGAGTGTGGCTGCGGCGCCGTGCGGAGCAGCGCCTGACCCTGCGCCGGCTGTCGGAATACGCCGCGGCGGGCTGGTTCACCCCTGCCGAAGTGGGGATGCTGGCCACCGGCGCCGGCCGCCGTCAGGCAATGGTCTGGGCGCGGGCCACCGGAACGGCACCGGCCATGAAGGAGTTCATCCGGCGTGCCACCCGACTGGCGCTGACCCGGCAGCAGATAGCCGCCGGCCGGGACGTGCCTGCCAACCAGGAATACGAGCGGACCCTGCTCGGCGAAGTCACCGGAATCCGGTCCGCCATGCTGGCCGGGCAGCGGTAAACGCGCGGCCGGACTGGGCCGGCCGCAACAGCCGCAACAGCCGCAACGCAGAAAAGACCGGCCCCGTGGGGCCGGTCTTTTCGTTAATGCGGGTTCTGCCTACGCCAGGAGGGACGGCTTCAGTTCCTGGAGCCGGCCCAGCAGGCCGTTGATGAAGGCCGGGGATTCGTCCGTGGAGAGCGCTTTCGCCAATTCCACGGCTTCGCTGATGGCCACTTTGTCGGGAACGTCGTCGTTGTAGAGGAGTTCCCACGTGCCCAGGCGGAGGATGATGCGGTCCACCGAAGGCATGCGATCAAGCGTCCAGCCCTGCGAATACGTGCTCAGGAACTCGTCAATCTGCTCCTGCATCGCAACCACGCCTTCCACCAGGTCCATGGTGTAGGGGTTGATGGTCTGGTCGGTCTTTTCGCGGCGGGCCCGGATGGCATCGAAGGCCGAAACCGAACGCTGTTCGGCTTCGAAAAGGACCTCCAGTGCCCGGGTCCGTGCTTTACTGCGTGCGCTCACTCGTTAACGCGTCCCAGGTAGTCGCCGGTGCGGGTGTCAACCTTGACCTTGGTGCCCTGTTCCAGGAACAGGGGCACCTGGATCTCGTAGCCGGTCTCGATGGTGGCCGGCTTGGTGCCGCCGGTGGAGCGGTCGCCCTGCAGGCCCGGCTCCGTGTACGTGATTTCCATGGTGACCGACGGCGGCAGCTCGATGTAGAGCGGCGAGCCTTCGTGGATGGCGATGGTGACCATCATGGACTCCATCATGAAGTTCGCGTTGTCACCGACAATCTTGCCGGGGACCGTGAGCTGGTCGAAGTCGGAGGTGTCCATGAAGACGTAGTCTTCGCCGTCCTGGTACAGGTACTGGTAGTCGCGGCGGTCCACGGTGGCGGTCTCGACCTTGATGCCGGCGTTGAACGTCTTGTCCACTACCTTGCCCGAAGTCACGTTGCGCATCTTGGTACGGACGAACGCACCACCCTTGCCCGGCTTCACGTGCTGGAACTCGATGATGCTCCAGAGGTTGCCTTCAAGCTTCAGCACGGTGCCGTTCTTGATGTCGTTGGTCGTCGCCACAGTTTCTCTTCCGTTGTTCGTGAAAGTACGTTTTATTCAAGTCCGTCGACTATTCTACCCGCTCGCGCACAACCTACAGGCTGAGGCGGATTCCGCCCTGCGGCTCGGAGGCGATCTCCTGGTAGGCAGCGAACAGCAGCGAGGTGTCCGGCACCTCGAGCATGGACGGTTTCGCCAGCCCGTCCAGCACCACGAAGCGCAGCAGGTCGCCCCGGGACTTCTTGTCCCGCCGCATGCCGTCCAGCAGCGCGGACCAGCGGTCCTTCCGGTACGTCACCGGCAGTCCCAGCGAGGACAGGATCTCCTTGTGCCGGTCAGCCGTGGCGTCATCCAGGCGGCCGACGGTCCGGCCCAGCTCCGCGGCAAAGACCAGTCCCACGGACACGGCGGCACCGTGGCGCCACTGGTACCGTTCCGCCAGCTCGATGGAATGGCCCAGCGTGTGCCCGTAGTTCAGGAATTCACGGCGGCCGGACTCCCGCAGGTCGGAGGAGACAATGTCGGCTTTGACCCGGATGGAACGTTCCACCAGTTCGCGGACGACGGCGGACCCGCCGTCGGCAACTGCCTCACGGTTCGCTTCGACCAGGTCCAGGATGGCGGGGTCGGCAATGAAACCGCATTTGATGACCTCGGCCATGCCGCTGAGCAGTTCGTTCTTCGGCAGGGTGGCCAGCGCGTCCAGATCCGCCAGGACTCCGGCCGGGGGGTGGAAGGCGCCCACCAGGTTCTTGCCCTCAGCGGTGTTGATGCCGGTCTTGCCGCCCACGGCGGCGTCCACCATACCCAGCAGGGAGGTCGGAATGTGCACCACCTTGATGCCGCGCAGCCAGGTGGCGGCAACGAAGCCGGCCACGTCGGTGACGGCGCCGCCGCCCACGGCCACAATGGCATCGGACCGGGTGAAGTCGTTCTGGCCGAGGACCTGCCAGCAGAAGGACGCCACCTGGATGTGCTTGCCCTCTTCGGCATCCGGGATTTCGGCGGTTACGGCGGTCAGGCCGGTCGCGGCGAGTTCATCGCGCACGGTGTCGCCGGTGGTGCGCAGGGCGCGGGGATGGATGACCAGGACACGGCGGACGCGCTCACCGAGCATGTCCGGCAGCCGGCCGAGCAGGCCGTGGCCGACAACGACGTCGTAATTGTCTGCGGGGTTGGCGCCGGTCACCGGGATGATCGTTGGTTCGGAGGGCATCTAGTCTTCTCCTTTAGTGAGGACGGAAGTCAGCCGGTCAATGATGGCCGGAACGGTAAGTCCCCTGGTGTCTATGGTGATGTCGGCCAGGGATTCGTATATGGGGCGGCGGATGTCCGCCAGCTCCTGCCAGCGCCGGACCGGGTCCGGTGCCAGCAGCGGGCGGTGGCCTGCGCGGGTGATGCGGGGAAGCACGGTGGCAAGGTCCGTATCCAGAAACACTACCGTGGCGCGGCCGAGGAGCTGCTGGGTCCCCGAATCCAGTACCGCTCCCCCGCCCAGTGAAATCACGGTGGGCACGCGGGCCTCAAGCGCCGCGGCGACGGTCCGCGCTTCGACTTCCCGGAAATAGTGCTCGCCGTAGGCGCTGAAAATGCCGGCAATGGGCCCGTACCGGGCCACGACGGCCTCGTCCGTGTCCAGGAAGGGCATCCCCTGGCGGGCAGCGAACCCGCGTCCGACGACGGACTTCCCCGCCGCCATGAAGCCCATCAGGACCAGGTGCCGGTCAGAGCTCCACGACCGGCTCCGGGGCAGGCCGCTCCTAGAGGACATCGGTACCGGCGGATTCCAGCGACTGCGGGATGGCGGCCAGGTAGGCGTGCAGGTTGCGTGCCGTCTCGGGCACGGAATCACCGCCGAACTTCTCAATCACGGCTTCGGCCAGGACCAGCGCCACCATGGCTTCAGCCACCACTCCTGCAGCGGGGACCGCGCAGACGTCCGAGCGCTGGTGGTGGGCACGCGCCGGCTCGGACGTACTCACGTCCACGGTGCGCAGCGCCCGCGGCACGGTGGCAATGGGCTTCATGGCGGCCCGCACCCGCAGCAGTTCGCCGATGCTCATGCCGCCTTCGATCCCTCCGGCGCGGTTGCCGGAGCGGACCACCCGGCCGTCGGCGTCCTGCAGGATTTCGTCATGCGCGGCGGAACCGCGGCGGGTGGCTGTGAGGAAACCGTCACCCACCTCCACTCCCTTGATGGCCTGGATGCCCATCAGGGCACCGGCGATCCGGGCGTCCAGCCGGCGGTCCCAGTGCACGTAGCTGCCCAGTCCGGGCGGCAGCCCGTAGGCCAGCACCTCCACCACTCCCCCGAGCGTCTCGCCCTCCTTGTGGGCGGCATCGACTTCGGCAACCATGGCCGCGGAGACGCCGGCGTCGAAGCAGCGCATCGGATCGGCGTCGAGGGCGTCGACGTCGGCGGGCAGCGGCAGTGCGGATCCCTCGGGTGCCATGACGCCGGCGATCCCCACCGTGTGGCTGACCAGTTCAATGCCGAGCTGCCGAAGGAAGGCCGAAGCCACCGCGCCGAGGGCCACGCGGGTGGCTGTCTCGCGGGCGCTGGCGCGTTCGAGGACGGGCCGGGCCTCGTCAAAGCCGTATTTCTGCATGCCGGTGAAGTCGGCGTGCCCCGGACGGGGACGGGTGAGCGGGGCGTTGCGGGCGGAATCGGCCAGGACCGCCGGGTCCACGGGATCGGCAGCCATGACCTGTTCCCATTTGGGCCACTCGGTGTTGCCGATTTCAATGGCGACGGGGCCGCCCTGGGTGAGGCCGTGGCGGACACCGCCGAGGATGCGCACCGCGTCCTGCTCGAACTTCATCCGTGCGCCGCGGCCGTAGCCGAGCCGCCGGCGGGCCAGGGCGGCGGAGACGGCGGTGCTGTCCACTTCCACTCCGGCAGGGACGCCTTCAATAATTCCGACAAGGGCAGGGCCGTGGGACTCACCGGCGGTCAACCAACGCAACATGCTTTCAATACTGCCATGCCCGGCGGGGGCGTTCAGCGCCGCGGGATTCCCACCGCGTCACACATGGCGTTTATGACGCCGGGTTCATCCGAGAACGCATCCGCGGTGAACAGCTTGACCTGTTCCACGGCCTGGTACAGCAGCATCTCGATGCCCGGGGCCACCGTTCCGCCGAGCCCGGACCAGGCCGAGGCAAGGCGGCTCGGCCAGGGGTCATAGGCTGCGTCCAGGAGGACGGCGTCCGGGCGTACCGCGGAGATTTCCTCCGCCAGGCCGTCGGCGCCGTGCGGGGGCAGCGTGCAGATCACGACGTCGGCTGCCGAGCAGGCCGCCGCTGCCTCCTCCCACGGGCGCGGGCGCACCGTGACACCGGTAGCCAGGCCGGCTTCGCGGACTCCTGCCCTGCCGGCTGCCGCTTCCGGAAAGCGCCGGGCGCAGACGTCGACGCCGTCCGCGTCCAGCTCTGCCAGGGCCGCAACGGCCGCACACGCGGTTCCGCCGGCGCCGAGCACGACGGCGCGTGGCCGGCGCCGGGTTCCGGCGTGCCGCAGGGCTCCGACTATGCCGGGCACATCGGTGTTGTGCCCGGTCAGCCGCGGGCCGGAGTCCGTACGGCTGAAGGTCACGGTGTTCAGCACTCCGAGTGCCTGCACCAGCGGCCGGACCTCGTCCATCTGCGTCACCATAACGGCCTTCAGCGGCATGGTGACGGACAGGCCGGTCCAGCCGGCCTGTCCGCGAAGGGAGGCCACAAACTCTGCGGCTTCCGCTTCGCGGACATCGATGGCCTCATAGCTGCACTCGAACCCCAGGTGGGCGTAGGCCGCCCGGTGCAGCAGGGGTGACTTGGAATGGCCGATCGGGTGACCCAGGACGGCTGCCCGCCGTGGAACCACTTATCCGCACCGCCCGGCTTTTTGGGTGCTGCACCAGTTCTGGTATTCCTCTACGTACTCGGCGTGCTCGGCCAGGGTGGAGGAGAACTTGGTTTCGCCCGTGTCGAGGTTGACCGTGACCCAGTAGTAGTACGGGACATCGTCGGGGTTGGCGGCCGCGTCAATGGCCTCCCGGCTCGGGGAACCGATCGGACCGACGGGCAGGCCGGGGTTGGCGTACGTGTTGTACGGGTTGGACTTGTCGGCCTTTTCCTCGGGAGTGAGTTCGTAGCTCTTGCGCCCCAGCCCGTAGGTCACCGTTGCATCGGACTGGATCAGCCCGTTGGTTTCCTTGTTGTCCGGGCCGAGACGGTTCTCGATGGAACCGGCAACGGAACCGTAGTCCGCTTCCCCGGCTTCGGCCTGGATAATGCTGGCCTTGGTCAGGATGCGGTACTGCTCGGCGGGATCGGTAATGCCGGCCTCTTCGAGCTCGGTGAAGGTGCTCTCCACCATCTCGGTGATGATCTCGGTGGCGGTCTTCTCCACATCGAACCGGTATTCGCCGGGGTGCAGGTAGCCCTCGAGGCTCACGGCTTCCTCGGGCAGACCGAACTGCTGCGGATCTGCGGCCAGGGCCTGGAACTCCGAGAGCGGAATCCGAGTGGAGGTGTTGAGGACTTCAAAGACCTCGTTCTGGCGCAGGTCACGGGCCACGGCGGCGTAATGCACCTGACTGCCCCCGTCTCCCAGCAGGGCGTCCACCGCTGCCGAAGAGGACATCTGATACTTCATTTCATACGTGCCCGGCTGGATCTCCCGGCCGTCGGACTGCGCGGAGAAGGTATCGATGAACTTCTTGGAGGAGGCCACGATGTCTTCGGACTCGAGCTTGCCGCCGATCAGCAGCGGGCCGTCACCCTCAGCGACGGTAAAGGCCACGGTACCGTTGCCGGCACCCTTGTAGTCCTGGACCTCGTTCATACCCAAAAGGTCCCGCAGGAACATGATGAGGCCGAAAATAACCCCGGCAAACACGGCCAGCACGGTGATCATGACGATGGTGCGGCGCCGGCGCCGGCGCTGCTTTTCAAGGCTCGGCCGCTGGCTCCTGCGGCTGGGCAGCTCCAAGGACTCCTCGAAGAACTGGCCCACGGGCAGGTCCCCGCTGGACTGCCCGGGCTGGCGCTCCGGCTCCGCCATCGGGGGGTACTCGGGATATCTGTGGCTCACGGCGTGATACCGCCTTCGCGCTCGATGTCCTGCGAAATGTCGAACTCCTCGGTCGGGGCCGGCACTCCGCCGCCTGGGCGGCGCGGCCGGCTAGGTGTAACCAGCTCCCCTACGTCCCGGTTCAGGGACCGCTGTGTGTCAATAGACTGCTGCAAAATGGCGACAGCGGCCGCTTGATCCACTACTGTACGGTGATTCCGGCTGTTCATTCCAGCTTCATGCAGTGATCGGTGCGCGGACACAGTAGTCAGCCGTTCATCCACGAGCCGCACCTGCTGGTCCTGCCCGGCATCGGCCAGGGCCCGGGCCAGCGTCTGCGCGTACTCGCGCGCCATCCGGGTGGACGCGGTTTCACCGCCGCTCAGGCTCCGCGGGAGGCCGACGAACACTTCAACGGCCTCCCGCTCTGCAGCTTCGCGGACCACCACGCGGATGTCGCTGTTTTTCTTAGCGTCCCGCTTCAGCGTCTTCACCGGCATGGCCAGGACGCCGTCGGGGTCGCTGGCTGCGAGGCCGACCCTTACGAGGCCGACGTCGACACCCAGCTTCACCCCGCGGAGAGTTGCCAAGTTAGGCCCGTCCGGCCACGGCTTGGCGGATGGCCGTGAGCGCATCCGCGATCCTGCCGGCGTCGGAGCCGCCGCCCTGGGCGACGTCGTCCTTGCCGCCTCCGCCGCCGCCGAGCACACCGGCGGCAACCTTGACCAGTGCCCCGGCCTTGACGCCTGCACTGCGGGCGCCTTCATTGGTGGCAACAATCACTACCGGGCGGTTGTTCGAGACACCGGCCACGGCCACAGCTGCGGCGTCGCTGCCCAGGCGGGAGCGCAGGTCGAGTGCCAGGGTACGCAGATCATCCGCTCCCCCGACCTCGCCGGCGTTGTGGGCCAGCAGCCGGACGCCGTCGACGTCCACTGCGGTGCCGACGAGGGCGGCAGCCGAGGCCGCCAGCTGCTCGCGGCGCAGCCGGTCCAGTTCCTTCTCGGTGGACTTCAGCTTTGCCAGCGTGGCGGCAAGGCGGTCCGGCAGCTGCGCCGACGGGACCTTGAGCATCTCGGAGAGTTCGTTCACCAGTGCCCGTTCGGCAGCGAGGTGGCGGAATGCGTCCATGCCCACGAAGGCTTCGACACGGCGGTTGCCGGACCCTACGGACTGCTCGCCCAGCAGCGTCAGGCTGCCGATGCGGGAGGTCGAGGCCACGTGCGTGCCGCCGCAGAGTTCACGGGACCAGTCGCCGTTCATTTCCACCACGCGCACGGTGTCGCCGTAGGCTTCGCCGAACAGTGCGGTGGCGCCCAGGGCCTTCGCCTCGGACAGGGACATGATCTTGGTTTCGACCTGGTAGTTGCTGCGGATTGCCAGGTTGGAGACCTCTTCGATTTCCGACTTCGCGGCGTCGGACAGGCCTTCGCCCCAGGAGAAGTCGAAGCGGAGGTAGCCGGCCTTGTTGAAGGAACCGCGCTGGAGGGCTTCCGGGCCGAGGATCTGGTGCAGGGCGGCGTGCACAATGTGCGTGCCGGAGTGCGCCTGCTCGGCTTCGTGGCGGCGCTGGGCGTCGACGGCGGCCAGCACGGTGGCGCCGGCAGCGATCTCGCCTTCGCGGACAATGGCCTTGTGCACGCTCAGCCCCTTGACCGGGCGCTGGACGTCCTGCACCTCGAGGACAAAGCCGTCACCGGTGATGAGGCCGGTGTCGGCGGCCTGGCCGCCGGCTTCGGCGTAGAACGGCGTGGAGTCCAGGACCAGGGAAATCTCCGAGCCCTGTCCGGCGTATTCCACCCGGGAATCTCCGGAAATGATGCCGCGGACCTTGGATTCGGACTTCAGCTCGTCGTAGCCGGTGAACTCCGTCTGCCCGGCGGCCAGCAGTTCGTTGAAGACGGACATGTCGGCGTGTCCGTGCTTCTTCCCGCGGGCATCTGCCTGGGCGCGCTTGCGCTGCTCGGACATCAGCGACCGGAAGCCGGCTTCGTCCACCTTCAGGCCCGCTTCCTCGGCCATTTCCAGCGTGAGGTCGATGGGGAACCCGTAGGTGTCATGCAGGGCGAAGGCTTCTTCGCCGCTCAGCGGGGAACCGGCGGCCTTGGAGACCTTGACGGCTTCTTCCAGGCGCTCGGTGCCGGAGGCGATGGTGCGCAGGAACGCTTTTTCCTCGGCGTAGGCAATCCGGCTGATCCGGGCGAAGTCGGCCTCGACCTCGGGGTAGGTGCCCTTCATGGCGTCCCGGGAAACGGGCAGCAGTTCGGGCAGCACGGCCGTTTCCACGCCGAGCAGGCGCATGGCGCGTACGGCACGGCGGATCAGGCGGCGCAGCACGTAGCCGCGGCCTTCGTTGGAGGGGCTCACGCCGTCGGAAATCAGCATCAGTGCGGAGCGGATGTGGTCACCCACCACGCGCATCCGGACGTCATCGGTGTGGTGCGGATCGGAGGGGTCTTCGGCGCTGGTGTAGGTCTTGCCGGAGAGCTCGGCGGCCTTGTCCAGCACGGGACGGACCTGGTCCGTCTCGTACATGTTCTCCACGCCCTGCAGGATCATGGCGAGGCGTTCCAGGCCAAGGCCGGTGTCGATGTTCTTCTGCGGCAGTTCGCCGGCAACGTCGAAGTCCGTCTTGGAGCGGACGGCGGAGAGCTGGTACTGCATAAAGACCAGGTTCCAGATTTCGATGTAGCGCGTCTCGTCGACGGCCGGGCCGCCTTCCTGGCCGTACGCCGCGCCGCGGTCGTAGTAGATCTCGGAGCAGGGGCCGCCGGGGCCGGCCTGTCCGGTATTCCAGTAGTTGTCGGCCTTGCCGGTTCCCACGATGCGCTCGTTCGGGATGCCGATCTTGTCCCGCCAGATGGCGCGGGCTTCGTCGTCGCGCTCGTCGCCGTCTTCGTAGACGGTGACCCAGAGCCGCTGCGGGTCCAGCCCGTAGCCGCCCTTCTCCACGTCGGAGGTCAGCAGGTCCCAGGCATAGGTGATCGCTTCTTCCTTGAAGTAGTCACCGAAGGAGAAGTTGCCGGCCATCTGGAAGAAGGTGCCGTGGCGTGCGGTCTTGCCCACTTCTTCAATGTCCGCGGTGCGGATGCACTTCTGCACACTGGTTGCCCGGCTGTACGGAGCCTTTTCCCGGGCGGTGAGGTAGGGGATGAACGGCACCATGCCGGCCACGGTGAACAGCAGCGAGGGATCGTTGGAGACGAGCGACGCCGAAGGCACCACCGTATGCCCCTTATCGCTGAAGTAGTCCAGCCAGCGGCGTGCAATCTCGTGGGACTTCATGGTGCTTCTCTACCCTTCCGGTAATGATGGTTCAGCATGCAGGTGGAACTGCGTGCGTTGTGCTGTGCTGCCAGTGATGAAGAAGTACCGGCGCTCAGCGGCGCATGGACCTCAGTGTCTCGGTGATGTTCTCGGGAGTGTCCAGTCCAAGTGCCGCGCGCAGCTCGCCCTCACGCTGGCCCATGCCTTCGCGCAGGGCTTCGGCAAAGCCCTGCACCACGCCCGCGGCGGAATCCACCGCACGGTTGATTCTCGCCTGGCTCAGGCTGGCCTTGGCCTCGGAAACCCTGCGGACGGCAATGACGCCGATGGCGACGCCGATGGACATCCAAAATACGCGCTTGATCATGGCTGGCTCCTGTAGTTGGTTAAGTGTGCTGGCGTACTTAGCGGCTGCGCCGGCCGCGGCCGGCTGTCCTGCGGGAAGCAAGGGCCGAGCGGACGCCGTAGCTGAACGCCGAGACCTTGATCAGCGGGGAACCCACGGTGGCGGCCACGAGGGAAGACAGGGCGGACAGGTTCGCCGTCGCGTCCGAGACGTTCGAGGAGATGCCGTCCACCTTCTGCAGCTGCTGATTGGTGGTGGACACCGTGGTGGTGACCTCGTCGATCAGCGGTGTGGTTTCCTCGCTGAGGGTCCGGATGGCGGAGCGCATCTCGTCAAAGACCTTCCCCAGTTTCCAGACGGGAACGGCCAGCAAAGCGACCAACACGGCAAACACACCGGCCGCGATCAGACCGGCTATATCTCCACCCGACATGGGACTCCTTTTACGCAAAATTTGTGGTTCGCAGCACCGTGACCGGCGCTGCCCTGGAGTCCCTGCCTGGATACGGCGAAAGACCCCGGTATGTACCTTACCTACTGCAGCCCCGCGGCACTTACTTTTGCCGCGTGCGCCACTTGGGGCGGCATCTGCCCCGGACAACGGAACAGCCCGCGGCACAAGGCCGCGGGCTGTTCAGTAAACGGAAATTTTCTCCGTAATTAGCGTGCGTAGTATTCCACGACGAGCTGCTCTTCGCAGGTCACGGGAACTTCCGAGCGCTTCGGGCGACGCACGAGGCGTGCCTGCAGCTTGTCCAGGGAAACATCGAGGTAACCCGGAACGGCGGGCAGGACGTCGCGGTGGGCGCCGGCTGCGGCAACCTGGAACGGCGTCATGGTCTCGCTGCGCTGGTGCACGTGGATGAGCTGGCCTTCGGAAACGCGGAAGGACGGGCGGTCCACGCGGGCGCCGTCAACCAGGATGTGGCGGTGCACAACCAGCTGGCGGGCCTGGGCGATCGTGCGGGCGAAGCCGGCACGCAGCACGAGGGCGTCGAGACGCATTTCGAGCAGTTCGATCAGGTTTTCACCGGTCAGACCGGCGGTACGGCGGGCTTCTTCGAAGACACGGGTCATCTGTGCTTCGCGGATGCCGTACTGGGCGCGCAGACGCTGCTTTTCGCGCAGACGTACCGCGTAGTCGCTGTCCTGCTTGCGACGGGCGCGGCCGTGCTCACCCGGGGGGTAAGGCCGACGCTCGAAGTACTTTGCTGCCTTGGGGGTCAAAGCAATGCCGAGGGCGCGCGATGCGCGTGCCTGCCGGCGTGCACGTGTGTTGTTAGCCACGTTCACCTTTCACTGTTTGGCGGTTTGGCCACGGCGGTGATGCGTGCCGTGACTGCTGCGAAATATGCTGGCCTCCATGAGGGAGAGCTCCGGCCAACCGCTGCCGTCTGCTACAGCCGAGGGTGTCGAAATCGACAACCGGCTTGCCAGTCAACCATCAATGCTAACACGGGATGCGGGGCCGGCAGGTCAGGACTTCTCCCCGCGGATGATCCCCCGCAGCCGCTCCAGCCGCGCGGTGATGTCGCGTTCCACGCCGTTGCCGGTGGGTTCGTAGTAGTTCTTACCGACCAGGTCATCCGGGGCGTATTGCTGGCGCGCAACCCCGTGCGGCGAATCATGCGAATAGACGTACCCCTTGCCGTGCCCCAGCTGCTTCGCACCCGGGTAGTGGGCATCGCGCAGGTGGGAGGGAACGCCCTGCCCGCGCCCGGCCCGGACATCAGCGATGGCCGCGTTGATGCCGTTGTAGGCAGCGTTGGACTTCGGAGCGGTGGCAATATGCACCACCGCCTCCGCAAGGATGATCCGCCCTTCCGGCATGCCGATCAGCTGCACGGCCTGGGCCGCCGCGACGGCGGTCTGCAGCGCCGTCGGATCCGCCATGCCCACATCTTCCGACGCCGAAATGATCAGCCGCCGGGAAATGAACCGCGGGTCCTCCCCCGATTCCAGCATGCGGGCCAGGTAGTGCAGGGCGGCGTCGACGTCCGATCCGCGGAGGGACTTGATGAACGCGCTGGTGATGTCATAGTGCTGGTCACCGGCGCGGTCATAGCGCAGCGCCGCGACGTCCAGGGCCTCTTCGGCGTGCTTCAGGGTGACTTCCGGGATGTCGTCGCCGTCGGCTTTCTCGGAGTAGGCGACGCCGGCGGCGGCCTCGAGTGCGGTCAGGCCGCGGCGGGCGTCGCCTGCCGCCAGCCGGACCAGGTGCTCCAGCGCCTCGGCGCTGAGCGTGACCCGCCCGGCGAGTCCCCGTTCATCCTCGACCGCGCGCTGGAGCAGGGCGGCAATATCCTCCTCGGTCAGGGGCTTCAGGGTGAGCAGCAGCGACCGGGACAGCAGCGGGGAAACCACGGAGAAGGACGGGTTTTCCGTGGTGGCGGCCATGAGGACCACCCACCGGTTTTCCACGCCCGGCAGCAGGGCGTCCTGCTGGGCCTTGTTGAAGCGGTGGATCTCATCCAGGAAGAGGATGGTGGTGACGCCGTGCAGGTCCCGGTCCGTCAGTGCCTGTTCCATGACCCGGCGGACGTCCTTGACGCCGGCTGTGATGGCGGAGAGCTCCACGAACTTTCGCCCTGCGCCGCGGGCGACAACGTGCGCGAGCGTGGTCTTGCCGGTGCCCGGCGGTCCCCACAGCATGACCGAGGAGGGACCGGCGGGGTTGCGTTCATCGGCGGAGGACGCCAGCGTGCGCAGCGGCGAACCTGGGCCGAGCAGGTGCTGCTGTCCCACCACCTCGTCCACCGTGCGCGGGCGCATCCGGACAGCCAGCGGGCTGCGCGGCCGTATCCGCGTGCCCTGGGCCGTCCCGGCGTCGTCGAACTCTGCGTCGTCGTCTCCGTCAACGCTGAACAAATCATTCCCCGGCAAACCATTCACGCTTCAAGGCTACTCGTGCCGTAACCTGAGCTGGTCCATCCCTCTCTCGTCGAAAGCAGGCCTCACCGTGCCCGGCTCCCGCACCACCTATGTTCCGGCAGAGCGGCTGGTTGGCTGGCTGGAACGGTTCGAGGCAAGCCAGGGCGCACTGGAGTTCCTTCCTGACAACGACGGGATCCGGGTCCGTGCAGCCTCCGGCGCCGAGGCCCGGCTGCTCGGGCCGTGGCCTGCCGACGGGCGGCCCGGGCGGGGAGCCAACGACGTCGAACGCCTCGCTTCGCTGGCCGGGCAGGCCAGGACCCTGGGCCTGGTGCTGGCGCGCCGGGGCGGATATGCCGTAGGGGTGGCCCGGGAAGGGAGACTGCTGGCCTCGAAAACCGGTTCGTCCAACAGCCGCCGGGCGAATGCCGCCGATGCCCTGGCGGGCACCGTCGCGGAACAGGCAGCGACCCTCTTCGGCAGCGCCGCTCCTGAGTACCTGGTCTTCGGCGGCGACCGGATGCTGGCCGAGCAGGTGGCCGGCCGGCGCGAGTTGGCGCGCTGGGCCGGACTCCCCCGGCTGCGTCCGCTGGACGTACCTGACCCGAAGGCTGCCGTGCTGGAACAGGCGGCACGGGACGCCGTGTCCGTGGTCATCCGGATCACGCTGCCCTAGCTCCAGGTCAGGCCGGCGGCGTGCCCGCGATGCGCCCGACCACGGCGGCGGCGGGCTCCGGCGCTGCCGAACGGTAGCCGGTTCCGGCCCAGAGGCTGGTGCCGTGCGGATCGCCGGCGGCTGCTGCCTGCGCCCGGAGGGCTTTCGTGATCTGGTTGACCAGCGGATACGCGGCAGGCGCGTCAGAGTGTTCTGCCATAAACCGGTTGGCGAGTCCCCGGGCGGTGCGGCCGGAGAAGGCACGGGTCAGTGCCGTCTCCGTAAACTGCGGGTCCTGCAGGGCCGCCCGGTGCACGCCGCTGGTTCCGGCTTCCGGGCTCAGCAGCAGTGCTGTGCCGATCTGGACGGCGTCGGCGCCTGCCTCGAGGAGCGTCCGGGCCTTGGCGGAGGTGCAGATTCCTCCGGCGGCAATGAGTTCGACGTCGGAACCTGCACTGCTGCCGGCGCTCCGGACGGCGCGCACCAAGTCCTCCAGCGGCTGCGCGGGCGGTTCCGCCGCGGCGTCGAAGGTTCCGCGGTGGCCGCCCGCCTCCGGACCCTGCAGGCACAGGATCCCGGCGCCCGCCGCTGCGGCCAGCGCTGCTTCCCCGGCCGTGGTGACGGTAACGGCGACGGCGGTGCCCGCATCCCGGAGCGCATCGATGACGTCTTTGCCGGGCAGGCCGAAGGTAAAGGACACCACCGGCACCTGCAGGCGGCGGACCAATTCGAGCTTCGCGTCCCAGTCGTCGTCGTCCGCCGGGTCCGGCAGCGGCAGCAGCTCCGGCGGATAGTCCCGAGCCAGCTGCTCCCGGTAGGCCAGGGCAGCGGCGACCTGCCGGGACGTACCGGAACCGCCGGTGTTCGCGGCGTCCGGGACAAAGAGGTTGACGCCGAACGGCTTGCCGGTCAGCTCCCGGGTCCGCGCGATTTCGCCGGCCACCGCCCCGGCGCTTTTGTAGCCGGCGGCGAGGAAGCCCAGGCCGCCGGAGTTACTGACGGCTGCGGCCAGCGACGGAGTGGACGGCCCGCCGGCCATCGGGGCGCCGACGACGGCGTGCGGCAGGGACTTCAGCGTAAACACGGCGGGCGGTTACAGCTTTACGGTGCCGTCAATGCAGGTGGCGGTTTCCCCGCCGACCCAGATTCTGCGGTCGCGGGTAAAGATCCGCACGAGTCCGGACCGTTCCAGTACCGTGCCCTGGGTGACGGTGTAGCGTTCCGGCGCCAGCCCGGCTCCGATCAGCCACTGCGCCAGACCGGCGTTGAGGCTGCCCGTGACCGGATCCTCCCGGACTCCGTGGCCGGGCGCGAAGGCGCGGACTTCGTAGTCTGTTTCGCCGCCGTCGGCCTGCGGTCCGATGACTCCGATAGCCAGGGATCCCATGGCCGCCGGATCCGGGGTCAGGGACAGGACGGTTTCGGCATCCTTCAGGAGCAGGCCGAGCCAGCCGGGGCCGTTGTCGATCCAGTTCGAGGCGGAGACCTGGTCCCGGGTGATGCCCAGGGCGTCCACTGCCTGTTTCAGTACGGCTTCCTCCAGCTCGCCCGAGCGGATCAGCGGCGGGGCGCCGAACGCGGCCATACCGGCCGAGGCGTGCAGGGTCACCAGCCCCACTCCGCACTCGGAAATGACGACGCCGGGGTAGTGCGGGATGTTGCCGGCCTCCAGCCAGGCATGGCAGGTGCCCAGCGTGGGGTGCCCGGCGAAGGGGATCTCTCCCCCGGGTGTGAAAATCCGGACCTTGTAGTCGGCGCCGTCCTGCGTCGGGGGCAGGACGAAGGTGGTCTCCGACAGGTTGGTCCACCGGGCAAAGGAGGCCATGGCGGCGTCGGACACGCCGTCCGCGTCGAGCACCACCGCCACGGGGTTGCCCAGATAGGGTTTGGTGCCGAAGACGTCCACCTGCTTGAACCAGCGATCTCTCATGCCCAAACACTATCGGGTGCCGGTGCCGGACTGTCCAGCGGAAGCGGGCATGTCCGGGCAGGGGTTAAAGCACGGTACCCGGCCGCGCGCTGCGACCGGGTACCGTCTGCGCCGGGAAGTTACGCTTCCTTCGCGGGTGCTTCCTTGTCCTTCTTGGCCTCCGGCTTGAAGTCCACGCCGGCTTCCTTGCGCTGCTGCGGCGTGATCGGCGCCGGAGCCTGCGTCAGCGGGTCGAAGCCGCCGCCGGACTTCGGGAAGGCGATGACGTCGCGGATGGAATCGGTGCCGGCCAGCAGGGCCACCACGCGGTCCCAGCCGAAGGCGATGCCGCCGTGCGGCGGTGCACCGTACTTGAAGCCTTCGAGCAGGAACCCGAACTTCTCCTGGGCGTCTTCCTGTGAAAGGCCCATGACCTTGAAGACCCGTTCCTGCACGTCGCGCTGGTGGATACGGATGGAGCCGCCGCCGATTTCGTTGCCGTTGCAGACAATGTCGTAGGCGTAGGCCACGGCCGACTCGGGATCCGTGTCGAAGGTATCCATGAATTCGGGCTTGGGTGAAGTGAACGCGTGGTGCACGGCGGTCCAGGCGCCGCCGCCCACTGCTACGTCACCGGCTGCAACGGCAGCGGAGGCCGGCTCGAACATGGGCGCGTCGACAACCCAGACGAAGGCCCAGTCCTTGGGATCGATCAGGCCGGTGCGGTGGCCGATCTCCACGCGGGCGGCACCGAGCAGGGCTCGTGCCTCGCTCTTTTCACCTGCTCCGAAGAAGATGCAGTCGCCGGGCTTGGCGCCGACCTTTTCGGCGAGGTTCTCCCGCTCGAAGTCCGTCAGGTTCTTGGCGACCGGGCCGGTCAGCGTGCCGTCCTCCTGGATGAGCACGTAGGCCAGGCCCTTTGCGCCGCGCTGCTTGGCCCATTCCTGCCAGGCATCCAGGGTCCGGCGTGCCTGGGAGGCACCGCCGGGCATCACCACGGCACCCACGTACGGGGCCTGGAAAACGCGGAAGGTGGTGTCCTTGAAGAACTCGGTGAGCTCGGTCAGTTCCAGGCCGAAACGCAGGTCCGGCTTGTCGGAACCGTAGCGGGCCATGGCATCCGCGTAGGTCATGCGCGGAATGGGGGTGGTGATCTCGACGCCGATGAGCTTCCACAGCGACTTCACGATCTGCTCGCCCAGGGCGATGATGTCGTCTTCCTCAACGAAGCTGGCTTCAATGTCCAGCTGCGTGAACTCCGGCTGGCGGTCGGCGCGGAAATCCTCGTCGCGGTAGCAGCGGGCAATCTGGTAGTACTTCTCGAAGCCGCCCACCTGCAGCAGCTGCTTGAACAGCTGCGGGGACTGCGGCAGCGCGTACCAGGAACCCGGTGCCAGGCGTGCGGGAACCACGAAGTCGCGGGCACCCTCGGGAGTGGAGCGCGTCAGCGTGGGGGTTTCAATTTCCACGAAGCCTTCGTCGTGCAGCAGCTCGCGGGCCACACGGTTGGCTTCGGACCGCAGGCGCATGGCTGCTGCCGGTGCCGGGCGGCGCAGGTCCAGGTAGCGGTGGCGCAGGCGGGCTTCCTCGCCGACCTCCACGTGCTCGTCAATCTGGAACGGCAGCGGATCGGAGGTGTTCAGGATCACGACGTCGTCAGCGATCACCTCGACTTCGCCGGTGGCGAGGGCCGGGTTTTCGTTGCCCTCGGGCCGCTTCTGCACGGTGCCGGTGATCTGCAGGACGTACTCGTTGCGCAGGCCGTGGAAGACGTCCTCTTCACGCACCACCACCTGCGCCACGCCCGAAGCGTCGCGGAGGTCGAGGAAGGCAACGCCGCCGTGGTCGCGCCGTCGGGCGACCCAGCCTGCGAGAGTAACGGTCTGTCCAATATGCTCGGCCCTCAGGGAACCAAGGGCATGAGTGCGCAGCACAGCTGTCCTTTCGAGAAACTTGCGGAAACCACTGTTTCCGCCCATTGTAAATACACGGTCTTCTTGAGAGTTTACCGGTGAACGGACCCCCACCCCGCCAAGCACCTACCGATTGGACACCCCTGTTGTCCGGCACTACCCAGCCGCGAGTTCCCCTGGGCGGCTTTGACGCCACCACTGCCGGCCTAGGCTCCATCGTCGGCGCGGGTGCGTTTGTTGCCTTCTCGCCGGCTGCCGCCGCCGCAGGTCCTGCGCTGGGCACGGCGCTGGGAATAGCCGCATTTGTGGCCTTCCTCTGCGGGCTCTCCACCTTCCAGCTCAGCAGGGCCGTCTCGCGGCGCCTCCCCGAGGACCAGGGCGGGGATGCGACGGCGCGGACCGCGGCGCGGATCCTGCTGGGACCGTACAGCGGGTTCCTTTCCGGCTGGACCCTGGTGTGGGGGCTGCTGCTGTCCTCCGCCGTGCTGGCCCTCGCGTTCGGCGCCTACGCCGTCCCGGAACACCCCAGAGTCGGTGCCGCGGGCGCCGTCGTTGTGATGGCCGCAGTGAATCTGCTGGGACTCAGCCGGAGCTCCTGGGTTACCCGCTTCATTGTTGCCTTCGTTTTCAGCGTCCTGGCCTTCACCGTGGTGGTGCTCTTCAACGAGGCACCCAACCAGCCGGTGCGCGTGGGCGCGGAGATCGAGGCATCCACGTCCGGCGTGCTGCAGGCAGCCGGACTGCTGTTCTTCCTCTTCTCCGGGTACACGCGGCTGGCCACCATGGGCTCCGGTGTGCGCAATCCCTCCCGCAACCTCCCCATCGCCATCCCCGCGGCGCTGGCCGTGGCCTTCGTGCTCTATTGGTTCATGGGCTCCTCCATGCTGGCCTACTACGGGGCGGCGGCGCTTTCCGCGGAAACCGCACCGCTGCTGGACCCGATGCAAAGCGTGGGCGCCGGCGTGGGTACGGGGGCCGTGGTCATCGCGGTGACTGCCGCTGCGCTGGGCGGCCTGTGGTCGCTGCTGGAATCGGCAAGCCGGACCGCGTCCGCCATGGCCTCCGACCGGGACCTGCCGGCAGTCTTCACCGCTTCCCGGAACACCCGGACCGGTTCCGTGCCCTGGGCCGCCCACGCCGCGGCCGCCGTCGTCGTCCTGCTGCTGGTGCTGTCCGGCGATATTGACGGACTGCTGGGCATGGCGTCCTTCACCCTGCTCTTCTACGCGGCCATCACCACCGTGTGCGCGTTCTCGCTGAAGGACCGCACCCGCTACGCGCCGCGCCTCCTGAACCTTGCCGGCGCGGCCGGTGCCCTGCTGCTGGCCCTCGCCCTGCCGCCGCTGTCCATCAGCCTGGCCCTGATCATTCTGGTGGCCGGACTTGTGGTCCGCCTGAGCTTCCGCCGCCCGCGGTCCTCCAAGACTCCGCCGGCGCTTTAGTCCGCTTCGGGTCCGGCCGCCGCCCACGCACGGACTTCGTCCAGCAGTTCGGCGCGGCGTCCCGCGGACGCAAACGAAGCTTCGATGGAATCCTCCCCGAGCCGGGCGAGCTGCGCCCGGCTCAGGCCGAAAACTTCCTGCACGGTCCGGAAGTTGTCATCCACGTAGCCGCCGAAGTACGCCGGATCGTCGGAGTTCACCGAAATGTTCAGCCCGTGATCGAGCATCTGCGGCAGCGGATGCTGCGCCAGGCTCTCCACGGCCTGCAGCCGCACGTTGGAAAGCGGGCAGATGGTCAGCGGAATCTTGTCGCGGACCAGCCGCTCGACCAGGGCCGGGTCATCCAGGCAGGTGATGCCGTGGTCGATCCGGTCGACGAGGAGCAGGTCCAGAGCCTCCACGATGTAGGTGGGCGGCCCTTCCTCGCCGGCATGGGCAACGGTCCTCAGCCCGGCCTCCCGCGCCCTCCGGTACAGCTCGACGAACCACGACGGCGGATTCCCCACTTCCGCCGAATCCAGGCCTATCGCAATGATCGGCGCCCCCATGGCCAGCAGCTCTTCCAGGACCTCCAGGGCTTCCGCCGCAGGGCGGTCACGCAGGAACGCGGCGATCAGCCCGGTGGAGATGCCGAATTCCTCCTCGCTGCGCTCCAGCACCGCGCAGACACCGCGGACGGAGGTCTCGAGCGGAATCCCACGGATGAGGTGCGCCTGCGGGTCCATCATCATTTCCACATGCCGCACCCCGGCGGTGGCTGCCCGCCGCAGATAGGCACGGGTCATGTCGGCGAAGTCCGCCTCTGTGCGCAGGACGTCCATGTTGGAGTAGTACAGGTCCAGGAAGGACTGCAGGTCCGTGAAGCGGTAGCGGGCGCGGAGGTCCTCGAGATCGGCGTAGGGCAGGTCGATGCCGTTGCGCGCAGCCAGTTCAAAGATCAGCTCGGGTTCCAGCGTCCCTTCTATGTGCAGGTGGATTTCGGCACAGGGCGGGGTGGCAAGCAGTTCGGCAACCATGGAACCAAGCCTAGGATGCCCCCGCCGCCGGCAGCTACCCGGCCCGCTGCGCTAGGCGGTGGGAACCGAAGCCGGGGTCACCTGCACGGTGAGGTCCTCCGCCGGCGGCGTCCAGAGCGCCGGGTCGGCGGGCACCTGGTCACCGGAGCGGATGTCCTTGACCTCGTGGCTGCCGTCTTCTCGGGTGAACCAGACAAACGGGATGCCCCGGCGGTCGGCGAACTTGATCTGCTTGCCGAACTTCTCCGCCTTCGGTGCCACCTCCACGGAAATCCCCCGGCTGCGGAGCTGGGCGGCAATGTCCTGGGCCTCGGACCAGGACTCATCGGTGGCCAGCGTCAGCAGCACGGTGGTGGGCACGCTGCGCGAGGCGGAGGCGAAGTCCTGGCTGAGGATGCGCATCACCAGCCGGGTGACGCCGATGGAGAGTCCGACGCCGGGGAAGGTGCGGCTGCCCTTGCTCGCCAGGGAGTCGTAGCGTCCGCCGGAGCAGATCGAGCCGAGCGCTTCGTGCCCAACGAGGACCGTTTCGTAGACGGTGCCGGTGTAATAGTCCAGGCCGCGGGCGATGCTCAGGTCTGCCAGGACGCGGCCCGGAGCACGGCGGGACGCTTCACTGATGACCTGGAACAGTTCGTCCAGGCCTTCCTCGAGCAGGTCGTTGGACACGCCCAGGGCGCGGACCTGCTCAACGAAGGAGGTGTCTTCCGTCCGGATGGAGGCCAGCTTCAGGGCTGCCTCGGCCTGCTCGGCAGTGGCGCCGAGTTCTTCCTGCAGGAGTTCGGCCACACGCTGCGCACCGATCTTCTCCAGCTTGTCGATGCTGCGCAGCACCCCGGCCGTGTCTTCCAGGCCGATGCCGCGGTAGAAGCCTTCGGCCAGCTTGCGGTTGTTGACCCGGATCTTAAACTCGGGGATGGGCAGCGCGCCGAGGGCTTCGGCGATCACCAGCGCCAGCTCGACGTCGTACCGGAACGGCAGGTCGCCGTCGCCCACCACGTCGATATCGGCCTGCGTGAACTCCCGGGCGCGTCCCTCCTGCGGCCGTTCGCCGCGCCAGACCTTCTGGATCTGGTAGCGGCGGAACGGGAAGGAGAGGTGGCCGGCGTTCTCCACCACGTAGCGGGCAAACGGCACGGTCAGGTCGAAGTGCAGGGCGAGCTGGTTGGGATCCTCCTTGCCGGAGGCCTCGCCTTCCTCGGCCTGCAGGCGGCTCAGTGCATAGACTTCCTTGTCAATCTCGCCCTTGCGCAGCAGCTGGCCCACCGTTTCCACGGCACGGGTTTCAATGTTGGAAAAGCCGTGCAGTTCGAAGGTGCGGCGCAGTACGTCCAGGACATGGAGTTCAACCAGGCGCTCCTGCGGTAGCCATTCGGGGAAACCGGACAGTGAGGCCTTGCGTGCCATGGCGGCAAACTCCTTAGGTGGGCGAAACGGCGCAGGCAGCACTCCGCCCGGCCAAAGTGCACGCTTCAAAGCGTGCATAAACTATGTGCGGCACTCATTTTAGCGAACTCGGGCGCAGCCCTTGTCCCGGACGCGCTGGTGCGGACTCCGGTCCGTTCCCGCTCCAGCCCCGGAATCAGCACAGATCCAGTACAGGAGGTAACGGTGGCAGCAAACCGCACCAGCCGTGAAGACAGGCGCCGCGTGGCTCGGATGGAAGCACGCAGGGCCTTCGCCGCTGCCCGTGCCAAGCGCCGGAAGCGGGACAACCTCTTCGCGGCAGCGGCCGCCGTCGTTATCCTCGCGCTGGCCGTGGCCCTGCAGGTGAGCTGGTTCAGTTCGGACCCCACCGCGGACGAACTGGCGCAGCTGCGGGAAGAGTCCGCGGCAGCCGACCTGCCCGCCGTTCCGGATCCGTCCGTGGCCGAGGGGAAGACCTTCACCGGTTCCCTCTCGCTTGGCCAGGGCGAGGTCGGGGTGGAGCTGGACGGCAACGCGGCACCGCAGGCCGCCGCCGTGTTCAAGACGCTTGCGGATGAGGGGTATTTCAGCGGCAAGGACTGCCACCGTCTGACCGCCACCGAATCCACGTCCGTGCTGCAGTGCGGATCACCGAACGGTGACGGAAAGGCCGACCAGGATTTCCTGTGGGGGCCCGTGGAAAACTCCCCTGCCGACGGCATTTACCCGGCCGGCACCATCGCCGTCGCCCGCGGTGACGACGTGATGAGCAACGGCACACAGTTCTTCATCGTTTACAAGGATTCGACGTTGGCGCAGGAATCCGGCGGCTACACGATAATGGGTAAGGTAACGTCAGGTCTTGACGTAGTTGAGGCCATTGCATCCTCGGGGACTGACTCCGGGGGAACCGATGGCCGTCCGAAAGACCCGGTGACGATTAACTCGTTCACCCTGAAGTAAACGGCGGCGCGGGCTTCGCAAACTGCCATCCATCGAGTGAAAGACTTTTAGCGGTGACAGACAGTCAGAAATCCGACGAAACAGCAGGCCCTTCCACTACGGAGACGTCCCGGCCTGCCACTCCGAGCCCGGCAGCACTCGCGGCGCGGCGGCCCTCCCCCGCAGCCGTAGGCGCCCGGCCCGGCGCGGCAGCCCAGCCGGTGGTGGCTGCCCCGGCCGCCCACTCCACCCCGTTGGAGGAAGCAGCCCGCTTCGCACGCGTCGAGGAGGACGGCCATGTCTTCCTGATCGTGGACGGCGAAGAAACCGCCGTCGGGCAGTTCCCCGATGCCTCCAAGGAGGATGCGCTGGCCTACTTCGTGCGCAAGTACGACGACGTCGCCAGCCAGCTCCTGCTCCTCGAGCAGCGGGTGCAGGTCAAGGCCCCGGCCGCAGACATCCACAAGACGCTGAAGCACCTGGCCCAGCAGGTGGCCGAGCGCAAGATGGTGGGCGACATCAAGGCTCTCGACGCCCGCATTGCGTCCCTCGAAGCCTCGCTGCAGGAAGCCGAGGCCGCCGAGCGCGCCGAAGCTGAAGCAGTGAAGGCACGCGAACTCGCTGCCCGCGAGGCCATCGTGGCCGAGGCGGAGGAAATCGCCGCCAAGGACCCTGCCACCATCCAGTGGAAGACCAGCAGCAACCGGATGAATGAGCTGTTCGATGCGTGGAAGACCGCGCAGAAGAACGGCCCGCGCCTGGGCCGCAGCACCGAAGACTCCCTGTGGAAGCGGTTCCGTTCCGCCCGCACGGTCTTCGACCGCCACCGCCGCGCCTACTTCTCCCAGCTGGACAGCGAAAACTCGTCCGCCAAGGCGGCGAAGGAGGCGCTCATCGCCCGCGCCGAGGAACTGGCCACGTCCACGGACTGGGGCAACACCGCCGCCGAATACCGGCAGCTCATGGACGAGTGGAAGGCGTCCAAGCGCGCCAGCCGCAAGGACGACGACGCCCTGTGGGCGCGTTTCCGTGCAGCGCAGGACCAGTTCTTCGCAGCCCGGCAGGCAGCAAACGAGGTTATCGACGAGGAATTCGCCGCCAACCTCGTGGTCAAGGAAGAGCTGCTGAAGGAAGCCCAGGCGCTGCTGCCGGTGCGTGACCTGACCGCAGCCCGCAAGGCCCTGCAGTCCATCCGCGAACGCTGGGAAGACGCCGGCAAGGTGCCGCGGGCGGACATGGGCCGCATGGAAGCCGGCATCCGCAAGGTCGAGGAAGCCGTCAAGGCCGCCGAAGACGAGCACTGGCAGCGGAGCAACCCGGAAACCAAGGCGCGCACCAACTCGGCGCTGTCCCAGCTGGAGGCGACCATCGCGTCCCTCGAGCAGGATCTGGCCGACGCCGAGAAGGCCGGCAACGCGAAGAAGATCGCGGATGCGCGCGAAGCCCTTGAAGCCCGCCAGCAGTGGCTGGCCATGCTGCAGAAGTCCGCGCAGGACTTCGCCTAGGCTTTACCCTCTTCCGCACGGCGCAAAGCCCCGGTCCCCGTTATCCACAGCGGCGGGCCGGGGCTTTCGTTTTGGCCGCAGACTGCACAAGCTGATCTGTATGCCCGCTCAACTTTTTCCCTATCCCGGGGCCCTTCCCCAGGTCACGTCCACGGGCGGAGCGCTGTTCACTGCCGGGGAGGTCTTCCGCCACGAGGAACTCCAGGCCATGGCGATGGACGGGCTGCTGCGCCATGTGTACGCCGGGACCTTTGTGCGCTGGGATGTCCGGCCGGATCCGGTGGTCCGTGCCCTTGCGGCGTCCGCGGAACTGCCGCCACCGCTGCGCCGGCGCCTCACCATGGGACGGCTGACCGCCGCCTGGATCTACGGCTGCGCTCCGCGGCCGCCCAGGCTCGATGTCCTGGCGGACCGGCGCAGCCGCACCGGCGCCATGCAGCCCTTCAGCACCGCGGTCCTCCATGAGGTCCTGCTGGGCCCTGCGGACCGCGTGGACGTAGGCACGGTGTCCGTCACCTCGCCGCTGCGGACCGCCGTCGACGTCGCCCTCTATGCGGGCACTGCGGACGCCGTTGCCGCCCTGCGTCGCCTCGCGGCACATCCGGTGCTGGGCTGCCGGCTGGACCTCGTGCGGCGTGCACTGGAGGCCGGCAGCCGGGTGCCCGGCAAGGCGGCGGCGCTGGAACGTGTCACGGCCGCCGCCGCCCCTGCTGAATAGCCGAATAGCCGACCCTGGCCGGTTAGACCCGCCGCTGCGACCCGGTGGTCCGGTAGACGTCGAACACGCCGTCGATCTTGCGCACTGCGCTGAGGATGTGGCTCAGGTACTTCGGATCCCCCATTTCGAAGACGAACTTCGACATGGCCACGCGGTCACTGGAGGTGTTGACGCTGGCGGAGAGGATGTTCACGTGGTTCTCCGAGAGCACCCGGGTCACGTCCGAGAGCAGGCTCTTGCGGTCCAGTGCCTCCACCTGGATTTCGACCAGGAACACGCTGGACTGGGTCGGCGCCCACTCCACCGGGACAATGCGGTCCGGTGTGGCCCGCAGTTCCTGCACGTTGCGGCAGTCGCTGCGGTGGACCGAAACGCCTGAACCGCGCGTAACGAACCCGATGATCGGGTCCGGCGGGACCGGCGTGCAGCAGCGGGCCAGCTTGACCCACACGTCTCCCGTACCGCGCACGGTAACGCCCGAATCGGTGAACTTGGGGCGGCGGGCGGCCGTGGAGACCGGTGCTTCGGCGAGGTCCTCTTCGGCGCCCTGATGGCCGCCCATCAGGTTCACCAGGTGCTCAATGACGTTCTGGGCCGAGGTATGGCCGTCACCGACGGCGGCGTAGAGCCCCGAAATGTCCTGGTGGTGCAGTTCCTCGGCCACCGCCACCAGCGCATCGTGCGTCATCAGACGCTGCAGCGGCAGGTTCTGCTTGCGCATCCCCCGGGTCAGCAGGTCCTTGCCCTTTTCGATGGCCTCTTCGCGGCGTTCCTTGGTGAACCACTGCCGGATCTTGTTCCGGGCACGCGGGCTCTTGACGAAGCCCTGCCAGTCCTGGCTGGGGCCGGCGCCTTCGGCCTTGGAGGTGAAGATCTCCACCCAGTCGCCATGCTGGAGCTCGCTGTTGAGCGGCACCAGTTTCCCGTTGACGCGTGCACCGATGGTCCGGTGGCCCACCTCGGTGTGGACCGCGTACGCGAAGTCCACCGGCGTCGAACCGGCCGGAAGGGCCATCACTTCGCCCTTGGGGGTGAAGACAAAGACCTCGCGGGCGTTGATTTCGAACCGCAGTGAGTCCAGGAATTCGTCCGGGTCCGAGGTTTCCTGCTGCCAGTCCACCAGGCTCCGCAGCCAGCCCATGTCATCGGGGGCTTCGGGGCCCTTGTTTCCGTCCTTGTACTTCCAGTGCGCCGCCACGCCGTATTCGGCCCGGCGGTGCATGTCATGGGTGCGGATCTGGATCTCCACCGGCTTGCCGCCGGGACCGATCACCGTGGTGTGCAGTGATTGGTACATGTTGAACTTCGGCATCGCGATGTAATCCTTGAACCGCCCGGGAAGGGGGTTCCAGCGCGAATGCAGGGCACCGAGGGTGGCGTAGCAGTCGCGGACGGAGTCCACCAGGACGCGTACGCCCATCAGGTCATGGATGTCGTCGAAGTCTTTGCCCCGCACGATCATCTTCTGGTAGATCGAGTAATAGTGCTTGGGCCGGCCGGTGATGGTGGCCTTGATCTTGACCGCGTGCAGGTCATCGGCGATCTGGGACCGCACCGTGCCCAGGTACTTTTCCCGTTCCGGCGTCCGGTCGCCGACCATCCGGACAATCTCGTCATACACCTTGGGATGCAGTGCGGCGAAGGACAGGTCCTCCAGCTCCCACTTGATGGTGTTCATGCCCAGCCGGTGGGCCAGCGGGGCGAAGATTTCCAGGGTTTCGCGCGCCTTCTTGGCGGACGATTCCGGTGACACGAACCGCCAGGTGCGGGCGTTGTGCAGCCGGTCCGCAAGTTTGATGACCAGGACGCGGATGTCCTTGGCCATGGCAACAACCATTTTGCGCACGGTTTCGGACTGCGCGGCGTCGCCGAAGGTGACCTTGTCCAGCTTGGTGACGCCGTCCACGAGCATCGCCACTTCGGGACCGAAATCGGAGCGCAGCTCGTCCAGGGTGTAGCTGGTGTCCTCCACCGTGTCATGCAGCAGGGCCGCCGCCAGGGTGGTGCCGGACATGCCGAGTTCCGCCAGGATGGTCGCCACAGCCACCGGGTGGGTGATGTACGGGTCCCCGCTCTTGCGCTTCTGGCCCTCGTGGCTGCGCTCGGCCACCACGTAGGCGCGCTGGATCAGGTCCAGGTCTTCCTTGGGGTTGTTCACCCGCACGGTGCGCAGCAGCGGTTCCAGCATGGGCGAGTAGCCGGGATTGCCGCGGCCGGCCAGCCGGGCGAGCCGGGCGCGCGTGGAAGTGCGGCGCCCAGTCGACGGGGCCCGCCCTGATCCGCTGCCGACCTTCGCCCCTGCGGGGGTCCTGGCCTGGCCGGGTACCGGGAGCAGGGCGTCAGCGCTGCGGTTGCCGGCAGCGTCCAGCGCCGCAGCTTCACTCGCTGCGGTGCTCTCGCTGCCCGGGTCAATCCCCGTGGTACCGCTGTTTCCTGCCTCATCGGCAGGCGTTGCGCTATTGGCCACTGACGACCTTTCTTCCGTGCTTCTTCAAGCAGGTGTTCAAAACGCTTCCTTGGCGGCCGCTGCGGCGCGGCTCCTGTCAACCAGTCTAAGCCTGCCCGCTCTGCACTTAAACCGCCGGTTCCGTACTCCTTGAAGGAAGGAGGACGGAACCGGCGAGGCAGACCTGGGTTTGGTTCTAGGCGTGAACAGCCGCCGGGGTCTTTGCCTCGGCTGCGCGGCGCTCGGCCACACGCTTGGCCTGCCTGCGGATGTCCGGTTCGTTCCGGCGCAGCACCGCGTACAGCGGCGCCGCGATGTAGATGGTTGCCACGGTGCCCAGGATGATGCCCACGAACAGGGCCAGCGACAGATCCTTCAGGGTACCGGCGCCCAGCAGCAGCGCACCGATGAACAGGATGGAGGCCACCGGAAGGACGGCCACCACGGACGTGTTGATGGACCGGACCAGGGTCTGGTTCACGGCGAGATTGACCTCTTCCGCAAAGGTCCGCTTCGTCCGCTTGTCCAGGTCCTTCGTGTTTTCCCGGACCTTGTCGAAGACCACCACTGTGTCGTAGAGCGAGTAGCTGAGTACGGTGAGGAATCCGATGATGGCCGACGGCGTCACTTCGAAACCGCTCAGGGCGTAGACGCCTGCGGTGACCACCATAACCACCAGCAGCCCGACGACGGCGGCCACGGACATCTTCCAGGTGCGGAAGTACAGGGCCATCAGCACCGCGGCAAGGGCCACGAAGACGACGAGTCCCACCAGCGCCTGCCGGCTGACGTCGCTGCCCCAGGTGGGGCCGATGAACGTGGAGGTGACTTCCTCCTGGCTGACGCCGTAGGTGTCCGCCAGTGACTCCTTGACCTCAATGGTCTGGTCATCGCTCAGCTTCTCCGTCTGGATCCGCATGGTGCCCGGAGCAATGTTGGTGACCTTGGGGTCGGCAGTGCCCGCAACCTCGGCTACTGCCTCCTCGCCTCGGCTGACGTCGGTGTTGCTGACGTTGGAGACAGTGAACTCGGAACCGCCGCGGAACTCGATACCAAGGTTGAAGCCGCCCTTGGCCACCGGGATGAGGATCGACAGCACCACCGCGGCTGCTGCGATGAAGAACCAGAGCCGAGCCTTGCCAACGAAGTTGTAGGACCGCTTTCCGGTGTACAGGCCATTGCCGAATGCGGCGAAACTGGGAAGCTTACTCATTACTCGCCGTCCTTTTCGGAGCTGCGGCCGGATCCGGCCATTGAATCCTGCTTTTCGGCAAGCCGCCGTTCGGCGATGGTCATCCGTCGTTCGGCTTCCTTAGCCGCAGCCTTGTTTTTGCCGCGGGCCGCCGAAGCGTCTGCGGGGGTGCGTACCCGGCCGGCGCCGCGGTACAGCGGTATTGCGCCGAGGCGGCTCGGGTCGAGACCGGAGAAGCGGTGGCCGTCGCCGAAGAACCTGGTGCGGGCCAGCAGCACCATGGTCGGGTGCGTGAACATAAAGACCACAATGAGGTCGGCAATGGCGGTGAGGCCCAGGGTGAACGCGAAGCCGCGCACGTTGCCGACCGCCACGAAGTACAGGACGACGGCGGCGAGGATGTTCACGGCCTTGGAGGCCAGGACGGTGCGCTTGGCCCGTTTCCAGCCGTTGTCCACGGCGGACACCAGGCCGCGGCCGTCGCGGAGCTCGTCACGGATGCGTTCGAAGTAGACGATGAACGAGTCGGCGGTCTGGCCGATGGCGACGATCAGGCCCGCCACGCCCGCCAGCGAGAGGCGGTAGTTGTGGCTCCAGCCCAGGATGGCGATGGCCAGGTAGGACAGGAGACCGGCGACGACCAGCGAGGCAATGGTGACGAAGCCCAGCGCCCGATACTGGAACAGCGAGTACACGGCCACCAGCGCAAGGCCGATCAGGCCGGCGATGATGCCCATCCGAAGCTGGTCCGCACCGAGCGTTGCCGAGACCTGCTGTTCGCTCTGGATTTCGAAGCTGATCGGCAGGGCGCCGTACTTGAGCTGCTCGGACAGCGCCTCGGCGCTCTCCTGGGTGAAGTTGCCCGTGATCTGGGGCTTGCCGTCGGTAATGACCGCGTTGACGGTCGGCGCCGAAATGATCTGGCCGTCCAGGACAATGGCGAACTGGTTCCGGGGGTCCCCCTCAGGGAAGGCGAACAGACGGTCGGTGACGGAGCGGAACTTGTCCGTGCCTTCGCCGTTGAACTCAATGTTCACGGCCCACTGGTTGGTGGAGACGCCGTTGTTGCCCTGGGCCATGCCGAAGCTGGCCGTGGAGATGTCCACGCCGGGAACTTCCACCGGGCCGAGGATGTACTTACCCGCAGTGCCCGGTTCGCAGGCAACCATCGGCTGGTCTGCCGGAGCCTGCTCCGCGTTGGCAATGGTGTCCGGGTTCAGGCAGTCGGTGGTTTCGAACTGTGTCTGCAGCTCGGGTGAAATCCAGTTGGTGTCCGAAGCATCCGTGGGCTCGGCCGACGGGGTGGGCAGCTGTTCTGCCGGAGTCGGGTCCGTGACTGCTGCACCCTGTCCCCCGCCGCCGCTCAGGACCGGACGGAACTCCATGTTGGCTGAAGCCTGGATCAGTTCGCGTGTCTCGGCATCGGGAACGCCGGGCAGTGACACCACGACGTTCCGGTTGGACTGGGTGCTGATCTCCGCTTCGGAGACACCGCTGCCGTCCACGCGCTGGCGGATGATCTCCACTGCCTGGTCCAGCTGTTCGGTGGTGATGTCAGAGCCACCTCCCTGCACTTCGGGAGCCAGGATCATCTGGGTGCCGCCCTCGAGGTCGAGGGCAAGTTTCGGGGTCCAGCTGGCGTTGCTCCACATGGAACCACCGCCAAGCAGAAGGGCCAGGGCAGCAAGAATGACGCCCAGCCAAAGGAGCGTCTTTTTCGCGGCCGAGCCGGGGCCGGTACGGGGCATAGGGAATTTTCCTTAAGGGCGAAGATCACCGGGACCATCATGGTCTCCGGGCGGCAAGCGGGGCACCAATGCCCCGCTTGGCTCGTGGAGAGTCTAGTTCTCTTTTTTGTCGTCGCGGTTCAGGCGCTTAAGTGTTTCTTCCGGCGTCTCGTCCTGCACGGCGTCCTGGCGCTCGGACGTGTCCTTGCCGAGCGTGAGGGAAGAGGCATCATCGGGGACCGCGGCGGCGTCATCGGCCGGTGTTTCTTCAGCGGGAATGGTGACGACCTTGGTCAGTGCCTGGAGGTGCACCGTGGCGGTGTTGCCGGGGGAAAGCTCCAGAACGGCCTTGTTTTCGTCCTGGTCCACGGAAACGATCCGTCCGAAAAGCCCGAACTGGGTCATGACCTCGGTACCCGGAAGCATCTGCGCCCGCTGCTGAACAACCGTCTGCTGCGACTTCTTCTGCTTGCGGAACATCATGATGACGAAGACCGCCAGCAGCAGAGGGAGAAAGAGATCAGCGATATTCACGTGGAGAATTCCGTTTCTGTTGAGGAAGTGCCGGGCGTCCCGGCATGCTGCCGGGACCATGCCCAAGGGCAAGTCTAAACGGAAAACGTGGAAGCGGACGGTTAAGTTTCCCGCAGGCTCTCGTCGGCTGCGGCGGACGAGGTGTTGGTACCGGGCCCGGAGAACATGTTCTGCGGCATCGCGGCCGCCACGTTCTCGGGCATCTGCAGGCCCAGATGCTCCCAGGCGGCCCGGGTCGCGATGCGGCCCCTCGGCGTCCGGCCGAGCAGGCCTTCGCGGACGAGGTACGGTTCGGCCACCGTCTCCACGGTCTCCGGCTCCTCGCCGACGGCGATCGCCAGCGTGGAAAGGCCCACCGGTCCCCCGTTGAACTTGGTGATCAGTGCGGTGAGCACGGCACGGTCCAGCCGGTCCAGGCCGAGCACGTCCACTTCATACATGTCCAGGGCCGCACCTGCCGAACGGGCGTCGATCTGCTCGATTCCGTGCACCAGGGCCCAGTCGCGGACGCGGCGCAGCAGCCGGTTGGCGATTCGCGGCGTGCCGCGGGAGCGTCCGGCCACCTCGGCGAAGCCTGCGGAGTTGACCTTCATATCCATCAGCATGGCCGAGCGGCGCAGCACCAGTTCCAGTTCCTGCGTGGAGTAGAACTCCAGATGGCCGGTGAAGCCGAAACGGTCCCGCAGCGGCCCGGGCAGCAGCCCGGCGCGGGTGGTGGCACCCACCAGGGTGAACGGCGGCAGGTCCAGCGGGATGGCGGTGGCGCCGGCACCCTTGCCGACGATGATGTCGACGCGGAAATCCTCCATGGCCATGTAGAGCATTTCCTCGGCCGGACGGGACATGCGGTGGATTTCGTCCAGGAACAGCACTTCGCCCTCGGTGAGGGAGGACAGGATGGCTGCGAGGTCGCCGGCGTGCTGGATGGCGGGCCCGGAGCTGATCCGCAGCGGCGCATTCATTTCCGCGGCAATGATCATGGACAGGGTGGTCTTGCCCAGGCCGGGTGGACCGGACAGCAGCACGTGGTCGGCGCTGCGGCCGCGCAGCCGGGACGCTTCGAGCACCAGCGACAGCTGTTCGCGGACACGCTTCTGCCCCACGAAGTCGTCCAGGTTCTTGGGGCGCAGGGCGGCCTCGATGGCTTTGTCGTCCGGGTCGGGGCCGGGGGCGACGAGGGAGTCGGCGGCGGTCACCTTAGCCGGCCTTTCGGCGCGATGCGGCCCGCGCGCCGTCGTTCCCGAGGCGGCGCAGCGTCAGTTTCAGGATTTCCCCGACATTGCCGGCGGCAGCGACGTCGGGATGCTCGGCAGCGGTGTCGTCAACTGCAGCGGTGGCGTCCTTTTCGGACCAGCCGAGACCGGTCATGGCAGCCAGCACCTGTTCCTGCCAGCGCGGGGAAGCCGGGTTGTTTTCCGCAGTGCCGTGCGGCACGAGCTTGTCCGCCAGTTCGAGGACAATGCGGCGGGCACCCTTGGGCCCGATGCCGGAGACCTTGCTGAAGGCCTTGTCATCACCGGTGGATGCGGCCACGCGGATGGCTTCAGGAGTGTGGACGGCCAGGACGGCGAGGGCGATCCGCGGACCCACGCCGCTGACGCCGAGCAGGATTTCGAATACTTCCCGCTGATCTGCATCACTGAACCCGTACAGGGTCATGGAGTCCTCACGGACGATCATCGCGGTGTGGACGAACGCTTCACTTCCCGTACGCAGCGAAGCCAGTGTCTGGGGAGTGGCCTGGACGAGCATCCCGAGTCCTTGGACATCGATGACGGCGGAGGAAAGGCCCACGTGCGAAACGACCCCGCGGAGGGAACTGATCATGAAGGAACTCCAGAGGCTGTATAGAACATATCTACGAATACCCTACTTGCTGGCGCCCGCATTCCCCTGCTGTTCAGTAGCTTCCGCGTTTTGCCCGCGCTTCCGCTTCGGCCCACAGCCGCTGGGCCGGAGTCAGTCCGGTAGCCGGTGCCGTGCCCCGCGAGGCGGAGCCGGCGGTGGGTCCGGGACCTGCGACGCCGCGGCGCCAGGCGTGGGTGATCGCCAGGGCCAGCGCGTCGGCAGCGTCGGCAGGTTTGGGCATTTCGTCCAGCCGCAGGATCTTGGTCACCATCTTGCCCACGGCATCCTTGTTCGCCGAACCGGAGCCCGTCACCGCCGCCTTGACCTCGGTGGGCGTGTGCAGGGCGACCGGGATACCGCGCCGGGCGGCTGCGGCAATGACGACGCCGGAGGCCTGGGCGGTGCCCATCACCGTGCTGACATTGAGCTGGCTGAACACCCGCTCCACGGCCAGGACATCGGGCCGGTGCGTGTCCAGCCACAGGTCGATGGCTTCGGAAATGACCAGCAGCCGCGCATCAAGCGCGGTTCCGGCCACCGTGCCGACAACTCCAACGGCCACAAGGGTGGCCCGGCGGTTTCCCTCGACCTCAACTACTCCAAGGCCGCAGCGGGTCAGGCCGGGGTCCACCCCCAGGACGCGTAGAGACACAGGTACGTCTTAGTCGTCTTCTTCAAGCTCGGCCATAACGGCGGCCGGGATATCAGCGTTGGAGTAGACGTTCTGCACGTCGTCGAGGTCTTCGAGCGCGTCCACGAGCTTGAGGAACTTGCGGGCTGCGTCCGCATCCAGTTCCACGTGCATGGACGGAACGAATTCGGCCTCATCGGTCTCGTACTCGATGCTGGCTTCTTCCAGGGCGCCGACGACGGCACGCAGGTCCTGCGGCTCGGAGATGATCTCGAAGTTCTCTCCGGATTCCTTCACCTCGTCCGCACCGGCATCGAGGACGGCCATCAGCAGGTCGTCTTCGGTGAGGCCGTTCTTCGGCAGGTTCACTACGCCCTTGCGGGTGAACATGTACGCCACCGAACCGGGATCACCCATGTTGCCGCCGTTGCGGGTGACCGCCAGGCGAACCTCGGAGGCGGCACGGTTCTTGTTGTCCGTGAGGCACTCAATCAGGAGAGCCGAACCCTGGGGTCCGTAGCCCTCATACATGATGGTCTGGTAATCGACGGCTTCACCGAGCAGGCCGGCGCCGCGCTTGACCGCGCGGTTGATGTTGTCGATCGGCACCGACGTCTTCTTGGCTTTGGACACGGCCAGTTCAAGGGCCGGGTTGCCTGCCATGTCGGCTCCGCCGGCGCGTGCTGCAACTTCAATGTTCTTGATCAGCTTGGCGAAGGACTTGGCACGCTTGGCATCAATTACGGCCTTCTTGTGCTTGGTGGTTGCCCATTTAGAGTGGCCCGACATGCTCTACGCTTCTCCTCTGATCGATAAAAAAGTCCGGCTGCTTGCCGCCCGTCGGGACTCCGGGGGAACCGGGCCGAACAGGGAGACCAGCTAAGCGTCCCGAACACACTGCCACAATTCTAGCGACCGAATCCGTTTCCGGGGCGGTCAACGCGTCCCGGACCGGCAGCGGGGCCGGGTACCGACGTGGAAAAGCACTGTTGACCAGCCCCGATGCGTGCAGCCTCACGCCCGGGAATCGCCGCCGGATCAAGGGGGTGCGCTATATTCAGTAACCATGAGTTCTTTCTCCATCCTGGTCGGAAAACTGGTCCGCAGTGCCTCCAAACTGCGCGGCGGCGGCTCCGCCCTGCCGGGCCTGGTGGTGGAGAAGATCGATCCCGATTTCATTCGCCGCACCCTCGCAGACCTGCCGCTCGGCGTCGCCGTCGTTTCCGGCACCAACGGCAAGACCACCACAACCAAAATGGTGGTGGAGCTGCTCGAGAGCCAGGGGCTGAAGGTTTTCACGAACCGGACCGGCAGCAACTTCACCCGCGGTGTCGCCGCGGCGCTGCTGGGCGAAGTCAGCCTGCGCGGACGCCTGGATGCGGACATCGCCGTCCTGGAACTGGACGAGGCCCATGCCGTGCACTTCGTGAAGCTGATCCAGCCGCGCTACAGCCTGCTGCTCAATGTCCTCCGCGACCAGCTGGACCGGTTCGGCGAGATCGACAAGACGACCCGGCTGCTGGAGCAGATTGCCCGTGCCACCACGGAGACCGTGGTCCTGAACCGTGAAGATCCCCGCGTCGCGGGCATTGCCGAGTCCCTGACCGGCCAGCGCGCCGTGTACTTCGGGCTCGACGCGTCGCTGCGCAGCACCTTCCCCAACGACGACGAGATGCGCGGCAGCCTCGCCGAGGCCCTCGCCGCCACCCAGGAAGCCGACGTCGTCCTGGAACGCGTCAGCGAGACCGAGGCGGACTTCCTCATCGACGGACAGGTCCGCACCTCCGGGCTGAAGCTGCGCGGCGTCTACAACATCTTCAATGCCGCTGCGGCCCTGGCCTTCGCCCGCACCATCAAGGGCGGGGACCTGGATTCGGACGCACTGTTCGAGGCGCTGGCCAACGTGGAGCCGGCCTTCGGCCGCGGCGAGTCGCTGACCGTCAACGGGCAGCCGCTGGAGCTGGTGCTGGTGAAGAATCCCAGCGGCTTCCGCCTCGGCCTGAAGTCCTTTGCCGCCCACGGCTATTCCACGATGATCGCCATCAATGACAACTACGCCGACGGCCGGGACATGTCCTGGCTGTGGGATGTGGACTTCGAATCCCTGGCCGAGGGCGGCGTCGACGTCGTCAGCGGCGTGCGTGCCTACGACATGGCCCTGCGCCTGAAGTACGACGACGTGCCCGTGCGCACCATTGAACCGGACATCACGGACGGACTGAAGCGTTTCATCAAGGACTCCCCCGGGGTTCCCATGCGGATCTTCTGCACGTACACGGCCATGCTGGCCGTGCGCCGGGAACTCTCCAAGATCACGAAGGTAGAGGTGGTCTCATGACCGAGGACCGCACGATTAAGATCCTGCAGCTGTACCCGCGGGAAATGAATATTTACGGCGACTGGGGCAATGTGCTGGTGCTCAAGCAGCGCCTGAAGTGGTACGGCTACACGCCCGTCGTGGAGGAGTACAACGCCGGGGACGAGTTCCCGACGGATGTCGACATCATTGTCGGCGGCGGCGGGCAGGACAGCGGGCAGGTGGTGATCCAGCAGGATCTCCAGCAGCTGGCCCCCACCCTGCAGGGGCTCGCCGAGGACGGCCTGCCGATGCTGGTGATCTGCGGGCTGTACCAGTTGTTCGGACGGTTCTTTCGGACGCATGAGGGTGCACTCATTCCGGGTATCGGCATCCTGGACATGGAGACCCACGGCGGTGATGTGCGGCTGATCGGCAACGTGCTTTCCGTCAGCGAAGAGTTCGGCGAGATCCACGGCTATGAGAACCACAGCGGCCAGACGTTCCTCGGTCCGGGCGTGAAGCCGCTGGCGGAGATCCGCAAGGGAGAGGGCAACAACACCAAGGACAGCACCGAGGGTGCCCGCTACAAGAACGTGGTGGCCAGCTACCTGCACGGTTCCCTCCTGCCGAAGAACCCTGCCATTGCCGACTTCCTGATCGAGAAGGCAGCCATCCGCAAATTCGGCAGCTTCTCCCCCGTTTCCCGCTCCGAAGCGGACCTGGCGGAGCTGTCGAAGCTTTCGGAAATGGCACGCCAGCACGCCGGGCAGCGGCCGCGCTAGATCGCGGGCGCCGGGCGTCGTCCCGTTGCCTACCGGCACTGTTTAGCCGGACACAGGGCATGGTTGGATTACCCCATGTCTTCCCGACCTCCGGTATGGCCCACCGTTCACAACGAACGCCAAGCCCTCATTAACGACCTTGAATCGCTTTCGCCGGGGCA
This sequence comes from Arthrobacter zhaoxinii, assembly GCF_025244925.1. NCBI lineage: Bacteria > Bacillati > Actinomycetota > Actinomycetes > Micrococcales > Micrococcaceae > Arthrobacter > Arthrobacter zhaoxinii. The sequence continues at coordinate 2,011,306 of NZ_CP104275.1, forward strand.
ATGGACCCAGCCCTCGCTCTGCCCCGGCTGGGACATTCACGACGTCCTGGCCCACCTCGTGGATACAGCGAAGACAACTCGTCTCAGCTTTCTCCGCCAAATGGTTGCCGCGAAGTTTGATTTCGACACAGCCACCGCACACGGGATCACCCGGGAACGAGCCGCGACCCCGCAGGCCACCCTCGCTGAGTTCCGTCGCATACGTGAATCAACCAGAACGGCGCCGGCTGCTCCGGCAACGCGGCTCGTCGAAGCAATCGTGCATGGTGAGGACATCCGGCGTCCCCTTGGGCTCACAGGAACCTACCCGAGTGAGTCGGTCGAGGCAGCCCTGCAATACCAGGTCAAAACCGGGGCCTCCCTGGGCGGCGGTAAGGAACGCGCGCTTGGATTCCGTCTGCAGGCTCCCGATTCACAGTTTCACCACGGATCCGGTCCCGAAGTCGAAGGAACCTTATTGGCACTCCTCATGGCCGTCTCCGGCCGCCCCGTCCATGCGGAGGATTTCTCGGGTGAAGGCGCAGCCTCATTCGTCGGCAAGCTTGAGCAGGCGTCTCACTGAGGAGCCTCCTCGCGCATCTCGGCTCTGCCGGGGCGTTCGGCGCAGCGGACGCCGCCGGCCGGCGTCGCCGGTTAGTCTGATCGTCATGATCCCAAGTGCCGACCTTGATTCCTACGCAGAAAAGATGCGCCGGCTAGTCGAAAAGGGAATGGACTTCGAGGTCGATGCACGGTTTGTCGACATGCTGGCCCCCCGGAACAGCCGGATCCTCGACATCGGGTGTGGCATCGGCTCGGCGGTTAGTGCGCTGCGCCGGAGTGGGCATCAGGTGTACGGCATCGATCCGACCCGTGCCGTTTTGGATGTCGCCGCTGACATCTTCGATAAGGGTTGGTATCGGCAGCTGGCCGTGGAGGAACTAGCTGATGATCGCTTGTGCGGAGAGGGTCTTCCGGGCGAATACGAGGTCATCTTGATGTCCGGAAACGTGCCGGCATTCCTTTCCGACGAGGCCTTGCAGGACGCTTTCAGGAGAGTTCGTGGGCTCTTGGTTGACGGTGGCCTGTTTGTAGTTGGTACCACCGTCGGAGCAAGGGGCGGCCCGACGGCCCAGGATGCTGCGGCGGGTTCCGCAGGGCTACCGTTGAAAAATCGATTTTCGGATTGGCACCTCGGCGCTTTCGACAAGGACTCAGGCTGGTCAGTGAGCGTTTATGCCAAACCGGGTGCACTAAGCACTCGCACCGGCCCGGACGGGGTCTTCCTTCTGAAGCGCTGAGACGCAGCCGGGCTGAACGGGCAGGGGCGTCGCGTTACTTCGATGCCAGTCGGCGACTTCCCGGTGCGCGGTGAATCCTGCCGCCAGATAGGTGGCGACGGCTCCCGCGTTAGAGGTCTCCGCGCAGACCATGGCGCTCGATGACCCCAGTTGCCGGAGCGCGTCCACTGCCGCACTTGCCATGGCTGTGCCGTATCCGCGGCCACGGTGTTCCTGATGCACTGCCAGTGGTTCGATGAGTCCCGGACGCCCTTCGCCGGCCGACCACACCGCGGCGGCAGCGACGACATGACCGTCACGGCATCGCAGGGACAGTATGCGCGCGAGGTCAAGAAAGGGGCTTTCCGCGGCGAGGCGCCATCCATCCACGAAGCGTTGGCTGCGCTCGTCCGGTATCGGGGTACCCCGAAAGGCCGACCAGTGAACAGCCACCCACTCAGCGGTGTGACCTGGTTCCACGGTCTCAACCCGGAGGACCGAGGCCTTGTGCGATGCTGCCATATCGTGGTGGAGCGGTGTCCACGGTTCGTCGGCCGACCAATCGTTCTGCGCCAGCTGCTCGGTCAAGGCGACCGCACCGCGTGCCTCGATAGTTGCTGCCCCTGCGCTGAGGATTCCAGCCATCGGGTTGTTGACGTCATCAACGATGCGAAGGGCAAGGCTTGCATCTCGGCGCCGCGTCGGATCGATGGCGAACCGCAACAGCTCGGGGCCGTCGAGAAGGGCCATGGCAAGGATCGTGTCACCCTGCGACCACACGCGGGTCGCAGCGGCTGTGGCGGCTGGCCCTCGTAGGGAGTACCAGCCCAGATCGCCTGGGTGTAGATGCAGTGGTCCCCTGTCGTGTTGCCACTTCCCTAAAACGCTGCAGATCCCACCGAGCTCGTCCACACCCGGTGTTCGCAGGACAACATCCATGATCCCCCGTCTTCCTTCTCCAAAAATGTTCCAGAATGCCGAACTGCACTTCTACTGCCGCGGCGAAACGCTGACCTGGTGCCTGGGCAGGGTCCACGTCTGGTGACGGGAACGGCAGCGACGGCAGCCAGGGCCTGCGCAGTACTCTCGGCGATCGCCGCGGCACCGGGAGGCAGTCCCGCTAAGTAATTCCTCAGCGGGCATGGTGCTTGTCGGCAGAAGTGGTTGTTTCGGTCAGTCAGCGGCGGAGGCTGCAGCCTTGTTCATCATTGACTGTTCGCTTGCTTCGCTGTGACGAATGACCAGGGAGGTCGTGATGAGTATGGCGGAGAGCAACATGGAGGCAACCAGGAGGAGCAAATAAATCAGCGATACCAGCACAGCGCTAGGTGCTGTTTCCCAGACCACGAGAAGCGGCATTCCGCTCAGACTGTCTCCTACGCCGAAGTTCCTGTTGATAAACGAACCCAGGCCGAGGAGGACGACCGCTGCAATCCCGAACCTCGTACCAAACCTCATTGTGGACTTCGCGAGCGTTGCACCAGACATCTCACTCCTAGGATTCGGTCGGCTCGAGCGGTCAATGCCGCGACATCTGCTTTAGTATGCGCGCCGTTCACGGCAGCATCAATGCCGGGCTCGGGCTGGGGTCCACCCGCCGGGTAGGCGTCCCAGTAGTTTTTCCCGGCTCAGCATGTCGCCTTACGAAGCGACGCCGCCAGCCGCACGGCGCTGTGCAAACCCGCTATCTAGTCCTGCGACTCGATCACTCAGGTGCCCGGCAGCGGCGGTGCGGTGGATTGATAGGTGTGCCCGGTGGGCGTGGTTATTGCCACCGTGTGCCGGTCCGGATTATCAATGCCTTCGGCCCGCCATCCGGCTGCTTCCTTGGCGTGGTTGCAGGCTTCGCAGAGACCCTGCAGGTTGTCGCTGGAGGTGCGGCCGCCTAGATGATGGGGCCGGATATGGTCGCGGTGCCGAATCGGGGCGTTGCACCACGGTGTCCGACAGGTTTCGTCCCTCGTGGAAATGAACCTTGACAATGCTTCGGGGACAAACCGCGCCTTCGAGTCCATGCCGATGAGTTCACCCGAGGTCGGCGCGGTATAGAGGCGCCGGAGCCAGAGATCCGGCGCTGAAGGCGCTCCACGCCGGCCGGTCCGTTCCGTCCGTTCTTTGTGTCCGGCTTTTCGTACGGCGTCGCGTGCCCACATGGCCGGCACCACGCCGTATCCCTGGAGGTAGGCCGGATCTTCGGCGCCCGCAAGAAGCGTACGGTCGGTCATGACGAGCTGGACTTCCATCGGCACACGGTCAGCTTGGGTAAGGCCGGTGATTCTTTCGACCAGCGTGTCAGCCATGATCTGGCCCCGGCCGCGTTCATCGCCGCGTGCCCGGAGGGAATCCGCTTCACGGCTGAGGGCGGCAAATACGGCGACGCCCTGGGCCACCGGCAACAGGCCTGTCAGATAGGTCATAGTGTCCGGGGCGGGCCGGCAGGAAACATAACGGTCCGCCTGCGCCTTGGCTGCACGCCGGACCAGTGCCTCCTGGTCGATCCGGTACGTCAGTTTCCGGATCCGGCCAATCAAACGCCCATCACCGAGCCCCTCGAGACCGGCAACGTCTCCGGCTACCTCACGGTCCACCAAGCGCCGGTCGGATACCGACAGGCATGCAGTCTCGCGGACCAGAAGCGTGGCCCGCCATTCGTTGAGTCTGCCCTCGGACAGCGCCCGGAGTGTGCATGGCATTTCATGTGCAAGTGCCTTGGAGAAGCCAAGAATCCGCCCACCGCGTGCAGGAGATTCGCGTCGTGCGAGGGCAATTTGAGCAGCGACTCCTCTCCCCTGATGCTCCTCGGGAATGCCGGAGCGGGCGTCCTTTGCACGGACGGAGGCATCGAAGGCGGCTGCGACGCGAACCTGGGCTGCTGCAGCAGCGGCCTTGAGTTCTTCCAGCACGCGCAGACGGTTTATCAGACCCGCGTCTGTATCGGCGGCAATCTCCTGCAGGGCCCGTCCGGACGACAGGTCGGCGATCCATGTGGTGACCGGCGAGGAGGACGGTTCGTTGCCACAGCCAGCGCCATCAACAGGTGGTGGATAGTCCCGATTTGATTCGAACATGTGTTCGATGCTATGTGCTCAAAACCCAAGCCTGCAATAGGAGGTTTCACCCTTGTGGAAAACTCTCCTCACCCCCCGAGAATCACGCCCTGACCTGCGGAAACACTTGAAAGAGTAAGTCAGGATCCTGGTCTCCCCTCCCGATCCCGCGTGCTTGCTGGAGGCGTGCAACCGTCAGCCCGGAGGCCGGTCTGGATCCGCCGCAGTCGGCAGGTTGGGAGTCCCGCCGTCGGCCCGCCCCAGGTCAGCCGCCCGCCTCCGCCGCCCGCCCCGCCGTCGGCTCCAGGTCCGGGACGCGTGCTACCGTTCGGGGCCGTACCCACAACCGAAGCCGACTGGTCCCGCGATTGAAGAGGCACCCCCCGAATGAAACGAGCCGCATGACTGTTGCAAAGCCCGGGAACTACTACGCCGTTCCTGAACTTGCAGGCGCCTACGACGCCGATACGGAAGCCCGGCAGGACCTGCCGTTCTACCTGTCCCTGGCTGCAGCACTGGGCGCCCGCCGCGTTGCGGACATCGGATCAGGAACAGGCCTGCTCTGCAGCCTTCTGGCCGGGCATGGGCATGAAGTGATCGGTGTCGAACCGGAAGAAACCATGCTCTCGCTCGCTGCGTCCCAACCGCATGCCGACGACGTCGCCTGGGTTCGAGGAACCGCGGAACATCTGCCGGAGGCCTGGGCCGATCTGGTTCTGATGACCGGACATGTCGCGCAGTACTTCCTCGATGACACCTCCTGGGCGCAGGTCCTCAGCCATGCGGGACGGGCTCTGAGGTCCGGAGGCAGGCTGGCATTTGAAGTGCGCACCCCGGACGCTGAAGCCTGGCGCCGGTGGGAGGGCACACAGAGCACCAGTCGGGGAACAGTCATCCAGACCGTCCGGCGCAACGGCGACCTGGTCACGCACACCGATACCTGGACCAACGAATCCGGCACCTGGACCACGACCGAGACCCTCCGCTTTCCCTCCTGGGACACGGTGACCGCAGGGCTGCAAGCGGCAGGACTTACGGTCGATCAGTGCTGGGGGAACTGGGATCGAAGCCCGGTGCGGAAGGATTCACCGGAGTGGATTGTCCTCACCAGCCCGGCGTAGCGCCCGCACCCGGCTGCCCGGCTGCCCGGCACCATGCCTAGCGACTCCCAGCACCCCCCACGACATCCCTACCCTCCCCCGCTGTCCTGCGTCACCAGCCACTCGTGCGCCCCGGCGTCGGCCGCTCCCAGGGACTCGACAACCGGAACGGTCCGTGCCCGCACCGCTTCCCGCTGGGCCGGGGGCGCGCATTCCCCCTGCGGCAGGTCCCCGGCTACGGAACACCACCGGTACGGGTCCCGGACAATCACCGACGGCGCCCAGGCAAGGTCACCGACCGACCACTCCCCGGCGTCGTCGCGCACGAACTGCGCCCGGACAATCAAGCCCTCATTGTTGACGTCGTACCAGGGCGACAGCTCCGTCACGGCATTGCCGAGCCCGTACACAATCCAGGTGCCGTTGTAGTTCTCGATCGGCAGGACCGAGTGTGTGTGGTGGCCGTAAATAAAGTCGAACTCGCCGCTGTCCGCCAGCGCGTGGGCCGTTTCCACCTGCTGGGCGTTGGGCGCCGAGGCGTATTCGTCACCGGCGTGGATCGCCGCGACGACGACGTCGGCCCCCTCCGCCCGGGCCGCCTTCGCCTTCGCGATCATCGCCGGAGCGTCGAGCAGGTCCACCTGCCACGGATACTCGGCCACCAGCCCGTTCAGTCCGTAGGTTGCTTCGATGACGGCGAGGTTCCCCGCCGGCGCGGACAGGAGCATGGGTGCTCCGGCACCGGCTTCCGCGGCGTATGACCCGGTGTGCTCCAGCCCGAGGGAGTCCAGCACCCCGAGGGTGCGGTTCAGCCCGGCCGTGCCGGCGTCGACGGTGTGGTTGCTGGCAGTGGTGCAGCCGGAATAGCCGACGGCGGCCGCGGCGGTAAGGATCTGCGGAGGCACGTTGAACATGGGATAGCCCGCATAGGGACCGTCCGGCTCGGCCACCGGAGTTTCCATGTGGCACACGGCCAGGTCGGCGCCGGAGATGTAGGTCCGCTGCCCGGCCAGCAGCGGCTCGAAGTCCAGGGGAGCCTTCCCGGTGGCAGCCGCATCCGCCGCGGCCTGCTCCCAGAGCTGAGGGTGGACCAGCAGGTCCCCGGCGAGCATCAGGGAGAAGCAGTTCTCCGTGGGACACTCCAGTCCTTTTCCGGGGCTGCCGGAATCCGCGGACGGTGCCGGGACGGACGGCGACGCAGACGGGTCGGCGGCTGAAGAAGACGCCGACGACGCCCCGCCGGCACCCCCGCCGCCCTCCTGCCCGCTGCCCCCGGCCGCCGTACAGCCGCCGAGCAGCAGGGCCAGCACCAGCGCCGCCGCGGGCCCCGGCAGCCGGGCCGGCGCCGGACCGGCCCCTGCAGTGCGAACGCCGAGGTTGCGTTTCATGAACTCCGCCATAACTCCCCCACGGATCTCGCCCCAGGCCTGCGGGCTGCGGGCAGCGGGGAATCGGACCGATCCTACGGCAGTGTCAGGTTGGATTGGCATGCTCCGCTGTGCCAGTCTTGGGCTTTATGGACAATCCCTTCCTTTACCCGAGTAGCCTGCCGTACCAGCTACCCCCGTTCGAGCAGATCAACGAAGACGTTTTCCTGCCCGCCTTTGACAGCGGCATCCGTGAGCACGCCGCGCAGATCGAGCGCATTGCCGCGAACCCGCAGGCACCGGACTTCGGCAACACCATTGCAGCGCTGGAGTCATCGGGCCAGGAACTGGGCCGGACCGCCGTCGTCTTCTTCACCTTCTGCGCCGCCCACGCCACCGAGGGTGTGCAGCAGATCCAGCAGGAGATCAGTCCGCGGCTGGCCGCCCACGAGGACGCCGTCTACCTCAACCGGCAGCTCTTCGACCGGGTGGAAGCGGTTGCGGCAGAAACCGGCGGCCTGGATGACGAGCAGGCGCGCCTGGTGTCCGAGTACCGCCGGCGTTTCATCCGCGCCGGGGCCCGGCTCGACGACGCCGGTCAGGCACGCATGCGGGAACTGAACGCCCGGCTTTCGGAACTCGGGACGGAGTTTTCCCAGCGCCTGCTGAAGGACACCAATGATTCCGCCCTGGTGCTCGACGACGCGGCCGAACTCGACGGCCTGTCCGACGACGACGTCGCCGCCGCTGCCACCGCGGCCAAGCAGGCCGGGCACGACGGCAAATACCTGCTGTCCCTCGTACTGCCCACCCCGCAGCCGGCGCTGGCGTCGCTGACCCGCCGGGAGACCCGCCGCCGCCTGCACGAAGCCTCCCTGAACCGCGGCTTCCGGGACAATGACCGGAACACGCTGGCCATCGCCGCCGAGCTGGCAGCGCTGCGCGCAGAGAGGGCCGCGCTGCTCGGTTTCGCCACCCATGCCGAGTACGCCACGGACGACCAGACCGCACCGACCCTGGACGCCATCCACGAGATGCTGGACAAGCTCGCCCCCGCCGCCGTGCGCAACGCCAAGGCCGAAGCCGAAGAACTGCGCGAAGCGGCCCGGCGGAACGGCCACGAACTGGCCGCCTGGGACTGGGCGTATTACTCCGAGCAGGTCCGGCGGGAGAAGTTCGACGTTGACTCCGCCGCCCTGCGCCCGTACTTCGAGCTGGAGCGTGTGCTGAATGACGGAGTCTTCTACGCTGCAAACCGCCTCTACGGCCTCACCTTCACCGAACGCACGGATCTCACGGGTTACCACCCGGATGTGAGGGTCTGGGAGGTTAAGGACGACGACGGCACCGGGCTGGGCCTGTTCCTGGGCGACTACTACACCCGCAACACCAAGAACGGCGGCGCGTGGATGAATTCCCTGGTCCACCAGTCCCGGCTGCTGGACGCCCCGCCCGTGGTCATCAACAACCTGAACATTTCCAGGCCCGCGGCCGGCGAGCCCACGCTGCTGAGCTTCGGCGAGGTGGTCACCGCGTTCCACGAATTCGGCCATGCGCTGCACGGCCTGTTCTCGGACGTGACCTATCCCCAGTTCTCCGGCACCGCCGTACCGCGTGACTTCGTGGAATACCCGTCGCAGGTCAACGAGATGTGGATGCTGTGGCCGGAGGTGGTCAGCAACTTCGCGAAGCACCACGTCACCGGGGAGCCGCTGCCGCAGGACGTCATCGACAAGGTCAACGCGGCGGCCGTCTGGGGCGAAGGGTTCTCCACCACCGAGTACCTCGGCGCCGCCCTGCTGGACCTGGCCTGGCACGAACTGCCGCCGGGCGAAACGGTACAGGATCCGGAAGCGTTCGAGGCCGCAGCGCTGGCGGCGGCCGGCGTCGACCTGGACCTGGTTCCGCCTCGCTACCGGACCGGCTACTTCAAGCACATCTTCGCCGGCGGCTACGCTGCCTCCTACTACGCTTACATCTGGAGCGAGGTGCTCGACGCCGACACGGTCGAGTGGTTCCGGGAAAACGGCGGCCTGACCCGGGAGAACGGCGACCGTTTCCGGACGGAGCTGCTCTCCCGCGGCAACAGCATCGACCCGCTGCAGGCGTTCCGGAACTTCCGCGGACGCGATGCGCAGATCCAGCCGCTGCTGGACCGGCGCGGCCTGGCCTAGGCAGGCAGGCAGGCAGGCAGGCACAGAACAGCAAAAGGCGGGAACCGGATCACCGGTTCCCACCTTTTGTTGCGTTTACTAAGCCTGCCTAGGCCGGATTCCCCAGCTTCGCCTGCCGGCGGACACTGTACATCCGCTGGCCGATGGTCACGCAGCTGGCCAGGGTCAGCAGGATGAGGACCACCAGCAGCAGGACCTCGGGCACGCCCAGCCCCACCAGCCCGGTGGCCACCAGCAGGGAGACCAGCCGCTCGGCACGTTCGGCAATGCCGACGTTGGCGGAGAAGCCCAGCGACTCGGCCTTGGCCCGGATGTAGGACACCAGCATTCCCACCACCAGGCAGAGGACGGCCGCGATGCCGATTGCGTCGTTGCCGCCGCCGGTGAAGAACCAGATGGCGACGCCGGCAAACAGGGCGCCGTCGGCAAAGCGGTCGAGGGTGGAATCCAGGAACCCGCCCCAGCTGCCCTTGCGCTGCTGCTGCCGGGCCATGATTCCGTCCACCACGTCGGAGAAGATGAAGACGGTGATGAAGATGGTGCCCCAGAAGAGCTCACCCAGCGGATAAAAGACCAGTCCGCCGATCATCACGCCGAGGGTGCCGGCGATGGTGACCATGTCCGGGGTTACCCCGCGGCGCAGCAGCCAGGCGGCCAGCGGGCTGAAAACGGCAGTAAAGAATCCCCGCGCGTATTTGTTAAGCACGCGTCAGTCCTCACTGTCCGGGCCGGAGCCCTCTTCGGGCCAGGCCTCGGCCACCTGCTGGCGCACCTCGCCCAGGGTCTGGGTGATGGCCTTGGTCTGCGCAATGATCGGCAGGAAGTTTCCGTCACCGCCCCACCTCGGCACGATGTGCTGGTGCAGATGGGCCGCGATCCCGGCCCCGCCGGTTTCACCCTGGTTCATGCCCAGGTTGAAACCGGTGGGGCTGGATACCTTCCGCAGCACGCGCATGGCGGTCTGCGTCAGGGCAGCAATTTCCGCGGTCTCCTCCGGGTCGATGTCCGTGTAGTCCGGCACATGCCGGTACGGGCAGACCAGCAGGTGGCCGGCGTTGTACGGGAAGAGGTTCAGGATCACGAAGGCGTGCTTCCCGCGGTGGACAATCAGCGATTCCTCGTCCGACCGCTCCGGCGCGGCACAGAACGGGCAGGTCTCCTTCGAGGAAACCTGCTTCTGCCCGCCCTTGATGTAGGCCAGCCGGTGCGGAGTCCAGAGCCGCTGGAACGAGTCGGGGACGCCGGCGAGTTCAAACGTGTCCGTCACCGCGGCGTCGTCAGGCTGTTCTCCCATAGCGTCCCCGCCGCCCTACTTGTCCCGGTTACGGACGGCTTCAACAATCCGCTTGACGGCCTCTTCAACGGGCACGCCGTTGTCCTGGCTGCCGTCACGGAAGCGGAAGGACACGGCGCCTGCCTCGGCGTCGTCACCGCCGGCGATCAGGACAAACGGGATCTTGTCCTTGGACGCGGTGCGGATCTTCTTCGGGAAGCGGTCGGTGCCGGTGTCCACCTGGGCGCGGATGCCGTGGGCCTTGAGCTTGTCGACGACGTCGAACATGTAGTCGTTGAACGCTTCAGCCACGGGGATGCCGACTACCTGAACCGGTGCCAGCCAGGCGGGGAAGGCGCCGGCGTAGTGCTCGGTGAGCACGGCCATGAAGCGTTCCACGGAGCCGAACAGGGCGCGGTGGATCATGACCGGGCGCTGGCGGGTGCCGTCGGCGGCCTGGTACTCGAGTTCGAAGCGCTCGGGCAGGTTGAAGTCCAGCTGGATGGTGGACATCTGCCAGGTGCGGCCGATGGCGTCGCGGGCCTGGACGGAGATCTTCGGGCCGTAGAAGGCTGCTCCGCCCGGATCCGGGACCAGGTCCAGGCCGGAGGCTTCGGCAACCTCGGCGAGGGTGCGGGTGGCTTCCTCCCAGATGTCGTCGGAGCCGACGAACTTTTCCGGGTCCTTGGTGGACAGCTCCAGGTAGAAGTCATCCAGACCGTAGTCCTTGAGCAGGTCCAGCACGAACTTCAGCGTGGTGGTCAGCTCGTCCTTCATCTGCTCACGGGTGCAGTAGATGTGGGCGTCGTCCTGGGTCATGCCCCGCACGCGTGTCAGGCCGTGGATCACGCCGGACTTCTCGTAGCGGTACACGGAACCAAATTCGAACAGCCGCAGCGGAAGCTCACGGTAGGACCGTCCGCGGGAGCGGAAGATCAGGTTGTGCATGGGGCAGTTCATCGGCTTCAGGTAGTAGTCCTGGCCGGGCTTGGTGACCTCGCCGGTCTCCGGATCGGTGACCTCGTCCACGTGCATGGGAGGGAACATCCCGTCGCGGTACCAGTCCAGGTGGCCGGAAACCTCGTACAGGTGGCCCTTGGTGATGTGCGGGGTGTAGACGAACTCGTAGCCGGCCTCGGTGTGTCGCTGGCGGGAGTAGTCCTCCATGGCCTTGCGGATGATGCCGCCCTTGGGGTGGAACACCGGCAGGCCCGAACCCAGCTCATCCGGGAAGGAGAACAGGTCCAGTTCGGTGCCCAGCTTGCGGTGGTCGCGGCGCTCGGCCTCGGCCAGGCGTTCCTGGTAGGCCTTCAGCGCGTCCTTGGTGGGCCAGGCGGTGCCGTAGATGCGCTGCAGCTGCTGGTTCTTCTGGTTGCCCAGCCAGTACGCGGCGGCGGAGCGGGTGAGGGCGAAGGCGTTGGAGATCAGCTTGGTGTTGGGCAGGTGCGGGCCGCGGCACAGATCGCACCAGACGACGTCGCCGGACTTGCGGTCCACATTGTCGTAAATGGTGATCTCGCCGGCACCGACCTCGATGCTGGCACCTTCGCCCGCTTCCTCGGCGCCGTCCTTCTTGCCCAGCAGTTCAAGCTTGTACGGCTCGTTCTTCATGGCTTCGCGGGCTTCGTCTTCGCTGACCACGCGGCGGGCGAACTTCTGGTTCGAGTTGATGATCTTCTGCATCATCTTCTCGAGGGTCTTCAGGTCCTCCGGCGTGAACGGCTCGGCAACATCGAAGTCGAAGTAGAAGCCGTCCTTGATGTACGGGCCGATGCCCAGCTTGGCATCCGGACGCAGCTGCTGCACGGCCTGGGCCATGACGTGGGCGGTGGAGTGGCGCAGGACATTCAGTCCGTCTTCGGACTCAATGGTGACAGATTCCACGATGTCGCCCTGCTCCAGCGGCGTATCCAGGTCCTTGAGGACGGAGTGGACGCGCATCACGACGACGTCGCGGCGTTCGAAGAAGAGCTGCGCACCGGTGGTGCCAGTATCCACCGTGGTCTCTTCGCCGTCGACGATGAGGGTGAACTTCTCTGGCACTGACACGGTTGTCTCCTAGATTTCGTTGTACGGCGTCTGCTGCACGGCCTGGACACGGCCGCACTTCCGCCCGTACCGATGTTATCCGCTGCGCTTGGACCCCACCAACATGCCGCGCTGACGGCCGGGCTTCGGAAGTGAGTCCGTGTCCGCCAGGTTCCATGCCTCGAGTGCCTGCAGGCTGATGCCCCGCGGCCCGGTGCGGCGGGTCAGCCCGCGGACCAGCAGCAGTTCGGTGCCGAAGAGCAGCGGACCGGATTTCTCCTGCGCCTCGTGGAAGAACGTGCAGTCAATGCACCCGGTGCCGTCGTCGAGGCTGATGAACACCACCCGGCGTCCCCCGCGCATGGGAGGCGTCTGCGTGGCCACCCGGATCCCGGCGACCAGCACCTCGGTCCCGTTGCGCAGGTCCATCAGTGCTTCCGCGGGCGTGACGCCGAGTCCGCGCAGCAGCGGACGGTAGCTTTCCATCAGGTGCGCGCTGACGTCCACTGACAGCAGATCCAGTTCGGTGCGGACCTTTTCCCGCAGTCCCGGTTCCGGCAGGTGATGGTGCAGGTTCGTCAGCTCGGTATCTCCCAGCGGCAGGGCCAGCTGCCCCGGAATCGGATCGTGCTTCCGGGACGCGGATTTTGCCGGTGCGGCGTCGAGGTAGGAGATCAGGTCAGCGCGGCTCGCCTCGGAGCCGGTCTGCTTACTCAGGAAATCGAAGGCACCGAGCTGGGCCAGCCGGCGCAGGGTGGGGCGGGAGACCTTCGCACGTGCCCGCAGGTCCGCCAGCGAGTCATAGGGCTGCCCGGCGGCAATGCGCTTTAGCTCGACGGCGGACAGTCCGTAGATCCCGGCCAGGGACAGCCGGATGCCCAGCCGGCCGTCGTCGAGCCGTTCCACCCGGTAGGTTTCGCCGCTGCGGTTGATGTCCAGGGGCAGGATGGGAATGCCCATCCGCCGCGCCTCGGCCACGAGCAGCCGGCGGGGATACATCCCGGGATCGTGTTCGAAGATCCCGGCGAGGAACGCTGCCGGGTGGTGCGCCTTCAGCCACGCGGACTGATAGGTGGGTACGGCAAAAGCCGCGCCGTGGGCCTTGCAGAAGCCGAAGCTGCCGAAGGCCTTGAGCGTGTCCCAGACCTTGTTGATGGTCTCCTGCGTGTAGCCGCGGGCGGCGGCCTTGCTGCGGAAGTATTCCTCCACCCCGGGCTCGGCGGTTTCGTTGCCCAGCAGCCGGCGCAGTTCGTCTGCCTTCGCCAGCCCGCAGCCGGTGAAGACGTTCAGCGTCCGCAGCACCTGCTCGTGGAAAACCGTGACGCCGTGGGTTTCGGCCAGCACCGGGCGCAGCGCCTCGTGCGGGTACACCTCGGGGGAAAAGCCGTGCCGGTGTTCCAGGAACGGCCGGACCATATCGGATTTCATCGGGCCCGGCCGGAACAGGGAGATGTCGATGATCAGGTCATTAAACTCCCGCGGTGCCATCTTGCCCACCAGCTCGCGCTGGCCCGGGGATTCGATCTGGAAGCAGCCCAGGGTATGCGTGCTGCGGATGAGTTCGTAGGTGGGTTCGTCGTCGAACGGCACGGCATCCAGGTTGATCCGGCCGTCCGCTTCGACAAACTCCGGGTCCGGCTCCTCCGGCCCGTCCCGGTGCCTGCCGGCGGCAATGACTTCCTCGCGGGAGGAATACACACGCACTACTTCGCGGACGGCAAAGGCCATGGCGCTCTGCATCCGCACGCCCAGCACGTCGAGTTTGAGCATGCCCATAGGATCCATGTCGTGCTTGTCGAACTGGGACATGGGCAGGCCCAGACCGCTGGGCTGCACGGGGGTGCGGTCCAGCAGGGAGGTGTCCCCCAGGATCACTCCGCAGGGATGCATGGAAATGTGCCGGGGCAGCCGGTCCAGGCGTTCGGTGAGGTCCACCAGCAGGTCCAGCTGCTGGTTCTTTTCCACCTGGCCGGAGAATTCCCGCAGTTCGGGCTTTTCGGCGAGCGCCTCGCGGAAGTTGCGGGCCGAGAAACGCCACAGCTGTTTAGCCACAGCGCCGATCTCCTCCTCGGGCATGCCCAGCGCCATACCGGCGTCGCGCACCGCTCCCCGTGCCCGGTAGCCGTTCTGCATGCTCATCAGGGTGACCCGTTCGGAGCCGAAGCGTTCGAAGATGCGGTGATAGACGTTGTGCCGCTCGGCGCTTTCCACGTCGATGTCGATGTCCGGCAGCGTGGAGCGGTCCCGGGAGAGGAAGCGTTCAAAGATCAGGTCGTGGTCCAGCGGGTTCACGTGACTGACGCCCAGCAGGTAGTTCACCAGCGAGGATGCGCCCGACCCCCGGGCCGCGGCGCGTACCCCCATCCCGGTGATCATGGCCGAGACTTCCGCGACCGTGAGGAAGTAGGAGGCGAAGCCCAGCCGTTCGATGATGCCCAGCTCGTGTTCGAGCCGGTTGCGCAGTTCTACTTCGGCAATGGAGTCCCGGGCACGCAGCCGCCGGTTGATCCCCGCCTCGCAGCGCTGGCGCAGTTCGATCATGGGTTCGGCCTCGATGCCGATCACCGAGGCTTCGGGGACCACGGGCTGCTTCCAGCCCATGTCCGCCACCGGATCCATCCGGCAGCTATCCGCGAGCGCCGCAGTGTCGGCGAGCATCCGTGCCGCTCCCGAGGAACCGTAGCCTGCCTCCGAGCTGATCTCGCGGGCCAGGGCAGTCATCTCCCGTGTCCCCTTGAGCCAGCCCTGCCCGTTGGGCTGCCGGTCCGGGAGGTGGGAGAGGGAGGTCAGCGACCGCGCGGCGTCGAGCACGTCAGCGGTGGCGGCTCCATCCTCATCCACGTACCGCACGGCATTGGTGAGGATGCCGGGCACGCGCATCTCATCGGCCAGCCGGAACATCCGTACTGCGTGGGCCAGGCTGAGGTTCTCCCCCGGTGCGGACAGATGCGTGACCACCTCGACGGCGAGCGCCCGGGCAGGGATCAGCGAGCGCCAGCGGCCGAACAGGGTGCGGGCGACGGCATAACTGCGGCTGCGCATGGCCTGGCCGACGTCGGACTGCGGTCCGACGAGGACGGTCAGGACCGGTTCGTCCTCCCCCTCTGTGCTGACATACCCGGCAAGCTGCTCCATGGTGACGCCTACCGGTTTGCCGGAGCGTGCCCGTGAGGCGGAGGTGGCGGCGTGTGCAGCGGAGATCAGCCGGCACAATGCCCGGTAGCCCGCTCCCCCGGTATGCCCGTGGGCGAGAATGACCACCCGGCCGGTGACGGCGTTCCCGTCATCCAGCACAGCCAGGTCCACGCCCACAATGGGATCGATGCCCGCTTCCATGCATGCCCGCAGGTGCTTGACCGTTCCGTAGAGCCCGTCCCGGTCGGTGCAGGCCAGGGCATCGGCGCCGTCGGCCGCTGCGGCCTGCGCCATCTCCTCCGGCCAGGACACCCCGTAGTGGGCGCTGAACGCGGTGGCGGCGTGCAGGTGGATAAAGCTCATTGCTTAGGCACTGTCCTTCATTAGGCGCTGTCCCTCAGTGCGTCATGAATGCGGATCAGGCGCCAGCGGTCGCTGCGGACGTGATGCGAGAGGTCGAGGGTGCGCAGGTCGGAGCGGTCATTGACGCGTGCCTGGACCCGCCAGATCTCGGTATCCACCAGTCCGGCGCCGTGTCCGCGTTCGGCGCGGGTTTCCTCTTCCCACCAGTTGCGGCGTTCGTACCAGCGCACCGGGTCCGCTCCCACCTTGTAGGTGCGGCCGCCCCATGTAAGCCTCAGAGGCTGCCCCGCGGGTGAGCACACCACCTCTATTGCTTCGCTGAAGACACCCATTCAGCTTCCTCCCCGCCCCGGTACACAGGCGCACCGCCTGCGCCTTTCCCACTGGTTATCCCTTGGTTATCCCTTGGTTATCAATAGGCAACTAATTCGAACATATGTTCGAACAGCTCCGCCACCAGTGTACGACCAGCCGGGGACAAACAACACCACACAGGGACGGATGCGGCGGAGGTCCTGCCGCCCCGCCCGTCAGGATCCGGAAGCGCCGGTGCAGGACCCGTCGGTGCCGCTGCAGGAATACATGCCCCTATGGGGCACACTTTTCCCAGACACACCGGATCCAGTGCAGGACGCCCTGATCCGGGTACTTTCCATCGGATGGGGGCCGGAGCGTGGCTATTGACCGAAACACACCGCAGGCGCCCGCACACCTGCAAACTTCCCGCCGCATTGGCGGCCTGGGGATTGCCGGCATGCTGGCTGTTGTTCTGGGGTATGCGCTTTTCCTGATTTCTCCGCTTTCGAACCTGATGTTCGGCTTCCTCGCATATCCGGGACTCGCCGCCGTCGGCATTGCGGTGATCGGATTCATTGCGGCAATGGTCAGGGGCGACGGGTGGCTCGCTACAGCCATGTTCATCATCCCGTCCCTGCTCTATCAGGCAGTGGTTTTGGGGTTCGCCATCGTGGGGTTCGCCATCCTTGCCACCTACCAGCCGTAGGGCAGCTGCTTAGCGGTCCGCCTCTCCGCTAACCCGTGACGTGGTGGACAACGGCGTTTCCCTGATGAACAGGCACAGCACCAGGGCCACTGCCATGACGGGCACGCTGAGCAGGAAGATGGGAGGCAGGGCGTGTCCGAAGGCCGCAGCGATGAAGTCCTGCGCCGGGGCGGGGAGTCCGCGGAGCATGGCCGGGCTCAGCGAATTGATGTCCCCGCCGAGGGCAGCTCCGGCCCCCGGGGGCGCGGCTGCAATCTCATTGCCCAGCCGGTGGATGAAGATCGACCCGAACAGTGCGATCCCGAAGGAAGCCCCGATCTGCCGGAAATAGTTCGCTGCGGATATCGCCGCCCCCATGTCCCTGCCGGGCACGCTGTTCTGCACAATCAGGACCAGGTTCTGCATCAGCATCCCCAGACCGAGTCCCATCACCAGCATGCCAAGAGCTGTGAAGCTGTAGGCGGTGGTGTCTGAGATCCGTGAGAGCAGCACCAGCCCGGCAATGATCACGGCGCAGCCCAGCACCGGATAGATCTTGTACCGGCCGGTGCGGGAAATCAGCTGTCCGGTGCCGATGGAGGTCAGCAGCAGCCCGCCCATCATGGGCAGCATCATCAGGCCCGACTGCGTGGCGGTGGCCCGGTTCACCATCTGCAGGAAGGTGGGCAGGTAGGAGATGGTGGAGAACATCGCTATTCCGACGGCGATGCCCACCAGCACCGGCAGCAGGAAATTCCGGCTGCGGAACAGGCCCAGCGGCAGGATGGGTTCCGGAGCCCGCTTCTCCACCCGGACAAACACTGCTCCGGCTGCCAGCGTCACCACGGCCAGGGCAAGGATCTGGGGACTCGACCAGGCGTACGTGGTGCCGGCCCAGGTGGTCAGCATCACCAGGGCGGCGCTCGCGAGGGCGAGCAGCCCGGCGCCAGCGTAGTCCAGCTTCGGGCGCCTGCCCTTGGGTTTGGGCAGGTGCAGCGAGGACACGACGACGGCGAGCGCCACGGCGCCGATGGGCAGATTGATGTAGAACACCCACCGCCAGGACCAGGCATCGGTGATCCAGCCGCCCAGCAGCGGGCCGCCGACGGATGCCAGCCCGAAGGCCGCACCGATCAGGCCCATGTATTTCCCGCGCTCCCGCGGGGAGACCAGGTCTCCGAGGATGGCCTGCGCCCCGATCATCAGCCCGCCGCCGCCGAGGCCCTGCAGGGCACGGAAACCGATCAGCTGGCCCATATTCTGCGCCAGTCCGGACAGGACCGAACCGATGAGGAACACCGCGATTGCGAAAATGAAAATGCTTTTGCGGCCAAACAGATCCCCGAGCTTGCCGTATACCGGCAGGCCGATGGTGGCCGCCAGGATATACGCGGTGACCACCCAGGACAGATGCTCCAACCCGTTCAGGTCCCCCACGATAGTGGGCAGGGCGGTAGCGACGATGGTTTGGTCCAGGGCTGCCAGCAGCACGGAAAGCACCAGTCCCGTGAAGACCGGCACGAGGTTCCGCTTCGGTTCCTCGCCCTGGGCGGTCTCCTCCCGATGCTTGGGCAGGGCGGTCCCGGCGCGGTCCGGGGGTGCCGCGGTGCGCGGCGTTATTGCTCTGTGGGACATGGCGGGTTTCTTCTCTTCTCGGTTGCCGGCCTACGCTGCGTCCATATCCACCCGCGCCGTCCTGGACAGCGGCTGCTGCACAAGAAACAGCGTCAGGACAAAGGCCGCCCCAAGGATCGGCACCCCGAGCAGGAAGATCGGCGGCAGCGCCTCGCCGAACGCGGATTTGATAAAGTCCTGCGCCGGAGCAGGCAGCGCCCTGATGCTGTCCGGACTGATGGAATTGGCGCCGCCCGACGCCGCGTCGCCGGCTCCGGCCGGTGCGGAGGCCAGCTGGTCGTTCAGCCGCCGGATGAACAGGGAGCCGAAGAGGGCAATCCCCAGGGAACCGCCCATCTGCCGGAAGTAGTTGGCCGTGGAGACCCCGGTGCCCATGTCCTTGGCCGGGACGCTGTTCTGCACAATCAGCACCACGTTCTGCATCAGTGCCCCGATCCCGAGCCCCAGTACGAACATGCCGAGCGCGGTGAGGAGGTACGGCGTCGTACTGGAGATGCGCGAGAGCAGCAGCAGGCCGCCGATCATGGTGAGGGACCCGAGAATCGGATAAATCTTGTACTTGCCCGTCCGGGAGATCAGCTGCCCCGTCCCGATCGAGGTGATGAGCAGCCCTGCGGTCATGGGGAGCATCATCAGCCCGGACATGGTGGGACTGGCTCCGTTGACGATCTGCAGGAAGGTCGGCAGGTAGGCAATGGACCCGAACATAGCCAGCCCCACCGCCAGCCCCACCAGTGTGCAGATCAGGAAGTTGCGGATCCCGAACAGGCGCAGCGGAAGTATCGGTTCGGACGCCCGCAGTTCCACCGGAATGAAGAGTGCGACGGCGACGGCGGCCACTGCTCCCAGCGTGAGGATGGTCGGAGAGGTCCAGGCGTAGTTGTTGCCGCCCCAGCTGGTCAGCAGCACCAGGGCGGCGCTGCCGACGGCAAGCAGTGCGGCACCGGCATAGTCCAGCCGGATCCCTTTGCGTTCGGACCGCGGCAGGTGCAGGGCGGTGATGATGACCGCGAGCGCCACCGCACCGATGGGCAGGTTGATGTAGAAGACCCACCGCCAGGACCAGTAGTCGGTAAGATATCCGCCCAGCAGCGGTCCGCTGACGGAGGCGATGCCGAAAGCCGCCCCGATCAGGCCCATGTATCTGCCGCGCTCGCGGGCGGGCACAATGTCGCCGATAATGGCCTGCGCACCGATGATGAGTCCGCCGCCGCCCACACCCTGGATGGCCCGGTAGGTGATGAGCTCGGTCATGCTGTGTGCCTGCCCGGACAGGGCGGACCCGCCCAGGAAAACCACGATGGCGAAAATGAAGATGTTCTTGCGCCCGAGCAGGTCCCCGAGCTTCCCGTAGATCGGCAGCCCGATGGTGGAGGTCAGCAGGTAGGCGGTGATCACCCAGGACAGGTGGTCCATACCCTGCAGATCCCCCACGATGGTGGGCAGGGCGGTGGAGACGATGGTCTGGTCCAGGGCAGCGACAAGCACCGCCAGCATCAGCCCGGCGAAAACGACGGCGATCTGGCGCCTCGAGTGCCCGCCTCCCGCATCGGCGCGGGCCTGCGCACTGTCCCCGCCGGATGGAGGCGTTGACCGCGCCTGCGGGGTATGGGCCACCAGGGGGACGGCATTGACGGGCGCTCCCATGGCGCCGGCCATGCCGGCTATCGGATGGGTTGCTGCGGTTCCGTGGGGAGTAAACCTATCGGCCATGCACTCCTCCTTGGAAATTTCCGCCGGATGAGGGCAGTCCGGTTGGAACTTCCATTCGACGCCCACCGTCCTGCCAAGTCAACGGTTGGAGGCGGGCCACCCATGCCGCCGGTGCCGGCCGGCGTCGGAGCTGTGGAGGGCGCGAAGTTCCATGGCCCAAGGAGCTGCTCCCTGCCTCGGCGTTGTTCCGCGGGGAGGACAGGCGCAGACTGGCACTAAACGCGGACCGGCCATGACGTCGAAGCCGCACGGGATCATCTGCGGGGTACGCCATGAACCGTACAATAAGCGTCATTTTCCGCGCCATACCGCTTCTGATGGGCGCTGTCTGTCTGTCCTTCGGCCTCTACATCCTGGCCGGGCGGAACGATGCCAGTCACTTTGTCGCCGGACACGTCAACGTCGGGCTGACCGCCATCTGTTACGCACTGTTCACTACGGCGGCCACCATCATTCGGCAGCTCATCGACCGCTATGGGCGCGTGTGGAGGATCATCCTGCCGCTCTCCGGCTACGTGGCTGCTGCCGCCGCCATCATTTGGGGCATCGTTCTGGCCAACCGGGACAACACCGCGGAGAACCTCACGGCGGGCTTCGTGGTGATCGGCATCGGCTTCGTCGCCGCGTGCGTCAGCACCGTCGCGGCCGCATCCACAAAATTCACTCTCATCCAGTCAGCACAGTTGCTCGAGCCTCAGGGCGGCCCGCCGGAAGGTGCTCACTCCCGCGCCGCCGGCGCCGTGCTGCTCGCAGTTCCGGTTGCGGCCGCCGTCGTCGGTTTCTCCCTTGCGACCGGCCTGCTGGTGCGCGGAGATACTCCCGGATTCGTTGCCGGCCACGTCCTGACCGGCCTGTCGGTGATCTGCACGTCGCTGATCGCCCTGGTCGCGAGCATCGTGCGCCAGGTGCGCAACGAATTCAGCGAGGGCGAGCGTTCCGCCTGGCCCTGGCTCGTCGGCGCCGCGGGCACGGTCAATGTACTGCTCGGACTATTCGTGCTGTTCAGCTCACACGAGCCCTATCGGCTGGCCCCGGGATGTGTGCTGATCGGCCTCGGGCTGATCTGCTTCAGCATCCTGTCGAAGGTGCTGTTGCTCGCCCTCGTCTGGCGCCGCACGTTTGCCTTGGCCAACCGCATCCCGCTGATGCCCATCGGCACAGCGCTCACCTGCCTGTTCTTCGCCGCGTTCCTCTTTGAAGCCGCAGGCTCAGACCCGGCGTTCTTTGTCCCCGCGCACGTGCTGGTTGGGCTCGGAGCCGTCTGCTTTACGCTCTTCTCAATCGTGTCGATCCTCGAAGCGGGAACGTCGGAGTAGCAGAGCAGCGTCAAGGCCTGGCGGTAACTGCTCCCCGCCAGGTGCGGATGCCGGTGCGGACTGCTTCCGGCAACCCGGCGTCGTCAAAGAGCCGCTGCAGCGAAAAGCGGTCCACCGCCGCGCGGATAGCACCGTCCATGCTGGTTCCGTGCTCGGCGCACAGTTTTTCGCTCTCTGCCTCCGGATTGGGCCGTCCCGTTGCTGCTGCGAAGGCGTCCGCGTTGCGGACGGTTTCGAAGTAGTCCTCCCGGATCTCCTCCGGCTCCGCGTCCACTGCCGCGAGCAGGACCATGGCGGTCATTCCGGTGCGGTCCCGGCCGGCCATGCAGTGGAAGAGCACCCCGCCGGGCGGGGCATCGGCGAGCGCCTGCAGCACGGTACCCATCCGGTCCGGCAGCCGGGTCAGGTGCGGCAAGTAGTACAGCGGCGTGCCCATCAGTCCGTTGTTCCAGTACCCCTTCCAGAACTCCGGATTCTCCGCCAGCCCGTCCAGGTCCACGGGAACCGTGGTGAGCCAGTCCGGGCGGCCGGCGGTGTCCCGTGCGCGCTCGGGCGGCTGCCGGAGGTCGACGACGGTACGCACTCCCAGCGCATACAGGGTGTCCCAGCCGCCGGGCCGAATCCGGTCCACCGTTTCGGAGCGGAAGAAGACCCCGTGCGGCGTGAGCGTGCCGTCGCGCCGTCGTCGGCCGCCCAGGTCGCGGAAGTTCACTAGGCCCTCCACAGTGGCGGGAGCCGCGCCAACTGCAGTGAAGCCGGCCGTGTCGGGGAAGCTAGGCAAATTCCATTCCTTCCGCCGGACGGGGACGGATGAGCCAGTACTGGGTGCCGGCGGCGTCCCGGGCCACGATGCCTTCGTCCACCAGATAGCGGCGGATGGCAGCGGGGTCTGCGGTGAAGGCGGCCAGCCGGGTGGTGACTTCCTTTTCCGTCAGGACCGGACGCAGTCCCGGCTCCGGCGGCCGGGCGTGTTCAAAGACCTCCCCGGCCAGGAAATGCAGCAGCTCCAGCCGGTCGGCGCGTTTGCGCGGGTAGGTCTCGACCTTGCCGTTCACGAAGAAGCGCTGCACGGTGGTGTCCCGCGGGTCGGATGCGGCGAGCATCTCCTCCAAGACGGTTTCCGAGGAGAATATCCAGCCCTTCCGAGTCTCCAACAGGCCTGCACGGCACAGGACGGCCAGGGATTTTGCCTCTTCGGCGGTGAGCTGGTCCTCATGCAGCGTGTCCCAGTCGCGGGCCAGCACGGCGCGGGCATACAGATGCCGGTGGCCCCGGTGTGCGAGCGCTGCCACCACCGGACGCCACCGGTTCTCTTCCGATTTGTTAGTTTCCCCCACGGTGCTCCTTCAAATCTGTGTGCGGTTGTTCATCATCAGTGGGCGGCGGTGCCAGCACCTGGACCGCCGGCATATCGTGCATCATCCCCATGACCTGCAGGTCCGCATACAGATCCGCCACCGAGCCGGCGTTCCAGCTCTGAGCGCAGATCAGGGTGCCGTCGGGAAAAGCACGGACTCGGGCATCCAGGGGGAAAGGCGGCCGTCCGTACCCCGTCAGGGAGAACCAGTTCATGTATCCGAGGCGGGGATCCGACCTGCGGACGCCCAGCTCGTCACAGCGTTTCCACACAGCCCGCAAGGTTTCCCTCGACTCCAGAGCGGCAGTTTCCGGCTGCCAGATCCGGACCAGCCGCTGAAACAAGGCGGCCAGTTTCCCCGGGGTTCCGAAGACGAACCCATCCGGCAGGCGCAGGGTGATTTCATTGCCCAAGTAGGGACCGCTGCGGCCGGCCTCGACCTCAAACTCGAACAGCTTCCCGCTTTCGGGGTCTGCTCCGCCGAAAAGGGTAAATCTGGCCTTCAGCGTTCCGGTGGAAACGTCGGCGTCGGGCAGGTCACGCTGCCGGGGGCTTTCGACGAGCCTAGCGAGGGCTGCGGCATCCTGCGGAACAGGCTGTTCCTTTCGCAGGTCGAAGGTTTTCCCCACCGTGACCTGCCACCGCACTGACGGCACGGCGAAGCGGTCCTGAAGCAGCTCCAGGGTCGGAAGGATCCTGGCGGCCACGTGTTCCGGGGTTTCCTTCCGGGATCCCCAGCCGAGGTGAATCCAGGCACGCTCGCTTCCCTCAGCTTCGGGAAACAGGTCAGCGACGGTAAGTGTCATGCGCCACAACCTACCCGATTCGTGCCGCGTCTCCAGTGAGGGTTCGGGGGCGGTGCGCCTGGTCGCTAACTGCGGCTGAAGGCGTCCAGCTTGCGCTGGGTCTCCATCTCGTGGCGGACCTTCAACTCGTAGTCGATAAAGGCTTCGATCATGGCCTTGTACGTGCGTTCCACCACGTTGCAGTCGCCGTCCTGCTCTTCGGCCGCGTGCCGGACGTGGGCAATGACTTCCTCCATGCGCTTGGGTGAGCGGACGGCGTCGTCATTGTCCTTCAGCCCCCCGGCGACCCGGACCAGCCGCTGCCGCCGAAAGATCAGCGCGACAATTTCCTCATCAATTTCGTCAATTGCCGTCCGGACGTCGTCTAGCTGTCCCGACCCGGATTTCTGTTCAGCTGCTCCCATGCCTTAAGAGTAACCATCACCGGGCCGCCGCACCGGACACCCGGTGGGCGGGTAATGGCCAATCAGCATCTTCATGGCAGGATCAAAGACGTGAATCCCTCTGTTTCCGTGGTTACCGTAGGCGTACGGGACCTCGAAGTAACTTACGCGTTCTACGTTTCCCGCATGGGCTGGGAAGCGGTGCAGTATGTGCCGGACGAAGTCATCTTCTTCCAGGTCAACCACGGGCTGCTGCTGGCCTTCTTCCGGGGCGACCATCTGGCCGCGGAAGCCGGCGCGGCGGGCGAACTCCACAACGCCCCGGTCACCCTCGGTCACAACGTGGATTCCGCCGCCGAGGTGGACGCCGTGCTGGCCAACGCCGCCGGTGCCGGCGGGATCATCACCGCGCCCGGAACGCAGATGAGCTGGGGCGGCTATTCCGGTTACTTCACGGACCCGGACGGACTGCGCTGGGAGGTCTGCTTCAACCCCGGACTTAGGGTGGACGACGCCGGCCGGGTCACCCTGGCAGTGATTTAGGCTTCGGCTAGAACAGCACGTCCTCCGCCGGCACGGCAGCGGCAGATACGTCCTCCGGGCCTGGCCGCAGCAGGTACTCGCCGTCGTTGCGCACATTGCCGACGGCCGGATGGGCTTCAGACAGCACCCAGCCCGCCGCCGCCGCGTAGGCCTGCTCCGTGGCCAGTGCCACCAGTGTGCCTGCGTCGCGCCGCGCCGGATCCAGCCAGGCAGCCATGGCGTCCGGGGACAGCGGCAGCGGCAGCCGGTCATGCAGCTCGGCCAGTTCGCGCAGCACCGGTTCGGCGCTCGCCGCCGGGGGCGAGGCCACGGTGAGGATCGACGTCGAGAGCAGCCACTTCTCCGGGTCGCCTTCTGCCTTGGCCGGATCCCGCCACCACTCATACAGGCCGGCAAAGAAGATCGGGGACCCGTCGGCACGGGAAACATAGAACGGCCGGCGAACCTTGCCGGGGCCCGCCTTCCATTCGTAGTAACCGTCCACCGGCACGGCGCAGCGGCGCGAGAGAACCGCTTCACGGAACGTCGGCTTCTCCAGAACGGTTTCACTGCGGGCATTGAAGGCCCTAACGCCTACGGACGCATCCCGTGCCCACGCCGGCACCAGGCCCCACCGGGCAACGTGGATCTCGCGCACCTGCGAGCGTCCCCGGCCCGGCACCTCAACGAACCTTTCCAGGACCACCGGGACGTCCGACGTCGGCGCCACATTCCAGGACGCCCGCAGTTCCAGGTTGGCGTCCGCCTCCGCCTCGGCCTCGGCGACCAGGTCACCAACGGAACGGGCCATCACGTATCTTCCGCACATGCCTCCAGTCTGCCAGCGGGAATGCCGCCGGCCGGAATACTGTTGGATTAGGCAACAATCCATTTCAACGAAGAGGAGCAACCCCCGTGGCTGCCACTGCTGAAGCTTTCACCCCCGCAACCGGAACCATCACCATGTTTTCCACCTCCTGGTGCGGATACTGCCGCCGCCTGAAGTCCCAGCTGGATGCCCAGGGCATCGGCTACACCGAGGTCAACATCGAGGACGTGGAAGGCACCGCGGAGCTGGTAGCCTCGCTCAACGGCGGCAACCAGACCGTCCCCACCGTGATTTTCCCCGACGGTTCCGCGGCCACCAATCCTTCCGCTTCCGAGGTGAAGTCCCGCCTCGGCCTCTAGCGGGTAGGGCTCCGCCGAGGCCGGCGAACGGCGGAGCTGCGGGTTTGACTCTCGATTACTGAGTAGTAGGGTAAGGGCTCTTCCAGAGGGAACGGGTACTACCGGGACACGAAGGAGCGAGATGAAGACCACGATGACACGGGCCGCCGTCCTTATATCGACAGCCGGACTGATCGCCGGTTCCGCGGTTTTTGCGGCACCGGCCTCAGCGGCCGCCACCGAATGCGAACCCGGGTCCACCGCAACCATCTTCACCGAGTCCGCCGCGAGCCGGGAAGCAGCCGGAACGGCAACGCTCACGAACAGTTCCACCGTCACTGTTCCTGTCGGGCTCACCAGTGAACGTTCCGTCACCAGCAAGGCGTCTGCCAAAGGGACGGTGCCGCTCAGCGCAATCCTTCCCGCTGTGCGGACCGATGTCAGCGCGCTGGCGTTCGAAACCGCCAGCTGGCGTGCCGGACAGTCGATAATCCAGCTGACCCTGCCGCCGGGCCAGTCCCACCAGGTGACGTACGGTTTCAACCTGATGTCGTTTTCCGGTTCCCAGCAGGAATGCGGACTCGACGGACGCTTCGGTCCCGAAACGGACTTCGGCGGTACCGTTCCGACCGGAACCTACGTAGATTACTAGCGCCGCGGAACCTGCGGGACGGCGCTCAGGGACAGGAGTGCCTTGATGGTCCGCCGCTCGTCCATCGCCCGGTAGCCTTCCGCGGCCTCGCCAAGCGGTGAGTTCGCGTACCGCGGCCACGCCGTTGTCGCCGCGTTCCTCCACCCGGGCATCCCGCTCTCCGTACAACAGGGTTCCCAGCATGGGCACTTCCTGGTGTGGGCAGCCGGCAGACTCCGGACCGTTCCCGCCTTCCATGCTAGGGCGGCGGCAGGCCCTGAAGGCGAAGCCTGCAGCGGAAGGGCAATCCCGGCTTCGCCTCCGGCGCCCCCGCTCCATAGGATGGGAAGCGGGAGGCCGGACTCAGGCTTCCCGCCAGGACAGCGAAAGAGGCAGCACACTCATGGTTCATAAAGTTCAGGCCGTAGTCGTCAAGGAAAAGAACGCCCCCGTCTCCCTGGAGACCATCCTGGTTCCGGATCCCGGCCCCGGCGAGGCCCTGGTGGACATCCTCACCTGCGGCGTCTGCCACACCGACCTGCACTACAAGCAGGGCGCCATCAATGATGACTATCCGTTCCTGCTCGGACACGAAGCCACCGGCGTCGTCTCCGCCGTCGGCCCCGACGTCACCGAGGTTGCCCCCGGTGACCGGGTGGTGCTGAACTGGCGCGCAGTGTGCGGCGAATGCCGCGCCTGCCGCAAGGGCGAGCCGCAGTACTGCTTCAACACCGCCAACGCCACGCAGAAGATGACCCTGGAGGACGGCACCGAGCTGACGCCAGCCCTGGGCATCGGCGCGTTCGCCGAGAAGACCCTCGTGGCCGCCGGCCAGTGCACCAAGGTGGACGACGACGTCGACGCCGCCGCCGTGGGCCTGCTCGGCTGCGGTGTTATGGCCGGCATCGGTGCCGCCATCAACACCGGCGCCGTGCAGCGCGGGGAATCCGTGGCCGTGATCGGCTGCGGCGGCGTGGGCATTGCCGCCGTCGCCGGTGCGAAGCTGGCCGGCGCCACCACCATCATTGCCGTGGACATCGACTCGGCCAAGGTTGAGCTGGCTCTGGCCCAGGGCGCCACGCACGGCATCAACTCCAAGGACGAAGATCCGGTGGAAGCCATCCGCGCCCTCACCGGCGGCTTCGGCGCCGACGTCGTGATTGACGCGGTGGGACGCCCGGAGACCTATCGGCAGGCCTTCTACGCCCGCGACCTCGCCGGCCGCGTGGTGCTGGTGGGTGTGCCGAACCCGGAGATGAAGATCGAACTGCCGCTGGCGGACGTGTTCGGCCGCGGCGGCTCCCTGAAGTCCTCCTGGTACGGCGACTGCCTGCCCTCCCGGGACTTCCCCATGCTGGTGGAGCAGTACAAGCTCGGCCGGCTGGACCTGGATGCCTTCGTCACCGAGCGCATCGGCCTGGGCGACATCGAGGAAGCCTTCACCAAGATGCATGACGGCAAGGTCCTGCGTTCGGTGGTGGAACTGTAATGTTCCGCATCGACAACGTGGTCACCTCGGGAACCTTCTCCCTGGACGGCGGCACCTGGGACGTGGACAACAACGTCTGGATTGTCGGCGACGACGCCCAGGTCATCGTCATCGACCCCGCACACAACATCAACGCGATTGCCGAAGCCGTAGGTGAGCGGGAGGTCATGGCCATCCTGCTCACGCACGGCCACGACGACCACATCCGTGCCGTCGGCAAGGCCCGGGACCGCTTCAGCGCCCCGGTGTTCCTGCACGCCGCGGACCGGATGCTCTGGGATGCCGTGTTCCCCGACGAAGGCCCGGACGACGTGATTGAGGACGGCGACACGTTCGAGATCGCCGGCCATACCCTGCGCGCCCTGCACACCCCGGGCCACTCCCCCGGATCGGTGTGCTTCTCGCTGGCTGCGGGTGAGGACGTTCCGGAGCCGGTGGTCTTCAGCGGCGACACGCTGTTCAACGGCGGCCCCGGTGCCACGGGCCGTTCCTACAGCGACTTCCCGACCATCATCGAATCCATCCGGGAACGGCTGCTGACGCTGCCGGCGGAGACGAAGGTGCTCACCGGGCACGGGGATTCGACGTCGATCGCCGCCGAAGGTCCGCACCTGCAGGAATGGATCGACCGGGGGCACTAGGACCCGCCATGCCCATCCGAACGCAGGCCGCGGGCGCCGCGGCCTGCGTTAGGGTGTGCGCATGGGAGTTCACTGGGAACAGCTGCTGGATCTGTCCGTGGATGAGGACGGCGCGGAAGAGCGCCTGCAGGAAGTCCGAAACTGGCTCAGAGCCAACGGCTGGAGCAAGGCCGATCCGGCCATGTTCTTCACGTATTACGACAAGCACCCTGCCGACGCCTTCGGGCCCCGGAGCCTCCTCACCGCAGGCCCCGGGTTCGACACTAGTTTTGCCTTCGTCGCAGGCCGGGATTTCTACCACGCCGGGGACGGTGCAGGAGGACCGGAGTGCCGCAAATGCGGCACGGAACTCCCGCTGATGCCCATCATCCCGCAGATACGGGAATGGGATGAACGCGGCCCTGAACCCCTCCTCACCTGCCCGGAATGCTCCTGGACGGACCTGCTCGGGAACTGGGACATCGGGGGATGCATGGCGGTATCGTCATTTGCGCTCATTATCGATACCTCCAGCAGCGGGACATCAGACCCGCTCATTGACGCCCTGATCGAAGGCCTGCAGACAGAGCTCGGCGGCCGCTGGGCCTACGTCCACCACCATCTCTAGCACCCCGGATCCCCTCCGCGTTCGTCCCCGGATTAAGACTTTGCCTGCCGAATCCGCAACCCCTTGTTTCGGGTGGCGGCCCGCCAGAGACTAGTTCCATGGCCCTGCACATCAGTCCCGCTTTCTGGAAACTCCTGCCGGAGCTGCGCTACGAACCTACGCCGCGGCGTATCCGTGCGCAGCTCGGCGGCAACACCGTGGTGGATTCCACCAATGCGGTGCTGGCCTATGAGCCGAGACGGGTCACCCCTATCTACGCCGTACCCGCCGGAGATATCTCAGCGGAGGTGGCGGCTGCTTCGGAGCCCGACGGCGACCCGCTGGCCGAGGTGCCGCCCGGCGCCCTGATGGACCCGCGCTACCCGTTCTCCGCGCACACTGCCCCCGGCCAGCCACTGGACCTGCGTGCGGGTGCGCATGAGCTGCCCGGTGCGGGGTTCCGTCCGGATGATGCAGATCTTGGCGGGTATGTGCTGCTGGACTTCAATGCGTTCGACCGGTGGCTGGAGGAAGACCAGATGGTTGAGGGGCACCCCCGGGACCCCTTCCACCGGGTCGACGCCGTGGACTCCTCGCGTGCCGTGCGGGTGCACCTGGACGGACAGCTGCTGGCCGAGACCCGCCAGCCGCTGCTCGTGTACGAAACCATGCTTCCGCCGCGGACCTACTTTCCGCGCGGGGACGTGGACTGGGATGTCCTCAACACATCGACCTTCCGGTCCGTCTGCCCGTACAAGGGGACGGCGAACTACTGGTCGGTGGCCGGGCATCCGGCGGGAACGGACCTGGCCTGGTCGTATGAACGGGTGCTGCCCGACTCGGCGCAGCTGAAAGACCGGGTCTCGTTCTTCGACGAGCGCACCGACGTGTATGTGGATGACACCAAACAGGAGATCAACTCCCTGTTCCGCTTCTAAGGCTGCTTCAGTCCGCAGTATCGGCAATCTGGATAAGGTTGCCGACGGTGTCGGAGAAAACCGCCGTCGTTATTGGTCCCATCCGGGTAGGCGGCTGGGTGAAGGCCACGCCCAGGTCCAACAGCCGTTGATATTCGTCCTCCACGCTGTCAACGGCGAAGGAGGTGAAGGGGATCCCGTCCGCTACCAGCGCCTCCGTGAATGGCGCGACGGCGGGATGCCCGGCCGGTTCGAGCAGCAGTTCCACCCCGGTGTCCTCCCCCGGCACACCCACAGTCAGCC
Source organism: Arthrobacter zhaoxinii (assembly GCF_025244925.1). Lineage (NCBI taxonomy): Bacteria > Bacillati > Actinomycetota > Actinomycetes > Micrococcales > Micrococcaceae > Arthrobacter > Arthrobacter zhaoxinii. The sequence continues at coordinate 2,041,500 of NZ_CP104275.1, forward strand.
AGCGCGCCCCGCCCGCCGGCACATCCTGCCGCTGCTCGAATCCCAGCACACGCGTATAAAAATCCAGTGCCTTGTCCTGGTCGTCCACAAAAATACTGGTCACCACAATCCTCATGAGTGTTCCCTGTCTGTTCGGGTTTTCTCGTGCCGGCCATCCGGGAGTTCCGTCGGCACGGCCAGTATCCGCTGCACCAGGCAAATTCGGGAGGGTGGGTCCTGTCGAACCCCCGGCTGCGCAGGGCACTGGCCGCTGATAACCGGGGTTCGTAGCGTTGGTTCCCCAACACTTCATCAGAAAGGGAGACCACGCCATGTCAACGCCTAATGAATCGTACGATCTTGCCCGCCGGCGCGTCATCGCGAAGACCATCTACAAGGGAGTGGTCGGTCTCTGGCTGCTGCTCGCGGTCCTTCAGATCGTTATCTGGTACTTCACGACGCCGGGCGGTTACTTCTGGCCGGTCTGGCCGATCCTGGGAACTCTTGCCGCCGCGGTCATTGCGGGAATCCCGGTCTACGCAGGCCGTCCCGCCGTATCGGATCGCCGAATTGAAGAAGAACTGGCTCGGATGCGGCGAGCCGGCTGACCGTGCGGCCATGCTCATGCGGGAGTGCTCGTCATCCTCGGCCTTCTCGTCATGGTGATCGTGCAGGCGAACGGCGTGCCCGAGCCGTTCGCCACGATTTCCCTGGGCGTCCTCGTGGCTGCGATCCTGATGCCCGCCGGTTTTTTCGTCTCCGTGATCGGTCAGGATCCCGCACGGCCCAGCCGGGCCATTATGCTGCTGTGGATTGGGGCGGCTGTGCTGGGCGTCGGGCTGCTCTCCGCAGGCGTCGGGCTCATCCTTCAGGGGGTCACGTCATGAGGACCTAACACACGTCTGCACCCAAAAGGCACCCTGCCTGCCTGCCGAAGCTTTTTACGCAGGCGAGGGTCCCTTCGCCTGAGCCGCTGCCGCGATGACGGACCGTTGAGCGCGCTGCAGATTGCGGATGAGTTCCTCGCGGCTTTGTCCATCGACGTGGTGGCGCCACATCGGCGTACCGGGGCTGCTGCGCCAGGATTCGCTCAGGGGACTGTTATCAACTGCATCGAATCCGAGATCGTCGTAGAACCGGGTCACCAGTTCGACGGCCTCCGGGTAATCGCTGGAGACGGCCAGCGCCTTACGGTCAGGTGCTCCGGCCGGTCGCGCCAGCCGTATGATGGCCGGCAGCGCATCGCTGGGGACACGGAGGTGGAAGCGCTCATGGAACTGGACGTGATTGAACGCCTTGACGACCTTTGAGGCGGGCAGCTGTTCCTGACGTAACTCATGGATTGTCTTGAGCCCGGCATCGACGTCAGGGAAGTTCCCGTCGCGCCAGACCATGTAATTGTTGTTATCGATCACGACTTTTCCTGCGAGTTCCTGGACCGGCAGCCGGTCACCGGGCGCGTACGGGAACGCGGTCACGGCGAAGTCAGCTGCAGCCGCGGCCTCTGCCGCGTAGGCGGCGCGTGCCCGCGGTCCCAAGTCCTTGACCAGCCGCTGCAAGGTTTCGGGTCCCCGCGAATTCGCGATAACGACGTCGTAGCCCGCCGCCGTCGCCACCCGGGCAAGCGTTGTTCCGGCCTGGCCCGCGCCGAGGATGCCGATGGTAGTCACGGTATTACTCGTTGCTTAACCCAGCGCTGGTGTGTGGATGTTCCTGGCCCCTGTTCGTTGAGAAGGCCGCGGAGGCAAGGAGCGCGAGTTTCTCAGCATTGTCCGACCCGGCGTCGGGGTGGTAAATGACGAGCATCAGTCCGTCCGCTCCGTTGATGCCCAGCCGCTCCCGGTTGAGGGTCATTTCCCCGATCTGCGGGTGGTTGAGCCGCATCGGTGTGCCTCTCTGGGGCCCCACTTCATGCCGTGCCCACATTCGGCGGAAGTAGGGGCTCGCCAGCGAAAGCTCTCCGACGAGTTCAATGAAACGGGGATTATCGACATCCTTGCCCACGGACTGCCGAAGGTTCGCAACGAAGCACTCCGTCACCGCTTCCCACTCCGGATAAAGGGCCTGCTCGGCCGGGTCGAGGAACATGTCCCTCAGCTGGTTCCCCCCGACATCAAGACGGGGTGAGAGCGCCTTCGCCAGACTGTTCGAGGCCAGGATGTCGAAGTACCGCCCCTCGATGAAGGCGGGCTGGGCGAGCGAATCCAGCAGCTTGAGTGCACCAGGGGGAGCGGATTCCTTGGCCGGCCGGCGAACGCGCTGCCGGGGAACGTCCGCAACCAGCGTGAGCAGGTGCGCGAGGTGGTCGTCGTCAAGTTGGAGCACGCGGGCGATGGACTCGAGGACCTGCACGGAGGGGTGCCGGTCCCGACCGCGCTCCAACCGCAGGTAGTAATCGGCGCTGATGCCGGCGAGCATGGCCACTTCCTCGCGCCGAAGTCCGGGCACGCGCCGCACACCTATGTCCGGGATGCCGGCCTGCTTCGGGGTTACCAGCTCACGCCTGGCCCGCAGGTAGTCGCCAAGGGCGTTCGGTGTCTTACTCATGGGAGCCAGCCTAGGACCTGGCAGGGCAGATGGGACAGCGGCAGAGGGGGTCCTGTCACTCCCCCGGTTGGACAGGGCTCTGGCCTGCCCGATTCCCTGTTCCGCTTCTAGTCCAGCCCCTCGAAAACATCGCTCAGCACCGCACCCCCTGGCTGCCGCGGCGGCCAGGCGATGGCCAGCATCTCGGAGCCGACGGTGCGCCCCCAGCGGACGTCTTCGTCCACATCCGGGGGCACCCCGGGTGAGACCACGTGCCGCTGGGTCCGGTGTTCCATGAGCCCTGCCACGACCCGGTGCGCCACACTGCCGACATTGACCTCGATCCCGATCTGCTCGTCCGGGATCGGATGCACGTCATACACCCTTCCCTCGATCCACGGTTGAAGTCCGTGCCGGATCCGGCTGCGGTTCCACCGGTCCCAGGTGGAGCGGCACACTCCCCCGTGCAGCAGGCGCTGCAGCCCCGGACCGCCGTCGGCCTTCAGGCGCCCGAACGCCGCATCCGTGGCCGCTCCCACCGCGATGTGGTCCGGGTGCCCGGTGAGCCCGTCGGGACCGAAGGTGGCGACGACGTCGGGCCGCTCCTGTGCCAGAATGCCGCCGATGCGCTCCTCGAGTTCCCCGAAGGGAACTGCGGCGACCGCGCCGTCGTCGTAGTCCAGCCACTCGTGGCGGTCCGGCGGCCGGCCGTGGGCCATCCAGGCGGCGTCCGTCTCCCGCCGGCGGATCCGCCCGAGCGGTTCGTTCACCGGCGGATAGGACGGATCGATCTGCCCCGCGCCGCCGTCGGTCGCGTGGACCAGGACGAAGCGGAACCCCGGATCGTGTTCGTGCAGTGCCACCGTTCCGGCCAGCCCGTAGGCGTCGTCGTCGGGGTGGGCGACGACGAGGGCAAGGACATGCGATCCGGTCATTTCCGGCACCTCCTGCGGCAGAGCGTTTTGCCACCGTTCCAGCGTAGGACGAGGGGCAGGCAGGAGGAACCGGCGGCGCTTTCGGGTATTTTCCGCCGGCATTCGTTACGGTGTGGCATGAGCGATAACCGGGAACAACTGCTGGACCTTTCCGTGGAAGCGGAAGGAAGCGAGGAACGATTCAGCCAGGTACGGAACTGGTTCCGCAGTACCGGCTGGAGCATGGCCGACCCTACGGTCTACGACCTCTACTACGACAAACATCCCGCCGACGCCTTCGGACCGCGCACCTTGGCGGCATCCGCAGACGCCAACGGAAGCTACAGCTTTGTCTCCGGACGGGATTATTACTTTGCCGGTGAGGGCACAGGGGGTCCCGTGTGCCGGCGCTGCACCGTCCAGCTTCCGCTCGAGCTGATTGTTCCGCTGGTCAGTGAATGGTACGACGGCGGTCCCGAGCCTCGGCTTGCCTGTCCCGACTGCTCCTGGACGGGACTCTTCGGTGACTGGGACCTGCGGAGCTGCATGGCCGTGGCGTCCTTCGCGGTCATCATCGATACCGGCACCGCCGGGTATTCACCCGAACTCACCATGACCCTGCTCGAAGGCCTCCGGACAAACCTCGGGGGACGCTGGGTCTACATCAACAAGTACATTTAGGCCGGGCGTCCAGGATCGGGCGGCGTCCTCCCGCCGCCGGCGTTAGGCTGGAGTGCCATGGAGTGGTTCAGCGCCGAAGGGTACGAATTCGCCCGCCAGGTCCTGCAGCGGGGTATTGCCGCCGTCTACCTGATCGCGTTCCTCTCCGCCGCCGCCCAGTTCCGGGCCCTGCTGGGCGAGAACGGACTGCTGCCGGCACCGACGTTCCTGGCCCGGGTTAAGGGCCGGGGAATTCCTACCCTCTTCCACTGGCACTACTCCGACCGGTTCCTGCTCGCCGTCGTCTGGGCAGGCGCCGTCGTCGCCGCCCTGCTGGTGGCGGGAGTGCCGCAGTCGGGGCCGTGGTGGCTGCCGATGGCGGCGTTCCTGTTTATCTGGGGGCTGTACCTGTCGGTGGTGAACATCGGGCAGACGTTCTACGGGTTCGGCTGGGAATCGCTCCTGCTGGAGGCCGGATTCCTGGCCGCGTTTTTGGGCTCCGACGACGTCGCGGCACCGGTGGCGGTGCTCTGGGCCTTCCGCTGGCTGGTGTTCCGGCTGGAATTCGGGGCCGGCCTGATCAAGCTGCGCGGCGACAGGGTGTGGCGGGACCTCACGGCCCTGTACTACCACCACGAAACCCAGCCGATGCCGAACCCGGCGAGCTGGTTCTTCCACCACCTGCCGCGGCCGCTGCACCGGGTGGAGGTGCTGGGCAACCACTTCGCCCAGCTGGTGGTGCCGTTCTTCCTGTTCTTCCCGCAGCCGGTGGCTTCGATCGCCGCGGCAGTGGTGGTGATTACCCAGTTCTGGCTGGTCCTCTCGGGGAACTTCGCCTGGCTGAACGTGCTGACCATCCTGCTGGCGTGCACGGCGGTCAGCGATTCGGCCGTGCGGGCGGTGCTTCCGGGCGTGCAGTTCGCCGCACCGGATCCGGAGGCAACCCCGGCGGCGTTCGCCGTCGTCGTCCTAGCCGTAACCGTGGCGGTCCTGTACTGGGCCTGGGCGCCGCTGAAGAACCTGGTCCGCCGGGACCAGCTGATGAATGCCAGCTTCAACCGCTGGCACCTGTCCAACGCCTACGGCGCGTTCGGGAGCATCACCCGGCACCGCAGCGAGGTGGTCATTGAGGGCACCAACGATCCGCCGGGGCCGGATGCCCGCTGGCTGGAGTACGAGTTTCGGGGCAAACCCGGGGACCCGCGCCGGATGCCGCGCCAGTTCGCGCCCTACCATCTGCGGCTGGACTGGCTGATGTGGTTTCTGGGCCTGGGTGCCTCCGGGGCCTGGTTCCCGGTGCTGCTGCGGAAACTGCTCGCTGCCGACCGCCGGACCCTGCGCCTGCTGCGCAGGGATCCGTTCGGCGGCGAGGCGCCCCGCTGGATCCGCGCCCGGGTCTACCGCTACCGTTTTTCCACGCCCGCGGAACTGCGCCGCGAACGGGTCTGGTGGGTACGGGAACCGGCGGGGATCCTCGTGGACCCGGTCGAGGGACCGGGTCCGGGAGGGGGTCCGTCCTAGGCGTTTACCTTGGCGACCACGTTGTGCGTGGCGTGGTCGTACAGGAAGGTCAGCGGGCCGCCGGCATGCCGCGTTTCGATGTTGCCGCCGTCGCGGTGGGCATCGAACCCGTAGTTCTCGTCCCAGGAACCGTTCAGTGCCACCTTGTAGGCGTACGTGCCTTCGGGCAGGTCCAGCGTGAGCTTCCACAGTTCGTCGTGGCGGTCGAAGGCGAACTGCGCTCCGGCCGGGTCCCAGTCCTCGGTGCCGAGCGCGGCGCCGAAGTCGCCGGCAAGGGCCACGGACTGCGGCTGCGGGAAGGACGGCTCCGGAATATCGGTCTCCGGGTGTGAGCCGTGCTGCTCGGCCGGAGCCGACGGTACGGCGACGGCGTCGCGCAGGGCCTCTTCCACTACTTCCTCAGCCGGGGAGACTGCTTCGGGTACCGGCTTGCCGTTAAGGGCAGCGGACAGATGCGCCGGCTCCGGGAAGTCCTTCAGGGCCTGGCGGCCCTCGTTGGTGATGCTCCAGCCGGCGCGGGCCTCCTTGAGGATCCAGCCGGCCTTGACGAGCTTGGTGGTGGCATTCACCAGGGCACGCTCGCCGCGGGTGGTGCCGCTGGCCAGGGTTTCCGCCTCGCGTCCGGCAAGCGGTACACGGTCCAGGGCGGTGCCGAGTACCTTCGCCTTGCTGACCTTGCCGGTAGCCGACGGGTCCTCTGCGGCGAGGATTTCAAGGACCGCCCGCAGCCGCAGCGCAGTGTTTTCAACGGTGTCTGAGCCCAATGGAATTCCTTTGTTACGAATGAAGATAGCGGCTCCTGATAAGCCCGCTGACCGCCATCAACACTATCGTCGGGAACCCCGGCGACGAAGCACCACGGGCCTAGTGTTGCGTAACTCTCGCCCGCAGCCGGGCAAAAGACCCGTCGACGAGGGGTGCGTAGCCGGCATAAGCGGCCAGGACGGCGTCCTGCACCTGGGCCAGGTCCACCTCCGGGGCGAGGTCCCGGGCGGCGCCGGCAGTGCCCGGCTCCCAGTCCAGCCCGAGTTCGGCGTAGCAGTCGGTGAGGACCTCCCGCAGCGGTGCGGCGTTGTCCACCACCAGCACCGAGGAAAACAGCCAGCCGCCCGCGACAACCCGCTGGGCGGTGCCCACCAGTTTGATCCGTTCCCCGCCGGGGGCCTGCCCGTACACGGTGAACTCCCCGGGGCAGTACTCCCCCGGGATTTCGCCTACCCCGGCGGTCAGCCCGGCCTTGCGGAACGCAGCCGCCAGCAACTCGCCGAAGTCGGCGAACCGGCGTCGGGAACCTGCGAGCGCATCGACGTCGGGCTCCACATGGTCCAGGATCAGGCAGCCGTCGTGATAGGCGGCGGCCCGTCCGCCGGCCTTGCGGACCAGCGGCTCGAAACCGTGCCGCCGGCAGGCCGCCTGCGCTGCGGCGAAGCCGGGCAGCTTCGCGTCGCGCTGTCCCAGCGCCATGGTGGGGCGGGGGCGGTAGATCCGCAGGGCGGGGCCGAGCTCGCCGCGGCGAACGGAGTCAAGCATGGCGAGCGCGAAGTCCAGGTCCGCGGCGGCGCCGAGGGAGTCCTCCTGCCGGAACACCTCCAGGGCCGCGGGCACGGGCTACGCTCCGCCGAGCGGGCGGACGGTCAGGATCTGCTCGCTGCGCCCGAACGGTCCGTGGACGTCATGCAGGACAGTGGAGGTCAGGCCGATGCCGTCCGTGCCGAAGGTGACCCGGGTATCCAGGCCCAGCCACTCGCCGCGGGGATCCCGGTGCAGATGCAGCTGCAGGTCCACGTTGGGGAAAATGTAGCTGTCCCCTCCCGGCGGGACGCGGGTGGAGATGCCGTTGGCGGTATCGGCCATGCCCACCAGGCGGACCAGGTCCGAGGTGGGCAGGCCTTCCACCATTTCGTGCGGGGTGCGCAGCCAGGCCCGGCCGCGTCCCGGACGCAGCCCGGGCAGCGCCCGCTTCTCCAGGGACTCGATAAAGGCGCCGGGCCACGCGGTCATGCCCTCGTGGCTGCCTGCCTCCGCCGGGCCGGGCATGGAGTCGTCTTCCACTGCGGCCACGTCCGCAGTGGAGCCGCGGGCAATGCGCCAGGCGGTGGCGCGCACGGCGGTGCGGCCCTCGGCCACCATCTCGGCCTGCACCAGTTCGATGGTGCGCCCGGGACGCAGGACGGAAGTCTTCACTTCGAAGGTGGTGCGCGGGATCAACCCGAAAATGTCGTAGCTGATCCGGGCCATGCGCAGTTCGGGCCGCGGACGGAACTGCTCCAGGCAGTGGGCCAGCAGGCCGGAAATCGGCGCCATGTGCTGTTCCTGCGGATTCCAGGCCCCCTGGGTGTGGATGGTTGCCTCATAGGCGCCGTTGCCCAGTGAGCGGTAATACGATTCAGCCACGTGCCTGCTTCTCCCTGCCGTTCGCGGAAATTGGAGCTTTCAGGCTACCCCAGCGCCGCCGGACGGCTGGCCCCGGAACGTAACGCAGGGCACACTGGCCGGATGGAATATACCCATCTCGGCCGCTCCGGCCTGTCCGTATCCCGCCTGTGCCTGGGCACCATGAATTTCGGCCCGAAAACCGAGGAGGCGGACGCCCACGCCATCATGGACTCCGCCCGCGACGCCGGCATCAACTTTTTCGATACCGCCAATGTGTACGGCTGGGGTGAGCGCAAGGGCTGGACCGAGCAGATCATCGGCCGGTGGTTTGCCAAGGGCGGCGGCCGGCGCGAGGACACCGTCCTGGGCACCAAGCTGTACGGCTCCATGAGCGAGCGGCCCAATGACACGTTCCTCTCCGCCCTGAATATCCGCCGTGCCCTGGACGCCAGCCTGAAGCGGCTGCAGACGGACTACATTGACCTTTACCAGTTCCATCACGTGGACCGGAACACGCCCTGGGACGAGATCTGGCAGGCCATGGAAGTGGCCGTGGCGCAGGGAAAGATCATTTACAACGGCAGCAGCAATTTCGCCGGCTGGCATATTGCCCGGGCCCAGGAAAACGCCCGCCGCCGCAACTTCTCCGGACTCGTGAGTGAACAGTCCATCTACAACCTGATCAACCGGTCCGTGGAGCTGGACGTCCTTCCCGCCGCGCAGCAGTACGGTTTGGGAATCCTGCCGTGGTCTCCGCTGCAGGGCGGCCTGCTGGGCGGGATCCTGCAGAAGGAGGCCGACGGCGGCGGGCGGCGTGCCGAGGGCAGAGTGCGGGACCTGCTGGAGAAACACCGGGAGCAGATCCGGCAGTACGAGAACCTGGCGGCGGAGCTGGAGATCCTGCCCGGGGTCCTGGCCCTGGCCTGGCTGCTGCACCAGCCGGCGGTAACCGCGCCGCTGGTCGGTCCGCGCACGCAGGACCAGCTGGACGAGGCACTGCTTGCCCTGGACGTTACCCTCGATGCCGGGACGCTGGCCCGGCTGGACGAGATCTTTCCCGGGCACTCCCCTGCGCCGGAGGACTACGCCTGGTGACCGGAGGGCAGCGGCTTTGGCGCCTGACTGTCAGGCGCTCGCCGGCTCAATCAGCTGCGGCCCGTTGTTGCGCACCGAGTTCACCTCGGTGGAAACCACCCGCGGGGTGAGCGTGGGTTCGGGTACGGCGTCAAGCAGCTGGGCGACGTCTGCCCCGCCGCTCAGTTTCGGATCCAGCCAGTCCGCGTAGAGGTCCGGCGGAATGATCAGCGGGGTGCGGTCATGGATGTGGCCCAGGGCGTCGGTGGCCTTCGTGGTGATGATGGTGACGCTCAGCAGCCATTTGTGTTCGTGGTCCTCCGGCAAGGCCGGGTCCGGCCAGAATTCGTACAGGCCGGCGAACGCCAGCGGATCCTGCTTCCCGGAGTACAGATAGGTGGGGATCTTTCCGTCCTCGGACTTTTCCCACTCGTAGTAGCCGTCCGCCGGCACCAATGCCCGGCGTTTCACGGCCGCCTTGCGGAACGCCGGCTTCTCCAGGAGAGTCTCGCGGCGGGCGTTGATCATCCGGGACCCGATCTTCGGGTCCTTGGCCCAGACCGGCACCAGGCCCCATTTCGCCGTCGCCAGCCGCCGCACCGGCGCTTCGTTGGAGAACCGCTCGGTGACGATCCGCACGTCGTCCGTGGGTGCAACGTTCCAGGACGGCAGCACGTCCGGTCCCACTGTCTGTTCGACGGCGAACGCCGAGACCAGGTCCGACGTCGCCCTTGCCATTACGTAGCGTCCGCACATGGCACCCATTGTGCACCATGCCCTGCCGGTGACGCCCGCTGCACCCGGACCGACATTCGAACATATATTCTATTTATATGAACCAGGACGCCGCCGAGCGGCTGGCGGCCCGCTATGCCCGGCGGGCCGAGCCGATCAGCCTTACCCCGGAAGAACTGGACTTCGAGCACAATCCGGTCACCACGTCGGTGCCCGGGGTACCGGTCTGGGCCTGGATCCGGTTCCCCGGAGCCGCGGAGCGGGTGAAGGGCGAGGCCTGCAGCTGGTCCTCCCGCGCCGTGCAGGTGCTCTGGGAGGACGCGGGACTACGGCGGGCCACCTGGGTGTGGGCGTCCGCGGTGACGCGCCGGACCAACAACTCCCGCAAGGAAACCCTCGGGGACCGTACTGCCCGGGAGGCCGGGTGAGGTCAGTCCGCCGTCCATCCCGAGGCCCGGATCCACGCCGGGAAATCCAGCGGGGCGCCGCCCAGGAGGGTACGGGTTGCCTCAAAGTCGCCCTGGTAGGCGGGAGTCTGGCCGAACCAGCGGAACATGGCCGCCAGATCCTCCTGGGATGCGACCGCCTCCAGCGGCAGCGCCTCATAGCGGGCCGGCAGGCCGGCGGCCACGCCGAAGGCTGCGGCGATCTGCGGGCCGGTGAGCTCATCCCCCGCGATTTCGACGGCGCCGCCCTCCACCGCGGTGCCACCCAGGAGGATGGCGGCCGCGGCCCGGCCGACGTCGTGCACGGTCACCATCTGCAGCGGAACGTTGTCCGGCAGGGGCATTCGCACCACCACGTCGCCGTTCTCCGTGCTGATCCCGAACCCCTGGAAGTTGTCCGCAAAGAACACAGGGCGCAGGAAGGTTGCATGCAGCCCGAGGTTCTCGATGTGCTCCTCGACGCGGCGCTTGCTTTCGAAGTGGGGCACTCCCGACTGCCGTTCGGCGCCGCCGACAGAGCTGTAGACCAGATGCGGAAGGTCCGTGCGCCGGGCGGCATCGGCAACCGCTGCGCCGTGGGCGGTTTCCGCTTCCGTTCCGCCGGGCCCGGTCATGGTGGCCATTGAATAGGCCGCGTCCGCTCCCTTGAGCAACACGTCGAGGCTGTTCGGGTCCGCCAGGTCTCCGGGAACCAGTTCGACGCCGCGGTCCGCGAGCGCTGCCGCCCGGCTTGACTCCGGGTCCCGCACCAGGGCACGGACCCGTGCTCCATGGTCAAGCAGGGCCGTGACCACGGCACCGCCCTGCTGTCCGGTGGCACCGACAACGGCAATCAGGGGGGATGAAACGTTCACGGCATTCTCCTGTCACAGGTGGAGTTAGTGAAAGCTGGTTGCCGTGCTAACCCGGAAGGCTGCGCACATATTCCAGCGCCTCGCGGGTCAGTTCCGTCCACTGCCGCGCCGTGGCTGCCGGGTCCGCAGCGGCGGGCACCTCGATCCATTCCCGCATGGTGCGCTTACCCATGGTGACCGGCGTAGCGGCCCCGGCGGCGATGATCTCCTCCGCCCGAGCTTTGGGCAGCTTCACGATCAGACAGTCACCCGAGCCGAGGAAGGCCACGATCTTGGATCCGGTGCGCAGCCCGGGGCTGCGGAACATGGTGCCGACGGCCAGCGGACCGTCATCCTGCAGTTCGTCTGCGATGGCGTGCAGAAGGTCGAGGGCTTCCTGGGACGGACGCATTTTTCCTCCCGGGTAGTGCCTGCTTCAGTCAGAACTGGCTGAAGTCCGCCGTCGCCGGGTCGGCCCCGAGCCGGCGACCGCCGTCCAGCCCGTCCAGGACCGCCAGCTCCTCCTCCGTCAGCTCGAGTCCGGCCGCGGCGAGATTCTCCCGCATCCGCTCGGAATTGGCCGACTTGGGAATGACGATCCGGCCCGACCCCAGATGCCAGGCCAGAACCACCTGTGCGGGGGTGGCCCCGTACTTCCCGGCGAGCGCCGCCACTTCAGTTCCGGCCAGCTCAGTCCCCTGCCCCAGCGGGCTGTACGCCTCCACGGCAATGCCGCGGGACATGGTCTCGGCGGCGAGCGCCGCCTGCTGGAACCCGGGGTGCAGCTCGATCTGGTTCACGGCCGGCAGCACCTGGCTCTGCTCGTACAGGGCATCCAGATGGTCGGTGAGGAAGTTGGAAACCCCGATGGCCCGCATATAGCCGTCGCGGTACAGCGCCTCGAGTTCCTTCCAGGCCTGCACAAACATCCCCTGCGAGGGCACCGGCCAGTGGATCAGGTACAGGTCGACGACGTCGAGGTTCAGCGCTCGCCGACTGTCCAGGAACGCGGCCCGCGCCCTGCCCTGGTCTCCGTTGCGCAGCTTGGTGGTCACAAAGATCTCGGACCGCTCAATGCCTGACGCCGCGATGGCCGCTCCCACGCCGGCCTCGTTGCCGTACGCAGCGGCGGTGTCGATGTGCCGGTATCCGGCGGCCAGGGCGTCTTCCACCACTTCCTGCGTCCGGCCGGGCGGAACCTGGAAGACGCCGAACCCCAGCTGCGGAATCCGCACGGAGTTGCCGAGTGTCAGGTCCGGAACAACGGTGCGGGGACTCTCTGTCATGGCGGTGCCTTTCCTGCGGTGAGGTCATCTAGGCTGGGTGCAGCCGGGAGCCGGGGCACCTCCACCTAAGCCCGGCTCCCGCCCCCAGTCAAGGAACCACCTAAGGAAACCCGCAATGACGCATCCCGCGGCACTTGATCTGCTTTTTATCGGCGGCACCGGCGTGATCAGTTCGGCCGCCGTCGCGCACGCCTGCAGCCTCGGACACCGGGTGACCGTGCTGAACCGCGGCGTATCCGCGCTGCGTCCGGTGCCGGCCGGCGTCCAAGTGCTCTCCGCGGATGTCCGGGATGCCGGCGCTGTGCGCACCGCCCTGGGCGGCCGCACGTTCGACGCCGTGGCGGACTTCCTGTCCTTTACTGCCGAACACGTGGCAGCGGCGGTGGAACTGTACCGCGGTCGGACCGGACAGTATGTCTTCATCAGTTCGGCCTCCGCGTATCAGAAGCCCCCGGCCCGGCTCCCCGTGCGTGAGTCCACACCGCTGCGCAACCCGTTCTGGCAGTACTCCCGGGACAAGATCGCCGCCGAGGACATCCTGGTGCAGGCCTACCGCAACGAGGGCTTCCCAGGCACTATCGTGCGGCCTTCCCACACCTACGACGCGACAATGGTGCCGCTGACCGGACACTGGACGGACATCCACCGGATGCGCGCCGGGTTGCCCGTGGTGGTGCATGGGGACGGCACCTCCCTGTGGACGCTGACACACAGCCGGGACTTCGCGAAGGCCTTCGTGGGCCTCCTAGGACGGCCCGCCGCCGTCGGCGAGAGCTACACGATCACGTCCGACGAGTTCCTGCCCTGGGATGCCGTGTACCGTTCCCTGGCGGCGGCCGCCGGTGTTCCGGAGCCGCTGCTGCTGCACGTGGCATCGGAGACCATTGCCGCCCATGATCCGGGGCGCGGCCCGGGCCTGCTGGGCGACAAGAGCCATTCGGTCATCTTCGACAACAGCAAGATCAAATCCCTCGTGCCGGACTACCGGGCGGTGATCCCGTTTTCCGAAGGGGCCCGCGAAATCGTCCAGTGGCACGATGCCCATCCTCAGGAACAGGTCCTGGACACGGCCTGGATGGAGCTCAGCGACCGGCTCGCGGACCGGGTCCGGGCGGGGAGCTAGAACAGTTCCCTCGGAGCGGGCGGGTTTGACGCTTCTGTTTCCAGCGACTGTTAGAGTGCAGGCAGCAGGTATATCCGGATGCTTACGGCGCTCGCCGCCGGAGTTGAAACGCAATCTCGACACCCCGTCCGGATGGCTTCGAAAAAAACGTTAGAGGGAAGCATGTCAGGTAACGGTCCAGGCCAGGGAAACAACCACGGAAACCAGTGGTCCGACGACTGGGACGAGCAATACGCCTCCCCCAAGAAACCCGAAGCTACCGCGCCGGCGGCCGACCGCCAGGCCCAGCACTCCCAGCCGCAGAATCCCCAGGGATACGGGCAGCAGGCACCTCACTATCCCTCACCCGGATACCCGAACCAGCCCGGCGATGGTTACCCGAACCAGGCCCAGGGGTATCCCGTCCAGGGTTACCCGGCAGCCGGCCACCAGCAGGCCCAGGGCTACGGCCATGCCCAGTTCGGCCATGCGCCGCAGGGCTCCGGTTACCGTCCCCAGAAATCCCGCGTCGCCGCCGGACTGCTCGGAGTATTCCTCGGCGGCTTCGGCGTCCACCGCTTCTACCTGGGCAACAACAACCTGGGCATCGCACAGATTATCGTGACCGTTGTCACGAGCGGCTTGGGAGGTGTCTGGGGATTCGTCGAAGGCCTGATGATTCTCTGCAACGCCAAGACCTTCCGCACCGATGCCCACGGGGTTCCGCTCAAGTAGCGAACAGCAGTCCGGTGCTAGGCTATGGGTTCGAAAGTATGTTCTAGAACAGTCCCATAGGAGGCCTCGGCATGGCGGTGTTCTCAGCGGACCGTTCCCGCCGCCCCGCCCCGCCGTCGGAGTCCGACGCCGCGACCGCCGCAGGGTTTCCGAGTCCGGCCCGGGATTACTTCGACGGCCGGATCGACCTCAACCGGCACCTGATCCGGGACCCCACCTCCACCTACGTGGTCCGGGTGGAAGGCGATTCCATGGCGGGCACCGGCATCTGCAACGGCGATGAACTGATTGTGGACCGCTCACTCACTCCGCGCGACGGCGCCGTCGTCGTCGCCGTGGTGGACGGGGAACTCACGGTCCGCCGGCTGCTGCTGGACGGACAGCGGATCGTACTGCGGGCCGAGAGCCCGGGTTATCCGGACATCCTGGTGGCCGAGCCGTCGGAACTGTCGGTCTGGGGCGTTGTGACCCGCTGCCTGCACCATGTCTGAGCCGGCTGCGCCTCCGGGCGCCCAGCGGATCGCTCTGGTGGACGTCAACAGCTTCTACGTCTCCTGCGAGCGCGCCTTCGATCCGAAACTCGCCGGAGTGCCGGTGGTGGTGCTGTCCAACAACGACGGCTGCGTGGTGGCGCGCTCGGATGAGGCGAAGGCCCTGGGCATCAAGACCGGCACCCCGTGGTTCAAGCTCGCCGAGTCCGCGCCGCGCGTGGGCCTGATCCAGCGCTCGAGCAACTACGAGCTCTACGGAGACCTCAGTTCCCGCGTGATGGAGCTGTTGGGGCGCTACGCGCTGTGGCAGGAGGTGTACTCCATCGACGAGTCCTTCCTCGGACTCGCCGGCACGCCCCGCGAACTGGAGGCACAGGGCGCAACGATCCGCACCGCCGTCGCCCGGCACACCGGCCTGCCCGTCTGCGTGGGCATCGGCACCACCAAGACCCTGGCGAAGTTCGCCAACCGGATCGCCAAGCAGAACCGCCATCTGCAGGGCGTCTGCAACCTCGAGACCATGGATCCGGCCGCCGTGGAAGCCATCATGTCCCGGGTGCCGGTCACCGGACTCTGGGGTGTGGGGTCCCGGCTGGGCACGAAACTCGATGCGATGGGGATCTCCACCGTCGCGGACCTCCGCGCCGCCGATCCCGCACTGATCCGCCGGAAATTCTCGGTCACCCTGCAGCGCACCGTGCTGGAACTCAACGGCACCGCCTGCATCCCGCACGAGGACGAGCGGGCGGACCGCAAGCAGCTGATCTTCTCCCGCAGCTTCTCGACGCCGGTCACCAGCGCTGCGGAAATGCGGCAGGTGATGAGCATCTACGCCCAGCAGGCAGCCGCCCGGCTGGAGCGGGAGGGGCAACAGGCCAGCATCCTCACTGCCTACGCGGGGACCTCCCACTTCAGCGAGCGGGCGGCGTCGTTCCCCTCGGCCACCGTGCGCCTGCCCAGCCCGACGTCGGATCCCGTGATCCTCAGCCGGGCCGCCGTCGGCGCCCTGGAGTCCCAAGTGGTGGAGGGTGTCCCGTATACCAAGGCCGGGGTGATGCTGAGCGGACTGGAGTCCGCCGGTGCCCAGCCGCTCTTTGAGGAGTTCGTTTCCGTTCAGGAACGGCGGAACCTGGGCGAGCTGCTGGGGAAGGTCACGGACAAATACGGGGCTGCCAGCATCGGGCTCGGTTTGGCGGGGATGTCGACGGCGACGCCGGAGTGGACCATGTCCCGCAGGTATTCCTCGCCCCGGTACACCACCGAGTGGAGTGAACTGCCGGTGGTCAAGGCCGTTTAGCGGCGGTCTGTGTGCCTTCGGCCGCCGCGGTTCAGTACCCCGGAGCGGCCGGAAGACCGAGGAACTCCTCCAGCGTCACGCCGGCCTCGTGGACTCCGCCGGCGACCTCCGGCCCCACATAGCGCAGGTGCCAGGGCTCGTAGGCGTACCCGGTGATCTGTTCCGCCCCGGCCGGATAGCGGATGAGGAAGCCGTACCGGTGGGCGTTCGCCGCGGCCCAGGAACCGGCTGCCGTTCCTTCAAAACAGGTTTCCAGCGCGCACAGGCCGTCCGGATTGCCGATGTCCACGGCCAGCCCGGTTTCATGCTCGCTGAAGCCGGGCCGGGCGGAAAGCGAATCGGCTCCCTCCTGGCCGTACCTCTCGGTGTAGGAGGTGTGCAGCTGGGACTGATCCTCCCGTGACCGGTAGCCGCTGACCGGGGAAATGGAAACGCCCTCCGCTGCGGCAGCACTCACCATGCCGGCATAGGCCGCAGCCGCTTCGGCCCGCAGCAGCAGCCCGCCCGCGTCTACCAGATCCGGCGGCACATAGTCCGCCGCGAGGGGGCGCTGCTTGTTGACCACGAGCGTGACGCTGTCCGGCGCCTCGGCTTCGGGCGCAGCCGCCGCGTCGGCCGGCTCCTTGGACAGATTCAGGAACACGGCAAGGGAGACGACCAGGCATAAACACAGCAGGCCGGCCATGGACGCGCATGTCCGCAGGTACAGGTACCGCACTGTTCCGCTACCCCCTCATCCACATGGCACCCTCGTCATTTCGCGCCATCCTCGCACGTGCGGTGCAAAGCACGCGGCACCGGCGCGCCCGTGCCGCCTACGGGATACGCGGCGGCAACCCGTGCGCGCAGGAACGGTTAGCGTGGAGGCATGAGTTATGCGTACGACGTCGAGATCCTGCACCTGCTCGTCTCGCCCGCACACGCCTACTTTGGGCGTGCCAAGGACGGGGCGGCCGACGTCGCCACCACCGATGCGGATCGCGCCGAGGTGGTGGCCGGCAAGGGAATTGTCGGTGACCGGTTCTTCGGCAAGGCAGCCCACATGGATGCTGCCGTTACGCTGTTCGCCGTCGAGTCGCTGGAGGCCATCGCCGCGGAGCTGGGTGCGGACCGGTTCGATCCGCTGCTGCCCCGCCGCAACGTGGTGCTCCGCGGTGCCGAGCTGATCCCGCTGCTGGGGCAGGACTTTGTTCTCGAATCGGCAGGTGGCCGGGTTGAGTTCCACGGCGGCAGGCAGGCTCATCCGTGCGCCTGGATGGATCGGGTGCTGGCGCCCGGTGCGCACAAGGCGATGCGGGGCCGGGGCGGGCTGCGCTGCCGGCCGTTGAGCACAGGAACACTTCACCGCGGACCGGCCGTGCTCCTCAGCCCCGTGCCGTTGGATCCGGCGCGGGCTGCCGTCCCCTCGCTGCTGCGGCCCGGCCGGCTTCCCTGACGGAGGTGCCTAATCCCCGCGAGCGGGTAATTACCCGGTGACAGCACGGTCCCGTTGATTTAGCCTTCCGGCAGCCCGGCAGCCGGGCCCAGTCTCATTCACCGGGGGTTCTTTATGTCCGTTTTCTGGCCGGGCGTCATTATCGGCTCACTCATTATCGCCGGGTGTGCTGTCGGCTATTCCCAGCGTGGCAGGCTGGTCAAGGCCATGAACGCGGGGATGGAGGGGTCATACGGTAAGCGGACCGCCGAAACGTTTACCGGGAACCTCGATGCAGCCAAGGCAAACCTCATCATTCCCTTGTTCGGGGGAATGGCACTGGGAGCCGTGATGGTTCTTCTGTCCCTCACCGGTGTCATAGGGAGCGACCCTGCGCCTGAAGGCCCGCCGTTGAATCCGGTGGTTATTGTGCTTGCACTGATTGGTTTCTGTTTCGGCATCCTGGCTTTTATTCACACGGTCACCCGGAGGGGCAGGAAACCGTCCCGCATGCTTACCGCCGGATCAGCAACGCTCGGCATGCTCTTCATCGTGGCCGCCGGGATCGTCTTCCACTTTTCCGCCAACTGACTACCGCGGGATGGCCCGACGGAAGGCGGGGTCATTCCCAGACCAGCCCGGAACTGCCGTAACGCTGCGGCGGCCGGCTGTAGTCATGCTGCCTCCCGTCCACGTGCAGGGGCGGCGGCACAAACGTCAGCTCGCCGTAAGCGCTTGGCGAGGTGCGGACTTCGGGATCCAATTCGCTCCGCTCGGTCCCCGGCGGCGGAGCAGGCAGCCGCATCAGCTCCAGCGCGGTGCGCGCCAGCGACAGGTGAGCAGCTCCGCTGATTCCCCGGTTCCGGGCACCCATGAGCGCCGCCGCGGCGGCTGCCACCCCGAGTCCGGTGGCATAGTCCAGGGCCTGGACCGGCAGCGCTCCGGGCCGCCACAAGTCCCCGTCCCAGCCGCCGTAGAGGGAGGCGATGCCGCTGGCAGCCTGCACGATGCTGTCGAACCCCCGCCGGCCCGCCCACGGCCCGGCATCACCCCAGGCGTCGAAGCTGACCACGCCCAGCCCCGGGAAATCCGCCCGCAGCGCTTCCGGTTCCAGTCCGAAGCGGGCCAGGGAGCCGCCCCGGTACCCCAGCAGCACGACGTCGGCCGCCTCGAAGAGCTCGCGGAACCGGCGGTAGGCGGCCGGGTCGGCGAAGTCGGCCACCGCGCTGCGCTTCGAGAAGCCGGTGTCAATGTGTTGCTCCACCAGCTCCGGGGTGGCGGGCGGGTCGATCCGCAGCACGTCGGCACCCAGGGCGCCCAGGATCCGGCTGCCCGACGGACCGGCGATCACCCGCGTCAGGTCCAGAACACGCAGGCCGTCCAGAACCCCGCCCGACCCGCCGCGCAGCGCTGCCCCGACGGCGCGCTTGGGAGCAGGACCCGGCTCCGTATCCACCCGAATCCACGGCTCGTTCTGCAGCGCCCGGCCCGCCGGGGACTCTGCCCACTCCTTCGGAGTGCGGACCCTGGCGGCCACTCCCCCATGCGCAGTCACCCGTTCCTCCACCTCGGGCGCGGAGAGACGAAGCAGCGCAGTATCGACGTCGTCCGGCGAGGCAACTCCCAGTCCCTTAAGCAGGGCACGTTCGTGATGCGGATAGTTGGCGTGCAGCCGGACCCATCCGTCGATGGTCCGGCGGAAACCCGACAGCGGGGCGAACCCGCCGACTGCCTGGCCGTCCACCCGCAGATGGGTATAGGAAGCAAAAGACACTGCGGCGCCCCGGGAGGTCAGTGCGATGTCCCGGCCCCTGCCTGCGGCGCCGGTCCCGGCGGCGAGCGCCGTCGCCAGCGCCTGCAGGGATCCGAGGGCCAGTCCTTCCACGTCCAGTACGCCCGCCCACCACCAGCGCGGCCCCGACCACGGCGCCGGTTCCGTGTCCGCCGGCAGCAGCGGGGCCAGGTCCTGCCAGAGGGGAGGTAGCCGGTCTGCGGCCGGGTGGGGCAACTGCGTTACCCGGCTTCGATCCAAACGTACTCAACATCGGCCATCGCACCGGTTGCGCCGCTCACCCGATCGGCCAGGTTCTCAACATCCGCGCCCAAGACAGTTACTGTTCCTCCGCTCGGCGGACCAGTTGGTGCGCACGCTCATCAGCCCGGCGCATGAACTCGTCCATATCAATCTCTCCCCGGGCATGCGCCACCAGATCCGCCACATCCTCGCGGTTCGGTTCCCATCCCGCATGCCAAGAGGAGGCGCAGGTTTGCCGGATGGAGTTTTTCCTCTCCTCGGTCAGGCCTTCAAATAATCCGGGCCACATCGAAACCACGTCCATACCCGGTCCTACAGGGACCGGGTCCGGACGTGGCGCAGCCGCCAGACGTGCCAGGACGTCCATCAGGTTCTCAACCACGTTTCCTCCATCTGCTTTCCGGACTTCATGCTTTCCGGACTTCGCTGCCGGGCGCGGGCCCGTTCCGTCCAAGAGTTTGTTTTCTATCAGTAAATTGCCGGCCGGGCCAGAGCCGTCCGAAGTCCGCCGGCTACCTCAAAGCCGCGGCGAAGCGGGCGGCCAGCGTCCCGAAGGCGGCTGCCAGTTCAGGCGGGCCAACCACCTCGAGTCCGGCGTCGAACCGGCCGAAGGAGGCCGCCAGTGCTGCCCACGACCAGGAGCCCGCCTCCAGCCGGCACCGGTCGGATCCAACCGCTTCAACGGTGCCGTCCCCGGCGAACGGAACGACGTCGGCCGCCGGCAAATGCAGGATCACGGCGCCGCGGCAGGGCCAGTCTTCAGCGGGACTCTTACCCGGTTCCGCTCCCCGGAACCGGGCGGAGACGAAGGCGTACACGCTGCCGCCGGGCAGATCCCGCTGCCGGAACCGGGCACCCGCCGGCGTCCGCGGCGTGATGCGGTCGGCACGGAAGATCCGCCAGTCGTTCCGGTCCAGGTCCCAGCCCACCAGGTACCAGCGTCCGCGCGAGGCCACCAGATGGTGCGGCTCCGCCCGGCGCGGCGGTGCGAAACCTGCGCCGTCATCGTGCCGGCCGTCCGCATAGTCAAAACGCAGCACCTGCCGGGACCGGACGGCGCCGGACAGAGCCAGCAGGAGTTCCGGCGACACCGATCCGGCTGTGCCGGAAAGTCTCGGCAGCGTAGTGAACTGCAGCGCGTCCAGGCGATGGCGCAGCCGGGAGGGCATGACCTGCCGGACCGTCGCCAGCGCCCGGGCCGCGGCCTCCTCGATCCCCGCTCCCGTCAGGGGTGCGGATTGCAGCGCCACGGCGAGCGCCAGCACCTGGTCCTCATCGAAAAGCAGCGGAGGCAGCTCGGCCCCTGCCTCCAGGCGGTAACCTCCGTCCGGGCCTTTCAGCGCGGAGATGCGGTACCCCATCTCCCGCAGCCGCTCGACGTCGCGGCGCACCGTGCGGGGGCTGGTATCGAGGCGGTCTGCAAGAGTCTGCCCCGGCCACCTCCGCGGCGTCTGCAGGAGGGAAAGCAGCTGAAGGAGCCGCGACGTCGTGGTGGTCATAGGGAAAAAGATAAGCGAAGTAGCGGCCAGAACTTGACCTCTACTGGGAGAAGAGTGGGTGTTACCGGGAAACGCCCGGGCTATCCAGAAGGAGCAATCCATGTCTGTCACCACCACTCCGCATCTGAACTTCCGCGGCGATGCCCGGGCCGCCCTGGAGTTTTACCACTCGGTCTTCGGCGGTTCACTCGTCGTTGTCACCAACGAGGACGCCTACAGCGTCGAGCTCCCGGAGGAGGCGGGCCAGGTCAAGTTCGGGCAAGTCACCAGCGAGAACGGGTTCTCGATCATGGCCTACGACGTCCCCGCCGGTGTGTCCTATGACCAGGGCGAGAAGTCCTCCTTCGTTTCGGTCCGCGGCGACTCGGCGGAGGAGATCGCCGACCTCTGGGGGCGGCTTTCCGCCGGCTCCACCGTGCTGCAGGATCTGGCGCCCTCGGCCTTCTCCCCCGCCTACGGAATGGTGCAGGACCGCTTCGGCGTCACGTGGGTGCTTGACGTCGCCGTCGCCTATGACCGCGCCGGCTGACCCCCTGCCCGGTACACGGCGGGCACGCACCGATGTCCGGGACGTGCCCGCCGCGGCGCGGGTCCGGGAGTGCCGGAGACCGGCTAGTCTCAGAGGCATACACCCGGCGGTTCCCCCGCCGGCACTCTAAGCATGGGAGCGTTATGGCCTCGGACGTACTGGTAGTCATCGGCATGGGCGGCATGGGGCAGGCGGTTATGCGCCGGTCCGGCGCGGGACGGAAGATCCTGCTGGCCGACTTCAACGAGGACCTGCTCGAAAGTGTGCACGCCGCGGCACTGGGCGAAGGCTACGACGTCGTCTCCCAGCAGGTGGACGTCTCCTCGCGGCAGTCGGTGGCCGCGCTGGCCGCAACCGCCCGTGAGTTGGGAACCGTAACCGGCGTCGTCCACACCGCCGGGCTCTCCCCCGTCCAGGCGCCGGTGGAGGCCATCTGGAAGGTGGATCTCTTCGGTGTCGCCGTGGTGCTGGAGGAGTTCGAAAAGGTCATCGCCCCGGGCGGCGCCGGCGTCGTTATTTCCAGCATGTCCGCGTACATGGCCGGCGGCCAGATGCCCGCCGACGTGCTGGCCAGCCTGGCCACCGTCCCTGCGGACGATCTGCTGCTGATTCCGTTTATTGCCGGCATCGACCACCCCGGACACGCCTACAGCGTGGCCAAGCGCGCCAACCAGGTCCGCGTCCAGACCGCCAGCCTGCGCTGGGGTGCCCGCGGGGCACGCGTGAACAGCATCAGCCCCGGCGTCATTTCCACCCCAATGGGCCAGCAGGAGCTCTCCGGCGAATCCGGCGCGCAAATGCGCGCCATGATCGAGGCGTCCGGGACCAAGCGCCTCGGCACCGCCTTCGACATCGCCAATGCCACGGCCTTCCTGCTCAGCCAGGATGCCAGCTTCATGACCGGCGCGGACCTGCTGGTCGACGGCGGCGCAGTGGCCGCCGTCGATACCGGCCAGCGCAGCCAGGTCACCGGCTAGGAAGGGAAAGTTCCGCACCTTCAGGAACGGATGCGGATTCACTGATTGCCGGGGCGTCGGTGGTGTGATCGAATCTGGGACATGTTGTACGCAACCTCCGCAGACGGCACCCGCATCGCCTTCGACCAGGTGGGCCACGGCACCCCGGTAGTCATTGTCGGCGGCGCCTTTTCAACCGCCGACGCCGGCGCCCCGCTGGCCGACGCGCTGAAGGCCGCAGGCTTTCAGGCCGTGACCGTGGACCGCCGTGCCCGCGGGGAAAGCAGCGACACCTCCCCCTACTCCCCGCAGCGGGAGGTGGAGGACCTAGCAGCGGTCCTGAACGCCGTCGGCGGCGAGGCGGCGGTCCTCGGACATTCTTCGGGCGCGATGCTAGCGTTGCTGGCCGCAGCCGAAGGAGCGCCGATCAGCCACCTGTTCCTTTCCGAACCGCCGTTCCTCTTCGGCGAGGGGGAACCGTCCGCTGATCTTCCGGACCGGCTCCAGTCCCTCGTCGACGCCGACAAGCCCACCGAGGCCGTCACCACCTTCCAGCGTGAAGGCATCGGCCTGCCGGAACCGATGATTGAACAGATCCGGACCAGTCCGTTCTTCCCGGCGCTCCTTCCGCTGGCCCAGTCCGCTGTCTACGACGCGCGCCTTTCACAGGCCGTATCAACCCCGACGGCGGCGATGGCTGAGGTCTCGGTGCCCGTCACGATTCTGCGCGGAACCACCACGTACCCGGTGATCATGGACGCCACTGAGAAGCTGGCCCGGCTCATGCCCCATGCCGTCCTGGTGACAGTGCCGGAGTCCCACGACCACTCCCCTGACGCATCCGGCACAGTCCGCGAAATCCGCCGCCGCATACCGGTGCAGTGACGGACAATCCGGGCGGGGAACTGACCCCCTATCTGGTACTCCTGCGCGGCATCAACGTCGGCGGGCGGAACAAGGTCCCCATGCAGCCGCTGAGGGAGCATTTGGAGGACCTCGGGTATCAGCAGGTCTCCACCTATATCGCCAGCGGCAATGTTCTCCTCGCGTCAAACGACGACGCCGCCTCGATCGGCAGCCGGATCGAGGCCGCACTCACCGAGCATTTCGAACTCGACGACGAACTCGTCAAGGTGCTGGTGCTGAGCCGCGCGCAGCTGCAGTCCGTCGTCGAGCACCGGCCCGAGAACTTCGGTGAGCGGCCCGACCTCTACCACTCCGACGCGATCTTCCTCATGGGCATCGATGCCGACACCGCGATGGGCGCGTTCCGGCCGCGGGAAGGCATCGACGGGATCTGGGCCGGCGAGGGCGTGATCTATTCGCAGCGGCTCAGCGCCGAGCTGACCAAGAGCCGGCTGAGCACCATCGCGGCCTCCCCGCTGTACAAGTCGATGACGATCCGCAGCTGGAAGACCACCCGGAAGCTGTGGGACCTGCTGCCCGGGTGATGCGTCGGTGTTAGGGTCCTGCCATGTCCGAACCCCTGCCGTCCGAAAACACCTTTGACCATCTGCGGAGCGATGACGGCGAGCACGTGGGGTACATCCATATGACCGACGACGGCGCTTTCATACCGTATGACTTGCTGCACCGCCGCTGCGCTGAGGCCGGTGACCTTGATGCCGCGGAATCCCTGCTCGACGAGCTGGGGCTTCGGATGTTCATGGAGCAGTGGTGGCTCGACGCCGACGGACAGCAGATCCCCGTGCTGATCCAGGAAGTGCACAGGGACCGGGTGCTGGTGGCTCCGACAGCTGAGGGCGCGATTGCCAAGGCAGCCGATATGACCGCTGTCGTCGAGTTGGTGCTGCCCACCGACCGGCTGCATTCGCGTTAGCCCTACCGGATTCGTTCGTGCGACGCTGGTGGGATGGATTTAGTGGTGTCGCCCGCGCTCACGATTCCCGCGGCTGAACTCGAGTGGCGGTTCTCCCGTTCGTCCGGCCCTGGCGGCCAGCACGTCAACACCTCGGACAGCCGCGTCGCCCTCTCCTGGAACGTAGCCGGTTCTACGGTGCTGTCGGACCAGCAACGTCTGCTGCTGCTGCAGCAGCTGAAACGCAGCCTGGTGGCTGGAGTGCTGACTGTGACGGCCTCCGAGCAACGTTCCCAGCTTCGCAATCGGGAAACAGCCCTGGCCAAGCTCGCCGCCCTCGTGGCAGGTGGACTCGCGCCCGGACCTCCCCCGCGCCGCAGGACCAAAGCCACCCGGGGCTCGAACTACCGCCGCCTCGACGCCAAGAAACAACGGGCTGCCACGAAGCGGCAACGGCAGCGGCCTCCGGCTGATTAAGTCCACCAGGGCTTGGGCCCGAGGGCTGCTGCCCACGGATGGGCCGACTCCGGGTTAGCCCGGCGTCGTCGGCGTTCCGTACTGGGGTGTCTCCGGTATCTCCCCGGAAGCCGGCGTCCTGAGCTGCTCGTTTTCGGAAGTCCACCGCCTCAAATCGACAACAACGAGGTCCAGGAAATCATCCACCTCGTCCTGGTCTAAGCCCGGCCGAAACTGAGACACAGTGAACCTCTGATTCACTACCTGTTCCGGCGTGATTATGGGACTGGTAACCGGGACCGGCTGCCGGAGAATATCGGCCTTTTGCAGCTGCTCACGTTCTTTTTCGAGCCTCCGAAGTTCCAGGACAACTGTTTTCAGCAGTTCAGTGACCTGCTCCGAGTCATAGCCCTGCCTGATTTTCCTTGGCATGAAGCGCTTTTCGGCAACTTCGTCAGCAGTGATGGGAGGCTTCTTTGTCCCGTTGGATTTGCGGATTATCACAAGGATCAAAGCCAGCAGCGCTGCCAGCCCAATAAGAATTTCCAAAACGCTGACACTTCACTTCCGTTTATTGGAATCAATCAGAATCGATCAGAACCATAGTGGCAGTAACTATAAATCACAATCGACTCCTGAACAGCCCGTAGTTCCCCAACTACATTGGCTCACCGCCGACGAAGTGCGGTCAGAGACGCATAAGCCGATCGCTCACCGTACGGAGGTGAGAAGCGTTCGTGACCAGAGATCCTGATGGCGCTGTGCATACTGGGTTGCAGCCCGCCAATGATCCCCGTGGCCCTCCACGTACATCGAGCCCCATGGTTCGCGGCCTGAGTCATGGGACGACTTCAGAAGCTGATACATAGCCGCGGCACGCTGATGCATTGCCTCTGGCAATTGTTTGCGCAGAGACTCATCCGCGCCATATCCATCGACAAAGGCTTTAAGATTTTGGGCAGCATCCTTTGGCTCCTGCTTGGTGTTGGAGAGCGTGAAGGCTTGCGCGGCGTAGGCGAGGTCCCACAACCGCGTACTCGGCGCGGCAGCATCCCAATCAATGAACGCCCATCGATCACCAATAATGAGATTCCAGGGCGCAAGGTCATTGTGGCAAATCAGCTCGTCGCCCGGTGATGGGATAGCAACGATCCAACAAGCATCCTCAGGAGGTCTAAACGTCTCGCTGGCGTCATGAATCGCGCGGACCATTGCTCCGACACGGTGAAGCTCGGCATGCGTCAGCGGATCCATTTCAATTGCAAGTTGCCCAGGAATGAATTCGATAACCTGCCGGCCCTGCTCATCCTCACCTATGACCGCCGGCACATCGACCCCAGCCTCCCGAACAGCTGTCATGAACTCGAAGACGCTCGGAGTCGACTCCGTCCACGGCTTCCGGACCGTTGATCCAACACGGACCACACCGTCACTGACATTGCCGCCTTCGAGTATCTGCTCGTCATCCATCAGACGATGCTAACTCCACCCGTAAGCCGATCCTGTATCGCGATACTTCCTAGGTGATTTTCCGATTCAGACGGCTCCTTCTGCGTCTTTGCTGTCCGAGTGAGTGGGTGTGGCACGGTTCTGGAGAGTCCTGAGGACTTTCTGAACGGCTGTTCGGTGCAGGCTTTCGGGGCGGCAGAGGATGTCGACATGTCTGCTGAGGTGTACATCGCGGAGTGGTTTGAGGACTATGCGGCTGCCGGGTTGAGGTGCTGCGGTGTAGCGGGGCATGAGCGCAACGGCGGGACTGTTCGCAATAATCGCGGCGGCGACAAAGAACTCGTTGATCCGGTGCGTGATGTTCAGGGATTTCCCTGCATGCACGGCGATGCTGTGCAGAGCTGATACCAAGGGAAATCCATCCTGAACAGACACCCATTCCTCATCGATGAGCTCCGCGACACCGACGGTGGATTGACCGGCCAGAGGATGTTGATCCGACATTGCGACGTCTAAGGGTTCACGGACTAGGGGTAGCACAGTCAGGGACGACGGCCAGGGCGCGCTGTGCTCGAGGCGGTGAGCGATCACGAGGTCATAGTCAGCTGCGAGGGCGGGAAAGGCATCTTGCCCTACGTCCCGGTCGTGACAAACAACGCGGGGATTCCCCTCACCAGCAAGGTCTCCCAGAAGCGGGCCGAAGTAAGTCAGTCCGGCGCTGTTGAATGCGCAGATCCTCACTGTCGCGGTCGGATCCTGCACGTACCGGCTCACGGCCTGCTCCGCGGAGCTCATCGCCACGCTGATCTGGGTGGCGGCTTCGGCTAATGCCTGCCCGGCTCCGGTGAGGACCAGGTTTCGACCTCGGCGTTCTGTCAGGGGCACCTCGACCCGGCGCTGTAACGCGGTGAGCTGCTGGGACACAGCAGACGGTGAAACGTGGAATGCCCGCGCCACGGCAGCCAGACTTCCGCGTTCTCCCAGCTCCCTGAGCATTCGCAATTGATTCACATCCATAAGTGAACGCTAAACCATCACTTCAGAAACTGCCCTCTCGTCTAATTGATAAGGACCGGCGACACTCGAAAAGTGCCATCTTTCCTTTCACCCCCAGCCTCACCGAACTCCTTCGCCCGGCGTTTACGACAGGGCTGGCACGGTCGTGTCCTCTCCTTACTCGCTTCACGACGTGTCGATGTCCTTCTCCTGCTGGTCGCCGTGGTGTGGGGTAGCAGCTACCTGGCAGCGAAAACTCTCACCGACACCGTCGGCGTCACCGTAATTCTCTCCCTGCGGTTCCTCATCACGACCGCTGCGCTGGTTGTAATCGCGCTCATATGGAACCGGCGCAAGGCGGGACTGCGTGAGAGTGCCATCGGCGTCGTACTCGGCCTCACTCAGGCGGCCGTACTGATCCTGGAAACCCACGGGATCGCCGGCACCAGTGCCACGAATGCCGGCTTGATCATCAGCCTCGTCGTCGTTTTCACCCCAGTCGCCGAGAGCATCGCCTTTCGGGTGAAGCTACCGCGCATGGTGCTCGGCGCCGGCGTGATCGCCGTCGTCGGTGTGTGTCTGCTCGTTTCCGAAGATGGGCTCGCTACCCCGACTCCTGGCGACACACTGATGCTCGCCTCCGCGATCGTCCGTGCAGTCCACGTCACCGCTGTCTCCGGCCTTACCCGAGGACGGGCCTACAGCCCGCTGACTCTGACTCTGGTGCAAAGCGCCGTCTGCGCCGTCGTCTACACCGCCGCAGACCATACCGGCGTCCTTGCCGCCATCAGAACCTTCCACCCGACACAGTGGCTCGGCGTCTTCTACCTGGGCCTGGCCTGCAGCGTCTTCGCGTTCCTCGTCCAAACCTGGGCCATCCAGCAGACCTCTGCTTCACGAGCCAGCCTCCTCATGGGCACCGAACCCATCTGGGCAGTCCTCATCGGACTCACCATCGGACAGGACACCCTCGCCCTGCTCGGGCTCCTCGGCGCCGCACTCATCATCACCGGCACCTACCTCGGGCTACGAGCCGAAACCCGCCACCGAAACCAACAAGAACCGACACTCCCGGGCGCAAGCCACGCCCCGTCGTTGCCGGCCCGTAAGTCGATCCTTCGATGGGGCACAGGTTCGAGATTTAGAGGTGCTTCATTTTCGTGGTCACTATTTCGTAACCCATCGATTCGTAGAGCCCTCGGGCGCCGTGGTTGAATCCGAAGACGCTTAGTCCAGGAAGTGTGGGCGCCTTGGGAAGCACAGGCGTGCACGAATACGATCCTTTCCGTGCACGCCATCTGTCCGTGGTGCGTGTTCCGTTGTGAACCGCAACGGTAGGTGCATGGTTCACAGTGGAGCACAAAGTCAGGTTAGGTCCAGGACCATCCTGCCGCCGGACGGCCGCGGCCCGCGGCGACTGCCTCGCTGGACTTGAACAGGGCCGGGTTCCGGGCCAGCATCCGGCCCAGATTGGATGAATCGGGTTCGCTGCGGCCCGCGGCGGCAGCGAGACTCCGGATGATCCTGGCCGCCTGCGCGGTGGTGAAGTGCTTTCCCAGCAGTGCCTTCGTCAGCGGCTGGTCCACCCAGAGGGCATCCAGCACGGTGCCGGTAGTGCGGCGGATGATGGTGTCGTGGTCGAACGGCAGTCCGGAGACCTGCCCCACCGGCGTGACCTTGGCCCTCGTTTCATCGAGCCGGGCGTCCGGCTGCAGGACGGCGGTGTGGACAATCGAGATGGTCGGCCCGCGCGGATCACGGTCCGGATTGTCGTACACGCCCGCCGTGCCGATGTGTTCCACCTGGCCCTCCCCTACTCCGGTCTTGGCCGTCAATGCCCGCAGTGCGGCCTCGGCCAGCCGTTCGGAGGGAAGCAGGAGGACACCGGGGAGCGCCTGGACACCGGCAAACGGTTCGTTGGCCCGCTCCGCGGTCACCACGCACAGCCCCCCGTCCCTTCCGATGAAGGGCACGGTATCGATCGAGACGAGGGGCTGCTGCCGTTCAATGCTCATGAGGAAATGTTACCGAGCACTGTCCGCACGTCGGCGAAGGACTGGCGGCGGAGGAACTCGCCGTTGGCCCAGACCGGCTGCAGCAGGGAGGCTTCTTCCTGCTCGGGGGTGGCCTTCTCGATGAGGGCCAGCTCGCCGTCGTCGTTCCGTGTCACGGCCAGGCGGCCGGTGGCTGAGCGCTTGGACCCGAAGCCCTTGGCCGTGATCGGATCCTTGAAGACGTTGCGCCCTTCGCCGTTGACCTCGATGTAGGTGACCTTGACGGCGGAGGAGAACGTGTCCCGGGTGACGTACTGGTAGGTGAACGAGCCGGCGCCCAACACTACGTTCTCGGCTGCGTAGCCCGCCTTCTCCAAACGATCGGTGATGTCGGCGGCGCGTTCCGGCGTGATCGAGTCCCCGTACATCACGCGCACTTTGTTCAGGACCTTGTAGCCGGCCTGGTTGCGGGCGGAGCCGAACTCTGCGTCGAGGATGGCGACGACGCCGAAGAAGGCAGGGTCGTCGGTCATGGCCGGCACCGCGGCTGGAACGACGGCGCCGGGCCGGGTGGAGGTTCCGCAGACAATGTCGGCGGGATCCCCGGAGTCGGGACGGATGACGACGTTGCCGTCGCGGGACGTGATGATGTCCTTAAGCCCCGGCAGGATGTTCTGCAGCACGTGCCACAGATCGTAGCCGTCGGAAACCAGCGAGATGTTGCCGCTGGAATTGACCTCCAGGATGTGGCGGAAGGTCTCGGCTTCTCCGTCCTGGCCGCCGGCGCACATGACCGCATGCTCGCTGGCGGGGATGGAACCGAGGATCTGGCCGTTGTCGGCCCCGAAGGAGGAGTTGTAATAGCGGCGGATGAAGTCCGCCGAGCCGAGGGAGTCCGATCCCTTGAAGGACAGCAGGTGGCCGGCGCCGGAGGCGGCAGCGGCTTCGACGCCGGGCATTCCGCGGAAGGAGAAGTCGTGGAGCTGCCAGTCCACGAACGCGGCGTCCGTGCCGGTCTTTTCGGCAGCGGCATCGAGGATGCCGCGGTACTTGTCGGCGATGGTCGCTGCGGTGGAGGGCTGCCAGATGGACGCGCTCAGCGCCGTCTCGATGTAGTTGACCAGCCAGAAGAACTCCGGTTCGGTGGACTCAACAGTGACGGACGGGACCCGCAGGGGTACCCGGGTTCCTTCGGGAACGGCGCGGAAGATCAGCGGCAGGTAGCCGCGGCGGTGCAGGGCCCGGATGTGGCTGGTGCCTACGGTATTGGGGCCGAGGATGTCATTGAGGCCGGCCTGGTACTCGGCCACGGCCTCGTCTTCGTCTGCGGCGAAGAACGGAGCGAAGGCCTCGATGCAGAACTTCTGCAGGAAGGCCTGCAGTCCGAAGTGCACCACGTGGTCCACGCCCTCGAGGCGGGAGCCGCGGTTGGTGAAGTTGGAGAGGACCTTCGTGGTGCCCTGCGGGTACATGTGGATGTGGCCGAGCTTGTACGCGTCCGTCTGGAAGAGGGCGGCCGTGATGCTGGCAGTGGTCAGTGCGGTGGCGGGTGCTGTTGTGGTCATGGCGGCGTCCTTAGATGAGGTGGGAAATCAGGGGCGTGATGGAAGCGGCAACGTCCGGGTTGGCGGCGCCGGGATGTGAATCGGTGGTGTAGATGGAGCCGTAGGCCTGCCGCAGCTGGGCCGCCTTGCCGGAGAAGACTCCGTGGCTGACCCACAGGTCCAGGCGGTCCGGCCCGAGTCCGGTGGCGGCGGCCAGGCCCATGAAGGTTCCGCCGCCGTCGCAGATGTCGTCGACAACCAGGAAGCGGCCTTCGGCGGGCAGCTCCTCGCAGGTGAAGGAGGAGAGCTTGCCGGTGGCAAAGTCGCGGTGCTTCTCGGCGGAATAGAGCGGAAGTCCGAGCGCTGCGGCGGTTCGGGCGGTGCGTTCCTTCGCTCCGGCGTCCGGGCAGATGACCCCGGCATACTCCCCCGCCTTGTTCCGCAGGACCTGGGCGATCACGGCGGAGGAATCCACAACGCGCAGGTTGCGCACCAGCGCCGGCATGACGGGCGAGTGCGGATCGAAGCAGACCACTTCGTCGGCGTTCATGGCGTTGATGAGGTTGGCGTAGACCTTGGCGCCGAAGGGGTTGCCCCGGTCCTGGCGCGCTCCGGGCAGGTACGGGATGAGGGCCTGGACCTTATGGCCGCCCTGGTGGGCGTAGTCGATCCACATGGCCGCGCTCATATACTCGTTTGCGTCGGCACCGGTGAGGTAGAGGTAAAGCGGCGTCTCATTCGGACTGCCGTCGACTTTGAGGTGGGCCTCCCCGGCCGGGAAGGACATCGGCGTAGCGGCCGAATGGACGGTGTATCCCTGCGGGACTGTGGCGTATGCGGTGAACATGCTGCCAGCCTACACAAGTTTTTCGTCAATGGAAGTTTATTTCCTGAATAAACTTCATATTACGACTAATGACAGGGCGGCGGGCTAGCCCGGCACGCTGATATACCGGCCTCCCAGCTCCTGGGCGAGAGCGGCGATTTCCTCGGGGCCAGGCGCCTGCCCCTCACGGCCCGGCAGGACCAGCACGTGCCAGTTGCTGCCCTCGGCGAAGTACGCAGGTCCGTTTTCAGCGCCGTGAAGCAGGTCCGAGGCCTTGGACCGGTCCGCCTCGTTGTCATAGCGGACTATTTCGACCGTGTCCGTACACATCCGGTACTCTGCGGTGGAGCCGTCGATGTGCACGGTCACCGGTTCGGCAGTGGTGCCGGGGTCGCAGCCCAGGACCCCGGCAACGGCGTCGTACGCTTCGTGAATCGAGGCGAAGGACGGGACCCGCTCTTCCACCCGAAGGTCGATCGAAATCGCCGTCGTGCGGTCCGACATCTTTCGCTGCACCAGCAGTGACCAGCACCCGGGCTCGTCGAACTCATAGACGGCGTCCCATCCCTCCCCCGGTTTGTCCGGCCCTTGCCCCATCGAAGTGACCGGCTTCTTGAACACCTCGACCCGGTTTCCCTGCGGATCGGCAAGCCACGTATCGAATGTGCCGGTGCCGGTCACCCGCCAGGCAATCTCCACCGGCGATCCGGTGGAGAACGGAACCGAGGCGTCGGCCGTGTCCACTAAGCCCCAGGCCTGAAAGTCCGGGGCGTCGCTCAGGTCCAGCACCCTGTCCTCGCCGAGGACCACGGTGTCCCGGCAGGCCGCTTTCGAGACTTCCGCGCCGTCGTTCGACGCCGGCTGCTCGTCCGCGCTCGACGAGCCGGCGGCCGTGCAGGCGGACAGCAGCAGCACCGCCGCCGCTGCGGCTGTGAGTCCCTTTACGTTGCGCATTGGCGCCCACCCCGTCGTGTTTGGTGGGGACATCATGACACAGGGCAGCAGATCACGCGCCGATGTCCCTCCGGGTGAGCGCGAAGGCCGCAAGCAGCACCAGCAGCGCACTTGTTCCGTACAGTGCGCCGAGCCCGGCCCAGTCGGCCCCGTTGCTGAGCGGGCCGGCGCCGAAGGCCCAGTGATAGGGCGTCCAGGCGTGGAGGTAGTCCAGGTCAGGGTTCTGGTTGGCCACCGCGTTGAGGGCGTACCCGCCGACGGCGACCGCAACGGCCGCAGCGAGCGCCCAGACACGGCGGCCGGTGATGGCTCCCGCTGCCAGGGCGATGGACGCGGTCAGGAGTGCCAGTCCGATGAGCGCCGCGCACCCGGCCCAGACATGGGAAGGAACGAGTCCGAGTTGTGCTGGGCGGTTGAAAACCAGCACGGCCAGGCCGGTGAAAAGGCCGAGCAGCAGCAGGCGGGCAGCAATGGCGGCGCTGCGCTCCAGGACGAGCTGGACCCGGCCGACTGCATGCGCCAGGACGAGTTCCAAGGCCCCGCTCTCTTCGTCGCCGGCAATGGCCCGGGTTCCCCAGGAAACGGCGGCGATGGTGAAAAGGGCGAACCCGATGAGGCCGAAGAACGTCGACTGGGTGTATCCGGCGCCGGTGGTCAGCTCGTCATAGCCCAGTGCGGAAATGAGTTCGGGCGGCAGGCTCTGCAGGAGATCCTGGAAATCCTGGCCGGCCAGGGACGGATACAGGGGCAGGTACAGGCTCAGGACAGCCAGGATGCCCGCCGCCCATCCCAGAAGCGGACGCCATGACCCGGCAAGCGAACGGGTGAACAAGGGGAGGCGACTCATTCGCCCGCACCGCCGTCGGCCGGTCCGGCAGTGTTCTCCGGCCCGTAGAACCGCAGCACGGCCTCCTCGAGGTCGGGCTCCTGCACCACCAGGTCCAGGAGGTGGTATCCCGCCAGAGCCGTGATCAGGTCCGGCATGTCCCCCTCGAACCGGGCAGAGATTGAGGCTGCGTCCCCGGACCCCGGGTCGGCGGGCACCTGCAGCAGCTCAAATCCAGGCACCCGCCGAAGGCGTTCAACCAAGGCAGGTGCCTCTGCCGCAGCAATTCCAATCCGCACCCGGCGGCCGGCCGAAGCCCGGATGGCCGCGGTGCCGGCGGCGGATATCACTGTCCCTGACCGGAGGATGGCCACAGTGTCAGCGGCCTCCTCGATCTCGCTGAGAACGTGCGAACTAAGCAGTACCGTCTGGCCGTTGCTGCTCGCCTCCCTCACCAGCGCCAGAAACTCCTGCTGGATCAGCGGATCCAGTCCGCTGGTCGGTTCGTCCAAAATGAGCAGCGGGGGTTGGTGCATGAATGCCTGAATGAGTCCCAGTTTCTGCCGGTTTCCCTTGGACAGGGCACGCGCCGGGCGGCCGAGGTCCAGATCGAGCCGCTCCGCCAGCGCCGGAACGGTTCCCGGATCCACGGGTCCACTGATGCGCGAGAAAAAGCGGAGAAGTTCCCGTCCGCTGACTCTGTCCGCGACGGCCAGTTCTCCCGGCAGGAACCCGATTCGCCGGCGCAGGGCCGGGCCGCCGCTGCGGGGATCAACGCCGAGGACGGTTACCTCCCCGGAGCTGGGCCGCAGCAGGTCCAGCAGCAGGCGCATAAGCGTGGTCTTACCGGCACCGTTGGGACCGATGATCCCGAAGACACTTCCGGCGGGAACCTCTAAATCGATGCCTTTCAGCGCTTCAACGCGGCCGAAGTACTTCTGCAGCCCCCGGGTGCGGACAGCGGTTGAGGCAGAGCCAGTACCCATGGGGTCAGGCTACGCGCCTGCCGCGGGTGCCGGATAGGCGGCGGTGCCGGACGCCGGAGCGGGCCAGGATACGTCCGCCGGAGGATCCTCCCCCACCAGCCCGTCCACGGATTCACGAATCAGATCGGCATGACCGGTATGCCGGGCATATTCCTCGATCAGGTCGATCAGCATGCGGCGCAGGCTGCCGGCCTGACCCTCGATGGCGGGCAGCAGCTGGTCGAGTCCGCCGTCGTCGAGTGCGGCGGCAAGGCGTTTCCGGGAGCGCCCGACGGCGCCGCTCCACAGGGCGTAGAGGTCCTCCGGACTGTCGTCTGCGGCGGTGCGCCAGTCCCAGTCCGGATCGCTCTGCCAGTCCACGGCATTCCACGGGGCTCCCGGGTCCTGACCTTTCAACCGCCAGGCGAAGTAGGTATCTTCCACACCCGCCAGGTGCTTGAGCAGACCGCCGAGGGTAATCGCTGAGGCGCCGACGGTCCTGGTGAGCGCTTCAGCATCAAGGCCGCCTGTTTTCCAGGCAAAGGTGGCACGCTGCCGGTCCAGGGACCCCAGCAGGGTTTCTGTTTCCGTTCCCGCCAGCGGGGGTTCGATTTTGCGCGTGAGTTCTTTTTCGGTCATGACGCGGAAGGCTACGCGGGAGGGGGCACCACCGTCCACGGGTACAGTAACTGCGGTTTACCTCCAGTAGCGATCGACACACTCCATGGGATCGCCTCCGTTGCCGGATGTACCCAAGTACCCCAGCATGAGAGCGGCTCGCCTTTCCTCTGCAACAGGGTGTGACGATCCCGCCTGAGCAGAAGCGATCGCATTGAGTGCAGCAACGGCCTCATCGACGTCACCGGGCTCAAGCATTCCCTCGTAGTATGCCGTTGTCATCCAGACACCGGCGAAACAGTCGGCGATTGCCTCCTTGTTGGAACCGGTAAAAGCGGGGACCTGCCCCGGATAGAAACGTTCCCACTGGATACTCAGTTCGTCCTGCACACTATGCCCATATTCATGGGCGACTATAACGGCCGCCGCGAAGTCACCCACCCGCATACTTGTCCTGCCCAGAACGTCCCCCTTCCACATGCGCTGCATGGTCGTGACAGGAAATATTACTGTTCCATTATCGGAACCGTTGGCCACGTTATAGGGATCCCTGGAGCAGTAGTAGGCATTTGGATGATCATGCGGCACCACAGTGGAACCGCAGTTCATAACGTAGGCAGGGTCCGTCTCATAGACCACTTTGAAATAGACCACTGGTTCGGCGAAGTTGTTCTCGGTAAACCATTGGGTCCACTTTTTGTGCAGGTCTTCGAGGATCCACTCCACATATTCCTTGACCGTGTAGGAGTATGTGTTGGTTGTAACTTTGCTCTGCGGAGGGGCGGCGCCCTGTGGTGCCTCATTCAAAGGCTCCAGGCAGGATTCGTCTACCCGATCCGCGCACTGATTTGCGGAGAAGATTTCGGGCACCGCTGTCGCAGACGGTGAGGGGGAACTCGGCTCAGAGCCCGGTTGTTCAGCCGGAATACTGGTTTGCGTCTGAGCTGTCGCAGACGGTGAGGGGGAACTCGGTTCAGAGCCCGGTTGTTCAGCCGGAATACTGGTTTGCGACTCACCTGTTGCAGAGGTGGTTTCCGACGTTGGATCACCCTCTTTGGGCAGCAAGGAGCAGCCACTGGCGAACAATGCGCCAACGGTGAGCAGCCCCAGAAGGCAGCGGTTAAAGTGCTGATGCATGTTGGTCGTCCTTCGCATCGGGAATGAACGAGTGGTCCTGCAATGCCGCTGCGGTGTCAACCTGCACCGTGCAACGGGGCTTCCGGCTTGCGCCGACGCATATCCATCCCCCGAGGCGGATTTTAGTCCGCGGTCAGAAGCCGCTGCGAGGTCGAAAGCCGGTTTCGGCTGCCGAAAGCCCCGGAAACCGGAGACGCGCATAAAAAAACCCGCTGCCCTAACGCGGGCAGCGGGTTTTTCATTGCTCAGAAAGCTCCGAGCCTTGGAACTAGAAGTCCCAGTCGTCGTCTTCCGTGTTCACGGCCTTGCCGATCACGTAGGACGAGCCGGAGCCGGAGAAGAAGTCGTGGTTCTCGTCGGCATTCGGCGACAGGGCCGAAAGGATCGCCGGGTTCACGTCCGTCAGGGTGGACGGGAACATGGCCTCGTAGCCCAGGTTCATCAGCGCCTTGTTGGCGTTGTAGTGCAGGAACTTCTTGACGTCCTCGGCCAGGCCGACGCCGTCGTACAGGTCATGCGTGTACTGGACTTCGTTTTCGTACAGCTCGAAGAGCAGCTCGTACGTGTAGTCCTTCAGTTCCTCGCGGCGTTCCACGGGAACGGTCTCCAGGCCGCGCTGGTACTTGTAGCCGATGTAGTAGCCGTGCACGGCCTCGTCACGGATGATCAGGCGGATCAGGTCGGCCGTGTTTGTGAGCTTGGCCCGCGAAGACCAGTACATCGGCAGGTAGAAGCCCGAGTAGAAGAGGAAGGACTCCAGCAGGGTGGAAGCCACCTTGCGCTTCAGGGGATCATCGCCGCGGTAGTAATCGGTGATGATCTGCGCCTTCTTCTGCAGATGCGGGTTCTCCGTGGACCAGCGGAACGCCTCGTCAATCTCCTTGGTGGAAGCCAGGGTGGAGAAGATCGAGGAGTAGCTCTTGGCGTGCACGGACTCCATGAACGCAATGTTCGTGTAGACCGCTTCCTCGTGCGGGGTCAGCGCATCGGGGATCAGCGAGACGGCGCCGATGGTGGCCTGCATGGTGTCCAGCAGGGTCAGGCCGGTGAACACGCGCATGGTGAGCTGCTGCTCATCCGGAGTCAGCGTGGCCCAGGACTGGACGTCGTTGGACAGCGGCACCTTCTCCGGCAGCCAGAAGTTGTTGACCAGACGGTTCCAGACCTCAACGTCCTTCTCATCCTGGATCCGGTTCCAGTTGATCGCCTCGACGCCGTCGATCAGCTTCAGCTTCTCGGTCATGAGTAATTCCTTGTCTTCAAAAGTTCGGGGAAAGGGGTGCGGAAAGCAGCAGCGTTACAGCATGCAGGAAACGCAGCCCTCAACCTCGGTGCCTTCCAGCGCAAGCTGGCGCAGGCGGATGTAGTAAATGGTCTTGATGCCCTTGCGCCAGGCGTAGATCTGCGCCTTGTTGATGTCGCGGGTGGTTGCGGTGTCCTTGAAGAACAGCGTCAGGGACAGGCCCTGGTCCACGTGCTGGGTGGCAGCGGCGTAGGTGTCGATGATCTTCTCGTAACCGATTTCGTACGCATCCTGGTAGTACTCCAGGTTGTCGTTGGTCAGGTACGGCGCCGGGTAGTACACGCGGCCCAGCTTGCCTTCCTTGCGGATCTCGATCTTCGACGCCACCGGGTGAATGGAAGAGGTGGAGTTGTTGATGTAGGAGATCGAACCGGTGGGCGGCACGGCCTGCAGGTTCTGGTTGTAGATGCCGTGCTCCATGACCGAAGCCTTCAGCGCCTCCCAGTCAGCCTGGGTGGGGATGTGCACGCCCTCGAACAGCTCACGCACGCGCTGGGTCTGCGGAACCCATTCGCGGTTGGTGTACTTGTCGAAGTACTCGCCGGTGGCGTACTTGGAGCGCTCGAAGCCGGCGAACTTGCGGCCGGTTTCGATGGCCAGCAGGTTCGACGCCCGCACGGCGTGGAAGACCACCGTGTAGAAGTACATGTTGGTGAAGTCGATGCCCTCTTCGGAGCCGTAGTAGACCCGCTCACGCGCCAGGTAGCCGTGCAGGTTCATCTGGCCCAGGCCGATGGCGTGGGACATGTCGTTGCCCTTGGCAATGGACGGCACCGAGCCGATGTGGCTCATGTCCGACACTGCAGTCAGCGCGCGGATGGCCGTTTCAATGGTCCGGCCGAAGTCCGGCGAGTCCATGGTCTTGGCAATGTTCAGCGAGCCGAGGTTGCAGGAGATGTCCTTGCCGGTCTCGTCGTAGGACAGGTCATCCTTGTACGTGGTGGGCTGGGAAACCTGGAGGATCTCCGAGCACAGGTTGGACATGATGATCTTGCCCTCGATCGGGTTCTCCCGGTTCACCGTGTCCTCGAACATGATGTAGGGGTAGCCCGACTCGAACTGGATCTCGGCGAGGGTCTGGAAGAAGTCGCGGGCACGGATCTTGGTCTTCTTGATCCGCGCGTCGTCGACCATCTCGTAGTACTTTTCGGTGACCGAGATGTCGGAGAACGGCATGCCGTAGACCTTCTCGACGTCGTACGGGGAGAACAGGTACATGTCCTCGTCGCGCTTGGCCAGTTCGAAGGTGATGTCCGGGACGACGACGCCGAGTGAGAGGGTCTTGATGCGGATCTTCTCATCCGCGTTCTCACGCTTGGTGTCCAGGAACCGGTTGATGTCCGGGTGGTGGGCGTGCAGGTACACGGCACCGGCACCCTGGCGGGCTCCGAGCTGGTTGGCGTAGGAGAAGCTGTCCTCGAGGAGCTTCATCACGGGGATGACGCCGGAGGACTGGTTCTCGATCTGCTTGATCGGCGCGCCGACCTCGCGGATGTTGGTCAGCGCGAAGGCAACGCCGCCGCCGCGCTTGGACAGCTGCAGCGCGGAGTTGATGGAGCGCCCGATGGACTCCATGTTGTCCTCGATACGCAGCAGGAAGCAGGAGACCAGCTCGCCGCGCTGTGCCTTGCCCGCGTTGAGGAACGTGGGGGTGGCCGGCTGGAAGCGGCCCTCAATGATTTCATCCACCATCTGCGTGGCCAGCTGCTCGTCGCCGCGGGCCAGGTGCAGGGCAACCATGCAGACACGGTCTTCGTAGCGCTCCAGGTAACGCTTGCCGTCGAAGGTCTTCAGCGTGTACGAGGTGTAGAACTTGAACGCGCCGAGGAAGGTCTCAAAGCGGAACTTCTTCTTGTAGGCGCGGTTGTACAGCTCCTTGATGAAGGTCATGGAGTACTGGTCGAGCGTTTCCGGCTCGTAGTACTCATTCTTGACCAGGTATTCCAGCTTCTCTTCCAGGTCATGGAAGAAGACCGTGTTGTTGTTAACGTGCTCAAGGAAGTACTGGCGCGCAGCAGCGCGGTCGGCGTCGAACTGGATCTCTCCGTTCTTGCCGTACAGGTTCAGCATGGCGTTGAGCTCGTGATAGCCCAGGCCCTTGTAAGCCTCCGGGAGCTCCTTGGAGTCCGTCA